>NZ_FMXF01000001.1:262532-1072843 GCF_900103435.1 Sinorhizobium sp. NFACC03
CTCGTCGACGCTGACATGAACGAAGAGTCGACCCGCCTGAAGGCTCTGCAGACGCAGCAGCAGCTCGGTATCCAGGCGCTCACGATCGCCAACTCGAACTCGCAGAACATCCTGTCGCTGTTCCGCTAAGCGAACGACAGGCAAGACGGGCGATTTTTCGCCCCTCTTGCGCACACAGCAGAAAGGCCGCACGCCCAACGGGGTCGTGCGGCCTTTTTCGTTTTGCGCTTCAAACTTTGGCAGCGGGCGCGATCCGCCTTTAACCTTTCATCCATATTCCCTTATTTTTGTTCACCTTTGTTACCGACTTACTAACGGCGTTAACCATTTGTTAACCATGCAATCGTTACATCTTGGTTAAGAGCGAAGGGTCGCCTCCAGGGCAAAACAGGGGCGATTCGCATGATGCCAGTCCCATCGCTGCCGGTTCTGCACTCCGGAATGTCTTCAGAAATTCATTCCGGGCAGGTGACCAATGACCAGCATCATGACCAATACCGCCGCCATGGCGGCGCTTCAGACCTTGCGTTCCATCAATACCGACATGGCCGAGGTCCAGGATCGGATTTCCTCCGGCTACCGCGTGCAGACCGCTGCGGATAATGCCGCCTACTGGTCGATCGCGACCACCATGCGCTCCGACAATGCGGCGCTGTCGACCGTCGAAGACGCACTCGGCCTCGGTGCAGCCAAGATCGACACGGCCTATGCGGCGATGAATTCGTCCATCGACGTCGTCAGCGAGATCAAGCGCAAGCTGGTTGCCGCGCGCGAGCCGGGCGTCGACAAGCTGAAGATCGACAAGGAAATCACCGAACTCAAGAACCAGCTCCTGGCTGCCGCGCAGTCCGCATCCTTCTCCAGCGAAAACTGGCTCTATAACGCGAATGCGGCTTCCGTCGGCACCAAGTCGATCGTTGCCTCGTTCAACCGCGATGCCAACGGCAACGTGTCGGTCACCACGCTCGACTTCGACACGGCGCAATCCATGCTGATCGATACGGCCAATGCGAGCCGTGGCCTCCTGACCAGAAGCTACGACGCCTCGCTGCTCACGTCGCCGGTCGGCACCTCGGCCAAGCTTTTCCACCTGATCGGCGCACCGGTGACCACCCCGAATGCGACCTCGTCGGAAGTCAAGCTGACGGCAGCGACCACCGACGCCCAGATGGACGACATGATCCGCGTCGTCGACCACATCCTCGGCCAGTTGACGGATGCCGGTTCCACGCTCGGCGCCATCACCAAGCGCATCGACATGCAGGAGAGCTTCATCGCCAACCTGATGGATACGATCGACAAGGGTGTCGGTCGCCTCGTCGATGCCGACATGAACGAGGAATCGACGCGCCTCAAGGCACTGCAGACGCAGCAGCAGCTCGGCATCCAGGCGCTCTCGATCGCCAATACGAACTCCGAGAACATCCTGCGCCTGTTCCAACAGTAAGGCGCATCGGCGGAGAGCGGCCGGCTGCGCCCGGCGGATCCGCCAAAACGCTTCCGCTTTCCCGGAATGGGGGCGGCAAAGTTTGAGTTCTGCCACGTCGTCGGTCACGGCCCCGGTGGAAACGGTTGGACCGCGCTAATTGCCCTGGCGCGGTCCAACACATTCATTTTCGCACAAGTTTGACCGAATAGCCTTCTCTCGCAGTCCTGTCGCATGACTGCCGGCCAAAATGAATCTTGGCCGCCGCCTGCATCGGATTGCTCCGGGAACGACTAGCCCGAACATCGCCGATGTACGTCAAGAATGTTGGGTTCTTCGCATCCGCGGCTGGACCCGTGGGAGACATGTCAGCAGTGCCAGGAGCCATGGAAGTCCGCGCCAGAGGGTGCCGTCTCGTGATCAGACGGGGATTGCCGCATCGCTGCGCCGCCGCGAGTGACCGGTCATGAGTGCGATGCTCTCCCGCTACCTCAAGGATTTCAGCGCGCCGAAAGTCGAGCTGTCGCTGATGCCCCAAAAATATTTCCCCGACCTGGACAGCGACTATGCCGATGGCGACCGCCTCGGGGCGAGGCCAGCCATGCCAGAGATTGACATCGACGCGGAGCGCCGACGCGCCTTCGCAGAAGGCCGCGCCGAGGCGACGGCCGAGCTCGTCTTCGAACACGAGCGCCAGATTGCCGACCTGCAGGCGGCCCATGCGGCCGAGCTCGCGGCCTTGACCCAACGCCTCGAAGCAGAGACCGCCAACCGCCTGGCAGAGCGTTTTGCCGACATGGCCGACAGTCTGGTGGCCGCGCTCGGAGACCAGACCGCTCGGGTTCTTGCGCCGGTCATGGAGGATGCCCTCCTGCAGCGCGCCGTCGCCGATATGGCGCAGATGATTAAGCAGGGCCTGGTGGCCGGCGAAGGTTGCACCCTCGTCGTCAAGGGCCCAACCCAACTCTTCGAGGCGCTGAAGCGCCAGCTCGGGGAGGACATGCCTTTGTTCCGCCACGTCGAAACCGACGACATCGATCTCGCTGTCGAAATGGACGGTGCGATCCTGGTGACACGCATGGCCGCCTGGGCCGATACCGTCCGGAAAGTTCTCGCATGAGCGACGAAAACCATCACAACGGCAAACATGAGATCATTATCGTCAAGCGCCACAACGGTGGCCATGACGGGCATCACGGCGGCTCGTGGAAGATCGCCTATGCCGACTTCATGACGGCAATGATGGCCTTCTTCCTCGTCATGTGGCTGATCAACGCTGCCAACGAGGAAACGAAGGCGGCGATCGCCTCCTATTTCAATCCGGTGCAATTGACCGACCAGAAGCCTGCCGAACGCGGCTTGAAGGATCCGGCGAAGGATGCGCAGGGCGAGGAGACGCAGCAGCGCTCCAAGGTCGATGGCGAGCAGGAAAAGTCCGGTGGGTCGGCCAAGACCGGCGACCAGTTGACGGCGACCTCGGGCGAAGAAACGAAGTATTCCGACGCAGACTTCTTCGAGAACCCCTATTCGGTGCTCTCCGAAATCGCCCGCGAAGTCGGCCAGCAGGCCAACATCAGCGTGAAGGGTGAGGGCGGAGCGGCTCAGTCCGGTCCGGCAACCGGCGCCGACGGCGGCGAAGCCTATCGCGATCCGTTCGATCCGGATTTCTGGACCAAACAGGTCGAACTGACCGAAGCGGGCAATACGACCAAGAGCGACGTGGCGCTCGCCGCGGCATCTGCGATGCAGGCAGGTGGCGCGCCCGCGGTCGACAAGACCGAGGATGAAAAACAGGCGGAGCAGGCGAAGGCAGGAGACGGCACGGACAAAACGGCCGAGAGCGACGCCGGCGACAAGCCGAAGACCGACACGGCCGAGGCGACCGCGGAGAAACAGGCCGAAGAACTCCAGGCCGAGCTCAAGAAGGAGCTTGCCGGTGAGGCTGGCCAGCTGGCGGAAGGCCTCGTCGTAACGCCGGCCGAGGGCGGTCTCATGGTTACGATCAGCGAGCGCACGGACGCGCAGATGTTCGCCATCGGTTCGGCCGTGCCGCAGAAGGAACTGGTACTGGCGATGGAAAAGATCGGCCATCTGCTCGCCGAGCGGCAGGGTGCTGTCGCGATCCGCGGCCACACCGACGGTCGCCCGTTCAAGGACGGCACCTATGACAACTGGCGGCTCTCCGCCGCACGCGCCCAGAGTGCCTATTACATGCTCGTTCGCGGTGGTCTGAAGGAAGGCCGCGTCAGCCAGATCACTGGCTTCGCCGACCGGCGGTTGCAGATCCCGGCTGATCCCTATGCGCCGGGCAACCGGCGCATCGAGATCCTGCTGCAATCGGCTCCGGGTTAAACATGATGCTGAGACGCCTGCGATCGATCCTGATGACCTGCTGCGTGCTGGCGACCCCGTTTGCAATCGGGAGCGCCAGGGCGAACGATATCGAGGAACTCGCACCCTTCAAGATGATCCGGTCGCTGCAATATGTGCAGGACTCCGTGGTGCTCGGCGATCACTCCGCGATCGAGATGCAGCGTTTCATGCTCGGGGCGATCGACAAGCGGTTGCGCGCCGCCGATGCCTCGGTGTTTAGCGACCCGCGCAACGTCGATGCGGCGCTTGTCTATGCGATGAGCGGCGGCAATCCCGAGACGCTGAAGTACCTTTCGGATCATGACGTGGCCGGCAATTTCGATTCCCGCGTGACCGAAGCGCTACGGCATTATCTGAACGGCAAGGGTGGTCTGATCGTCGAGAACCTGTCCAAGGCTGCCCCGGAATATCGAAACGCCCGCATCGGTCCCTATCTCTATCTCATTCTTGGCAATGCGACCTCGCAGCAGGATCCGGTTGCGGCGATGAAGTACTACGACTGGGCGCGTTTGACGGCTCCCGGCACGATCATCGAGGAGGCGGCCTTGCGTCGCTCGGTGTTCCTTGCGGTGCAGGCCGACGCGCCGGACAAGGGCTTTCACTACGCGCTGACCTATGCGCGCCGCTACCTGACGTCTCCCTATGCCAGCCAGTTCGCCGACGTCTTCGTCGAGCTCGCCGTCGCGCATTTCGACGGAGAAGCCCAGGGGCGGATCTCCGAGATTCTCGACTTCATGGACGCGCCGCGCCAGCGCGAGGTCTATCTGCGTGTCGCCCGGCGCGCAGCGATTGCCGGCAAGCAGGTATTGGCGAAGCAGGCTTCTGAGCGGGCAGAAGCGCTTGGTGCCGACGGCGCAATGCAGCCGAAGGTGCTCGCGGGCTTCTATGCGGGCCTTGCGTCCGTTCCCTCCAGCGACGTGTTCGCCGCGACAGCGAGCATAGCAGCGATACCGGATGCGGAGCTTTCGCCACGCGACCGTGCGCTGCGAGATGCCGCAAGAGCCGTCGCAGATGCGGTCGTCAGGCCGCCGAATGATGAAAGCCTCACGCAAGCGTTTGCGTCTAAACCCGATAGACCGGTCGAAGCCGACGGCTCGCAAACGGGTGAGGAGACAGGCAGTGGCCTAAGCCCCTTCGGCAATACGCCGATCCCGGTGGCCGCAGCTGAAGGCGCGGCGGAAATCGATGCCGGTGCGGCCGGCGATCCCGAACACGACGGGTTCGTGGCGAAGGGGAGGTCGAAGATCGAAGAGATCGATGCTCTCCTGAAGGGAGAAGGGAAATGAGGGCTCTTGATGATAGCCTGCGTGGTCTGCCCCCGGCCCCTGCCGGCAAGGGAAATGGGCGCGCCGGCGGCAAGGAGCAGGCGGGTGGCGCCTTCGAGGACGCCGTGGCAAATGCTGGACGGCAGAAGGCGAATGATCAGGCGGGAACCGGCAAGGGCCTCGGCGACACCGCTGCCGGCGACGACGCGGAGGCTGGAGCCTTGATCGACAAGGACAACATTGCCAAGACCGCCGGCAGGCACGGTGCGGCGACGCGCAGCATTGCCATCGGCCGCGACGAACAAGCACTTGGCGAACACGCCCCCCACGACCGTTTTCCAGCAACGGAACGCGACCTTGGCGCGCGGCGCGCGGCGAACAAGGCCGAGACGGCCAAGGCGAACGCGGATCCGGCCGGTTTGAACAACGCGACCGTCCCGGACGAACTCGCAGAGCGCATTGCCGCCCTTGCGGAGCGGCTGGCAAAGGTGCAGGCAAACGGCGAGACGACGGCGGTAGGCGACGCCGATGCCGCCAATGGCGAGGGCAGCGAAGCGACGTCGGCGTCGAAGACGGATATGGATGACCTGTTGACGCTGCTTGGCGGCGGCCAGGCAGTCGGGCAGGCGCTCGGCGAAACGACCAAGGCCGGCCGTCAGCCGGCGACTGGCACGGGCGAGGCTGCAGGCATGCATGTCGCTGGGACCGGCGAGCACGGCGCGAAGGCCGAGTCCGCGGCAGGCGAGGGCGACGCGGATCGGCTCTTCCGCTTCGCCCGGGCCGACGGCAAGGGACAGGCCGTAACCATGAGCCTCTCCAAGGATGGAGGGGCTGCCTTCGACGGCACCCGTTCGCAGGCTGCCAAGGTCGAGAACGTCACGGTGCTTGAGGCTCGGCGCTATCTGGGCATCTCGATGAATCCGAACACGAGCGCCGTGGCGGACGCGATCGCAGGCGAAGTCGGCGCCAGCCCGTTGCAGCCGAGCGCGGCACTCAGCCAGCCAGGCGCCTGGACCCAAGCAGGCAAGACGCTGAACACGCTGAAGATCCAGCTCCATCCGATCGAACTCGGTCTCGTCACCGCCACGCTGAGGCTCAAGGATGACGAATTGCAGGTCGAGCTGAAGGTGGAGACCGGCGAAGCGTTCCGGCAGTTGCGCGACGACCAGAGCGAGATGGTGAAGGCCCTGCGTGCGCAGGGCTTCGCGGTCGACCAGGTCAACATCGTCTTCAATTCGGGCGGCGACACGTCCTCGGGTGGAGGCTCGCAGGCTCAGGCACAAGCCCAGGCCGGGCAGCAGGGACGCGAGCGGGCTGACGGCAACGCCCAGGGACGTCAGCAGCGACAGGACGACGGCCAGGCTTCGATGGCGGAAAGGTGGGTTGGCAATGGCGGGACGGACGATGCGGCTGCCGGCACTGAGCGCTCTCGCACTGGTCACGTCTACATGTAGTGCCTTGGCCAGCGCCGGCGTCTGCGAACGCGAGATCATGAACGCCGCGGCGAAATACGACATCCCCGCCGGGATACTCTATTCCGTCGGGTTGACCGAAACCGGCCGCAAGGGCTCGCTGCAGCCCTATGCGATGAACATCGAAGGCAAGGCCTATTTCGGTACCAGTGAACAGGACGTTCTCACGCAGTTCGGCAATGCCCGTGCGCAGGGCGCCAAGCTCATCGATCTTGGCTGTATGCAGATCAACTATTACTTCCATGGCGAGCATTTCAGCTCGCCGCAGGAGATGCTTGACCCGCGCAAGAATGTCGAATATGCCGCGCGCTTCCTGGCCAATCTGCACGCCAAGCATGAGACTTGGACTATGGCTGTCGCCCGCTATCACGCGGGCCCGAACAACGACCCGGCGCAGAAGAAATATGTCTGTCGGGTGATCGCGAATCTCGTCGCGACGGGCTACGGCAAGTGGACGCCGAACGCCACGCAGTTCTGTCAATGAGCAACCAATAATTGTATTTTTGAAGGCGCCGCCGCATTGTGGCGACATTGCGTGGACAATGTGACGGCAAGCGGATTTGTCGTAATCCGTTAACTTTTCCACATTATTTTAGTATCGATGTTAACGGGGTGCCACTAGATATAGATCAAATCGGCGAAACATGGTTAATCAATTATTAATTCCACCCAGTAACTTCCTCTAGTTGTTCATGAATCCCTCGATTCGTACCTCTCGATCAGTGCGGAGCCATACTGATTCGGAGGCGGGCGAATGATCGTAGTGGTTGATGAAAGAGAGCTTGTGAAGGACGGCTATACGTCGCTCTTCGGGCGTGAAGGAATTCCCTCGACGGGCTTCGACCCCAGGGAGTTTGGCGAGTGGGTAAACGCGGCGGCTGATTCGGATATCGATGCCGTTGAGGCCTTCCTGATCGGTCAGGGCGACGCCACCTTCGCACTGCCTCGCGCCATCCGCGACCGGTCGATGGCGCCCGTCATCGCCGTCAGCGACACCCCCTCTCTCGAAAACACGCTTGCGCTCTTTGATTGTGGCGTCGACGACGTCGTGCGCAAGCCGGTTCACCCCCGCGAAATCCTCGCCCGCGTCGCTGCAATCCGCCGACGCCTGAAGGCGATCGCCAACTTTACCGACATCGGTCCGATCCGCGTTTTTGCCGATGGCCGTGATCCGGAGATCAACGGCGACGTCTTCGCACTGCCGCGCCGCGAACGGCGGATTCTCGAGTATTTGGTCGCAAACCGCGGCCGCCGCGTATCCAAGTCGCAGATCTTCAACGCGATCTACGGGATCTTCGACGAGGACGTCGAAGAAAACGTCGTCGAGAGCCACATCAGCAAGCTGCGCAAGAAACTGCGCAAGAAGCTCGGCTTCGATCCGATCGATTCCAAGCGCTTCCTTGGCTACTGCATCGACTGGAACTGAACGCCACGCGGTTGAGCGGGCGCCGAATCAAGACAGGTTCACGCAAGGCCCGCTTCCTAGTGTCGCCGTAACAAAGAAATGAGGATCCGATATGAGTCTCTATGGCAGCATGAGAACGGGCGTGTCCGGTATGAACGCCCAGTCCAACCGTCTCGGCACGGTCGCCGAAAACATCGCGAATGCGAACACGACGGGCTACAAGCGCGCCTCGACCGAGTTCTCGTCGATGATCCTGCCTTCTGGCGGCGGCAACTACAATTCCGGCGGCGTCGAGACCCAGGTGCGCTACAGCATCTCGCAGCAGGGCGGCACGAGCTACACGACGTCAGCAAGTGACTTGGCCATCAACGGTGGCGGATTCTTCATCGTCCAGGGCAATGGCGGCCAGAATTTCCTGACGCGTGCCGGCTCCTTCGTCCCCGACAAGGACGGCAACCTCGTCAACACCGCCGGCTTCACGCTGATGGGTTACGAATACAAGGCCGGCGCTGATCCGACGGTTGTTGTCAACGGCTTTGACGGCTTGACGCAGGTCAAGCTCAAGGACGAAGGCCTGGTGGCCTCCGGTTCGACCAAGGGTGCGATGGAAGCCAACCTGCCGTCGGGTGCAGCGATCGGCGACGAAAAGGCGACCTCGCTCGTCGTCTATGACAGCCAGGGCAACACCCGTATCCTCGATTTCGTCTACAAGAAAACCAACGTCAATGAGTGGTCGCTGGAGATCCGCGACCGGGCGACTTACTCGGCCGGCCCGCCGATCACCGGTGTGATCGGCTCTCAGGTCATGACTTTCGACGCGGCCGGCAAGCGCACCGGCGCGGTCCCTGCCACACTGACGACGACGGCTATCAACAACCTGCCGGGCACCGGCGCCAATCTCGGCGCTCTGACGATCGACACCACTAAGACCACGCAGCTCGGCGGTGACTTCACCAGCACCGGCGGCGGCATCGACGGCAGCAAGCCGAGCAAGATGTCGGGCTTCGAGATCGACAAGGAAGGCATCGTCTACGTCAAGTACGGCGACGGCAACCTCGTCCCGAAGTATCGCATCGCGCTGGCGACCGTGCAGAGCCCGGACAAGCTGCAGCCGGAATCGGGCAACGTCTATTCGCAGGGCACCGATTCCGGCGTCATCGTCACCGGTTTTGCCGGCTCCGGGGCATTCGGCAACATCCAGTCCAAGGCGCTTGAAAACTCCAACGTCGACATCGCCAACGAACTGACCTCGATGATCGAGGCGCAGCGCAACTACACGGCAAACTCCAAGGTGTTCCAGACCGCCTCGGACCTGCTTGACGTGCTGGTCAACCTGAAACGGTAATTGAAAGAGATACGGTCCGCGTCATGTCGCTGTCCTCCGCAATATCCATCGCACAGCAGGCCTTCAGCAATACGGCGCAGCAGACCGCGACCGTGTCGAAGAACATCGCGAATGCGGGCAATGCGGATTATTCGCGTCGTCTCGCTCTCTTGGGCAGCACGCCGAACGGGGCGCAGGTCGTATCCATTTACCGGGCCCAGAACGAGGCGCTGCTCAAGCAGAGCATCGCCAGCATCGGCGAAGCCTCGGGCCAGGCCCGACTTCGCGACGGGCTGGAACTGCTGAAGTCGGCGCTCGGCGGCAACAACTATGAAACGGCGCCGTCGAAGCTGCTCTCGGACTTCCGCAACAGCCTACAGACCTTGGCTGCGACGCCGGGGAACAAGACGATCGCGGCGACGGCCGTCTCCGATGCGCAGGATCTCGCCGACTCGCTCAACAAAACCTCCACCACGGTGCAGGACCTGCGCAAGGATGCCGACAAGGAAATCGCCCTTGAGGTCGACAAGCTGAACGGCTTGCTGGCGGATTTCGAGAAGGCCAACAACGCCGTCAAGTCGGCGACGGCCCTAGGCAGTGACGCCAGCGACGCGCTCGACCAGCGCGACAAGATCCTGAAGCAGGTTTCGGAGATCATCGGCATCTCCACCGTCACGCGCGGCAACAGCGATACGGTGATCTTCACCACCGACGGCACGGTGCTCTTCGAGAACATTCCGCGTCAGGTCACTTTCGCTCCTACCACCACATTCGACGCCACCGTCACAGGAAACAAGATTTTCGTCGATGGCGTGCCGATCGCAGCCGGAACCGGCGCGGACACGACAGCCAAGGGCAAGCTCGCGAGCCTGGTGCAGTTGCGCGACGATATCGCGCCGAAGTTCCAGTCGCAGCTGGACGAGATCGCGCGCGGTCTGGTCGAGCTTTTCAAGGAAGGCAGCCCGCCGGCAATCGCGTATCAGCCCGGCTTGTTCACCTGGGGAAGTGCTGGCGTTCCGCCAACGGGCACCATCGTCCCCGGCATGGCGTCCAAGATCACCGTCAACGCCTTGGCCAAAGCGAACCCGTTGCTGCTGCGAGACGGCGGCTTCAATGGCGTGGTGTCGAACCCGGGCGGTGCGGCCAATCCGAGCCCCGGTTATACCGCGCTGCTCGACGGCTTCATCAACAAGATGGGCGAGAACATGTCGTTCGCCCCGTCGACTGGCCTCGATAGCAATAGCAGCCTTTTGAACTTTGCGACCGGTTCGGTTGGCTGGCTCGAGCAGACACGCAAGACGGCCTCGACCGCGGACGACAACAAGCAGGCAATGCTTGCGCGCACCCAGGAAGCACTCAGCAAGCAGACGGGCGTCAGCATCGACGAAGAACTGTCGCTGCTGCTCGATCTCGAACAATCCTACAAAGCATCGGCCAAGCTGGTCAGTACCGTGGATGCCATGATGGCAGCCCTTATGGAAGCCGTGAGGTAATCATGAAGACGTCCTACGTTTCTAATCTGGCGATCCAGAGCGCAATGCGCCTGACGATCCAGCAGAATCAGTCGGAGCTGCTCAAACTCACCCAGGAGCAGACCACCGGCCGCCACTATGACGTTGGCCTGGCGCTTGGTGCGACGGCGTCGCGTTCACTCAACCTTCAGCGCGAGCTGGACCGGCTGAACTCGATGAAGAGCACGAACTCGGTCGTGACCCAGCGTCTCTCCGGTTCGCAGGGCGCTCTCGAGACCATGGCGAAGGCGGCGGAAAAGGTGCGCGACACACTCGTCACCTACAAGGGCAACGATGCTGCCAGCCAGTTGAAGATCCAGAAGACCGAGATCATGGGCGCGCTGCAGACCTTTACTGCTGCGGCCAACACTTCTTTCAATGGCGAGTTCCTGTTTTCGGGCATCAACACGGATGCCAAGCCGGTTGCCGACTACGACACGACACCGCCGTCGGCCGCCAAGACTGCTTTCGACAATGCACTCTCGACCTTCATGGCTGCGCAGGTTCCGCCGCTGACCGGCATGAACCAGTTCTCCGTCACGCAAATGCAGGACTTCATCAAGAACACCGTCGAACCGATGTTCACCGGACCTGGCTGGGATGCCAACTGGTCCGACGCTTCGAACCAGAACATGACGAGCCGGATCAGCACCAGCGAAGTCATCGAGAGCTCGACCAACGCCAATACCAAGGGTTTCCGGATGTTCGCGGTGGCAAGCGTGATCGCCGCTGAACTGATGGACAAGAACGTAACGCCTGAGGTGCGCTCGGCCATTGGCGTCGCAGCCCTCGACTACGCGGAACAGGGGATTGCCGGCCTCAACGCGGAGCGCAGCTCGCTCGGTATCTCTGAAGCGCGCGTCAAGAAGGCGAATACCTCCATCGAAGCGCAGCTCAAGCTCGTCAACACGCATGTCGCCGACATCGAGGGCGTCGATCCGATCGAGACATCGACCCGGATCAACACGCTAAAGGTGCAGTTGGAAACGTCCTATACACTAACGTCGCGACTACAGCAGATGAGCTTGCTCAATTTCCTCTAGTATGGGGAACCGGACAAACATGAAGGATGTCTGAATGTATCAGTTTTCCTATGCCGAGATCATGGAGGACGGCGTCGCCGACTCCAAAAATCGAGAACGGCAGGTACTCGATCGCTCGATCGCGCTCATGGAAGCAGCGAAACAGCAGAAAGGGTATTCGAGAGAGGCCATCGAGGCCATCTACTTCACCCGGCGCCTGTGGATCCGCTTCATCGAGGATCTGCGCGCTCCGGAAAACCAGCTCAACGAAGAGCTGCGCGCCAATCTGATTTCGATCGCCATCTGGATACTCAACGAGACAGAGAAGATCCGCAAACGCGAATCCTCCAACTTCCAGGGCATAATTGACATTACCACCATCATCAGGGATGGACTGAAATGAAGAGCACACTGCGTATTTCGCTGAAGTCGGGCGAACGGATTTTTGTTAACGGCGCGGTGCTTCGCGTTGACCGCAAGGTCGCAGTCGAATTTCTGAACGACGTGACCTTCCTGCTCGAAAACCACGTGCTGCAGCCGGAAGACGCGACGACGCCGCTGAAGCAGCTCTACTTCATCGCGCAGATGATCCTCATCAATCCGGAAGGTGCGGAACAGTCGACCGCCATGTTCCGCAAGTCGGTCGTCATGCTGCTCAACTGCTTCAAGAACGAAGAGATTCTGGCCGAACTGAAGCGCGTCGACGGTCTCGTCACCAACGGCCGCGCCTTCGAGGCGCTGAAAGCGATCCGTGGCCTCTACGCGATCGAAGACCGCATTCTCAACACGCAGGAAATCACGCCGGCGACGGTCGAGCAGATTCGCAAGGAGATCGCACCGTGGCGGTAAGCGGCGTCAACAACAACAGCTACACCCCGATCGTTTCCGGCCAGGATTCGGGCGGCGACGCGGCCAAGGCATCGCTCAACTACGAGAGCTTCCTGAAGCTGCTGGTCGCCCAGATGAAAAACCAGGATCCGACGCAACCTATGGATGCGACCCAGCAGATCGCCCAGCTCGCGACCTTTTCGCAGGTGGAACAGACGATCAAGACCAACAAGAACCTCGAGAGCCTCCTCCAGCGCACGTCGCTGAGCGAAGCCGATGCGGTGATCGGACGCACCGTCACCAGCGAGGACGGCAAGACCACTGGCGTGGTTAAGGAAGTGAAACTATACTCTGACGGAATCATTGCGGTGCTGGATAGCGGCAAGGAGCTTGTTATCGGCCCGGGCGTCAAGGTGAAGTGAACCATCCATGAATGAGGCGGATGCCCTCGATATCGTACAGGCCGCGATCTGGACCGTGATCGTGGCCTCGGGGCCCGCCGTACTCGCCGCGATGATCGTCGGCGTCGTCATCGCCTTCATTCAGGCGCTGACGCAGGTTCAGGAAATGACGCTGACCTTCGTGCCGAAGATTCTTGCGGTCATGATCACGGTTGCCGTTTCTGCGCCCTTCATCGGCGCCCAGATCTCCATTTTCACCGACATCATCTTTTCGCGCATCCAATCCGGTTTCTGATCCGCTCGCAGTGCGGGGCGATCTGCACGTGCGGCCGTGAAACCCTCGCGCAAGCTTGGGCCGCTATTTCCATCTCTAAAGTGGGGCAGCGCGTGTGAATGCTGCCTTGTTCTCATGATGAGACGGAAGAGACATGGCACAACAAGCAGCGCTGATCATCCCGAAAGTCGCACCGAAGGGCCGCGACGTCGGCTTTGCGCTCGGCATCGTGATGATCCTGTCGATCCTCTTCCTGCCCATTCCACCGTTCCTGATCGACATGGGGCTGGCGTTTTCGATCGCCTTTTCGGTTCTGATCCTGATGGTCTCGCTGTGGATCCAGCGCCCGCTCGAGTTCTCCTCATTCCCGACGATTCTGCTGATCTCGACCATGGTGCGTCTGGCGCTGAACATCGCCACGACCCGCGTCATCCTTTCGCATGGCCATGAAGGTCATGGTGCTGCCGGTGGCGTCATTTCGGGCTTTGCCAGCCTCGTCATGTCCGGCGATTTCGTCATCGGTCTGATCGTCTTCCTGATCCTGATCACCGTGAACTTCATCGTCATCACCAAGGGTGCGACGCGTATCGCCGAAGTTGGCGCGCGCTTCACCCTCGATGCGATCCCAGGCAAGCAGATGTCGATCGACGCCGACCTCTCGGCCGGCCTGATCGACGAAAAGGAGGCCCAGCGCCGCCGCCGCGAACTCGAAGAGGAAAGCTCCTTCTACGGCTCGATGGACGGTGCCTCGAAATTCGTGCGCGGCGATGCGATCGCCGGCCTCATCATCACCGCGATCAACATCTTCGGCGGCATCATTATCGGCTATCTCCGCCACGGCATGCCGATCGGAGAAGCGGCCGACGTCTTCGTCAAGCTCTCGGTCGGCGACGGTCTCGTCTCGCAGATCCCGGCGCTGATCGTCTCGCTCGCCGCCGGCCTGCTCGTGTCGCGCGGTGGTACTTCGGGTTCGACCGATCAGGCCGTCGTCGGCCAGCTCGGTGGCTATCCGAAGGCGCTGATGGTCGCCTCCGGTCTGATCATTCTCCTGGCGGTCGTCCCCGGCCTGCCGTTCCTACCCTTCGCCGTTCTCGGCGGCGGCATGGCTTTTCTGAGCTGGCTCGTGCCGCGCCAGATCGAAGCGGCCAATGCGGCCCGCCGCGCCGAGGAGGCCGCCAAGGTCCAGCAGACCAAGGAAGGCGAGGCGGATTCCGTCAAATCGGTGCTGAAGACCGCCGAGATCGAGCTTCTCCTCGGCAAACAGGTCTCGACGCGTCTGCTCGGCGCCCACCAGGAACTGGCCTTCCGCGTCGGTAAGATGCGCCGCAAATTCGCCGGGCAATACGGCCTCGTCATTCCCGAAATCAAGGTGTCCGACGACATCAGCATTCCGGACAAGGCCTATCATATCCGTATCCACGGTACGACGATCGCCTCGAACACTGTGCGTGTCGGCGAAGTGCTGGTGGTGACAGGCGGCGGCCGCCGGCCGAGCGTGCCGGGCGACGAGATCCGCGAACCCGCCTTCGGCATGCCGGCGGTTTCTATCCTCGAAACCTTCACCGAAGACCTGAAGCGCGAAGGCTTCCACCCGATCGATAACGTCTCGGTAGTGCTGACGCATTTGAGCGAGGTCATTCGCAACAACCTGCCGCACCTGCTCTCCTACAAGGACGTGAAGGTGTTGATCGAACGGCTCGACCCGGAATACCGCAAGCTCGCCGACGAAATCTGCACCTCGCACATGTCCTATTCCGGCCTGCAGGCCGTGTTGAAGCTGCTGCTTGCCGAGCGTGTCTCGATCCGCAACCTGCACCTGATCCTGGAAGCGGTTGCCGAACTTGCGCCGCATGTGCGCAAGACCGAACAGATCGTCGAGCATGTGCGCGTGCGCATGTCGCAGCAGCTCTGCGGCGATCTTGCCGACAATGGCGTCTTGCGCGTGCTGCGCCTCGGCAACAAGTGGGACATGGTCTTCCATCAGGCGCTGAAGCGCGACGCCAAGGGCGAAGTCGTCGAGTTCGACATCGACCCGCGCCATCTGGAAGAATTCAGCGAACAGGCGACCAAAGTTATCCGTGAACATCTCGATCGCGGCATGCCCTTCGTACTGGTAAGTTCGCCCGAATCCCGCTCTTATGTTCGCATGATCATCGAGCGTCTCTTTGCCACTTTGCCCGTGCTCTCGCATGTCGAGCTTGCCAAGGGCCTCGAGATCAAGATCATCGGCTCCGTTTCATGATCACCGACCCGGAGGGATCGGTTCTCGCGCTGTTCGCGGCCTTTTGCCGGATCGGTGGCTGCATCATGATCATGCCCGGGTTTTCTTCTGCCCGCGTTCCAATGCAGGTCCGGCTCTTCATCGCGGTCGCGGTGTCCATGGCGATCCTGCCGGTCATGTGGACGGACATCTATCCTGAGGTGACCGGCAAGGGGCACACCTACATCTATCTGATCGCCGCCGAGACGGCCGTCGGCGTGGTCATGGGTCTCGTCGCCCGCTACTATGTGCTCGGGCTGCAGTTCGCCGGCGCGGCGATCACCATGTTGATGGGCTTCAGCTCCCCGCCCTCGTCGGATGTGATTGAAGACACGCCGGAAAACCAATTGACCAGCCTCATCAGCTTCGCCGGGTTGATGGTGCTCTTCATGCTCGATTTCCATCACGTGATGATCGAGGCGATCGTGCAATCCTATCGCGCCATGCCGATCGGTACCGCCTTCGATCCGCAGGGCGTGCTGATCACGCTCACGGACTCGCTGGCGCAGACCTTCATGATCATGCTGAGGCTCGCGAGCCCCTTCGTCATCTACGGCCTGCTTTTCAACGTAGCGATCGGCATGGTCAACAAGCTCGCCCCGCAGATCCCGATCTACTTCATTTCGCAGCCCTATCTGATCATGGGCGGCATGTTCCTGCTCTATCTCGGCATTGCCGCAATGCTGCGCCTGTTCGGCGACGGTTTCGCGCCGGTCATGCAGGGAGGATAGCCAGATGAAGACGCGTTCGCAGAAGCTCAAGCGCCTGGTGGCCGTCCAGCGCCATCTCGAGCAGATGGCCGAGGCCGACTATGTCGAGATGGTGCGCCAACGCGAGGCCTTGGCCGAGACGATCGACGTGGTCGTCGATGCCATGGGTTCGGCCCATCCGATGCATCGCATGTTCTCCGGCCACTATTCCTCGCAGGTCGGGCGTCTGGTGCAGAAGGACCAGATGTTGCTCGGCATCCAGCAGACGCATGAAGCGCGGATGCTGAGGGAGCGGGCAAAGGCCGACCGGCTCGAGGAAAACATGAAGGAAGCGCGCCAGTCCGAGGAGCGCGAGGAAGCCGACAACTCCATCTATGACCTGATCGATCAACACGTTACGGGGCAGGCGCCAGCTTCCGGTAAGGTTGACGGGCGATAGTACGCCATCCGGGGATGCTCCGACGGTGGAGCGATGCCGGTCCGACTATTGCCTTTGTGCGTCGCCCTTGGTCGATGCAGGCTCGATTTTGAGAGGATTCGTCATGGCCATCTCTCCGCCCAGCGATCTGGTGATGGATGTCGTGCGCGCCGCCGACCCGACCGAGGTGCAGGAAGCGCAGGCGCGGCTGAAGGCCAATCGTGCGGCTTTCAAGGCGACGAGCCTCGCGGAAAACGGCAACGGTTTCACCGCCGCCGTCAACATCCTCAATTCTTCCGACGGCTCGACCGGGCTCGGCGACATCAACAACCGCGTCGAGCAGAAGAAGATCCCTGAAACCTATCGAAAGTTCGAGGCCATGGTGCTGCAGAACTTCGTGAAGTCGATGTTGCCGACCGACAGCGAGAACGTGTTCGGTAAAGGGAACGCAGGCGATATCTGGAAGAGCATGATGGCCGAGCAGATCGGCGACGTCATCTCGAAGAGCGGCGGCATCGGCATCGCCGATCAGCTGGCGAGCGGCAGCGCGACCGATCGGGTCCAGGCCTCGCTCGATGGCAACAGCCGAAACCTCGCCGCAAGCCTCGTGCAGGAATATGAGCGCAAGACGCTGACCGGCTTTACGCCTGAAGACGACAAGAACAAGCAAGCTTAATTGGGAGTTGATTCATGGAAGCTGTGGCATCCAATGACGTCCGGATCCAGAACGTGCTCGGGCGACTGGAAATGATCCTCGACAACGAGAACAGCCGCATCGGTCTCGACCCGGAATTCGACATCAAGACGTCGAACGCGCACAAGAGTCGTTGCCTCTACGAACTGACGATGTTGCATCGCGACATGTTGCCGGGAGAGACGTCGTCGACCTTCTCCTCGCATGCTCGTCACCTGCGTGACAAGCTGGCGATCAACTCGCAGAAGGTGGAAGCGCATCTCGAAGCGGTGCGCTCCGTCGTCGACCTCCTGAAGACGGCTGCACAGGATGCCGATGCGGACGGCATCTATTCCGAAGCGCAGTTCCGCTATAGCGATTTCTGATGCTCAAGCTCATTCTCACCGGGGTCTGGGTCTGCGCGGTCACGCTCGGATCGGTCTATTTTTCGATGCAAAGCGCTTCGGCGCCCGTCGTCACGGACGGCGAGGCAGCTCGTCGCGCGTCGGAACAATATGTTCCCGGTGAGATGATCACCATTCCGGTGATCAAGGAGGGCTCGGTCCAGGGCTATTTCCTCACGAAGCTTTCCTTCTCTGCGACCAAGGAGGGGATCAACAATCTCCGTGCTCCGCTCCGGCAGATGGTCACCGACGTGCTTTACGATCTGCTCGTCGGCTCGAAGTTCATCGACGTTGCCGATACCGGCACCTTCGATCTGCCAACCTTCAAGACCACGGTGAAGGATGGCCTGAACAAGAAGCTCGGTGAAGAGGTGATCACGGAGGTGCTCGTCGAGCAGCTCGAATACCTCACCAAGGACGACGTCAAGCGCGTCGCCAACAGCCAGAACGTGCCGCGGCAGAAGCCGGTTCCAATCGTCGACAAGAACGGCCATGTCGCCAGCGACAAGCTGCCGGAAGGCGCGGTCAAGGCAAGCAGCTCGCATTGACCGGAGAAACGCGAGCGCTTTGTCCGCTCGCTTTCCGACCTCGACCATTTCCTTTTTGACGTCGCGGAATTCCGGGCGGAGGCCGCTCCAGGCTTTTCCTGGATGCGCTCCTGCAAATGCTACTGCCGTCAGTTTTTCTCCGGCGTGCGGTACTGTTCGTTGACGAGGCCAAACTCGGCCATCAACCGGCCGATCGCCACATAGAAATGATAGAGCCCGGCGCTTGCCAGCCCGCTCTTGCTCCAGAGCTCGATGCCGCGTGGGATCGAAGCGCCGAGCAGCGCCAGCGATTTGCCGAAGGTTCGCATCCGCCCGCCGAAACTTGGGTCGCGTCGATGTTCGAGCATCGTCGAGATCGCGCCATTGCGCAGGCTACGCGCCCGGATCCAGGATGCGCTCGTGCGGCGCGCCGGCACGGTTTCGGCGACCCAGGCATCCGCCGCCCAGGCGAAGCAGAAGCCCTGTTCTTTACTGCGGCTGTAGAAATCCGCATCGCCGCCGCCGATAAAGTTGAATGCCGGGTCCAGGAACGGCCGCGGCATCCTGTCGAGCACCGGCCGGGTAACGAGAACGTTGCCGGAGGAATAGAGGATCGGCACCGGTCCGGTCGTGTCATAGTGGGGCGTGAAAACCGGGTGGCGCTTCCACTTCTGCCCGCCGTCGCCCTCGAAGACCGGGAGCTGCGGCCCGCCGACCATGTCGGCGCCCGTCGTTTCCTGTACCGTGATGAGGCAATCGAGCCACTCGGGTGCCGCGACCTCGTCGTCATCGATGATCGCGATCGCCTTGAGGTTCGGATAGGTTTCGAGCGCCATCGACCAGCCGGCATTGTACGCATGGCAGTTGCCACGCTGATGCGCGACGATGACGATCGATTCGGAGGGATGGCCCAGGAAAAAGTCCTTGGCGGCCTGAGCGCCGGCCAATCCTTCATCGTCGTTCTCCACGACGACCGTGGCGAAGGAGACATCAGGCCTCTGGGAAACAATGGTTTTCAGCGACTTGACGACGTGTTCGGGCCGGCGAAACGTCGGCAGCACGACGACGAGTTCGATGTCGCCGGCGTCCTCCAGCTCTGTCCGGAAGTAGACGGAAATGTCCTGGCCGGTCGACGTCATGGCGAAACCTGTGCAAGCAAAATTGATGTGCAATACAACAAATCTTCCTAAACAGATGCTGAACCCGGACGGCAGATTTTGAAAGGGGGCTTTAAGCGCTCTTTCACCCCATGCTGTTAAAGAAGTGCCCAGTTCCATTCATGACGTGTGGCAAAATGCATCTTGTCCTGGTTTCCTCGCTCGTTCCCGTGGCCAATCCGGCGTCCGGCTTCGACATCGCCAACCGGGCCGTGCTCGACGGCCTTCGTGCTCTCGGTCACCGGGTCAGCGTCATCGGTTTTCTCCAGCCGGGACAAACACCCGCGCTGGATTGCGAGATGCACCTCCTCGGCGAGCTCGAGGTTACCAATGCCAAGGTCGGCACGCTTCGGAAACTGCGCTGGCTCGCGACCGCCTTCCTTAACCGCACGTCGGTTTCATCCGGCAAGATGCTTACGGTATCGGCAAACCGGATCCAGTCGATCCTCGACAGCCTGGCCCCGTTCGATGGGTTGGTGCTCAATTCGGTGCAATTGCCGGCCGCCTTCGCGCAGGTCTTCCGACCCTATCCGTCGGTCTATGTCGCCCACAATGTCGAGGCGGATTCCGCCTTCGAGAGTGCCGAGCGGGCAAAGGGCACCATCGAGCGCTTTCTCTTCCGGCGCGAAGCGCAATATCTCGAGCACTACGAGCAGCACCTGGCGCACAATGCGGTTGCTGTCTGGACTTTTGCCGAGGCGGATCGTTTCGGTTTCGGCCGCGCTGTCAGTGAGCGTGCCTTCGTTCTGCCGCTGGTAACGGGCTGGGACGCGCCGGCGGCTCGGACCGGCGAACCTGATCAAGACCTCCAGCACGATCTCGGCCTGATCGGTACATGGAGCTGGCGGCCGAACAGGCTGGGCCTCGACTGGTTCCTCGCCGAGGTCGTCCCGCATTTGCCGGAGGATATGACGATCGCGATCGCCGGGCAGATGGATGGCGTGCCGACGGTCTCCCATCCCGGTGTCCACTTCGTAGGCAGGGTGCCGGACGCGCGCGCCTTCGTCACCGAAAGCGCGGTCGTCCCGCTCATCAGCCGTGGCGGCACCGGCGTGCAGCTGAAGAGCCTCGAGACCTTCGAACTCGGCATGCCCTGCGTCGCGACGCAGGCGTCGTTGCGTGGCATCGAGGCTATCCCCGACAATTGCTCCGCGGCCGATGATCCCTCGGAATTCGCGCGCCTCTTGGTCGACAAGGTTGTCAAGGTGCGGGCCGGCGATCGTCAGCGTCTCGACGGCTCGGTCTTCCACCGTGCCCAGAAAGTGCGGCTGATGCGGGTGATGCGCAATGTGCTGGCGGGCCTTGCGCCTGCGAGCGCAGCGGACGGGCCGTCGCTGCCGCCGGACTTGACGGTTCATGAAGGGGGACGATCGTGACGAAAATCGTTGCCTCAAACAACGCTTCCGTGTCGCGGCGTCTGATCCTCGGAATGCCGGTCGTCGATCTCGGCTGGGCGAAGGCTTTCGCCTTTGCTGCAGAAGCGCTTTCGCGGCCAGGCGGGCAAACGGTCCTCGCCTTCCTCAATGCCAACAATGCCAACCTGATGATGCGCGACGGAGAATACCGTGCGGCACTGGCGCGCCAGGTTGTCTTTCCGGATGGGCACGGCGTCGATATCGCCTCCTATCTTTTTTACGGTCGCATGTTTCCTGCCAATCTGAATGGCACGGACTTCGTGCCGTCACTGCTGACCTATGTCGAAAGGCCGCTGCGCATCGCAATGATCGGCGCGCGGCCGAAGGTACTCGCGCGTGCCGCCGAGAATTTTCAGGCGCATGCGCCGTGGCACGACTTCCTGCCGGTTTCCGATGGTTTTTTCGACCGGGAACGGTCCCGGGAGATTCTCGCTGAAGTCCGTGCGTTGAAGGCCGATATCCTTTTGGTCGCGATGGGCAGTCCGGGCCAGGAGAAATGGGTCGATGCCCATGTCGGCCCCCAGGACGCCCGGCTGGTCATTTCCGTCGGCGCGCTCTTCGACTTCGTCGCGGAGGAGTTTCCGCGGGCGCCAAAATTCCTGCGCCGGCTGCGGCTGGAGTGGTTCTTCCGTCTGGCGATGGAACCGCGGCGCATGTGGCGCCGCTACGTTCTCGGAAACCCGCTTTTCCTGTGCCATGTCCTCTGGCACAAACTGTCTGGACGCTCGCGCGAAACGATCGCCGACACCAACCTTCGAACGGGGACATCGTGAACGGTCCGACCATGCGCACTGCGGTTGTCACAGCGTCCTATGCGAACGATTTCGAGCGTTGCCGGCTCATGTGCGAAAGCATGGACCGCAAGCTTCAGGGCGATTGGAAGCACTATCTGCTGGTCGCCGATTTTGACGTGACGCTCTTTCGGCAACTCGAAGGCGCGCGGCGGGTGGTCGTCAGCGAGGGCGATCTTTTGCCCTGGTGGCTGCATCCGGTTACGGATCCACTATCCGCCGGTCGCAGGAAGGTATGGCTCAGTCCCTTCGGTTTGCCGTTGCGTGGCTGGCATGCGCAGCAGCTTCGTCGCCTGGCGCTCGCGCGGCATATCGACGAGGCGGCGATGTTTGCGGTCGACTCCGACGTCGTGTTCCTGCGTGCCTTCGATCCCGCCAGCCTCTGGCAGGCGGACCGGCTGACGCTCTACCGCAAGGATGGCGCGATCGACGCGCATATGCGCTCCAACCATCTCGAATGGCTCGCCCATTCCGATCGCCTTCTCGGCATCGGCCCCTGTAACCTGCCGGCCAATGACTACATCAACACGCTGATCGCCTGGCGCACGGACACGTGCCGGAAGCTGCTCGACCACATCGAGGCGCAGCACGGCCGCAATTGGGTTCGGGCGATCACGCGGACCCGCGCCTTCTCCGAATGCACGATCTATGGCCGCTTCGTCGACGAGGTACTCGGCGGGGAGGGGCATGTGCCCTCCGATGCCGCGCTCTGTCACGTGCTCTGGTTCGAGGACAGCTACCGGCAGGACCTCTCCGGCCTCAGGGACTTCCTGAAGGATATGGAGCCGCACCAGATCGGCATCGGCGTTCAATCCTTCGTCGGGCACGACCTCGATGACATCCGCAGGGCGGTGGTCGAACTCGCCGCCTGAGGGTTCGACCGGCGTCAGATGACGCGTTCAGCCGGCTTCCGGAGCGCCGTGTAAGTCAGTACGAAGGAGAGGGCGTAGAGCGCGAAGAAGATCGCGTTGAGCGACGGCGCCCAGGCGGTAACATCTGTCGTTGTCCGCAGCAACAGCACCAGCAGAGCCACCTTGACCACGCCGGCGATCAGCAGGTTGAGCATGCGCCGCACCGTCCGGCCCGTCGCATAGAGCAGTTCGGAGTGATACTCGATCAGGTTGCGGAACGAGGGAACGAGAAGGATCATCGCGATGATCGGAGCAGCGGCCGATACGTTGCGGCCGAGGCCGTTCGGGAAGATCCAGAGATAGAGAGCCATGGCCGCCATGGCTGCAAGCGAAGCCAGCGCCACCAGGAGTTCGATCGACAACCTGATCCGCCAGCGCGCGATCGCCTCGGGCGTACGCATGATGCGCTGGACGAGCAGGGTGTTGAACGACCGCACCGGAAGCGCCGTCAGGTCCGCAAGCCGCATCAGGATGGCATAAAGGCCGGAAACCGCCGGACCGCCGATGGCAAGCACGGCGATCTTGTCGAATTCCGACTGAATGTAGAACAGCACCTCGGCACCGGCGACGGAGACGGAATCGGACCAGCGCCGGAAATAGAGCCTGGGCTTCCAGCGCAGCCGGACGCGAGGGTAGAACCACAAAAGCGCCACGACGAGGCCAAGCGCATTCGCAGCCAGGTAGAAATAGGACCAGGCCTCAAGCGTCTTCCAGGATAGGAGAGTAAAGAGCAAGGCAGCGCCGGTGCGGATCGCCGTACCGATCACCACGAGCAGCGCCCCGCGTCCGAAACGGCCAAGGCCATTCAGCACGATGACCGCGGTTTCCAGTCCGCGCCAGCAGATGATTTCCGCCAGCATGAACGCAGAAAAGGCGCTCGCCGTCATGTCCCGGGAAAAAAGGGCGAGGAAGATGATGGCGCAGATGATCGCGATCAGCGGCAGCGAGAGCACCGCACCCACCAGGAAGCCGGCGCTGTAGGTCCCGACCAGCAGGGGCTTTACGGTGGCGACCCGATAGAGCGGCGACATGAAGCCGAAGGCAAGCACGCGCGAGATCATGATGCCGGCTGCTGACGCTGTGGCAAAGAGACCAAAATCGGCGATGACAAGCGTGTTCGCGACGGCGATGAAGTAGACGAGCGACAGCACGAGCCGCCCGGCCGAGCCTCCGGTCATGGAGAGATAGGCGTGGATCAGCGCCTGGTGGCGGAGATAAAGCGCTTTGACGCGATGAGGCACGGCCGACGTTCCAACAGCGCGTCTCCCGGCACGGCCGTTGGAAGCGCTCTATCTCTTTGTTTATGCTGAGTTCCGAGCGCAAGGCGCGTGTCGCATTTGCTGGAACTGCTTTGCTGCCTTCCGTCATAGGCGGGAAAGCTTAATAAGGCGTGAGATTGACCCGTTTGCGTGCGTCGATCCACAGAAATTAACCATTTGTTTTCCATGTTTCCTTAGGTTGGCTTCACTATTCGGAATTCGCCGTCTCGGCAGCCGCGGGATCAGTCATGTTCAACATCGACGACGAGAAACGCCCGGTTCCGCGTGCATCGTTGCTCGATTTCGTAGCCGAGGACACGCGCGGTTCCGCGCGCGCGCAAAAGCCCCGTGTGGCCGGCGCTTCCGCGGCCAATTCTCCTCTGCTCAATCGCCTGTCCGCAGCCGAAGGCCCGACGGGCCAGTCCGGCGCTCGCGAGGCGACCCGTTCGGCGGCGCAACCGACAATAGGCAAGAATGCCTCGAAGGGAACGAGTGGAACGGCCAAGCATCGTCGCGCCCTGAGCGGCATGGGCGACAGGCTGGTACAATGGTTGACCGATAGCCGGGACGATGCCCAGGCGACAGCCGCGCCCGCCACTGACGCACCCGGTGACCGTCCTCTCGTCGACATCAAGACCGTCCTGCGCTCCGTCTGGCAACTGCGCAAGATCATTATTGCGACGACTGCGCTCGGTGCTGTGGGCGGCATACTGCTCGCACTTTCCACACCCAGCGTCTACGTCTCCGAAAGCAAGCTCTACATCGATCCGCGCGAGGTGCGGCTGACGGATTCCGATCTGTCAAAACAATCGCTGGCGACCGAAGGCATTCTCGCGCTCGTCGACAGCCAGCTTGAAGTGCTGCGCTCGCGCACCGTCATGGAGAAGGTTGCAACCGGCCTCGACCTCGAGAAGGATCCGGAATTCGCAGGAAAGGCCGGCGGCGACGCGTCCGCCCGTATGCTGAAGAAGCTGAGCGAGGCCATCCAGGTTTGGCGCGACCCGAAGACCTTCATCGTCACGGTCGAGGCGCAGACGCGCAACCCGGAGAAATCGGCGCTCATCACCAACCGGCTGGTCGAAACTTTTCTCGGTGAAGAAACCGCAGCGCAATCCGGCTTCTTCCAGAAAACAACGGTGGCGCTCGACGTCCGCATCAAGGAATTGAAGGCCGAGCTCGATGCGGCCGAGAAGGCGGTCGAGGACTATAAGGCGAGCTACGACATCGTCGGCGCCGGCGGCGAGCTGATCGCTGACAAGCAGCTCCTGAGCCTCAGCGACCAGGTGGCCGCCGCCCGCAACCGCATCGCCGAAGCAAAAGCGAAAGCGGAAGCCTCCGGCAAGGTGCAGCTGAACGACGTTTTGACCGGGGCCTATCCGGAGGAAATCAGCTCGCTGGCGCTGTCCGAACTGCGCAAGCAATTTGCCGCGACCAGGGCGCAATTGAGTGCGCTTGACGCGAGCCTCGGACCACGCCACCCGCAACGGATCGCCACCCAGCAGGCGCTGGAGGCCTCGCGCTCCGAAATCGGCAATGAACTGCGCCGCATTGCCGCCGCGGCCGGAACCGAGCTTGATCGCGCCCAGCGCACCGAGCAGGACCTGCTGCAGCAGCTTGCGGTGCAGAAGGCGCGGCAGATCGATTCTTCCGCCGAATTCGTCGAACTGCGTGAGCTGCAGCGGAAAGCCGCGGCCACCCGCGCAATTTACGAATCCTTCCTGAAGCGCGCCGGCGAAACGCGCGAAGAGGAAAAGCTGACGGCGAAGAATATCCGGGTGATCTCGAAGGCCGAGCCTGCGCTGCAGGCGAAGGGTCCTTCGCGCAAGATCATCGTGATTGCCGCCACCATGGCCGGCTTCTTCGCCGGCTTCGGCCTCGGCGTTTTGCTCGGCATCTACCGTAGCATGCGCGGTTTGTTTGCCGGCCCTGGTGCAGAGCCGCGGCGCGATCAGGATCCGGAGCCGCCAGAGCCGGAGGGCGATCCCGAACCTTCGCCGCGCAAGCAGCCGCAGGCCGATCCCACTCCTGCCAAGTCCGATCTACCGCCGCCGTTCAGCCCAGCGGCGCATCATGCTCAATCGCTGACAGCCGCCTACGCCGCTGCGCGTCGTGGCGAAGCTGAAGGGGCTATGGTCCGGCGCACGCCACCATACGCGGAAGCGGAGAACGATACCGAAATCGCCAAGGTCCAGGAAGATCTTCGAGCGCTGAGAACCCGCGTCGAACACTACTCCCTTCAAAAGCTGGCACGCGGTTAAGCCATCGCCGACGGGTGGGCTCTATTCCCCGACTGTGCGACGTTGCGATCGCTCTCTCATGATTTTGAGCGAAGCCGTCTCTCCTCTCACCCGTGAAAGGAAATGCCGCGCGGTGGAACGAAACATCCGCCAACCTCGCCGCCGCCTCTTGCATTTATGCGTTTGGAACAGCATAGGGCGCTTTGAGGCCATCGCCTTTTCCCGGGCGAACTAGAGTGTGCCGCGTGAACAGGAAGCCAGGAGGAACATGCCGTGACGACTGTGATTGATGGCAAGAAAGTCGCCGCTTCGGTCATCGAGACTGTGAAGGCCGCGACCAAGGCGCTCGAGACGGATGCCGGTGTTCGCGCAGGCCTTGCCGTCGTGATCGTCGGCGACGATCCGGCAAGCCACGCCTATGTTTCCTCGAAGAGCAAGATGGCCAAGGAGTGCGGCTTCCTGTCGATCCAGCACACACTGTCGGAGGCAACCACGCAGGAAGAACTCGCCGCGCTGGTTGCGGAGCTCAATGCGGATCCCTCCATTCACGGCATCCTCGTGCAGCTGCCGCTGCCGAAGCACCTGAACTCCGAGCCGATCATCCAGTCGATCCTTCCGGAAAAGGACGTCGACGGCCTGCATATCGTCAATGCCGGCAAGCTCGCGACGGGCGATCTCGAAGGCGGTCTCGTCTCCTGCACGCCGGCCGGCGCAATGGTCTTCGTGCGCCAGACCCACGGCGATGACCTCTCGGGGCTGAACGCTGTCGTCATCGGTCGTTCGAACCTCTTCGGCAAGCCGATGTCGGCGCTGCTGCTCGCTGCCAATGCGACCGTGACGACGGCGCATTCGCGCACCAAGGACCTGGCCGCCGTCTGCCGCAATGCGGATATCCTCGTTGCCGCGGTTGGCCGCCCAGAGATGGTGAAGGCTGACTGGGTCAAGCCCGGCGCGACGGTGATCGACGTTGGCATCAACCGCGTGCCGGCGCCGGAAAAGGGCGAGGGCAAATCCAAGCTGGTTGGCGACGTCGCCTTTGCCGAGGCCGCCGAGGTCGCAAGCGTGATTACCCCAGTGCCGGGCGGTGTCGGCCCGATGACCATCGCCATGTTGATGGCGAACACCGTGATTGCCGCTCACCGCAAGGCTGGCCGTAGGCCGCCGCGCTTCTAATTCCTGCTCACATCGAATGACGAGACGCGTCGCGATTGCGGCGCGTTCTCATTTTTGCGGGGCGGGCCCGGTCGAGGCGCGCACGATCAGTTCGGCGCGCCAGAGTTCCTGTTCCGGATAGTCGCCCCGTTTCAGGATGCCGCCGATCAGCCGTGTGGCGATCCGGGCTCCGGCCGCCCTGAGCGACGAGCGCGTCGTCGTCAGCGGTACGCTGAAATTCTCGGGCTTCAGCATCGGCAGCACGTCGTCATGGGCGATCAGCGAGATGTCGTCGCCGATTTTCAAGCCCGCCTGGTTGATCGCCCGGACCGCGCCGAGCGCCAGCACCGTACTGGAGCAGAGCACCGCAGTCGGCGGCTGCGCATGCTGCAGGAAGCGCTGCATGCTGCGGTAGCCGTGCTCGTCGGTCATCAGCGAATGTTCGACCAGCGCCTCGTCGAGCGTGAGGCCGTGTTCGGTAAGCGCCCTGAGCATTCCCTTCTGGCGGCGGATGGAAAAAGTCAGATACTCCGGGCCATTGATCAGCGCGATCCGTTGATGCCCGAGTTGAATGAGAAGTCGCGCCGCATCGTAGAAGGCACTGGTGTTGTCGATGTCGAGGAAGGGGTAGTCGCGGCTTTCGCCGATCGAGCGCCCGTGGACGAGAAACGGGATCGACAGCGACTTCAGCATGGCGATGCGCGGGTCGTTGGCGCGCATATAGGCAAGGAACAGGGCATCGACGTTGCCGCTGGCTGCCAGCCGCCGGAACGTCACTTCCTCGTCCTCCGGCGCACTCGGATTGAGCACGAAATGGAAGTCGTGCTTGACCGCTTCTTCCGCAAGCCCCGCCAGGAACTCGCCAAAGTGCACGTCGGAATCGATACCGGGGGCGATCGGCATGACCATGCCGATGGAGAAGGCTCTGCCGGTGGCCAATCGCTGGGCGGCGCGGTTCGGCCTGTAGCCGGTCTCGCGCACGGCCTGCAGCACGCGCTGACGGGTCTCGGCATTCACTTCCGGATAGCCGTTCAATGCGCGGCTGACCGTCGTCTGGGACAGGCCGAGCAGTTCCGCAAGTTGCTTGAGATTGACCGCCATGGTCAGGATTCCTCCCAAAGCGCTTTGGATATCCGTATGATTTTTGGTGTTTGGTCCCAGCGCCTCGGGTTGGTGTAGCATCCGTTTTTCGAGCAACAAAGCGGAATTCAACCATTGCGCGGTGCAAAACGTTACCGCAAAGCACAAATTCGTCGCATTGAGGACAGGGATGGGAAATCTCTTGACTCCTCGCGTGTCGCAATGGTTTGTTAGCGAACTCAAAGCGCTTTGAATTTTCGCGCATCATCGTCTGCCCGGTGGGATCCGGGTTCATCTTTGGGAGGAGAAGAACGTGAAGAGATCATTGCTGTTGGGCGTGGCGGCGTTTGCCCTGTTGGCAGGTGCTGCCGGCGCCGCTGACCTCAAGTTCAAGCCGGGCGAGGATTCGAAGTTCAACTGGGCGAGCTTCGAGGAGTTCAAGAAGGGTCATGACCTCAAGGGCCAGACGCTGACGATCTTCGGCCCCTGGCGCGGTGAGGACGAGGCGCTGTTCAAGAGCGTCTATGCCTACTTCACCGAAGCGACGGGCGCCGAGATCAAATATTCGTCCTCGGAAAACTATGAGCAGCAGATCGTCATCGACACCCAGGCCGGCAGCCCGGCCGAAATCTCGGTCCTCCCGCAGCCGGGTCTGATCGGCGATCTCGCCTCCAAGGGTTACCTGACGCCGCTCGGCGACGACACCCAGAAGTGGCTGCTCGACAACTACGCCGCCGGCCAGTCCTGGGTCGATCTTTCGACCTACAAGGGCAAGGACGGCAATGCCGCGCTCTATGCATTTCCCTACAAGATCGACGTGAAGTCGCTCGTCTGGTACTCGCCCGAAAACTTCGAGGACGCCGGCTACGAAGTGCCGAAGACCATGGAAGAGCTGAAGGCGCTGACCGAGAAGATCGCCGCTGACGGCGGCAAGCCATGGTGCATCGGCCTCGGCTCGGGCGGCGCGACCGGCTGGCCGGCGACCGACTGGGTGGAAGACATGATGCTGCGCACCCAGCCGGCTGATGTCTACGACAAGTGGGTCAAGAACGAGATTCCCTTCACCGATCCGGCTGTCGTTGGGGCGATCGACGAGTTCGGCTGGTTTGCCAAGAACGACAAGTTCGTCGATGGCGGCGCTGCAGCCGTTGCCTCCACCGACTTCCGCGACAGCCCGAAGGGCCTCTTTGCCTCGCCGCCGAAGTGCTACCTGCACCACCAGGCGTCGTTCATTCCGTCCTTCTTCCCTGAGGGCACCAAGATCGGCGAGGACGCCGACTTCTTCTACATGCCGCCCTACGAGAGCAAGAAGGAGCTCGGCAATCCGGTGCTCGGCGCCGGTACGCTGGCGATGATCACCAAGGACACGCCGGCCGCGCGCGCCTTCATCGAATTCCTGAAGACGCCGATCGCCCATGAAGTCTGGATGGCGCAGACGAGCTTCCTCACGCCGTACAAGAGCGTCAACGTCGACACCTACGGCAACCCGCCGCTGAAGAAGCAGGGCGAGATCCTGCTCAACGCCACCACCTTCCGCTTCGACGGTTCCGACCTGATGCCGGGCAAGATCGGCGCGGGCGCGTTCTGGACCGGGATGGTCGATTTCGTCGGCGGCAAGTCGTCGGCAGATGTCGCGGATGGCGTGCAGAAGGCGTGGGACGCCATCAAGTAAGAACCGGATGACGGGTGGCGGCGATGCCGCCCGTTGCCGATCCGGGTTCGCTGCAGAGGCGGGCAGAGGAAAAGTGTATGCGGTTTTCCGCTCGCTTCCCGCCTTCGTCTATGAGAAGTGGCGCACCCCAATGAGAACGGCGACAATCGCCAGCCCTGCACGCGACCGTGCACCGAGGGGGAGGGACATGTCATGTTGTTTCAGCTTTTGAAGGCTGCAGGGTTCATGTTGGGCGGGGTCATCGGCTGCGCCGCCTATTTCTGGGGAACCAGTTTCATTCTCGACCTGATGTTCCCGTCGAAGGGAAAATCAGGTGCCGTCGCGTCAAGAAATCTGCGTATCACCAACGCCATCCGTCCGTGGTTGTTTCTGGGACCGGCGCTCCTTGCGCTGACAGTGTATCTTATCTATCCCGTCTTCATGTCGCTCTGGTACAGCGTCCATGATCGCGCCGGACAGAACTTCGTCGGCGTCAGCAACTATGCCTGGATGGTCAACGACGGTGAGTTCCGCCAGTCGATCTACAATAATTTCCTCTGGCTGCTGGTCGTTCCAGCGCTCGCGACCTTCTTCGGCCTGGTCATCGCAGCACTCACCGACCGCATCTGGTGGGGCAACATCGCCAAGACGCTGATCTTCATGCCGATGGCGATCTCGTTCGTCGGTGCCGCGGTCATCTGGAAGTTCATCTACGATTTCCGTCCCGAAGGCGCAGAGCAGATCGGCCTCCTGAACGCCATCGTCGTCGCCTTCGGCGGCGCGCCGCAGGCCTGGATCACGCTGCCCTTCTGGAACAATTTCTTCCTGATGGCGATCCTCGTCTGGATCCAGACGGGCTTTGCGATGGTCATCCTGTCCGCTGCCCTTCGCGGCATCCCTGAGGAAACGATCGAAGCCGCTGTCATCGACGGCGCCAATGGCTGGCAGATCTTCTTCAAGATCATGGTGCCGCAGATCTGGGGCACGATCGCCGTCGTCTGGACGACCATCACCATTCTCGTGCTGAAGGTCTTCGACATCGTGCTGGCGATGACCAACGGCCAATGGCAGAGCCAGGTGCTCGCCAACCTCATGTTCGACTGGATGTTCCGCGGGGGCGGCGACTTTGGCCGCGGTGCGGCGATCGCCGTCGTCATCATGATCCTCGTCATTCCGATCATGGTCTGGAACATCCGCAATGCGGCCAAGGAAATGAAGGGGCACTGAGATGAATCCAGCGACACGCTCACCCCTCATGTGGGTCGTCCACCTCTCGGTCCTTTTGATCGTCGCGCTCTGGACGTTGCCGACCGCCGGCCTGTTGATCTCGTCTCTGCGCGACAAGGATCAGCTCGCCGTTTCCGGCTGGTGGACCGCACTTTCGACCTCGTCGCAGAACACCGTCGTCCGTGCGCCAGGCCCAGAAAGCCAGGTCGAGCGCGAAGGCAAGTTCGTGATCTCCGGCAACCTGCTCGAAGGTCAGCCGGGCCAAATCTCCGCCTTCGGCTTTAACAGCCGCGAGCCGACTGCGTTCAAGGCCGGCGAAACCGCCGAACTCAACGACGGCGAAAAGCTGACCGTTCAGGCCGACGGCAATTTCGAGATCGTTTCCGACAAGAAGATGGAGGGTTCGCGCGGCCAGCGCGTCTTCGTCACCGCGTCTTCGCCGCCGCGCTTTACCTTCGACAACTATGTCGAGGTGTTAAGCGCTGAGGGCATCGGCCGCTCCTTCATCAATTCGCTCACGGTTGCCGTACCCGCGACGATCATCCCGATCATGATCGCGGCCTTCGCCGCCTATGCGCTTGCCTGGATGCCGTTCCCCGGCCGGGCGATCCTGATCGCCGTGGTCGTCGGTCTTCTCGTCGTGCCGCTGCAGATGTCGCTGATCCCGCTGCTGAAGCTCTACAACGGCGTTGGCACGATCCTGGGCGTGCCGGCCAAGACCTATGTCGGCATCTGGCTGGCCCATACCGGGTTCGGCCTGCCGCTGGCGATCTATCTGCTTCGCAACTACATGGCCGGCCTGCCGCGCGAAATCATGGAATCCGCCCGCGTCGACGGTGCCAGCGATTTCGATATCTTCGTCAAGATCATTCTGCCGCTGTCCTTCCCGGCGCTCGCCTCCTTCGCGATCTTCCAGTTCCTGTGGACCTGGAACGACCTGCTGGTGGCGATCGTGTTCCTGGGCGCAGGCCCCGATGAACTGGTTCTGACCGGCCGGCTCGTCAACCTGCTGGGCTCGCGCGGCGGCAACTGGGAAATCCTGACGGCTTCCGCCTTCATTACCATCATCGTTCCGCTGATCGTCTTCTTCAGCTTGCAGCGCTATCTCGTGCGCGGTCTGCTGGCGGGCTCGGTCAAGGGCGGCTGACTATCAAGGACCTCCAGAGAAAATGAGCATGACCGAAATGAGCACTTCCACTTTGCAGCCGGATCGGGACTGGTGGCGCGGCGCGGTGATCTACCAGATCTACCCGCGCTCCTACCAGGACTCCAACGGCGACGGCATCGGCGACCTCAAGGGCATCGTTGCCCGGTTGCCGCACATTGCCGCCCTCGGCGCCGACGCAATCTGGATTTCGCCGTTCTTCACCTCGCCGATGAAGGACTTCGGTTACGACGTCTCCAATTACACCGATGTCGACCAGATCTTCGGCAGCCTTGCCGATTTCGACTCCGTGATCGCGGAAGCGCACCGCCTCGGCATCCGGGTGATGATCGACCTCGTTCTTTCGCATACCTCGGATCAGCATCCCTGGTTCGTCGAAAGCCGCGCAAGCCGGACCAACGCCAAGGCCGACTGGTACGTCTGGGCCGACTCCAAGCCGGATGGCACCCCGCCTAACAACTGGCTGTCGATCTTCGGCGGCTCGGCCTGGGCATGGGATCCGACGCGCCTGCAATATTACCTGCACAACTTCCTGACCTCGCAGCCGGATCTCAACCTGCACAATACGGAAGTTCAGGAAGCGCTGCTTGGTGTCGAGCGTTTCTGGCTGGAGCGCGGCGTCGACGGCTTCCGCCTCGATACCATCAACTTCTACTTCCACGACAAGCAGCTGCGCGACAATCCGGCGCTGGCGCCGGAACGCCGCAACGCCCAGACCGCACCGGCGGTCAACCCGTACAACTATCAGGAACATCTCTACGATAAGAACCAGCCGGAGAACCTGGCATTCCTGAAGCGGTTCCGCGCCGTCATGGACGAGTTTCCGGCGATTGCCGCTGTTGGCGAGGTCGGTGACAGCCAGCGCGGCCTGGAGATCGCCGGCGAATACACTTCCGGCGGCGACAAGATGCAGATGTGCTACGCCTTCGAATTCCTAGCGCCCGATCCGCTGACACCGGCGACCGTCGCCGAGGTTCTCCGCAATTTCCAGAAGGCAGCGCCCGAGGGCTGGGCCTGCTGGGCCTTCTCCAACCATGACGTCGTGCGCCATGTCAGCCGCTGGGGCGCTGGCGTTGCCGATCGCGACGCGCATGCAAAGCTGCTTGCGAGCCTCTTGATGTCGCTGCGCGGCTCGGTCTGCATCTATCAGGGCGAGGAGCTGGCGCTGAGCGAAGCCGAACTCGCCTATGAGGACCTGAAGGATCCCTATGGCATCCAGTTCTGGCCCGACTTCAAGGGCCGCGATGGCTGCCGTACACCGATGGTCTGGGACGGATCCGCGGTCAATGGCGGCTTCGGCAGCGCGAAACCCTGGCTGCCCGTGCCGGCAGAGCACCTCCAACGCGCCGTATCGGCGCAGCAGGGCGACCAGGCGTCGGTGCTCGAGCACTACCGCCGCTTCCTGCATTTCCGCAAGGCGCATCCGGCTTTTGCCAAGGGCGAGATCGAGTTCCTGAACACGGATGGACAGGTGCTCGCCTTCGTGCGCAGCTATGGCAACGAGAAGCTTTTCTGCCTGTTCAACATGAGCGGTACGCCGGCTGCGGCCACGCTGCCGAACGAACCGGTCGCCGCGCTTGAAGGGCACGGCTTTGCAGCCGAGGTGAAGGACAGAACGGTCAACCTGCCGGCCTGGGGCGCGTACTTCGCCCGGTTGGTGTGACGCCGGCTGAACAATGATGAGAGCAAGAACTGACGGGAAGAACCGAAGGGGAGGGTGCAATGACGGGTCTGCTGCTTAAAGATATCCGCAAGTCCTACGGCGCGGTCGATGTCATTCACGGCATCAATCTCGACATCAAGCAGGGCGAGTTCATCGTCTTCGTCGGTCCGTCCGGCTGCGGAAAGTCGACGCTGCTGCGCATGATCGCGGGTCTCGAGGAGATCACCGGCGGCGACATGTTCATCGATGGCGAGCGCGTCAACACCGTGCCGCCGTCGAAGCGCGGCATCGCCATGGTGTTCCAGTCCTATGCGCTCTATCCGCATATGACCGTCTACGACAACATGGCCTTCGGCATGCGGATTGCCAAGGAATCGAAAGAGGAGATCGACCGGCGCGTGCGCGCGGCCGCCGATATCCTGCAGCTCACCAAATACCTTGATCGTCTGCCGAAAGCGCTTTCGGGCGGTCAACGCCAGCGCGTTGCGATCGGCCGGGCGATCTGCCGCGACCCCAAGGTCTTCTTGTTCGATGAGCCGCTGTCGAACCTCGACGCGGCCTTGCGCGTTGCCACCCGCATCGAGATCGCCAAGCTCAACGAGCAGATGGCTGATACCACGATGATCTATGTCACCCACGACCAGGTGGAGGCGATGACGCTCGCCGACCGCATCGTCGTGCTGTCGCAGGGCCATATCGAGCAGGTGGGTGCGCCGCTGGAACTTTACGAGCGGCCGGCCAATCTCTTCGTCGCGCGCTTCATCGGCTCGCCGGCGATGAACATCATCCCCTCGGCGATTACCGCCACCGGCGCGCAGACCACGGTGAAGCTGACCGGCGGCAAGAGCGTCACGCTCGATATAGCCACGGACGCATCGCAGAACGGCAAGATGGCGAGCTTCGGCGTCCGGCCGGAAGACCTGCAGGTCTCCACTGGCGAGGACTTCCTGTTCGAGGGCACGGTCGCCATCGTCGAGGCACTTGGCGAAGTGACGCTGCTCTATATCGAAGGTCTGGTCGACAAGGAGCCGATCATCGCCAAGATCCCCGGCATCCTGCCGGTTCATCGCGGCGACAAGGTGCGCTTCACCGCCGACAAGGCCAAACTGCACCTGTTCGATGCTGACGGTCGCAGCTATCGCGCCTAAGCAATTCCAGGAAAAGTGCGCAGCGGTTTTCCGTCCGGAATTGCGGCCTGGAAGATCAATTCCAGGAAAAGTGCGTAGCGGTTTTCCGTCCGGACTTGCGGCTTGGAAGATCAGTTCCAGGAGAGGTGCGTAGCGGCCCTCCGTCCGGATTTGTCTAACGAACAGATGGTCATCTCGACCCGCCCGTAAAATCGGGCGGGTTTTTTCAATGCAACCTACGGATCAAACCCTCTGTTAAATCTCTGCCGCTAATCTGTTTCAAAAGGGGATAGGAAAGGCATATCGATGAGAGGCGCGGCGCCCGCAATGCAGCAGCACTTCCTGAACAAGGAAGAGTCCTTCATGTACGATCGGGAAGCGAACTTTCCGATGGAGGACACACGGAACGAGGCGCGCATCGAATATACCGAGAAGGGCATGACGCAGCTGAGTTCCCGCCGCTGCGAGATCATCAAGCTCTCCAAAAGCGGCGCCGTCATCAGTATCCTGACGCAGTATCAGCTTCCGCAGAACTTCTATCTCGATATCCCGAGTGCCCGCATCCAGATGGTCGGCTGCCTGCTGAAGCGCGTGCATGCCAACAACGTCATCGAAGCGCGGTTCCTCCGCCTGCTGACCGACCGCGATCTCAATCGGATCTTCGTTTACAGCACCCATCCGAACCATCGCAACCGAACGCTCGATATCTATCGCTGAGGCCGAACGCGGCTTGAGGTGTGGGGCTTGACCGTCCTGTCGGCGCAATGAATGGTTGCGGTCTTCTTCAACAGACTCGGACCGGAACCATGCAGCGACCCTATCGGCTTTCCTGCCATTGCGGCGACATCGCAGTCGAGGTTGACGAGGAGCTTTCTGGCCTCGTCGAATGCAACTGTTCGACCTGCCGGCGCTCCGGCTTCCTTCATTGGAAGGTGGACGCCGCCAAGGTGAAGCTGCTCACCGAGAAACGTCGCCTGTCGAGCTACATCTGGCGCGGTCTCAAGAGGGCCATCACTTCTGCCCGACCTGCTCGACGCCGATCATGCGCGGCGGCTATCCGGACAACAAGATCTCCATCAATGCCCGCTGCATCGAAGGAGTCGATGTATTTACGCTGGAGATCGAGCGCTACGATGGGCGCAATGACATGTTCCCCGGTCCGCTGCCGTAAGCGGGCAGTGAGGGCGGAGAGCTTGCCGCTGCCTCGAAGAAAAGTTCGCTAGAAAAGGGCGCCGCCCCGGCTGAGGAGGCGGCGCTATTTGCGTCCTAGTGGAAAAGAACGCTCGCTCCATGGTCGGCAGCGCCTGCAATCGCCCGGAACGGCGCGAAAAGCTCACGGCCCATGCCGAAATCGTTGTCCGAGAGGTCGGCATGCGCAGGTACCCGCGTCTTCAGCGCGATGTCCTCGACCAGCACCTCGATCGTCCCGGCGACCGCGTCGATGCGCACGATGTCGCCTTCCTGGATGCGGGCGATCGGCCCACCGTCCTTGGCTTCCGGGGTGACGTGGATTGCCGCCGGCACCTTGCCGGAGGCGCCGGACATGCGCCCGTCGGTGAGGATGGCGACGCGCTGGCCGCGATCCTGCAGGATGCCGAGCACGGTCGTCAGCTTGTGCAGCTCCGGCATTCCGTTCGCCTTTGGGCCCTGGAAGCGCACGACGGCGACGAAATCGCCCTCGAGCTTGCCCGCCTTGAAGGCGGCATTGAGCTCGGCCTGGTCGTGGAAGATCTTGGCCGGGGCCTCGATGACGTGGCGATCCGGTTTCACGGCTGAAATCTTGATGACCGCCTTGCCGAGATTGCCGGTCAGCATCTTCAGGCCGCCGGTATGCTGGAAGGGTTGGTCGATGGTCGCAAGCACCTTCGGGTCGGCGCTTTCCTTCGGTGTCGGCACGCGCTCGACGCCGCCGTCGGCTCCAAGCCGAACGTCGATCTTGTAGGCATCGAGGCCCTGGCCGACGACGGTGTGCACGTCATCGTGCAGCAGCCCGCCCCGCAGCAACTGGCTGATCAGGAAGCCCATGCCGCCGGCGGCATGGAAGTGGTTCACATCGGCAAGGCCGTTCGGATAGACGCGCGCGAGTAGCGGCACGATATCCGAAAGCTCGGAGATATCCTGCCAGGTGAGCACGATGCCCGCGGCACGCGCCATGGCGACGAGGTGCATCGTGTGGTTGGTCGAGCCGCCGGTCGCATGCAGGCCGACGACGCCGTTGACGATCGAGCGCTCGTCGATCATCTCGCCGGCGGGGGTGAACTCGTTGCCCATGGCGGTGATCGCCAGCGCCCGCTTGGCGGCTTCCTTCGTCAGCGCGTCGCGCAGCGGCGTGCCGGGATTGATGAAGGAGGCGCCGGGCAGGTGGAAGCCCATGATCTCCATCAGCATCTGGTTGGAATTGGCCGTGCCATAGAACGTGCAGGTGCCCGGCCCGTGGTAGGACTTGGACTCTGCTTCGAGAAGTTCGTCGCGGCCGACCTTGCCTTCGGCGAAGAGCTGGCGCACCCGCGCCTTCTCGTCGTTCGGGAGGCCCGAGGTCATCGGACCTGCGGGCACGAAGATGGCGGGCAGATGGCCGAAGGTCAGCGCCGCAATGACGAGACCCGGTACGATCTTGTCGCAGACGCCGAGATAGACGGTGGAATCGAACATGTTGTGCGACAGGCCGACGCCGGCAGCCATGGCGATCAGGTCGCGCGAGAAGAGCGAGAGCTCCATGCCCGGCTGCCCCTGGGTGACGCCATCGCACATGGCCGGCACACCGCCGGCAACCTGTGCGACGCCGCCCGCTTCGCGCGCCGCATCGCGGATGAGCGCCGGATAGGTCTCGAACGGCTGGTGCGCCGAGAGCATGTCATTATAGGAGGTGATGATGCCGAGATTGGCCACGCGGTCGCCCGCAAGCGCCACCTTCTCGGCGGGGGAACAGACGGCAAACCCGTGCGCTAGGTTGCCGCAGCCGAGCACGCTGCGGTGCGGGCCGCTCGACGCCGCCCGGCGGACGCGGTCGAGATAGGGTTCGCGGTGCGGTTTCGAGCGCTCGACGATGCGAGCGGTGATCGCGGCAATGCGGGAATCGGCGGACATGGCAAATCCTGTTCCGGAGCCTTGAAGCTCCTCATCTTCATCCAGTCATCGGTCCGGAGCGCGGCGAGCTTGGGAGAGCGCACGTCGCGTCCCGGCATGTTCTCAGAAACACTTTCCCGTTCCGGCGGGAGCGCGCCACCGGCTGAACGTGTCTCCACTTTGATATTGGGCCAATTCAACCCAACAGCAGTCGATCTACGGCGCCCAATAAATCTGCACCGGCGATGCGGCACGGCGCAGCATCGCGCGGATCGGCATGTCCTTCTCGTCGCCGGCCTCTTCAGCCTTGGCGAGAACGGTCTTCTTGCCTTCGCCTTCGATGTGCAGCACCAGAAGCCGCGCATCCTGAAGGCTGGCGAAGGTCAGCGTCAGGCGGGTTTCGCCGGCACCTTCCGCCTCCATGGTGATCACGCCGCGCGGCGTCGCCGGATCGATGGCACGCGCGAGTTGCGATCCGCCCGGGAAGAACGACGCGGTGTGCCCGTCCGTTCCCATGCCGAGAATGGCGACGTCGAACGGCGCGCCGATTGCTGCCGTTTCCCGGCTTGCGATTTCAGCGGCCGCCTCGGCGGTCGGGGCCGCATGGTAGAGCGGCAGGAACTTGGCCGCGGCCGCCTTGTCCTGAAGCAGGTTGCTGGCAACCAGGCCATGGTTGGAGCGATCACTTTCCGGCGGCACGAAACGTTCGTCAACGAGCGTCACGGTTACCTTGTCCCAGGCGATGTCCTTTTTGGACAGCGCCTTGAAGAAAGCCTTGGGGGTCGAGCCGCCGGAGACTGCGATGCTCGCCGAACCGCGTGCTGCAATGCCGGCAGAAAGTGCGCTGCTTACGGCGTCAGCCAAGCCCTCTGCGAGTGCCGCACCGTTTTCAAATGTATGAAGCTCTGTCGTCATGGTCGCACCTATATCGCATCGTTCCAAGTGCGGCCGTCGCGCTCGATCAGCGCGATCGACTGGCTCGGACCCCAGGTGCCGGCGGTATAGCCCTGAACCTGCTGCCCGGTTTCCTCCCAGGCCTTCAGGATCGGGTCGACCCACTTCCATGCGGCCTCGACCTCGTCGCGGCGTACGAACAGCGTCTGGTTGTTGCGGACGACGTCGAAGAGCAGCCGCTCATAGGCGTCGGCATTGCGCACGGCAAATGCCTCGGCAAAGCTCATATCGAGCGAAACGTTACGCAGGCGCATGCCGCCCGGGCCAGGATCCTTGATCATCAGCGACTGCTTCACGCCTTCGTTCGGCTGCAGGCGAATGACCAGCTGGTTGGCGGAGATACGGCCGGCGTTGTTGTCGAAGATCGAGTGCGGAATCTGCTTGAAGGTGATGACGATTTCCGACATGCGGCCGGCAAGGCGCTTGCCTGTACGGATGTAGAAGGGCACGCCGGCCCAGCGCCAGTTGCTGACCTCGGCCTTGATCGCCACGAAGGTCTCGGTGTTCGAAACGCCGCCTTCGAGCTCTTCGAGATAGCCCTTGACCGGACCGCCGGCAGAGGCGCCGGCGCGGTACTGGCCGCGCACCGTCACCTGTTCGACGTTGGACGAGGTGATCGGCTTCAGCGCGCGCAGAACCTTGAGCTTTTCGTCGCGGACCGCTTCCGCGTCCATCGAGGTCGGCGCTTCCATGGCGACGAAGCAGACGAGCTGCAGAATGTGGTTCTGCACCATGTCGCGCAGCGCGCCGGCCTTGTCGTAATAGCCGGCGCGGTTTTCGAGGCCGACGGCTTCCGCCACGGTGATCTGCACGTGGTCGATATGGGCGGAGTTCCACAGCGGCTCGTAGAGCGCATTGGCAAAGCGCAGCGCCATCAGGTTCTGCACCGTCTCCTTGCCGAGATAGTGATCGATGCGGAAGATCTGCTCTTCGCGGAAGACCTTGCCGATCGTGTCGTTGAGCTCGGTCGCCGATGCGAGGTCGCGGCCGATCGGCTTTTCGACGACGATGCGGGTATTCTTGGTGATCAGCTTGTGATCGCGGATGCGTTCGGAAATGTCGCCGAAGATCGCCGGGCCGACGGCGAGATAGAAGGCGCGGATACGCTCCTTGCCCTCTTCGAGGATCTTCTTCAGCGCATCCCAGCCCTGGTCCGATTTGGCGTCTACAGAAACATAGAACAGGCGCGCGGCGAACTTGGCGACTTCCTCTTCCTTGTACTCATCAGCCTTCAGATGTTCCTTCAGCGCATCGACGGCGAATTTGCGGTAGTCCTCATGGCTGAGTGCTGCGCGCGACGCCCCGATGATGCGGGTCGGCTCGGTGATCTGGCCTTCCAGTTGCCGGTGATAGAGCGCCGGCAACAGCTTGCGCTCCGCAAGATCGCCGGTGCCCCCGAACACCACATAGTCAAATGGTTCGACGGGAATGATCTGGCTGCTCATGGGATATCTCGATCTGTTCAGGTCACGGACACATATAATCTAATCGATTTAAATGCGCTAGGGTGCGGCGCAATAAAATGCCGCCGCGAGGGCTTCTCAGAACCTGTCACGTAATGCGTACCAGCTTAACGCGAGGAAGAGAAGGGCGGAGCGGAACCGCGTACCACCGGGAAAAGCCGGGATTTTCAGGGCTTTCAGCAGATCGAGCTCGGTATCCTTGCCGAGCGCCAGGTCGGCATAGAGCTTGCCGCAATAGTTGGAGAGCATCACGCCGTGGCCGGAATAGCCGCCGATCGAGGTGACGCCGGGCATCACTTCGCGACAGAAGGGCGTGCGCGGCATGGTGATGCCGACCGAGCCGCCCCAGGCATGGGTGATCTCGATATTGGCAAGTTCCGGATAGATCTCGCTGATCTGCCGGCGGATGTGGGTCGAGATATCGAGCGGATTGTCAGCGGTATAGGCCTCGCGGCCGCCGAAGAGCAGCCGCCCGTCCCGCGACTTGCGGAAATAGCGCACGACGAAGCGCGAATCATCGACCGATTCGCCGCCGGGAATGACCTTTGGGTGGTCGGAAAGCACCGTCGTTGCGCCGATGAAGGAGCGGATCGGCATGACGTGGCTGGCGCTCACCGGCTCGAGATTGCCGATATAGGCGTTGCAGGCGACGAGCGCGCGGTCGGCGGTGATCGTGCCGCGGTCGGTGGTGATGACGATCGTGCCGCTTTGGCGCTCGATCTTGGTTGCCTTCGTCTGCTCGAAGAGATTGGCACCGGCAAGGGCGGCCTGTTTCGCAAGGCCGACCAGCAGCTTCATCGGGTGGATATGGCCGGTGCCGGCATCGCGGATGCCGAAGTGGTAGTGGCTCGATCCGAGCCGGCTTGCGGTTTCCTCCCGATCCATGAAGGAGAGATGCGGATAGCCGAAGCGTGTTGCCATCGCTTCCGCATGGTCGCGATAGTCTTTTTCGAGGCTCTTCTTGTGGCCGACCGAGAGCTGGCCGGGCACGAACTCGATGTCGATTTCGTGGGCGCTTGCGAAGTCGAGCACATAGCGCTTGGCATTCTCCGCCATGTCGAAGAGCGCCTGTGCCCGCTCATGACCAAGGCTTTCTTCGGTCTCGTCCGCCCAGGCGCGCTGCCCGGTGCCGAACTGGCCGCCATTGCGGCCAGAGGCACCGTCGCCGAAGCGGCAGGCGTCGATCAAGGTGACGTCGACGCCCTGCCGCGCCAGGTTCCAGGCGGCCTGCAGCCCGGTATAGCCACCGCCGACGATCGCGACGTTGGCTTTCCGCGATCCGGGCATGGCGGGATACTCCGGTCGATCCGGAACGGTCGCCTCATACCAGGAGTAACCGGGCGAGATCGGGCTTTGCCAGGGCATGGAGAACCTCTGAGGTCAGACGTTGAGAAGCAGGAATTCGCGTTCCCAGGGACTGATGACCTGCATGAAGGTTTCGAACTCGCCACGTTTGACGCCGGCATAGATGGCGATGAACTCAGGGCTCAGCACCTCCGCAAGCGATGGTGCCGATTCGAGCAGAGCGACAGCTTCGAGCAGGCCGCGCGGCAGGTCGATCTCGCCCTCGTTGGCCGTGTCCTCGGTCGGTGCCGTCGGCTCCCGCTGTTCGACGATGCCGAGATAGCCGCAGGCAAGCGAGGCCGCGAGCGCCAGATAGGGGTTGGCATCCGAGCTCGGCAGCCGGTTCTCGATGCGCCGGGCGACCGGTTCCGACACCGGGATGCGGAAGGCGGTCGTGCGGTTGTCGTAGCCCCAGGCGGTATTAACGGGCGCCGACATGTCGGGCGTCAACCGGCGGAAGGAGTTCACATAGGGCGCCATCATGACCAGCGTGCGCGGCACGTAGTGCTGCATGCCGCCGATGAAGTGGAAGAATTCCTTCGATGCCGATCCATCCGGGTTGGAGAACAGGTTCCGGCCGGTGTTGATTTCGACCACTGACTGGTGGATGTGCATCGCCGAACCCGGCTGGCCCTGCATCGGCTTGGCCATGAAGGTGGCATAGATGCCGTGTTTCAGCGCCGCCTCGCGGATCGTGCGCTTGAACAGGAAGACCTGGTCGGCCAGCTCGATCGGGTCGCCGTGGCGAAGGTTGATCTCGAGCTGCGCCGGTCCCTCTTCATGGATCAGCGTGTCGATCTCGAGACCCTGCTTCTCGGAGAAGTGATAGATGTCGTCGATCAGCTCGTCGAACTCGTTGATGCCGGCAATTGAATAGCCCTGACCGCCAAGGATCGAGCGACCGGAGCGACCCTTCGGTGGATGCAGGGGATAGTCAGGGTCGTCATTGGTGGCGACGAGGTAGAATTCGATTTCCGGTGCGACGACCGGTTTCCAGCCCTTCTTCTTGTAAAGGTCGACCACGCGCTTCAGGACGTTGCGCGGCGTGTAGCTGATCTGCTCGCCCTGCGAACCGACGATGTCGCAGATCACCTGCGCCGTCGGGTCGGTCTCCCAGGGCACGACCGAAAGCGTCGAGAGATCAGGCACGAGCTTGATGTCGCTGTCGCGCGAATCGTAGCGGAACTGCCCGGTTTCGTCAGGATACTCGCCCGAGATCGTGTGCCGGTAGACGGCCGAGGGGAGCGCCAGCGAGGTGTTGGAAGTGAATTTCGAGGTCGGCATCATCTTGCCGCGCGGCACGCCGGCAAGGTCGGGCGTGATGCATTCGACGTCTTCGATGCCGCGGATCTTGAGCCAGTCCGTGGCTTCCTTCCAGGTCTTCACACCGCGGAGGGAGTGCAAGGCGGGGGGTATTTTCGAAGTTTTGCTGATTTTCGTTGTTTGTTGGGCAGCACTTCTCTTGGAGGGCATAAATCACCGGTTTTGGCTTCGAATGACGCATCATAACCACAGATTGGCAATTGGCTAGATGGGCTTGGTCATTGACTTTCTTCTTTGCCACCGGGAAGGAAAGACAAAAGAGCTGGGGTGTTTCGTGGCTGAGAAGAAGGATGTGGTCATCATCGGTGCCGGTGCCGCGGGCATGATGTGCGCCATCGAAGCGGGCAAGCGCGGCCGCCGCGCGGCTGTGCTCGACCATGCCAAGGCACCCGGCGAGAAGATCCGCATCTCCGGCGGTGGTCGCTGCAACTTCACCAATATCCATGCGGGGCCGAAGAATTTCCTTTCGGCCAACCCACATTTCTGCAAGTCGGCACTGGCGCGTTATACGCCGCGCGATTTCCTGGCCTTGGTCGAAAAGCACGGCATCGCCTGGCACGAAAAGACCCTCGGCCAGCTCTTCTGCGACCACTCGGCCAAGGACATCATAAGGATGCTGCTCGCGGAAATGCGTGATGTGCACGCCGAGTTGCGGCTGGAGACAACGATCGAAAGCGTCGAACGCCACGGGGCGGGCTTCCGCGTCATGACGGATGAGGGGCCTATCGATGCCCAATCGCTCGTCATAGCCAGCGGCGGCAAGTCGATTCCGAAGATGGGTGCGACCGGGCTCGCCTACCGGATCGCCGAGCAGTTCGGCCTTGGCATCGTCGAAACGCGGCCGGGCCTCGTGCCGCTGACCCTCGATCCGGCGCAACTCGAAACGATCGGCGAACTGGCGGGCGTCGCAGCCGACGCCGAAGCCCGGTTCGGCAAGACGGCTTTTCGCGAGGCGGTGCTGATCACCCATCGTGGCCTGAGCGGCCCGGCGATCCTGCAGATCTCTTCCTATTGGCGCGAGGGACAGGAGATCGAGTTGCGGCTGATGCCCGATATCGACATCTCCGCGATCCTCAAGGAGATCCGCCGTACCCACGGTAAGCAGGCGGTGCAGACGGCGCTTGGCGATATCCTGCCGCGCCGGCTCGCACAGTTTTTCGCCGACGGCGCGAAGCTGACCGGCCGTCAGCTTGCCGACCTCTCGGACAAGACGATCAACCAGCTTTCGTCTTCGATCCAGGCCTGGACGATCAAGCCCGCCGGATCGGAAGGCTATCGCACGGCCGAGGTCACGCTCGGCGGCGTCGATACCAAAGGGCTCGATTCCAAGACGATGCAGGCGAAGGCGGTACCGGGGCTCTACTTCATCGGCGAATGCGTCGATGTGACCGGCTGGCTCGGCGGCTACAATTTCCAATGGGCCTGGGCATCGGGCTTTGCTGCCGGGCAGGACGCCTGATCTCCCCGCTTTTGGTGGGTCGTGCTTCAGCGATTGTTAACGGCTCTGATCGAACCTTTATTCTCGTCGGCACAGCCGGCGGTTGGTGTGATCGGATTGTCGCGTAAACGGAAATAACACTGTTTCCTATTTTTTGACTTTCCTCCGCCACGGCATGGCTGCAATATATGTGTGACTGGCAAGCCGGTACATCCGGGCCGATGGTTGCCGGTGAATGTGACAAGGACAGGATGCCATGAACCAACCACGCCGCCGTCCCCGCGCCATCGCGGTCGCCCGCACCGATGAAAGCCGTCAGCAGAAGGCCGCGATCACGCGCCTCGCCCTCATCGCTTTCTTCGCCGTAGCCGCGCTTGCAGCCCTTCCGGCCCTTTGGTTCTGATCTCAGGCAACCGGCCCTAGACGGCCGGTTCCTCGGGCGCCGTTGAAGCGCCCCGCGCACCTTCGGATTTTCTGCCGCAGGTGAAACGCGCTTATATAAATTTTAATCGTTCAAATTGGATAGTGCGACGATGTGAGTTCGTCAGGTCCACGTTGCCTAGGAGTGGTGACGCGGATCCGCAATGATTGCCGACGGACTTGCGGCGTGCGCCGTATGATTTTCCGAAAAACATCAGCCTGTTTGCGCATCGGGTGGCTCTCGATCGCTCGCACCTTCACGCCCTGTCGTTGAAGGCGGAGACGTCTCGAGCTGCCGGGGGAGGCGAATGCGAGCTGCGAGCCAAGGTGTTTTCAATGTTCATTGATAGAATTCTTGCCCGTTTCAAGATCCAGACGAAGGTGCTCTTTTTCATCCTGCCCTTCGTCGTCAGCATCTGTGCCGTCGGTATCACCGGTCTCTATGCATCCGGCCTGCTTCAGGGCCGCATGGAGATTTCCAACAGCGTGCTGCAGACATTGAGCGGCTTCAAGGATGTCTATGCGGGCATGAACGCCTTCCTGCATTCGACGACCGAGGAAACCAGGCAAGCCGTCCAGTCGAAGATTTCGGCTCAGAAGGACGTGCTTGCGGCGACGGCCGCGCAGGTCGCCGGCCAGAGCGGTCAGGACGAGTTGACGGCCGCAATCGCCGCGACAAACGACATCGAGGCACGCATTGATGGCCTCTGGAAGCTGCATGTCGGCGAGCAGGAGCTGCGCGCAGCGATGGCGGCAAACCTCGACGCGCTGCTGATCGAGCGCTCCAAGATCAACGAGGAATCGAACCGGCTGCAATACGCCGTGCGGAAGAACGAAAACGCTGCCAAGACCATGTTGCGCGAAGCCGAAAAGCTGATGCGCGCCAGCCGCTTCTTCAACGAATTCGGCACCGAGGTCAGCAAGGCGATCACCGTCGACGACAAGCTCAAGGCCGTCAAGGAACGCTTCCCGATGATCGGCCGCACCGAGCGCGACATCTTCCGTCTGCTGCCGAAGGACGAGAAATCGCTTGCCGAAACGATCACGTCGGCTTCGAGCGAGATCGGTTCGCTGCTGAAGGCGCCGGCCGGCCCGGAGACGCTTGCCGGCATCTCCAAATATGTCGACCGTTTCCGCACTGCGAGCTTCCGCCTGGAGGCGGCATCGGTCGGCAAGATGCGTGACGCGACGCGGATCTTCGCCGAACTCGACGAGCAGATCGTCACGACGGAATCGGTACTGACCGCAACCCGCCGGCTCGCCGCGTCGATCACGGACATTCAGATTTCCGCTGCGACTTTCATGGGGCAGACGAACGAAGAGAACCGCCAGAAGCTGCTCGACAAGTCGCTTGCCGTTCAACAGAACATGGCGACGCTGCGTGGTGTTGCCAGTGACGGCGCTTCCTTCGACAAGATCGCCGATACGCTGATGCCGATCCTGACGGCGATGAAGAAGGATGCCGCAGCGCTCGTCGAAATCACCGTCAAGCGGACCGCCGACTTCGACGCTGCCGGCCAATCGATCGACCAGATCTGGGGCGATCTCACCGGCTTTGCCGAGCAGCAGAAGGTGGCCGCCGGAACAGAACGCCAGGAAGCAAACCAGATCTCGGTGGCCGCAACCGTCGGCGGCGTCGTCATCGCGCTGCTTGCCGGCATTGCGTTGACGCTGACGCTGAAGAAGCCGATCGGTCAGATCACCGCTGCCATGCGGCGCCTCGCCGATGGCCGCCTCGACACGGCGATCGACGGCGACGCCCGTCGTGACGAAATCGGCGACATGGCGCGCGCGCTCGGCGTCTTCAAGGAGAACGCGCTTTCCAAGGTGCGCATCGAGGCCGAGAGCGAAGAGCAGCGTACTCGCGCCGAGATGGAGCGCAGCCGCAACGATCGGGAAAAGCGGGAGCTCGATCGTCAGATCGATCTGGCCGTCAGCGAGCTTGCAGCCGGTCTCGGCCGTCTCGCGCAGGGCGACCTCTCGCGCCAGATCGAGGTTCCGTTCCACGGTCGTCTCGAACAGTTGCGCGAGGACTTCAACGGCTCGCTGATCCGGCTGCAGGACACGCTCTCCCAGATCCGTGCCAATGCGCAGGCGATCCAGGAAAGCGGCTCAAGCATGCATCATGCCGCCGACTCGCTGTCGAAGCGAACGGAAGCCCAGGCGGCATCGCTTGAAGAAACCGCCGCTGCGGTCGACCAGATCACCGTGACCGTTCGCTCTTCGGCCGAGCGTGCCGGCGAAGCCAACCATGCCGTGATCCAGACGAAGCGCAGCGCCGACAGCTCAGCGACCGTCGTCACCAACGCGATCGCCGCCATGGGACGCATCGAGGAGGCCTCGCGCCAGATCGAGCAGATCATCGAGGTGATCGACGACATCGCCTTCCAGACGAACCTGTTGGCGCTGAACGCCGGCATCGAGGCGGCGCGTGCGGGTGAAGCAGGCAAGGGCTTTGCCGTTGTCGCCCAGGAAGTGCGTGAACTGGCGCAGCGTTCGGCAGAGGCCGCGCGCGAGATCAAGGGGCTCATCAACAAGTCGACGAACGAGGTCAATGCCGGTTCGCACCTGGTCAAGGAAACGGGCGAAGTGCTGGCATCGATCAGCGCGCAGATCGTCACCGTCAGCCAGCATGTGGAGATGATCGCGACCGCTAGCCGCGATCAGGCCGTTGCGCTCAACGAGGTCAACGGCTCGGTCAACCAGATGGACCAGATGACACAGCAGAACGCTTCCATGGTCGAGGAAGCCACGGCGACGAGCCGGTCGCTCGCGCACCAGGCCGACACGTTGATGATGCTTGTCGAGCAGTTCCGGCTGGAGCCGCAGGCAGACGACTACAATTACCGGGCCGCCTGAGGCGGCCGGCAATCGAATTCGCTGACTGCGGACGTTCCGCCTTCAGGCGAAGGCACGGCAAACCGGTATCGCCGTGCGACATAACAAGGGCAGGGGCTAACATTGCACCGCGTGGCCGCAGGGCTCCGCGGTGCTCTTTTCTTCAGCGTCAAGGCGCCTCATGCGCCGCTGGGCAATCCTGACGGACAGGGCGTTAAAGAGGCGCCGAAGATATCCCGGCGGCTTCGGATCGAAGTCTTCGTCCCAACGCCGGTTCTTCAAGGCCATGTCGGCGATATAGACCATTGCCATCATTTCCATGGTGATGCTCCTCACTTGGTGGGCATCACGTCTTTTATGCATCCAAAGCAGTTTTACATACACCGGATATCGCGCTATATTTTTCAGTAATGAAAAACCTGGATTGGGATATCTACCGCTGTTTCATGAGCGTGGCGCGCACCGGGGGCCTGACCGGCGCGGCACAGGCGCTCGGTTCGAGCCCGGCCACGGTCGGGCGGCGGATGCTGGAGCTCGAGGAGCGGACGGGCCGCGCCTTATTCCTGCGCAGCCAGACCGGCTATCAGCTCACTGGCGACGGTGAGCTTCTTTTCGAGCAGCTTCAGGAGATGGAGACGGCGGCGCGCCTGGTCGAAAGCTGGCGGCGCGAGGGTGAAGGCGCGACAGTCCGCATCACCGTCGGCACCTGGAATGCCTGGCTTCTTGCCGAGAATTTCCCGGCACTTTGCAGCGAGAGGGATGGTTTCAGCCTGGCGATAACGGTTGGCGAGACACGCGCAAGCCTCGCCTATCGTGAGACCGATATCGGCATCCGTGCTTTCGAGCCCGAGGAAAGCTATCTGGCGGCGAGCCTGATCGGTGACGTCGCCTACGCCGCCTATCGCCAGAAGAACGCAGCGTCAGCTGCCAACAGTCGGTGGGTGGCCGTGGGCGAAGAGGAGGCGATCTCGGCCTATCTTCGCTGGCCTCACCAGCAGGCAGAGGGCAGGATCGTCGCGACGATCACACGGCCGCGTTCGCTCCTGGATCTCGCCCGTGCCGGCGCCGGGTGCGCCGTGCTTCCCTGTTTCGTCGGCGATCTCGATCCGATGCTGGAGCGGGCGGGTGACGAAATCCCGGCGCTCAGGCATCGGCAATGGATCGTGATGAACAACGAGGATCGGCACCGAAAGGAAATCCGCACGGTGGTCGATCGCATGACGAAGCTGTTGCGTAGCCATGCTGACGTCTTTGCCGGAAAACGGCCGCGTCGCGGCTGAGCATGCGCGCGACCGGCCCGCATCCAGAACGACGGGTCGTGGGTTCTGGCGCCTTCGGTCAGCGCATCAGGAGCTTGACCAGGGCGGCCTGAGAATTGACCCGGGTCTTGGAATAGATGCTTTTAAGCTGCGTACGGGTCGTCTCGTAGCTGACGCCGTTGGCATGCGACATTTCCTTCAGCGTCAGGCCGGCAACGACGCCTGACGCGATGCGGATTTCGGCCGGCGTGAGGCCGTAGCTGTCTTTCAGGTGGGTGAGGCGTTGGTCAAAAACCAGCGAGGACGCCGGCTCGACCAGCACCGCGACGGTGGGGCCATCGAGGAGTTCGGTGAAGATACTGGCGCTTCGCCGGACGAGCGTGATCCGAAAGGCGCCATTCTCCGCGGTCCTGACGATGCGAACCTGCGGCTGTGCGGGAGTGCCGACCGGTGAGGCCAGAAGCTCCAGTGCCGCGTTGGCTTCCGGTTCGTCCATGAACAAGCGTCCGCCGATCGTGACGCGAAACGGAGAACCCTTCGCCGCCATGCGTTCGGCGTTGACGTTCATCGAGCGGATGCGAAGATTGTCGCCGACATAAATGACGCCGACGCCGATCGTATCGAGAAGCGTCTGGCCCTCATGCTGCTCGGCCATCATCAAGTCCCGTCGGCGCAGGAAATCGAAGGCGCGTTTCAGATGAGGGGCAAGAAGGGTATATTGATCGGCCGCCTGCCGGTTGAGTTCCTCGTCCGTGGACGATGTACAGGTCGATACGAGCAATGTGCGCGTCGCGCTGCGCACGATGGTGACGCCCACCGTGGTCTCGCAGCCGGTCTGGCCCTTCAGCCAGTCATTGTAGAATTCCGATTTCAGCAAATCCGCGCGCGAGACGATATGCTCGCCGGCGAGACCGCGGCCGACGGGCACGAGGACCGACTTCGGTATCCAGGGATTGATCGCCGCGAAGTGGCTGTTGAACTGGTCGATGGCTTCCGGCGTAAAGCCGGAGACATAGGGCACGCATGACGCCGGCGATGTGAGATCGTGGTAATGGAGCGCCGAGCGCCCGCCGGGCATCGTCGTGGTCAGTCGATCAAGAAAGTCCTGCCAGCTGCAGTCACCAAATGCGGCGCCGTAGATCAACTCCGTCAGTTCGGCCGTATCGGCAGCTCTCGTCGATCGATGCATGCGCACCTCTGCCTAAGGTAGGTTTGGCTAATATAGGCAGGAGCGGGCGGTTCGATCAACCTGAAATAGTGGGTTGCCGGTGATCGTTGCGTCGTGAACGATCACCGCGAGCACGGAAAGGCCGGCATCGCTGCCGGCCTTTCTGATCTTGTGCGCCGAGGTCTCGCGCTACAGTTTCAATGTTGTTCAACTATAAATTGCGCTTCGGACGAAAGATGCGGCGAGCGGACGAAGCGAGACGGATGAAAGCAAAGCCATCGCAAGCGTCATCGCCGCGAGTGTCATGGCCTGCCCTGGGTCACGATGACCGGGATCAGGAGGTCGCCCCAGTTGCCTTCACCACCGTGGTGGCGGGCCGAGCGAACGAGCTCGACCGAAACGCCGGCATCCACGGCCTTCATAACGGACTGGTTGAGGCGGTGCAGGTCGTTGGCGACCATGCGGATCGCTGCCTGCTGGTCCGGGGTCATCGCCGAAGACTGTTCCTCGGCCCGTTCCTTGACGCGTGTCTGGACTGTCATTGGACTTCTCCTTGAGGTTCGAGGCTAGAGTGGGATGCGGAAGAGTGTCTGCGGTTTCCGTCCGTGTCCCGCTCTGATTTATGAGGATCGGCAGGAGCGCAGCGGGCAGGGATTGCCGCGCTCCCGCCGGGCTTTCACTCTGCGGCCGGGCGGAACTGGTCGTGCTCGGTCGATTCCTTCATCGCGGTCGTTGAGGACTGGCCACCGGTAATCGCCATCGAAACGGCGTCGAAATAGCCGGTGCCCACTTCGCGCTGGTGTTTGGTTGCGGTGTAGCCGTTGACCTCGGCTGCGAATTCCGCTTCCTGCAGTTCCGAATAGGCGGCCATCTGTCTCGCCTTGTAGCCGCGCGCCAGTTCGAACATGCCGAAGTTCAGCTGGTGGAAGCCGGCAAGCGTGATGAACTGGAACTTGTAGCCCATCGCGCCCAGCTCGCGCTGGAACTTGGCGATCGTCGCGTCGTCGAGGTTCTTCTTCCAGTTGAACGACGGCGAGCAGTTGTAGGCGAGCAGCTTGCCCGGATGCGCCTTGTGTACGCCTTCGGCGAACTTGCGGGCCTGCTCCAGATCTGGCTTGGAGGTCTCGCACCAGATGAGGTCGCAATGCGGTGCATAGGCGATGGCCCGGGCGATGCAGGGCTCCAGCCCGTTCTTCACCTGGTAGAAGCCTTCGACCGTGCGCCCGGCGTCATAGTCGACGAAAGGACGGTCGCGCTCGTCAATATCGGAAGTGAGCAGCTTTGCCGCTTCCGCATCCGTACGGGCGATGACCAGCGTCGCCGTGCCCATGACGTCGGCGGCAAGCCTTGCTGCGTTCAGGTTGCGGATATGGGCGGCCGTCGGGATCAGAACCTTGCCGCCGAGGTGGCCGCACTTCTTTTCAGACGCGAGCTGGTCTTCGTAGTGCACGCCGGCAGCACCTGCCTCGATGAACGCCTTCATGATCTCGAAGGCATTGAGCGGGCCGCCGAAGCCGGCTTCGGCATCGGCGACGATCGGCGCGAACCAGGTGTCGACCGAAAGGCCCTTGCCTTCCGACGTTTCGATCTGGTCGGCGCGCTGCAGCGTGCGGTTGATGCGCTTTGCGAGCTCGGGCGCCGCATTGGCCGGATAGAGCGACTGGTCCGGATACATTGCCGAAGCGGTGTTGGCGTCGGCAGCAACCTGCCAGCCGGAGAGATAGATCGCCTTCAGGCCGGCGCGGACCATCTGCATGGCCTGGTTGCCGGAGAGCGCTCCAAGCGCGTTGACGAAGTCATCCTCGTGAATGAGTTTCCACAAGCGGTTCGCGCCCATTTCGGCCAGCGAATAGCGGATTTCGACCGACCCGCGCAGCCGCTTTACGGTCTCGGCGGTATAGGGGCGTTCGACGCCATCGAAGCGGCCTTGCGGTGCGCTCGGAACCAGCTTGTAAAAATCAGTCATTACATCCTCCTGTCAAAATCGGACATCCATTCGACTTTCGTCGCGCGGCGCTTTGTGTTTCGAGTTCATGTGACAGCTTTTACATTGCGCTGCGATATTCGGCTATTGGAAACAATGAAATGGCGCGCTCAAAAGGGTTATCTTGTCTTGCCTTTGACAGAAGCGCGAAGTAAATTTGTAAAAAATGTAAATCGTCGCGTTCGTTGCAGATTGTAAAGGTAGTTACAAATGGCCGAGAACAAGATCTTCGCCGGTCCGCGGGTCAGGCGTATTCGCAACGGTCTCTCGCTGACGCAGACGGCCATGGCCGAGGCCCTCGGCATCTCGCCGTCCTACCTCAATCTGATCGAGCGCAATCAGCGGCCGTTGACTGTTCAGCTGCTTTTGAAACTCGCGTCGGTCTACAAGGTCGATCTCGACGAACTGCAGGGAGAAACCGGTGGCAGCCTCACGCAATTGCGCGAGGTTTTTGCCGATCCGCTGTTGTCAGCCGAACTGCCCGGAGAGCAGGAGCTGATCGAGGTGGCGGAAGCCGCCCCCAATGCCGCCGGCGGTGTCGTCAAGCTCTATCGCGCCTATCGCGAGCAGGCGGCGCGCCTGAAGGACCTCGCCGACCTGCTGGCGGGGCAGGGGCATATGGAGGCGCTTTCGGGCACGCGGCTGCCGATGGACGAGGTGCGCGAGACCTTCGAGGCTCGGCCCAATCATTTTGCTGCAATCGAGGCAGCGGCGGAAGCCTTTCATGAGGCGCTGTCGCCAGGCGATGATCTCGTGGGTGCTCTCAGGAACTGGCTGAAGAAGGAGCATGGCCTGGTGGTGCGCAGCCTGCCGGTGCATGCCATGCCCAATCTGCGCCGCCGTTTCGACCGGCATTCCATGCGCCTCTTCATCTCCGAGCGGCTATCGCCCTATGACCAGCTCCGCGAGATCGCCATGGAGGCCGTATCGATCGCCTGCCATGAGGCGATCATCGCCGAACTCGAGCCTTTGCGTTTCTCGACGGCGGAGGCGCGCCGCATCGCCCGTTTCGAGCTTGCGCGCTATGGCGCGCATGCGCTGATGATGCCCTATGCCGCCTTCCTCGCCGCCGCGCAGCGCGCGAAGTATGATGTCGACGTGCTGCGTGCGCGCTTTCAGGTCTCCTTCGAGCAGGCCGCCAATCGGCTGACCATGCTGCAGCGGCCGGGCGCACAAGGCGTGCCCTTCTTTCTGATGGAGATCGACAATGCCGGCCACCGCTTGCGGCGGGCCGGCGCTTCAGGCTTCCCGCAGGCGAAATTCGGCGGCGGCTGTCCGAAGCTCAATATCCATGCCGCCTTCTCGGTGCCGGGGCAGGTTCTGGTCGATCGTGTCGAAATGCCCGATGGCGCTGCGTTTCTGACGGTGGCGCGCACGCTGGATGGCCCGCAGGCGGCGTTTCAGGAGCGGGTTCGGCGCACGGCCTTACTCCTCGGTTGCGAAGCGTCCTTCGCTGATGAGGTGGTCTACGGTGCGGGGATGCCGCCGGCGGTCGCGATTGGTGCCGCCTGCCGGCTCTGTGAACGGCAGGGCTGTCTGGCACGCGCCGAGCCGCCGGTCACGCGGCCGCTGGGGCTCGATGAGATGGCGACCGGGCTCAGCGTTTTCGATTTTCAATAGCTGACGGGATGCTGGTTCGGCAGCAGCGGTGCATCCGGCGCGAAGCATTCCGCCGGAAGGCCCGTCGTATAGCCGCGGGTGATATGCGCCTTGTCCGCATAGGCCTTGTTGCGCATCAGGATCGCGTGCAACTCGGGCAGGTTGTAGAACGGCACGCCCGGATAGAGGTGGTGCTCGAGGTGATAGTTGATGTTGTGGGGGGCGAAGAACAGCTTCTCCCAGGCATGCGGATAGACCGTGCGTGAACTCGTGAGTTCGTCGCTATAGTCCATGCTGCCAAAGTGCTCGGCGACGCTGCGTATATAAAGGAACAGGCAGAAGAAAGTGAGGAACGGCACCACCCAGTAGAGCGCCACTTCCCGCCAGATGCCGAGCAGCGTGAAGATCGCCGCGGCGGCCACATAGAAGCCGATGCGCAGCAGCTTGTATTGAAGCGTCGAGCGGTCGTTCTTTCCCATGCGTTTGGCCATGTGCAGCATGTCGCGCAGCGAATTGACCGCAACGAGGTAGCCAAGCAACTGTGTTATGCCGCGAGCAAGCTTCTGCGGGAAGGTGAATTGCGGCATGCCGAGCTTCGCCGTCCAGTCCGGATCCTCGTCGGTATTGGCATGCTGGTGGTGCGCGAGATGGTTCTGGCGATAGCCGTCGACGGTGGCAAGCACCGGCCAGGCGAGCAACAGGTCGCTCATCCAGTCGCTGAGTTTTCTGTTGCGGACGATGCGGTAATGCGCGGCCTCGTGGATCATGCAGCCGTGTGCATGCATGCGTCCGGCGATCAGCACAACGGCGAGCAGATAGACCAGCGGATTGCTGGCATATTCGCTGACGGCGATCGCCGCTGCGATCATCACCCAATCGAAAGCGATTGCGCCCAGCGCCTTGTGCGGCTCGAGCACGGAAAGGCTTTTCAGTTCCTTCGGGTCGATCCTGCGGCTTCGTCCGCCTGTGGCCTTCTCGCCAACGATCTTCTCGCCCATCGCAATACCCAAGCCTTGATGCACAACCGGCCGGAAAATCGCACGGCGATCATGGTTAATCAATTGTAAACGTCGGTCCGTACATGTCGAGCATCGACATGGTTAACTGCGGCGAGCGGTGACGCCCGGTTTAAGCAGCCGCCCGGCGGCTTGCCATAAGTGCCCGATTTTCCTTGGCTTGTGAAAAACACCGACCGATGCGGCGGCGCCTTTTGTTGGCACGAAAGCGCTTGAGGTTATCGAGAAACATGCCTAACCTCCGGCCTGAGCGAAGCGGATTGGACGGTGTCCCGGCATGCCGGGCCCGATACGAAAAATCAAAAGGGGAGTTGTATGTCCAAGCTCATCGTCACAACCCTGGCGGCAGCCGTACTGGCCGGTTCGACCATGCTGGCCTCGGCGCAGGAGCGCGTGGTCAACGTCTACAACTGGTCGGATTACATCGACAGCAGCATTCTGGAAGACTTCACCAAGGAGACCGGTATCAAGGTCGTCTATGACGTCTTCGATTCCAACGAGATCCTGGAGACGAAGCTGCTCGCGGGCGGTTCGGGTTACGACGTGGTCGTGCCGACGGCAACCTTCCTGCAGCGGCAGATCGCCGCCGGCGTGTTCCAGAAGCTCGACAAGTCGAAGCTGCCGAACCTTTCCAATATGTGGGACGTGATCATGGAGCGTACGGCGAAGTACGATCCGGGCAACGAATACGCCGTCGACTACATGTGGGGCACCACCGGCATCGGCTACAATGTCGACAAGATGAAGGCGATCCTGGGCACGGACGAGAAGCCCAACTGGGACGTGATCTTCAAGCCGGAACTGGCGGCGAAGTTCAAGGATTGCGGCATCCACATCCTCGATTCCCCGACCGACGTCATGCCGTCGGCGCTTGCCTATCTCGGCCTCAATCCGGATAGCCACGATGCTGCCGATCTGGAAAAGGCGGCCGAACTCCTGGCAAGCATCCGTCCCAACGTGCGCAAGTTCCATTCCTCGGAATACATCAACGCGCTCGCCAACGGCGACATCTGCCTTGCGGTCGGTTTCTCCGGCGACGTCTTCCAGGCCCGTGACCGCGCGGCCGAAGCGAAGGCCGGCGTGACCGTCGACTATGCGATCCCGTCGCAGGGTGCGCAGATGTGGTTCGACATGTTCGCGATCCCTGCCGATGCGCAGCACGTCGAGGAAGCCCATGCCTTCCTCAACTACATGATGAAGCCGGAAGTCGTCGCCAAGGCATCGAACTACGTCTTCTACGCCAACGGCAACAAGGCCTCGCAGCAGTTCCTCGACAAGGCCGTTCTGGAAGATACCGCCATCTATCCGTCGGAAGAGGTGATGCAGAAACTGTTCACGGTGACGCCCTTCGAGGCGAAGGAACAGAGGGTATTGACCCGACTCTGGACAAAGGTCGTAACCGGCCAGTAAGAGCGGAAAACGAATTGCCCGGACCTCAAAATCCGGGCAATTTTCTTAATGGGCGCCGGGGAAAACAAGAGCGCCCAATCGGCTGTATCATTCGGGGATAGATGATGAAGTCTCTCGGCAGTATTCGGCGGTCCTTTGCCCCCTGGGCGGATCCCGCTTCCAAGCCATTCATTTCCGTCAAGAACGTGACAAAGCGGTTCGGCGATTTCACCGCCGTCGACGACCTTTCGCTTGATATCTACACACGCGAGTTCTTTGCGCTCCTCGGCGCGTCGGGCTGCGGGAAGTCGACGCTCCTGCGCATGCTTGCCGGCTTCGAGCAGCCGACGTCGGGTGAGATCATTCTCGACGGGCAGAGCCTCGCCGGCATCCCGCCCTACCGGCGGCCGGTCAACATGATGTTCCAGTCCTACGCGCTCTTTCCGCACATGACGGTCGAGAACAACATCGCCTTCGGCCTCAAGCAGGACGGCATGCCGAAAGCGGATATCGCTGCGCGCGTCGCGCAGATGCTGAAGCTGGTGAAGCTCGAAAAGTTTTCCCAGCGCAAGCCGCACCAGCTTTCCGGCGGCCAGCGTCAGCGCGTCGCGCTCGCCCGCTCGCTTGCCAAGCGGCCGAAGGTGCTGCTCCTCGACGAGCCGCTCGGCGCGCTCGACAAGAAGCTGCGCGAGGAAACCCAGTTCGAACTGATGGACCTGCAGCAGGAACTCGGCCTCACCTTCGTCGTCGTGACGCACGACCAGGAGGAGGCGATGACCATGGCCGACCGCATCGCGGTCATGAGCCACGGCAAGGTCATCCAGGTCGCGACCCCGGCCGAGATCTATGAGGCGCCGAATTCCCGTTTCGTCGCGGACTTCATCGGCGACGTCAACATTTTCGAGGGAGCGGTCGGCGGGGCTGACGGCGGCTACGTGCGCCTTGAAGGCACCAACGGCTTCCCCATCCGCATGGCGTCGCCCGAAAGACCGGCTACAGGCGGCAAGTCCGCCGTCGCCGTCCGCCCGGAAAAGATCCGTGTCAGCCGCCAGCCGCCGGCACACGCGCCCGTCAACGCCGTCCAGGGGGAGATCTGGGATATCGGCTATCTCGGCGACATGACCGTCTTCCACGTGCGCCTGAAGGACGGACGCGTGATCAAGGCGTCGTCGCTGAATGCGGTGCGCGCGGTTGAGGATCCGCTCGGTTACGACCAGGAGGTCTGGATTTCCTTCGGCGAAGACGCCGGCGTCGTTCTGAAGGATTGAGACCATGACACGCGTCGCATCCGCTCTCTTCAGCCGCCTCGTCATCATCATCCCCTATGCCTGGCTGCTGTTTTTCTTCCTTATCCCCTTCTTCATCGTCTTCCGCATTTCGCTGTCGCAGACGGCAGTGGCGATGCCGCCCTATACGCCGGTCTTCGATCTCTTTGGTGGCCTGTCCGGAATCCTGGAAAAGGCGCGGGAGTTCTCGTTCGACAACTATGTCTGGCTGACGGAAGACGTCCTCTACTTCAACGCCTATGTATCGAGCGTCATCATCGCGGCGGTTTCGACTGTCCTGACGCTGCTAATCGCCTATCCGGTCGCCTACGGCATGGCGAAGGCACCGAAGACCATTCGGCCGACGCTCTTGATGCTGGTGATCCTGCCGTTCTGGACGAGCTTCCTGATCCGCGTCTACGCCTGGATCGCGATCCTGAAGCCCGAGGGTCTGCTCAATCAGTTCCTGATGAGCATCAACGTCATCGACCAGCCGTTGATCATCCTCAACACCAACTGGGCGATCTATATCGGCATCGTCTATTCCTATCTGCCCTTCATGGTGCTGCCGATCTATTCGTCGCTCGAGAAGATGGACCACACGCTGACCGAAGCGGCACTCGACCTCGGCTGCACGCCGTTTACGGCCTTCTGGCGCGTGACCTTCCCGCTCTCGCTCGCGGGCGTCGTCGCCGGCTGCCTGCTCGTCTTCATCCCGGCCGTCGGCGAATTCGTTATCCCCGACCTGCTCGGCGGCTCGGAAACGCTGATGATCGGCAAGACCCTCTGGAACGAGTTCAACGCCAACCGCGACTGGCCGGTATCCTCGGCAGTGGCGACGATTCTGCTTCTGATCCTGGTGCTGCCGATCGTCTATTTCCAGAACGCGCAGGCCAAAGCTGACAGCGAGGGGAAGTAGGAGATGGGCACCTGGTCTCGCTTCAACATCGCCTCGATCGTGCTCGGCTTCGGCTTCCTCTACCTGCCGATCGTGCTTCTGGTGATCTTCTCGTTCAACGAGTCGAAGCTCGTCACGGTCTGGGCGGGCTTTTCGACCAAATGGTACACGCAGCTCTGGCACAATCAGGCGCTGCTCGATGCCGCCTGGGTGACGATCCGCGTCGCGCTGATCTCGGCGACCTGTGCAACGGTGCTCGGGACGCTGGCGGCGCTGGCGCTCGTTCGCTACACGCGTTTTCGCGGCCGCATGCTGTTTTCCGGCATGGTCTATGCGCCGCTCGTCATGCCCGAGGTGATCACCGGTCTGTCGCTCCTGCTGCTCTTCGTCGCCATCGGCCTTGACCGCGGCTTCTGGACGATCACGCTGGCGCATATCACCTTCACCATGTGCTTCGTCGCCGTGGTCGTGCAGTCGCGGCTCTTAAGCTTCGACCAGTCGATCGAAGAGGCAGCGCTCGATCTCGGCGCCACGCCGGTCCGCACCTTCTTTGCGATCACGCTGCCGGTTATTGCGCCGGCAGTGTTTTCCGGCTGGGTGCTGGCCTTCACGCTGTCGCTGGATGATCTGGTGATTTCGAGCTTCACGACGGGACCGGGCGCCACGACGCTGCCGATGAAGATCTACAGCCAGGTGCGGCTCGGGGTGACGCCGGAAATCAATGCGATCTGCACCATTCTCATCGGCATTGTCGCAATCGGGGTCGTCGTTGCCTCCATCGTCACCAAGCAGCGTGAGGCACAGCGCGAGCGCGACGAGCGGGCCGCCTTTGCGCAATCCTGAGCGGGAGCTGCTCCGCGCTTGGGCGTGAACCGGCTTTGTCCGTTGTGAACAGCAACCAGCGGCCGGCGTCCGTGACGCCGGCCGTTTTCAGTTGGGTTCGCCGAGGACCGACAGGGGCGAGATCACCGCATTCGGCCAGGACCCGCCGACGAAGAAGCGCAGCCTTTGTCCGGCATTGAGTGTGTCGATGAACGTGCCGGCGAGTGCCAGGCTGCCGGTGCGATAGGGAATGACGCCATTGACCGAGAGGCTGCCGGTTTTGCCGGTGAAAAGCGCCTGGTTCAGCCGCGCCGACCCCTGGCCGAAACTGGCTTCGATGTCGGCCGTCTGGAAAGCGAAGCTGCCATCGCTCGCCTGAGCCAGCGAGAAGAACTCTCCCGCCCTGACCAGGTCCGCGAAGGCGTTTGCGTCGAAACTGGAGAGGGTGCCGTTGGCGAGCGAGAGCCTGATGCGGCCCGAAGCCTCGGCCGCCTGCTCAGTCCAGAACGGATGCTCGGTCACCAGGTCGAAGTTGACGTTGCCGCGGCCGGACGGGATCGGGCCGGTAAACCCGAAGTCCGCGAGCGCTGCGGCGAGGTCGGCATTTTTCAGGACAAGTTCGAGTTTGCCGCCCTTTGCCAACCCCGCTTCCGAGACTGCGATCCGGCCACTGAGCCGGCCATTGGCATAGGTGCTGTCGGCGATGTCGATGGAAGCGCGCCCATGGTCGATGATGATGCCGGCCGCCACATCCACAAGCCGCAGCGGGCCGACCAATGCCTCCTGCGCCGACAGGCGGACATCGGCACGCCAGGTCCGCGCGAAAGCGTCACCGAGCTGCTTGGCGATGTCGTCAGGCTCCACCGGCAATTGATCGATGAGGGGTTGCAAACCGTTGAGGCCGATGCGGTCGAAGGCGAGCGTGCCCTCAATACGGGGCGTATCGTTGGCTGGCGTGGAGACGTCGAGAACACCGGTCGCGTTGGCGCCGCCCAGAGCAAACTGCAGATCGTCGAGCTTCAGGGAGCTATCACCTGTCGTGACATTGGCGCTGAGGTTGAAACTGCTGTCGGGCAGGGCACGCTCGGCTTTGCCCTCGAACCAGGCCGCCAGCGTTTGCAGGGATGCGGTCGAAAGCTGGAGCCGGCCCGAACTGATCGGTGTTTGTGAGAGACTGCCGACGCCTTCGAAAGAGAGGTTCAATGGCGTTGAGGTCAGCGATGTCCTGAGCGTCGTATCGCGGCCGGCAAGAAGCGCCAGCGGTTCGTTGCAGTCGAGCGTCCAGGTTACCAGCTGTCCACCAATGCTGCCCGAGAACTGGGCGCCCAGAGGCTCGGAGAAGGACGGCCACTTGACCGTTCCGGAGATGCCGGAAAATTCACGGGTCTGATTGGTAATGAGATCGATGACCTGCAGGCGTCCGTTTTCGACCGTGACGTCACCGAAGGGCGTATCGTCGCCGGAGGTCGATCGCTCCGGCACAGTCAACCAGTGTGGACGTTGCCAGTTGAGCGTGCCATCCGTCCGCCTTTCCAGCGTGACGACCGGCTCGATCAAGCGGATGTCCTCGAGGTCCGGGTCGCCATCGATGGCTGAAAGCAGGCTGAAGGACGCGGTTATGCTGCCAATATGCACGAGCTTGCGCGATGTGCCATCTGCCGTCTCGATCGTCGCGGAGCGCAGCGTGAGGGTCGGTTCCGGCCAGAAGCGGATCTCGGGATTGCCTGTTATCCGGCTTTTCCCACCTGACCAGGCGTCGAGCATGTGCTCCACCGTCGGGCGCACGTCGGCGGTCGAAATCAGCAGAGGCAGTGCGGCATTGTAGGCGACAGCAAGCCCCACTCCGATCGCTGCGGCCCACAGGAAGTGGTGACGGCTGAGCCGCGACCGCAGGCGTGCGTCGCGCATCTTATGCAGGAAATTCCGTGTCATGTCTGCCCGGTCGCCATCGCTTGGATCTCGCATGTTGGATAGGCCTTCGGTCTTCAGAAATCAAATGCGACGGACAGGAAACAGACAGGTAAATGTCGCCGGCGCGATGCCGAGACGACTGCAGGTACTGTTTATTTTGCGATGCAGCATGGTATAGAGAGCATGGAGTAGGAGTGGAGGAAAGCATGCAAGCAGAGCAGCCATTGTGGGTTCCGAGTCCAGAGATCCGTGCGCATAGCCCAATGGCTGAATTCATCGCCTGGTGCAGCGAACGCTTCGGCAGAACCTTTGCGGATTATGACGCGTTCCATGCATGGTCGGTGGCCGAGCGTGGTGACTTCTGGACCGCAGTCTGGGAGCATTGCAACGTCGTCGGGGAGCGTGGCGCGACTGCCCTCGTCAATGGCGACCGGATGCTCGATGCCCGTTTCTTCCCCGAAGCGAAACTGAACTTCGCGGAGAACCTGCTTCGCGAAACCGGCGATGGCGATGCGCTTGTCTTCCGCGGTGAGGACAAGGTCGACTACCGCCTGTCGTGGAATGATCTGCGTGCTTTGGTGTCGCGACTACAGCAGGCGCTGAAAGCGCAGGGCATCGGCCCGGGCGATCGCGTCGCGGCGATGATGCCGAACATGCCGGAAACCATCGCGCTGATGTTGGCGACCGCCTCGATCGGGGCGATCTGGTCGTCCTGCTCTCCCGATTTCGGCGAGCAGGGCGTTCTCGATCGGTTCGGCCAGATCGCGCCGAAGCTGTTCATCGCCTGCGACGGCTACTGGTATAACGGCAAGCGCCAGGACGTCGACGCGAAGGTGCGCGCGGTCTCCGCGAGCCTTGCAGTGCCGGCGCTGATCATACCCTATGCCGGCGACAGCGCAGCGCTTGCGGCCTCGATCGCGGGCGGCAAGACTCTCGGAGATTTCATCGCGCCGTTCGAGGCGAAGACGCTGACGTTCGAACGGCTTCCGTTCAGCCATCCGCTCTATGTGCTGTTTTCGTCGGGCACGACGGGTGTTCCGAAGTGCATCGTTCATTCGGCCGGCGGCACCTTGCTGCAGCACCTGAAGGAGCACCGATTCCATTGCGGCCTGCGCCGCGGCGAAAACCTCTTCTACTTCACCACCTGCGGCTGGATGATGTGGAACTGGCTGGTCTCGGGCCTGGCGGTCGGCGCCACGCTTTGCCTCTTCGACGGCTCGCCCTTCTATCCCGACGGCAACGTGCTCTTCGACTATGCCGCCGCCGAGAAGTTCGCCGTGTTCGGCACCTCGGCCAAGTACATCGATGCGGTCCGCAAGGGCGGCTTCGTGCCGGCCAAGACCCATGATCTCTCCACCCTGAGGCTGCTCACCTCCACCGGTTCGCCCTTGTCGCCGGAAGGCTTCTCCTTCGTCTACGAAGGCATCAAGTCGGACGTCCAGCTCGCCTCGATCTCCGGCGGCACCGATATCGTCTCCTGTTTCGTGCTCGGCAATCCCTTGAAGCCGGTCTGGCGCGGCGAGATTCAGGGGCCCGGCCTCGGATTGGCGGTCGACGTTTGGAACGACGAGGGGCAATCCGTGCGCGGTGAAAAGGGCGAGCTCGTCTGCACCAAGGCGTTCCCGTCGATGCCGGTGATGTTCTGGAACGACCCGGAGGGTGCCAAGTATCGCGCCGCCTATTTCGAGCGCTTCGACAATATCTGGTGCCATGGCGACTTTGCCGAATGGACCGAACATGGCGGCATCGTCATTCACGGCCGCTCCGACGCGACTTTGAACCCCGGCGGCGTGCGCATCGGCACTGCGGAGATCTACAATCAGGTCGAGCAGATGGAGGAGGTCGCAGAAGCCCTCTGCATCGGGCAGGATTGGGAAGACGACGTACGCGTCGTTCTCTTCGTTCGCCTCGCATCTGGTATCGCGCTCACCGACGATCTGACCAAGGCGATCAAGAACCGCATCCGCATCGGCGCGTCGCCGCGCCACGTGCCGGCGAAGGTGATCGCGGTCGCCGACATCCCCCGCACCAAGTCGGGCAAGATCGTCGAGCTTGCCGTTCGTGACGTCGTGCACGGCCGTCCGGTGAAGAACAAGGAGGCGCTCGCCAACCCCGAGGCGCTCGACCTTTTTGCCGGGCTCGAGGCCCTTAAAAATTGAGGGCGCGTTAACTTGTTGGCGCTCCCCGAATTAACCACGCCTTCAGACTTGCTGAAAAATCACTAAAATTGCGGAGCCGCCTGGTAAGGTCTTGTTAAGAATTGGGGGCGCATGGTCATGTCAACTTGAGGCCGGTCGATGTAAGTCGGCGCTCGGCAGCGATGCCGCCGCAGACATGATGTCATCCCTTCTCGAGCACTTGTTGGTTTAGCATTCGATTATCGAGGTGGCCTCCCAGCCACCTTTTTTTTATGCCGTTGCTGCCGTCAGAAACTCGCAGGGCGGGCTTCCCGATACCTATCAGGATCGGCCTTCGAGAGACCGCGACACGGCAATGACCGGGATCATGCCGGCGATGACGATGATCATGGCGGCGACCGAAGCATCCTCCACCTTCGCCTGCGAGGCGTCCTCGTAGACGAGGGTGGCGAGCGTGTTGAAGTTGAAGGGCCGCAGCATGATCGTGGCGGAAAGCTCCTTCATCGTTTCGATGAAGACGAGCAGGGCTGCAGTCAGAACGGCTGGGCGCATCATCGGCAGCAACACGGTGCGCAGGGTCTGTCCGCCAGTGCGCCCGAGCGCGCGCGCGGCCATGTCGAGATGCGGAGAGAGCTTCTGGAAGCCGGCTTCGAGCGTGCCTTCCGCCATGGTGAGGAAACGCACGCTGCAGGCATAGATGATCGCAAAGCCGGTGCCGGTCATCATCAGGCCGGTGGAGATGCCGAAGGTTTCCCGCATGCCGGCGTCGACCGCATTGTCGAGAGCAGCCAGCGGAAAGAGCACGCCGATCGCCAGCACCGTGCCGGGCACACCGTAGCCGAAGGAGGCGAGCCGGCCGGCCGTGTCGGAGACGCGGGAGTGCCCGGTGCGCGCCGCATAGGCCAGCACGAAGCCGAGCAGCACCGTGGCCATCGCCGTCGCGCCCGAAACCAGGATGCTGTGGAAGAGAGCATTCAGAAGGCGAGGCTCCACGAACTGGTCGATCCGCTTCAGGGCGAAATTGCCGAGGACGAAAAACGGCACGGCGAAACCCGAGAGGACGGGCAGCAGGCAGGCGAACATTGCCGCCCATTTCTTCCAGCCGGTCAACGACAGCCGGACGGCGTCGTGGACGGCTGAGGTCGTCTTCTGGCTGGAAAAACGCTGGCGACGGCGTGCGGCCCGTTCAATCATCATCAGGCCGATGACGAAGACCAGCATGATGCAGGCGATCTGGGCGGCGCCCGCAAGACTACCGCGGTTCAGCCAGGTATCGAAGATCGAGAAGGTCAGCGTCTGCACGCCGAGGAATTCGACGGCACCGATATCGTTCAAGGTCTCCATCGCCACCAGCGTCAGACCGATCATGATCGCCGGGCGAGCCATCGGGATCTGGATGCGGAAGAACACTTTCAGCGGACCAGCGCCGAGCGTGCGCGCGACGTCCGCAGCCGCCCGTCCCTGCATCAGGAACATCGAGCGGCAGGCGAGGTAGATGTAAGGATAGAGCACCGAGCTCAGCACTAGCACCGCGCCGCCGAGCGAGCGGATATCCGGAAACCAATAGTCGCGGCTCGTCTTGAAGCCGAAGATCAAGCGGATCAGGCTCTGCACCGGCCCAGTGAAGGTGAAGAGCTCACCGAAGGCATAGGCCGCAAGATAGGCGGGGATGGCGAGCGGCAGCACCAGGGCGGCGGAGAGAAATCGGCGAAGCGGAAACTCGCAGCTTGCCACCAGCCAGGCGGTCAGGATGCCGATGATTGCCGTGGTGGCACCGGTCAGCGAAACGAGGAGCAGCGTTCGCCCGGTCGCGCGCGGAATGACGTTTTCCATGAGATGCGGCCAGTTGTCGCCCCCGCCCGAAACGGCGAGCCATGCGATCGCGATGATCGGCATCAGCACGATCACCGACGTCAGGCCGGCCCAGGTCGCCAGGAGAGGATGGGAAAGACCGGTTCCTGCACGTGCAAGACGCCGCTTTGTTCTCTGAGTGATGGACTGCAATCGATCGATTCCGAAGCGTGACGGCAGGAATAGCTAACCGGCGGCCAGCAAACTGGCCACCGTGAGTCAACATTTCCTTATAACATCCGGTCTCAGTTCGCCAAGACGCGTTGTGACGGGAAGGAGATTTCCACCAGCGTGCCTTCGTTCGGCGCGGAGGTGATCGAGAAGTGCGCCCGATTCGCTTCGGCCATGGCCTTCGTCAGCGGCAGGCCGAGCCCGGTGCCGTCGCCGCGCTTGCGTGCGCCGGTCGTCACCTGTCGGAATGGCTTCATCGCCTGGTCCAGCTCGTTGCGCGTCATGCCGACGCCGGTGTCGCGGATCCGCAGGATGACGCTGCCGTTCGCCTCGTAGGAGGTCGACACGACGATCTGACCGCCTGAGGGCGTGAAGCGGATGGCATTGGCCAGGATATTGAGCGCGATCTGCTTGATCGAACGGCCATCGGCGACGACGTTCGGCACGGCTGCCGAAAGCGAGGTGCGGATGATGACACGCTGGCTGTTGGCCTGCGGCTGGACGAGAGACACGGCCTCGGAAACCGCCTCGTTGATCTCGACGGCGCCGAAGTCGAGTTCCATCTCTCCGGCTTCGATCTTCGAGATATCCAGGAGATCATTGACGATATCGAGCACATGGCGGCCGGAGCGGCCGATATCGCCGGCATATTCGATATAGCGCGGGTGGCCGACCGGGCCGAAATGCTCACTCGCCATCATGTCGGAGAAGCCGATGATCGCGTTGAGCGGCGTGCGGATCTCGTGGCTGACGCGGGCTAGGAACTCGGTCTTGTGGGCGTTTGCCGTTTCTGCCGCGCGCTTGGCGTTCCGGAGCTCTTCTTCCGTCCGCTTCCACTGGGTGATGTCGCGGATCACGGCGCAGAAGCCGTTCGATGCCGAAAGCCTTCCGATGGTCATGAACAGAGGGATGAAGCCGCCATTGGCCTCCCGCCCGATCACCTCGCGGCCGTCGTTCAGCACGCTTGCGACGCCGTGGCCGGAAAGACCGTGCAGGTAGTCGATCACGGCCTTCTGGCTTTCATGGGCAAAGAGCGCCGCGAAGGGTTTGCCGCGGATCTCGCCCTCGTCATAGTTGAAGAGCGCGCTCGCCGAACGGTTCACCGAGCGGATATCGCCGTCATGGCCGAGAACGACCACGCCATCGGTGGCCGTTTCCAGAATGGATTTAAGCTCGTCGATTTCCGTCTTCAGGCGGTCGACCTGTTCGCTGCCTGCCACCGCCTCGTCACTCTTGGCCGGCTGGGCGCTCGGCGCGCTTGCCGGCGTCAGTGCCAGCATCAGCGCGCTGTTGCCGCCCCAGCAGATCGAGTGCAGACGCGCGATGACCGGCCGCAATTGGCCGTCCTTGCGGATCAGCGTCATCGTGCCGTCGGGTTCGCCGTCGATCGCCTCTTCGCCGTTGGCAAACAGCGCGTCTATGCCGCCTTCCTGTGCGAACGCGCCGAGATCGCTATAGGCCGTGAGCCGCAGGAACTCCGGATTGGCATGCAGCAATTGCTCGCCGCGATGGACGAGCATGCCGATCGGCAGGCTGTCGAGGATCTCGCCGCTAAGACCGATGTCGGCCGTTTGCTGCTGGACGTCGGTCTCGCTGGCGGCGTCGCGTGTCTCTGCGTCAAGCTCGGTTTCGCTTCCGCTTGCCGCGACAGGTGCTGCGTCCTCAATTTCCGGCTCGTCCGACGGGGGCTGCAGCGAAGCGGTGTCGTCGTTCTCACCCGCAAGGAGGGGCCCGTCTGTTGCCGCGCTGACTGTTTTGCCGCTTTCCGACGCGGCGTCTTCCTCTTCAGGCGGCTTGCCGAAATTCTCGCCCAGTTGCCGGGCGATCTCGCGAAAGGCCGCCTGTTCGCCGCGTGTCAGCCCGTTCGCCGCGCGGTGCTGCTCAAGCTCGACGACCTTGTCGGAGGTTCGCCGGCCTGGTGTCTCGACGACGCGCAGCACCGGGCGCTCGTCCTGGAAGGGATTCGAGGGGGGCGTGGGCTCTTCGACAAGGCTTTCCTCTTCAGGTGGAAGTTCCGTTGCTTCCGGCACGACCGAGAAAAGCGGCAGGTCTTCGGGTTCGGCAGCGCTGCCTTCGCCCGTGATAGTCTCTGTCGCAGGTTCAGGTGCGGGCGACGGTTGTTCTTCGGCCTGCGGTCCGGCCGCAACCCGGCCTTCGGCCTCAGCCTCGCCGGCTGGACTTTCGCTCTCGGCCCGTTCTGGCAGGGGCTCGTCCGTCTCCGCCTCGGTGAGGCCGAGCGCCAGGCCGTTGGCGTTCTTGTCCTCGACGGCATCGGCCAGGCGCACGATGCCGAAACCGCGGAAGCCGTCGAATTCGCGCGAGCGGGAATAGGTGGGTAAAGCCGCAAGATCGACCGGAACCTTGAGGCTCGTGCCTTGAATGGGCCAGAAAATCGTCTTGCCGGACCAGGTGTCGCGTCGCTGCAGCAGCGTGCCGATCTTGTGGTCGCGGTCGAGGTCGTAGCGTACCGCGACTTCGGTGAAGCTTGCGCCAATCACGTCGGCCGCGCGCGGGCCGACCGCGGTTGCGAATTCCTCGGAGATTTCGCTGAAGCGGCCCTCGGCATCGATTTTCCAGACGAAACGCACCGCACGACCGCCGGGCGTGAAGACGAACTCCGCCGGCTCCCCGGCAGCCTTGTCCACTTCGGTGATTTCGGCCGTTTCGTCTTCGGCTGCCTCGACGACAGCCGCTTCGGCAGCGATTTCAGTGGTCTCGACGCTCAGGTCCTCTGCGTCGGGTTCGTCCGCGGACGGTGCAATTGTCGTCTCGTCGGCGGTACTGGACGGCTCCGGCTCGATGACAGCGTCCGCCAGGACGCCCACTTCATCCGTGACCTCGACACCGTTGTCGATCTGCTGTTCGACGTCCGATGCGTCGGGTTCGTCAGCCGTTTCCAACGGCTCGAGCGGCGCCAGGCTTGCGGCCGGTTCGTCGCCCATTTCGTCGGTTGCCAATTCGGCGTCGGTCGCAATCTCGCTTTCGTCCGGACCCTGATCCTGGACGGGCGGCAACACCGGCGCTTGCTCGGCTGCAGGAGAGTGTTCCTCGGGGTCGAGAGTGCCGAGAATGGTCTCGACGGCAAAGAGCAGGTGCAGCGACGGATCGTCGGCGATCTTGCCGACGGCTGCCGGCAGATGGCCCTTGCGGGTGGCGACCGGCCGTTTGATCAGCCAGTCGTGGTCGCGCGAGACCGCGACGACGAGTTGCTTGCGCGTCTCGTCCGACATGCCGAGGTCGGGAAAACCCGAGGAATGCGCGACAACGGCGCCCTCGCTGTCGAGCACGGCCATGTGGGTGTCGGGGCCGTCCAGGCCGGCGATCATGCGTGCGGCCCGATCTTCGATCGAAAGCGGTGCGCCTGCATGCGGCGCGGTGAAGAGCACGGCATCCTCGTCCGGCCGAACGCGGATCATTTCGACGGCGACATTGAGCGGCGTGCCGCGAAAGCCTGAGTACTTGCGGATCGAAAGCTGGCGGCGATCGCCGACGCGCACGAGTTGCGCGGCTGCGGCGCGCAACTGGCGCAGCGAAAGATCGTTCTGTTCCGGTCCTGCATCGATGAAGTCATAGATCGATCCGGCACCGAAGAACGCGGCGCCCTGATCGTTTGCCCAGAGGATGCGTGCGAAGTCCCGCGAAAACAGGATCGCCGCATCGCCACGGGCGAAATGCTCTCGCACCCGCGCATGCACGGCGATGTCGATGAAAGGATACTGTCTCGCGGGCATGAACGGGCCTATTGACGGATCGCTTACGGGTTAACACTCTATTAATACCCGGCGGATCCGCGGGGGTCCAGCGAGGCCCGAAGCTTCGTCCCGGCTTTCACCGCGAAAGGTTAATGCCCGGGCTTTTGTGCGCTGCACAATTTTATTGCAATGCACAAGGAGATCGACTATATAGTGCGCATCAAGCAACGGCGCCTCAGAAGAGGGCCTGACACCAAGGAGCGCTTTCATGGCTACCAAGAAGACCGACGACGTATTTTCCCTTTCCTCGTTCGACCCGGCGAAGATCACCGACAGCTTCCGCGATTTCGCGGAAAAGGGTGCCGCCCAGTCGAAGGAAGCCTATGCCAAGATGAAGACCGCCGCCGAAGAGGCGACGAAGACCGTCGAAGCCACGCTTGAAAGCGCTCAGACCGGCACCGTCGAAATCGGCCTCAAGGCGATCGACGCGCTGCGCACCAATGCGGAAAACTCGCTCTCGCACATGGAAGCGCTGCTCGGCGTGAAGTCGCTCTCCGAGTTTGTCGAACTGCAGACGAGCTTTGTCCGCAAGCAGGCCGAGCTTGCCGTCGAGCAGGCCAAGTCGATGCAGGAAGCGACCAAGAAGGTTGCCGAGAACGTCGCAAAGCCGGGCAAGGAAGCTGCCGAAAAGGCAATGTCCTCCTTCAAGAAGGTCTAAGCCGACCGACTGTGCTGCCTGGCGGGGAGCGACAGACCTTGTCGCCACCGGATCTGCCGGGCGCGCCGAAATCCAAAAAGACCGGATGGGTTGCCATCCGGTCTTTTTGCAGGATAATCTCAAGTTAAGGCTTGCAAAGCGACGGAAGTCTCCGTATGTGAGCCGCCAAGCGACACACATGTCGCGAGCAGTGCGGTTGTAGCTCAGTTGGTTAGAGCGCAGGTTTGTGGCACCTGAGGTCGTAGGTTCGATTCCCACCAACCGTACCATTTCCTTCTTATCTCATTGATATTGAAGCGCTTGCGTAGCAGCCATCGCCGCAAACATCGCGCGCTCAGAACAGCTTGGCCATCGCTCTCAGCGCCACCACGTCATCGACGCCATTCTGGTAAAGCTCGAACAGCCGGACTGCCAGCTCCTTAGCCTCCGATGAGCGGCGCGGAAGATTTCTCTCTCGTATCGCATCCCTGAAGACGTCTTCGATCTTGATGAATTCACCCGGCAGGATTGGCCGGCCCGTAACAGCGACAAGCATCGTTCCATCCTCCTTCCTCAATTCCGTATGCGAACCGCTTCTGGGGCGGGCCGCCTGTTCATCGCGGTCGCCCTGAGCCATCGCACAGGGTTTTTCCGATGGAGCAGAAACGCAGGAAGACAACTCTCTGTTCCTGCCGCTGCGCTACCCAGATCGGGCTAATCGGCTGCATGGCTGCCGCCCGAGGTGGATGAGAGACGGTCCAGTTGGGCCAACTGCCTATGGCGGGTCTCAGGCGTGAACAGGCAAGCCGCAGACCGACCGCAGACTGAATAGACATTGGGGCCATCCGCCGGTAAAATTTTGAGAAAGGATTCTCGGAAGGCGCCGCAATCCATGGCCAACGAATCCATCAAGCGCAGACTCGCCGCCATCCTGGCTGCTGACGTCGTCGGCTACAGCCGGCTGATGGAGCGTGACGAGACGAGCACCTACACGCGGCTCATGGCGCGGTGGAAAGAGGTGCTGGAGCCGCTCGTCGCCACCCACCAGGGCCGGGTCTTCAAGACGACAGGGGACGGCGTGCTCGTCGAATTCTCCAGCGCCGTCAATGCCGTCGAATGCGCCGCAGCACTTCAGCGGGAAATGATGGCCGCAAACAGGGATGTCCCGGCGGATCAGGCGATCGTGCTTCGCGTCGGCGTCAATATGGGCGATATCATGGTCGCCGACAGCGATCTCTATGGTGATGGCGTGAATGTCGCGGCCCGGATCGAGGCGCTCGCCAGACCCGGCGGCGTCGCCATCTCGGATGGTGTTCATGAATATATGCACGGCCGCATCGACCTCCACTTCACCGACAGCGGTCACCACGAGGTCAAGAACATCGAACGCCCGGTGCACATCTGGAGCTGGTCGCCGGACGAGTACGCGGGCGCTTCTGTCGAGGTCGTCGCCGAAACTCCGCCGCAGCTACCGGCTCGGCCCTCGATCGCCGTGCTGCCGTTCGACAACATGTCCGGCGATCCGGAGCAGGGTTATTTCGCCGACGGCATCACCGAGGACATCATCACCGATCTCTCGAAGGTTTCCGGCCTCTTCGTCATCGCCCGCAATTCCTCCTTTGCCTACAAGGGCAAGTCGCCGGATATCCGCAAGGTGAGCCAGGAACTTGGTGTGCGCTATGTTCTTGAAGGCAGCGTGCGCCGCGCCGCCAACCGCATCCGCATCAACGCCCAGATGATCGACGGCACGACGGGCGGTCATCTCTGGGCCGAGCGCTACGACCGCGGCATCGAAGACATTTTCGAGGTTCAGGACGAAGTGACCCGCACCATCGTCACGGCGCTCAAGGTGAAGCTGACGGCCGGCGAGGAAGAGCGACGCGAAAGCCGCGGTAAGGTCGATCCGGAATCCTATGATCTGCTCGTCCGGTCCCGTCAGGCCATTCTGCGGTTCGATGCCGTGTCGTCAGCGGAGGCGCGCAGCATGCTCGAGCGCGCTATCGCCATCGATCCGGGTTTGGCAGCCGCCTACGCGTCCCTCTCGATCATCGCCTTGACCGATTTCATCAACCGATGGAACGGCGGGACGGTGGACAATCTGGAGCGTGCCTTGGAACTGGCGCAGAAGGCTGTTGATACCGACGACAACGAGCCGCATGGCTATCACGCGCTTTCAATCGCGCTCTGCTGGATGCGGCGTTTCGATGAGGCCGAAAGCGCCGCCCAACGGATGATCAAGCTCGATCCCAATTCCGCCGGTGGCCATACCGCCCTCGGCACGATCCGGGATTTTCAGAGCCAGTTCGAAGACGCGCTGCCGTTCTATACGCGGGCGCATCGGCTTGATCCGCAGTTCGACCTGTCGCTGCATTTCCTTGGGCGGACCTTGCTGAACCTCGGCCGTTTCGACGAGGCCGAGATCGCCTTCATGCGCCGGCTGGCGCTGGCGCCGCGATCCGACATGACGCGCTTCTATCTCGCCTGCCTCTACGGTCGCACCGGGCGTCACGAGGAGGCTCGGCGCTATTGGCACGAGGTGTTCGAGGTCAACCCGAATTTCTCCATCGACCACCTCAAACGGGCCTTGCCCTATCGGGACCCTGCCGTGCTCGGCCGCCTGGTGGATGGACTACGGGAAGCCGGCATTTCCCTTTAGATGCGACACCGGACAGCATGCGTTCTGAGACGCTCTGATCCATCGCTTCTGGACCATCGCTCATTAACGAGGGGAGGGGCGCGTGTCAGGAAGTCCATGCGGCCTTGCCGGGGTAGCGTCCCGTGGCACGATTCACCGTTTACTGCTTGCTCGCGAGCCAATGTGGGACCATTCTCAGGTTGATCCTGGCTATACGCTAAGACGAGAGGTCAGGCCGTGCGATGCTGTGCGGCCTCTTCTTTATTGGTCCTTCGGACGAGGAGGTTGACCATGTCTCCACAATATCAGGACCATCCGTTACGACTGGGCGACCAGGCTCCGAACTTTGTGCTGGATGCGATCTCACGCGAGGGCAAGATCGCCCTTGATGATTTTCGCGGCCGTCGCCCATTGTTGGTCGGGTTGTATCGGGGCCTGCTATGTCCCTTCTGCCGTCGCCATGTTGCGGCAATGGCACAGTTAAACCCGGCTTTGCGCGAAAAAGGCGTGGACTCTCTGGCGGTGGTGAACACCCCGGTCGAACGCGCGCGGCTCTATTTCCGCTATCATCCGATACCCGGCCTTCTTGCTGCATCCGACCCGGAGCGGGCGTCACACCGCGCCTTCGGCTTACCCCTCCTCGAGTTCACGGAGGATGAAACCGACTGGCCACACAAGGTCGGAATGGACCTGGTCAAGACGATGCGGGTCGATCGGCCGGGGGAATTGCCTGAACCGATGGACCCGGCGGCCGCCGGTGACCTTCTGAGCGAAAAGGATGGGTACGAAATCACAGACGCCGATCAGCAGGTGAGGACACCCGGTCATATGCAGCTTGTCGGCCATTTTCTGCTCGATCGAGAAGGTGTGGTGCGCTGGAGCTTTACAGAAGTTGAGGACCAGGGTCAAAATATGTGCCAGGCGCTCAATCCCAAGGAACTGATGGCGGCCGCTTCACAAGTCGCACATTGATAGCGAAAATTCGCTCGACGAGGCCGCCGGGTTGCCGACGCGCGATTGTGGCGGATTTCTCCGATTCAGGCGTGTCAGACGAAGATCTGATGTTCCGCCGTCACCAGTTCCTGCAGGAAAGCCACGACTGTGCGCACGCGCACGAACTCGCGGGCGCTTTCGTGATAGGAGGTCAGTAGGCGCGGCGGATGGGCGTCAGCCAAGCGGCGCGATGAGCGGTGGACCTTTTGTGACGAGCTTTCACCAGAAAATTCCATAGAATGTGATGTAGATTATGACCCCAAGGGAAATCGCAAGCGATGACCGGATCATGAAGTCAACGAATCTGAATTGATATCCGAAGCTTCCAATGTACGATCTCATGGTTTTCTTCATTTCTTATTTTGTTTGTGATCGACTATAGCCGTGCTCTGGCCATGTTCGGCAGTTTGTACTTCTCCTCCGAGGGGTGGGCCCAAGGTGTTATTTAATTAATTGGAAACAAGCGCCTTCCCGCGAAATAGGCGACATTATTCCGAGCTGCCGGGCTTACGTTTCTGTTTGCAATAGAATGCCCGTGCGGCTGTCAGCAGCGCCTCTTCTTCCAGTGGGTAGAGGCGGAACTCGGTCATGAGAAATTGCGCCAGCCGCTGAATTTGTTGGCCCTGCCGCGATATTCCGCACTCAGCACAAGCCGCGTCAAATACGCGCCGGAGCACGCCAATTTCGGTCTCACTCAATGCCGGGACGATATCATCGGAGTACCCCTGCATAGAGCCTCTCTTTCAATTGTTGAACATCTGCGGGTGCCCCGGGGCGCGTCGCGTTTAAACGGCCTCGTGCAACGCGCTTCGACGGTTTGATTTCACGCGTGTCGCTATCGCCAAACCGCTGCGCACTTTTTGCGCGACATGCTTTAGGGCGTGTTGAGAGTACGCAGAGCCCGCGCCGCATTCTTTTGGCTGAGCCCCGTCATCGTCCATGAACCGATCTTTGCCGGCACGCCCGTGAACACATGGTAGATCGTGTACGACCTGTCGCATTCGACGCGGCGTCCGTATTGATAGAGCCTCATGGATCTGTTGGGCGCCCCGCCTTCCGATTCCCATACACTAATGGCGAGTGCGTGTTCTTCGTCGCTATTTTTCATATCGCGTCCCTAACCTCGGTTTCGGTGTGTGTTCCAATGTTCAAAGCCGTCTGTCTCTCTGGATGGCTTCCTGAAGAAAATCGTCTGAACAGCACCGATGCATCCTTACTTCTGTGATGAGGGCGATAGGTTTCGGTCGCATAGGCCGACATCTTCGTTCGACTTTTGGGGCTAACTGACGAGCCAAGCGGCAAACGCCGTTACCCATCGAATTGCTGTCTCTCCGATTTGGGCGAGAGGGAGATTGCGTGCCTGTCGCGGTCCACTGCGATGAGGCCTTCAAGCTCCTCAGGATCGATGGCAACAAGTCGCATTTGGTATTCGTTCTCGACCGTCGCCGGCAGCTTGATGAGGGTCGCCACGCGGCGATAAGCCAGCCAGGAGATGCCTTCAATCAACTCCTCGTCCTCATCAACTTCGTAGTCGCCCGGGGCCACCATCTCGCAGAGGCCTGGCATCCAGAACGGTTCATCGAAATGGACGGTTCGGTATTTCGTACGGGTAAACATACTGCCCCCTTTCTTATGGCGAACGCCGTTCGCAAGGTTCAGCCAAATCGGGCTGGTCTGGCGCCAATGCAGCGCGAACAACTGCCGTCAAGGATCGATGATTGGTGAGTTTGGCGGGTCTGGAGCCTCTGACGAAGCAAAAAGCCAAGCTGGCCTAAGAACGACGTTTCATCTGTATCCGATGATTGAGGCTTTACCAAGATATTTTGGGAGTATTAGACGGACTCATGAAAAAAATCTGGAGAATTCGACGCCATTTGATATATATAAATCCAGAGAAAGATCAAGAATTATGTATTTCTATAAATATTATTATCAATAATTAAATATCGAATATTTCACATTAACATCGATTATTGGTTGTTTACATTGACGTTTTTAAAGCGCAAACTGGAAAATCTGGATTGCCATTGGCTCATGGTCCGAGCGCGGGCCTGTAACGATCCCGATAATCACCTGATTAGAGGGAGCAAAGTCATGACACTCGATCGAATTTTTGAATGGACAAGACCCTACGCCATTGGTTTAGGCATTGGGCTTTTCGCGGCGCCGATTGTCGGTTTCAATGCTGGATGGCTTACGACCACGACTGCCAGCACGCGGGCGGCGGAAACCGCTCAGGTGGATGCATTTGCGGGCATCTGTTCAAGCGCAGCAGGACGAATGGCTACTGCCAGAAGCACGGACCTCGCTGCAATCAAAGGCTTCGACAATCGTGCGAAACGCGATGAATTCGTAGCCGCAATTATGACCGATATCCAAGTTCCGGCAGGTCTCGTAGGCAAGGTCGGTACGAATTGCAGTCGCTCATTGTCCTGAGTTGCTGTGGACGCCGTGCACTGGCATCGCAACCAAAATGAAAATTAGGAGGTCGCCGTGAGGAACTTTACTCTCGCTCGATTCTATACGTACGATTTCACCCGACTGTTCGTCGCGCTTGGGTTTACGCTCGCGATAGCCGTGATTGTCTATTCCGCGCTGTTTGGAAGCATCTTTTAGTCGTGTGGATGGCACATGGGCCTTGGTTCCGTATGGAGCCCTGACAGGTCGCTCATGTGCTACGTACGGTTTGCCTGTCGCCGCGAGGACGCCATCCTCGAGCTAAGCTGGTGCGCGTCGAGGTCTCGGCGAGCGCTAGCTGTCAGCGCAGGTGCGTGCGGTCGGCGAGCAGCGTGCGAATGATCGCGTCAGCATCGCCTTGGAGTGTTCTCATCGGCGGGGCGGAGGGGGTGAGATTTTGCATGGTAGTTTGCACCGCAGATGATGCCGATGCAGCTGATAAGCGTTTGAAATCTAAAGAACATATCGCAGTGTCGTCCCCACGCAACGTTATGCGTTTCCCTCGGATTGTCCCACGTTGACACCCAGTCCGCAGGGCAGGCGAACCGGCTTCGTAACCGTTACAACCTTGCGTAATTTTAGCATTCTGTAATTCTCTTCATTTCACCGCAGGAGAAGCGACATGCTAAGACTTGGAACGCTCTTTCTTGCCACCTTGAGTTTGACGGCAGCTTCGAATTTCAATGCCAATGCGCAGGAAACCACGGGTAAATTGGGTTCGCCCAGCGCAACAACGACGATCGACGGTCGATATCTGCCGAACCCGCCGGCGGCGTTCGGTGGAGAAATCGGCCTCGACGCGAAAGCCTCAAAACCCTATTGGCCACCGCAGATCGTCCCCCGAAAGGGCGCCCCGAACATCCTTCTGATCATGACCGATGACGCTGGATACGGCGTTGCGGGCACTTAGAAAAAGCTCGGCGTCATTCCCGCCAACACGCAGCTAACCGAATGGCCAGAGAGCCTCCCGAAATGGGATTCTCTCGACGAAGAGAGCAAGAAGCTGTTCGCGCACCAGGCTGAGGTGTTTGCTGCCTACGTGGCCTACTCGGACCATGAGATCGGGCGGGTTATTCAGGCCGTCGATGATCTGGGTAAGCTCGACAACACCCTCGTCATCTACATTGAAGGTGACAACGGCACCAGCGCCGAAGGAAGCGTGCTCGGAACCCCGAACGAACTGATCACGATCGAAGGCATGCAGATGCCGGTCGCAGAGCAGATGGCGTTCTATGATAAATGGGGCTCCAACCAAACCTATCCGCATATGTCAGTTGCTAGTCATGGACGTTTGACACGCCGTTCAAGTGGACGAAGCAGGTTGCTTCGCACTTCGGCGGCACGCGTCAGGGCATGGCGATGTCCTGGCCCGCACGGATCAAGGAAGCCGGTGGAGTTCGCACTCAGTTCCACCACATGATCGATATCGTTCCTACGATCCTCGAAGCAACAGGCATAACCGCCCCAGTTATGGTCGATGGCGTTGCGCAGAAACCGATCGAAGGCGTGAGTATGGCCTATACATGGGACAATGCCCAAGCCTCATCTGCCCGCAAAACGCAATACTTTGAAATGTTCGGCAGTCGCGGCATCTACAGCGATGGCTGGTATGCCTGCACGACACCACCAGCAGCGCCGTGGTTGATGGGCACGACGGCGATGCCGGACGTCGTCGATGGCTATAAATGGGAACTGTACAACCTCACTGAGGACTATTCCCAGAACAACGACCTTGCTGCAAAAATGCCGGAAAAATTGCACCAGATGCAGGAACTGTTTCTGATGGAAGCGGCGAAGTACGACGTCTTCCCATTGGACAACTCGATCCTGGAACGCCTTGAGACGCCACGGCCGAGCGCCACCGCCGGACGGAAGGAGTTCAGCTACGCCGGCGTGATGCCAGGTATTCCGACAAGCAATGCACCCAACGTCATCAACAAATCCTACACGATCACCGCAGAGGTAACCGTTCCCGAAAACGGCGGCGAAGGTATGCTCGTCACCACAGGGGGCGCTTCGGTGGATACGGGTTCTATCTCCTCAAGAGCAAACCCGTATTTCTGTACAACTTCGTCAATATGGAGCGCTTCCGTTGGGAGGGGCAGGACACCCTTTCATCCGGCAAGCACATGCTGGTGTTCGATTTCAAATCTGACGGACCCGGCATGGGCAAGGGCGGCACTGGCGTCCTGAAGGTGGACGGCAAGGAGGTCGCGAACGCGAAAATACCACACACGATCCCGGCGCTCATGCCTTGGGATGAGACTTTCGATGTGGGCGTCGATACTCGCACAGGTGTAGATGAAACTGATTATCAGGTCCCGTTCGCCTTTAACGGTGAAATCGCAAAGCTTACCGTCAATCTGCAGCCGTAAACCTTAATTTGCGGGCTTTGGGGATTTGCGTCCCAGAGCCCGCAGTTTCAGACTTCAGAGTTTACGATGCGATGTGACGCATGGTGGGCCCGCAGGAATTCTGAAAAGCAAGCAAACTCAGGCACTTCGAAAAATGTGGGACAAAAAAACGGCTTCTGGCAACCGTACCATTCTCCTTATTTCTTCTCTTTCTCGTTTGAAGCGCCTCGGTGCGCCGCTCCCCGTTGATCGTGCTCGTGCGCCCCGCGGACGCGCCGTCTCTCGTGCATCCTGGCCCGGTCCGGTCTCAGACGAAGATCTGATGTTCCGCCGTTACCAATTCCTGCAGGAAGGTGACCACCGTGCGCACGCGCACGAGGTCCCGGGCGCTTTCGTGATAGGTGGTCCAATAGGCGCGGCGGATCGTCGTTTCCGGCAGGATGCGTTTGAGCTCCGGCGTGTGGCGGGCGATATAGTTGTGCAGGATGCCGATGCCGGCGCTGGAGCGCACGGCTTCCGTCTGGCCGGTGGCGCTGGAGATCTCGAACGAGGCGTCCCAGCTTCGCATGATCTCGGCGGAGAAATTCAGAGATGGCGTGAAGATCAGGTCCTCGACATAGCCGATGCGGCGATGTTCCCTCAGATCGTCGATCGTCTGCGGTGTGCCGTGTTTTTCGAGATAGTCCGATGAGGCATAGAGGCCGAGCGTGTAGTCGGTGAGTTTTGACGAGACGAGACGCCCCTGTTCCGGTCGCTCGATGGTAATTGCGATATCGGCCTCGCGCTGCGACAGCGAGAAGGAGCGTGGCACCGGCACCAGTTGCAGCTTCAGTTCCGGATAGCGGGCCGTCAGCCGCCCGAGGCGCGGCGCCAGGAACGAGACGCCGAAGCCGTCGGGCGCGCCGATGCGCACCGTGCCGGCGATCGCCGTGTCGATCCGGCCGATCTGCGATTGCGCCGCCAGCATCTCCGTCTCCATCCGCTCGGCTGCCGTCAGGAAGATTTCCCCTTCGGCGGTCAGCTCGCAACCGTTCGGACGGCGCACCAGAAGCCGCGTCTTCAAGGTCTCCTCAAGCGCCGTCACCCGGCGGCTGAGCGTGGCATGGTTGACGCCGAGCCGCTTCGATGCCGCCAGGATCTGCCCGGTGCGCGCCACGGCTAGAAACATTCTCACATCGTCCCAATTCATAGGCGGATACCTCGTCTCAACACCATGGACTTTAGTTTTTGCACAACGGTTGCTGAATATCGGAAATTGCTTTGTTGAAATCGTAGTGCGATCATGCCGCCACAATCAAGGTCTGGAGGAACCAACCATGTACGAACTCGGTCATTTCATCGATGGCAAGCGCGTCGCCGGCAAGAGCGGTCGCGTTGCCAACATCTTCAACCCGGCAACCGGCGAAGTGCAGGGCACGGTGGCGCTCGCAAGCGACGCGGAGCTTGCGGCAGCGGTCGAAAGCGCCAAGGCGGCGCAGCCGAAATGGGCGGCCACCAACCCGCAGCGCCGTGCCCGCGTCTTCATGAAGTTCGTCGAGCTCCTGAACACGCATATGAACGAACTCGCCGAGATCCTCTCGCGCGAACACGGCAAGACCGTTGAAGACGCCAAAGGTGACCTCGTCCGCGGCCTCGAAGTCTGCGAATTCGTCATCGGTATTCCGCATCTGCAGAAGAGCGAATTTACCGAAGGTGCAGGCCCCGGCATCGACATGTACTCGATCCGCCAGGCCGTCGGCATCGGCGCCGGCATCACGCCGTTCAACTTCCCGGCGATGATCCCGATGTGGATGTTCGCCCCGGCGATCGCCTGCGGCAACGCCTTCATCCTGAAGCCGTCCGAGCGTGACCCGTCCGTTCCGATGCGCCTCGCAGAACTGATGATTGAAGCCGGCCTGCCGGCAGGTGTCCTCAACGTCGTCAACGGCGACAAGGGCGCCGTCGACGCGATCCTGACCCATCCGGATATTGCCGCCGTTACCTTCGTCGGCTCGACCCCGATTGCCCGCTACGTCTATGGCACGGCAGCGATGAACGGTAAGCGCGCCCAGTGCTTCGGCGGCGCCAAGAACCACATGATCATCATGCCCGACGCCGATCTCGACCAGGCCGCCAATGCGCTGATGGGCGCCGGCTACGGCTCGGCCGGCGAGCGCTGCATGGCGATCTCGGTTGCCGTCCCGGTCGGTGAAGAAACCGCCAACCGCCTGATCCAGAAGCTGACCCCGATGGTCGAAAGCCTGCGCATCGGCCCCTACACCGACGAAAAGGCCGACATGGGCCCCGTTGTCACCAAGGAAGCCGAACAGCGCATCAGAAGCCTGATCGACAGCGGTGTCGAGCAGGGTGCTGAGCTCGTGGTCGACGGCCGCGACTTCAAGCTGCAGGGCTATGAAAACGGCCACTTCATCGGCGGCTGCCTGTTCGACCATGTCACCCCGGACATGGACATCTACAAGACGGAAATCTTCGGACCGGTTCTCTCGGTCGTTCGCGCCAAGAACTACGAGGAAGCCCTCGACCTGCCGATGAAGCACGAATATGGCAACGGCGTCGCGATCTACACCCGTGACGGCGATGCGGCCCGCGACTTCGCCTCGCGCATCAACATCGGCATGGTTGGCGTCAACGTCCCGATCCCGGTTCCGCTCGCCTACCACTCCTTTGGCGGCTGGAAGTCCTCGTCCTTCGGCGACCTGAACCAGCATGGCCCGGACTCGATCAAGTTCTGGACCCGCACGAAGACCATCACCGAGCGCTGGCCCTCGGGCATCAAGGATGGTGCCGAGTTCGTCATGCCGACGATGAAGTAACGACGGGACAAAGATCCTCCCGCCTCCAGGGCCTCCTTCGGGAGGCCCTTTTTTGTTGCGCGCCGGGGACCTCCCTCGGGAGCTCCTTTCCTGTTGCATGCCATGCTGCGCTGCAACTAATTTGATATCCCCGAGGCGCTGAAAATTGATTCGCGCCTCGGTCGAATATTGCAGGCATTTCGATCGTTCTTTTGCATGGAAGGCTCATCCGGGGGGGATAGCCACAGTTCGCTGGGTTCACAAATGACGTCATCCTGTCGCAACGCGGCGCCTGTCTGTTAGCGGGCGGCCGCAAGCTGATTTCATTGAGAGAGGTTTTATCATGGTCGTGGCCGAAACGGCGTCGATGCAAGGGACGTCGACGCAGAGGGTACCGGACAATTTCCACCGCCTGTCGTTCAGCGGTAGCGGAAAAGAGTATTTTGGCATCTGGATCGTCAACGTGCTGCTGACGATCATCACGCTCGGCATCTATTCCGCGTGGGCAAAAGTCCGCCGCAACCGCTATTTCTATGGCAATACTGTGCTGCTCGGGCGCGCCTTCGAATATCATGCGAAGGGCGAGCAGATCCTGATCGGCCGGGTGATCGTGTTCGCCTACCTGATTTTCTACAACGTCATGCTGACCTTCGTGCCGATCGCCGGCATCATCCTTGCGCTGCTGCTGGTGGTCTTCGTGCCGTGGCTGGTCGTCAGGGGCCTGCGTTTCAGCGCCCGCGTCACCAGCTATCGCAATGTGCGGTTCGATTTCGTCGGCGGCGTCGGCGGTGCGTTCCTCGCCTTTATCGTCGGTCCGGTCATCTCGGTTCTGACGCTCGGAATCCTGGTGCCGCTCGCCAGCCGCTGGTCCTACCGCTACATCGGCAGCAACCTGCGTTACGGACAAAGGGCATTTACGACCGATCCATCGGTCGGTGCGATCTACAAGTCCTGGTTCCTGTCGGCGGCCATCATCGTTGCTGGCCTGCTGATCATCGCCTTTATCGGTTTCCTCAACCTGGCCGTGATCATGACGCTGTTCGACGGTTCCTATGTGGCCACCCCGGAATTGCAGGTTTCGATGATTGCATTGTTCGTCATCGGCTACATCGCGTTCTTCTCGATCTTCGGGGTCGCGACGCTGTTCTATCGTGCTGGCGTTCGCAACGTCGCCTGGTCGGCAACGACCTTCGACGGCAAGCATCAGCTGACGAGCGATCTGTCGCGGGGCCGTTACGCCTGGATCACGATCACCAACGTGATCGTCACCCTCCTCACACTGGGCCTGATGCGTCCCTGGGCTGCGGTGCGCATGACGCGCTATGTCAATGAACATACGGGTGTACATTTCGAAGGTAATGTCGGCGAGATGTTCGACAAGATCGCCCAGGAAGGTTCGGCCGTTGGTTCGGAGTTCATGGATTTCGAAGGCTTCGACTTTGGCTTCTAGTGTCACAGAGATTGCGGTTGGCGAGTGGCATCCGGCCGGTTCCAGCCGGTCGGTGCCCTCGCGGCTGATCGAAGATGGCGGCGGCGTCAAGGCCTTGGGTGAGGACGGTGTCGAACTTGCAGGCGGCGTGCTTGCCGCCGTCGACATTTCCGCGCCTGTCGGCGCCATTCCGCGTCGTGTCGAGTTTCCCGACGGTTCGCTGTTCGAGACGACCGACAACGACGCCATGGATCGCTTCCTCAAACGGAAGGGAAAAACCAGTCTCGTCCACGAGTGGGAGCGTTTCCACCCGCGCCTGATCGCGGTCGTTTTGGCGACCGTGCTCTGCGGCGTGGCCATCTATCGTTATGCCGTGCCGGCGCTCGTCGAAGTCGCCGTGCTGGTGACGCCGCCGATCGTGCCGAAGATCATGTCGGCAAGCACCTTGGAAACAATGGATCGAACGCTGCTCGACACGTCGGCGCTTGCAGCTGAGCGGCAGAACAAGATCCGTGACGGGTTCAACGCGATCGCGCGCCAGTCCGATCGCGGCGAGGGCGGATATAGCCTCAACTTCCGCAAGGGTGGCACCATCGGCCCGAATGCCTTCGCGCTACCCGACGGCACGCTGATTGTCACCGATGAGCTGATCGAGCTTGCCGGCGACGATACCGAAATGATCGTCGGTGTGCTGGCGCACGAGATCGGTCACGTCGAGCTCGAGCATAGCCTGCGGCAGATCTACCGTGCCGCCGGCGTCGCCGGGCTGATCATGATGATCGGCGGCGACATGGGGTCCGGTGCTGAAGACATTCTGGTGCAGGGCGCTGGCCTCCTTACGCTCTCCTATTCGCGTAGCGCGGAAGGGGCGGCGGATCGGCATTCGGTGGAACTAATGCTGAAGGCCAAGCGTGACCCAACGGCGATCGCACGGTTCTTCGACCTGCTCGAAAAGGAGCTTGGCGACAGTTCCGATACCAGCATCTTGGCGACCCATCCCGGCACGCCGGAACGGCGCAAGGCGATCCTCGATTATGCCGGCGAACTGAGGGCGCAGGGTCAGTAGGCCTCTGCCCGTCGAGCCGCGTCGCCACATAAGGCGCGATGCTGTCATCAAAACGAAAACAGCGGGCACACGGCCCGCTGCCTCCAATTCATGCGATGGTTTTGATCAGTCCTGCGGACCGTCGTTGTAGCCGACCTTGTCGACCAGTTCCGATGCCTTCTTGCGGTTGGCGGCAATGTCGGCCAACGGCAGCTCGTCGGGCTTGATCGTGCCGAAGGACTTGACCACGTCGGAGGGCTCGGCACCCGGCAGCACCGGATATTCGTAGACCTGCTCGGCGTAGATCTTCTGGGCTTCGCCTTCCGACAGGAATTCCATCAGCTTCAGCGCGTTGTCCTTGTTCGGGGCGTTCTTGGCGAGTGCCATGCCCGAGATGTTGACGTGCGTGCCGCGGTCCTTGGCGTTCGGGAAGAGCACCTTGATGGCGGCAGCCCAATCCTTCTGTTCCGGCTCCTTCTCGTTGGTCAGCATCAGACCGACATAGTAGGTGTTGCCGAGTGCGAGGTCGCATTCGCCGGCGAGAATCGCTTTGGCCTGGTCGCGGTCGCCGCCGTCGGGCTTTTTGGCGAGATTGTTCTTGAGGCCCGTCAGCCACTTCTCGGTTTCGGCTTCGCCATGGTGGGCGATCATCGAGGCGAACAGGCCGATGTTGTAGGAGTGCTGGCCGTCGCGGGTGCAGACCTTGCCCTTCCACTTCGGATCGGCAAGTTCTTCATAGGTGATGTCGTCCTGGGCGACGCGGTCCTTGGAAGCGTAGACGACGCGGCCGCGCGTGGTGAGGCCGAACCAGTTGCCGTCAGGATCGCGGAAATGTGCCGGGATGTCCTTGCTGATCGTCTCGTTGACGACCGACTGGGTGACGCCTGCGTCCTTGGCTTCGGTCAGGCGGCTGATGTCGACCGTTAGGATCACGTCGGCCGGCGAATTGGCACCTTCGGCCTGGATGCGCTCGACCAGACCCTTGTCGAGGAAGAGCACGTTGGTGGTGATGCCGGTTTCCTTGGTGAAGGCGTCGAGCAGCGGCTTGATCAGATCGGGCTGCCGGTAAGAGTAGATATTGACCTCACCGTCGGCCCAGGCGGCGCTCGTCGTAAGCAGGGTTGCCGTCAGGGACAAAACGCCCATCGCTGCTCTTGAAACGGACATCGCTTCCTCCATTTTCTTGTTTGAGCTAAGTTAACAAAAATGCTCATCTTTCTTGACCTCAGCGCCCAGAACAGTCAATCGGGAAACGGTTAACACTCAACAAGAAGTGAATTTTCGAGCTTTTTGGAATTGTTCCAAACTACGATCCGTCCTATATGATGAACTCGTGAACCTCTCGAATGCCGGAGTGAATGATGCGTCTGACGAAACAAACGAACTACGCGGTTCGCATGTTGATGTACTGCGCCGCCAACGGAGAAAAGCTCAGCCGCATTCCCGAAATCGCCAGGGCCTATGGCGTTTCCGAGTTGTTTCTCTTCAAGATCCTGCAGCCGCTGACCAAGGCCGGCCTTGTCGAGACCGTCCGCGGCCGCAATGGCGGCGTGCGCCTGCCGAAGCCCGCATCGGCCATCACCCTGTTCGATGTCGTCAAGGTCACGGAAGACAGCTTCGCCATGGCGGAATGTTTCGAGGCGGGTGAGATCGACTGTCCGCTCGTCGATAGCTGCGGCCTCAATTCGGCACTGCGCAAGGCGCTCAACGCCTTCTTCGAGGTACTGCAGGGCTACACGATCGACGACCTCGTCAAGGCGCGTCCGCAGATCAACTTCCTGCTCGGCCTCGAAGAGACGAAGCGTCCGCAGACGACTGCTGCCTGACGATCCCTTGCCTCCTGCATGTCACCTTGAATCGACCTCGTTTTAAGGACAAAGACATGCAGCAAATCAAAGTGGTACAGCGACCTTTGCGCGTCTGATAGGACGCGCGGCGCTGTAGCGGAGCTTCGCTGGGTTTCACCCGTGCGGCAGATATTCCCGCAATATGAAATCGATCGCGGTCGGGTCGATTTCCGCCTTATCGATGCGGAAGTCGGCACCATACTCCTCCAGATTCTGAAAGTAGGGATCGGCGAGCGACGCCGAAATCACCCCGATCGGCCCGATGTAACCCTGGTGGCGAAGCGCCGGCACGGTCTCGCGGAAATCGAGCTGCGGCTGAAGTCGGTTGTCCAGAAGGATCATCGACACCGGCTTGCCCGAGCGCAGGAATTCCAGCGCGCCCTCCATCGTCTGGCAGTAATGCAGCTCGATCTCGATATTGCTCACCTTGCGGATCAAGGCGCGCAGAATCAGGTTTTCAGTCGGATCGTCGTCAACGAGCAGGATGTGAGCTTTTCGCGTCATGACCGATACCCTTGCTGATTTGCAGGCGTCCTGTTCGTTGGGCGTGGTGCAATGGGATACCACGCATCGGCTGTCACTGGATGATCTGTTCTCGGATCGCCTTCGCCACCATCTGGGTGCGGTTGACGACATCAAGCTTCTTCAGGATCGTTGCGGTGTGAGAATTCACGGTGTGCTCCGACACGGAAACGATGAGAGCGATCTCGCTTGCCGTCTTCCCGTGCGAGATCCACTTGAGGATTTCGGTTTCCCGCGGCGTCAGGCCCATGCCGGTCTTGTTGGCCAGCGCGATGCGATAGAAGTAGTCGAAGGCTGAGACCGCGTCATAGGCGACTTCGACATGCTCGGTGCGGCCGATGTCATCGCCATCACCGAGAAAGAGAACGGCGTAGCGCGCGCCGGTGGCAGCCGCATGCACGGGCACGCTGAGCAGCAGCTCGAAACCGAGCTGCACGAGCAAATTCTGGCTGGTGTCGCAGCCCGGGTCGTCCGTCCGCCAGACGGAGGAAATCGCCGACCGGTGCAGCGTCTTGTAGAAGAGGGAGTCACCGAAGCGGTGGCGCTTGTCGTATTCCTCGGCAAGCCCGGAGGGAAGATCATGCAGCACCAGGCGGGTGGACAGCATGCACGCGTCGTTCTCGTTGCCGAGCTGAAGAATGCCGAAATGGCTGAAGCCGAACCTGAGCGCCATCGTGTGGAAGATGCGGAAGAAGTCTACGCGGTTCAGCGCTTTCTCAAGTTCGTCGCGAAGATCGTATCGCCTGTGATTTTCCAGCAAAGCCGCCACGGAATGGCTATCCCCTTGTCGTCGCGCGGCAGTCTATCCGGCGCGCCGGAGCGATCAACCGGCAAAGATCGGCGCCGGCATTGCTGGCAGCAAGCATCATGCCCGTCGCTCGGCAAACCTGCCGAAAGACGGCAAACTGTAAAAGGCGGCTGCCGGTCCCTCCCAAGGACGTCTGGGCACGTCGATTGTCTCCCCCGAGTTTTGTATACATTCTATTGCACAATCCTGTTGGTGATTTCTACCATAGTATCTTGGGATTGACGGAAACCTGGCGGTACCGAATCTCACTCTCGTGAGGCGGATGATCGTGTATTCCGCAGGCCCGCCGTTCGCGCTAGAATAAAGGCGGGCATCCGGGGCGAGACTAGCCCCGGTGGAGGGACGAACAAGGCGCGATGTAAACCCTGCGGAAACAGCCGGGAAGCCTTGGTTCGAAGGTGTCGCGCTGCATTGATTCGTCAGTCGATTCTAAAACAGTGGACAGAGATCCCGGCTCTACCTGCGGGCGAATTTTTCGCATAGACAAATTTATGCGGCGACTTATTGCAATGCGACGCCAAATGTCGTTCCATCCGGCCTTGACCGGGGGGCAACGGCATTCCGCGTCAGGAAAACACGAGAACAAAAACAAATCTGGGAAGCAAAGCTCATGAAAAAGCTCACTACTCTGTTTGCAGCGACGGCGCTTGCCACGCTGATGGCCGGCTCTGCCTGGTCGAAGACGTTCGTCTATTGCTCGGAAGGTTCGCCTGAGGGTTTTGACCCGGGCCTGTATACCGCCGGCACGACGTTCGACGCGGCGGCACACACGGTCTACAACCGCCTGCTCGAGTTCAAGAAGGGCACGACCGAAGTCGAGCCGGGCCTTGCCGAGAGCTGGACGATTTCCGACGACGGTCTCGTATACACGTTCAAGCTGCGTCCGGGCGTCAAGTTCCAGACGACCGAGTTCTTCACGCCGACCCGCGAGCTGACCGCCGACGACGTGGTGTTCTCCTACGAGCGCCAGCTGAAGGCCGACAATCCGTGGAACAAGTACATCACCGGCGCTTCGTGGGAATACGCAGCCGGCATGGGCTTCCCGGAAGTCATCAAGTCGGTCGAAAAGGTTGACGACCTGACCGTCAAGTTCACCCTGACGCGCAAGGAAGCTCCGTTCCTCGCCAATATCGCGATGCCGTTCGCTTCGATCCTGTCGAAGGAATATGCCGACAAGCTGCAGGCTGACGGCAAGATGGAGCAGATGAACCAGATGCCGCTCGGCACCGGTCCGTTCGCTTTCGTCGCGTACCAGCAGGATGCTGTCATCCGCTACAAGGCGAACCCGGACTACTGGGGCGGCAAGCAGAAGATCGACGACCTCGTCTTCGCAATCACCACCGACGCTTCGGTTCGCTTCCAGAAGCTCCAGGCCGGCGAATGCCACCTGATGCCGTATCCGAACGCTGCCGACGTCGAAAAGATGAAGGCTGACCCGAACCTGAAGGTCATGGAACAGGCCGGCCTCAACGTCGCCTACCTCGCCTACAACACGACCCAGGCTCCGTTCGACAAGCCGGAAGTGCGCAAGGCGCTGAACAAGGCGATCAACAAGCAGGCAATCGTCGACGCCGTCTTCCAGGGCGCTGCCCAGCCGGCCGTCAACCCGATCCCGCCGACGATGTGGTCCTACAACGACAAGCTTGAAGACGACACCTACGAGCCGGAAGCAGCCAAGAAGATGCTCGAGGACGCAGGCGTCAAGGACCTGTCGATGAAGCTCTGGGCAATGCCGGTTTCGCGTCCGTACATGCTGAACGCTCGCCGCGCAGCTGAACTGATGCAGTCGGACTTCGCCAAGGTCGGCGTCAAGGTCGAGATCGTCTCTTACGAATGGGCCGAATACCTCGACAAGTCCAAGGCGAAGGATCGTGACGGTGCCGTCATCCTCGGCTGGACCGGCGACAACGGCGACCCGGACAACTTCCTCGACACGCTTCTCGGCTGCAATGCTGTCGGCGGCAACAACCGTGCGCAGTGGTGCAACCAGGAATTCGACACCCTCGTGAAGAAGGCGAAGGAAACCTCGGATATCGCCGAGCGCACCAAGCTCTACGAAGAGGCCCAGGCCGTCTTCAAGCGCGAGGCGCCGTGGGCGACGATCGACCACTCGCTCTCCGTCGTGCCGATGCGCAAGAATGTCGAGGGCTTCGTTCAGAGCCCGCTCGGCGATTTTGCCTTCGACGGCGTGGACATCACCGAGTAATTTAGTTAACTGATCCTTAAGGGGGCGTTTGCCAAGGGCAAGCGCCCCTCTTTGCATCCACTATAGCGACCCGAGTTCCTCCTGGAGCGCAAAAGGTCGCTGTGGCATTTCGACTTGCTGTATGCTTCGCCGTTAAGTGGGAAAGCATGCAGTGGTGCCAGCGGCGGGATACAATGCCGCGGCAACATGGCGCGGGGTTTAACATGTTCCGATTTCTCTTGGGGCGATTGGCTGTCCTGATACCGACCTTCGTCGGGGTCTCCATCATCGCCTTCTCCTTCATTCGCCTGCTTCCGGGCGATCCGGTGGCGCTGCTTTCGGGCGAGCGCGTCATGTCGCCGGAGCGGCATGCTGAAATTTCACATGCGCTCGGTTTCGACCGGCCGATCGTGGTTCAGTACCTCGACTATCTCTGGGGCGTGCTCCACGGGGATTTCGGTACTTCGATCGTGACCAAGAAGCCGGTCATCGACCAGTTCTTCGAGCTGTTCCCGGCCACCGTCGAGCTTTCGCTCTGCGCGATCCTGTTTGCGATCATCCTCGGCATTCCGGCCGGCGTGATTGCGGCGATCAAGCGCGGCTCGGCCATCGACCAGGCGATGATGGGCACCGCACTCGTCGGCTTCTCCATGCCGATCTTCTGGTGGGGCCTGCTGCTCATCATGCTGGTCTCCGGCATGCTGCAGTGGACGCCGGTCTCGGGCCGTATCTCGCTGATGTACTTCTTCCCGCCGGTTACCGGTTTCATGCTGATCGACTCGCTGTTGTCCGGCCAGGCCGGCGCCTTCAAGTCGGCGGTCAGCCACCTGATCCTGCCGACGATCGTGCTTGGCACCATTCCGCTTGCGGTCATCGCGCGCCAGACGCGCTCGGCGATGCTTGAAGTCCTCTCTGAAGATTACGTCCGCACGGCGCGCGCCAAGGGCCTTTCGACCTTCCGCGTCGTTGGCGTCCATGCGCTGCGCAACGCGTTGATCCCGGTGGTCACCACCATCGGTCTGCAGGTGGGCGTCATGCTCGCCGGCGCGATCCTGACGGAGACGATCTTCTCGTGGCCGGGTATCGGCAAGTGGATGGTGGATTCGGTGTCGCGTCGTGACTACGCCGTCATCCAGGGGGGCCTGCTGGTCATCGCTGCGGTGATCATGGTGGTCAATCTCATCGTCGACCTGCTCTACGGTCTGATCAATCCGCGTATCCGGCACTAAGGAGGGCGTCATGTCTCAAGCTGCTGCAACAAGCGCCGTTTCGACCGATCCGTCCCGCCGGGCGCGACTGGCCGAGTTCTGGTATTATTTCTCCGAGAACCGCGGCGCCGTCATCGGCCTCGTGTTCTTCCTGCTCCTCGTTCTGCTGGCGGTCTTTGCGCCGTGGATCGCGCCCCATGATCCGGTGGCGCAGTACCGTGATGCGGTTCTGGTTCCGCCGGTCTGGCAGGAGGGCGGCCGCGCCGGCTACCTGCTCGGTACCGACGCCGTCGGCCGCGACATGCTGTCCCGTCTGATCTACGGCACGCGCTTCTCGCTGTTCGTCGGCGTCATCGTGACGACGCTGTCGCTGGTTGGGGGCATCGCTCTCGGCGTCATCGCCGGCTACTTCCGCGGCTGGGTCGATACCGTCATCATGCGCGTGATGGACATCATCCTCGCCTTCCCGTCGCTGCTGCTCGCCCTCGTGCTTGTCGCGGTTCTCGGCCCGGGCCTCGTCAACGCCATGATCGCGATCGCGCTCGTCTTCCAGCCGCACTTCGTGCGCCTGACGCGCGCCGCCGTCATGAGCGAAAAGACCCGTGACTATGTGGTTGCCGCCAAGGTCGCCGGCGCCGGACATGGCCGCCTGATGTTCAAGACGATCCTGCCCAACTGCATGGCGCCGCTGATCGTCCAGGCGACGCTCTCCTTCTCGAGCGCCATTCTCGACGCTGCGGCCCTCGGCTTCCTCGGCATGGGCGCCCAGCCGCCGACACCGGAATGGGGCACGATGCTCGCCGAAGCCCGCGAGTTCATCAGCAGCCACTGGTGGGTGGTCACGCTTCCGGGTATCGCGATCCTGATTACGGTGCTGGCAATCAACCTGATGGGTGACGGCCTGCGCGATGCTCTCGATCCCAAGCTGAAGAGGTCCTGATCATGGCGCTTCTCGAAATCGAAAACCTGGTCGTCGAATTCCAGACGGCCGCCGGTCCCTTCCGCGCCGTCAACGGCGTCTCCATGAAGGTCCACGAACGCGAGGTTCTGGCGATCGTCGGCGAGAGCGGCTCGGGCAAGTCCGTGTCGATGCTGGCGGCCATGGGGCTTCTGCCCTGGACGGCGAAGGTCACGGCCGACAAGCTCACCTTCAACGGCCGCGACCTCTTGGGCATGTCGGCGAACGAGCGACGCAAGATCGTCGGCAAGGATATTGCCATGATCTTCCAGGAGCCGATCGCCAGCCTCAACCCGTGCTTCACCGTCGGCTTCCAGATCGAGGAAGTGCTGCGCATCCACATGGGTCTCGACAAGGCCGCCCGCCGCAAGCGCGCGATCGAACTGTTCGAGGCGGTCGGCATTCCCGATCCGGCCGAGCGGCTCGGTCACTTCCCGCATCAGATGTCAGGCGGCCAGTGCCAGCGTGTGATGATCGCGATCGCGATCGCCTGCAACCCGAAGCTTCTGATCGCCGACGAGCCGACCACTGCGCTCGACGTGACGATCCAGAAGCAGATCCTCGACCTGCTGATGAAGCTGCAGGCCGAGCACAAGATGGGCCTGATCATGATCACGCACAACATGGGCGTGGTCGCGGAGACCGCCGACCGGGTGGTCGTTCAGTACAAGGGTCGCAAGATGGAAGAGGCCGACGTGCTGACGCTCTTCGAAAATCCGAAGAGCAACTATACCCGCGCACTTCTGGCGGCTCTGCCGGACAATGCGACCGGCGATCGTCTGCCGACGATCTCCGAACTCTTCGTCGATGAAGGAGCGGCCCAATGAGCGTGATCCTCGAAGCGCGCAACCTGGTGCGCGACTACCATATCCCCGGCGGCCTTATAAAGAAGGCAAAGACCGTTCATGCCTTGAAGGGCGTGAGCTTCAGCGTCGAACAGGGCAAGACGCTGGCGATCGTCGGCGAGAGTGGTTGCGGCAAGTCCACGCTTGGCCGCATCCTCACTCTGATCGACCCGGCGACCTCGGGCGAGCTGTTGATCGAAGGCAAGAAGATCGACATCGCCAAGGGCGACATGACGCCGGAGATGCGCCGCAAGGTGCAGATCGTCTTCCAGAACCCTTACGGCTCGCTCAACCCGCGTCAGAAGATCGGCGACATCCTGATGGAGCCGCTGGTCATCAATACCGATACGCCCGCCGACGAGCGTCGCGATCGGGCGATGACGATGTTGAAGAAGGTCGGTCTCACCGACCTGCACTTCAACCGCTACCCGCACATGTTCTCCGGTGGCCAGCGCCAGCGTATCGCCATTGCGCGCGCGCTGATGTTGAACCCGAAGCTGCTGGTGCTCGACGAGCCGGTATCGGCGCTCGACCTTTCGGTTCAGGCACAGGTCTTGAACCTGCTCGCCGATCTGCAGGACGAGCTCAAGCTGACCTACGTCTTCATCAGCCATGACCTCTCGGTCGTGCGTTACATCGCCGACGACGTCATGGTGATGTATTTCGGCGAAGCCGTCGAATATGGCAGCCGTGACGAGGTCTTCGCCGATCCGAAACACAGCTATACCAGGACGCTGTTTGCCGCGACGCCGCGTGCGGACGTGGAGAGCATCAAGGCACGATTGGCGAAGAAGAAGCAGGCGGCCTGATCCATCACCGCTGATTTTCGCCGAGGAAACAAGAGAAGCCGGGCAGCCACTGCCCGGCTTCTTTGACTTCAAGACACGATGGTGTAGAGGTGTCGCGCCGCCTTCACTTCTCGCCTCTGGGCGGCGGGCAGCCGCTTTTCGGCCGGACGACCGTTCGGCCCAACCTCAGGAACACGATCATGGAAATCAAGCGTTTCGAAACCGGCCCCCGTATGAGCCAGGCCGTGGTCTACAACAACACCGTTTACCTCGCCGGCCAGGTCGGCAACGCCGGTGACGATGTCGTGACGCAGACGAAGCAGGCGCTTGCCGAAGTCGACCGTCTTCTGGCGCTCGCCGGCACCGACAAGACCCGCATCCTCTCGGCCACCATCTGGCTTGCCGACATGGCCGATTTCCCGAAGATGAACTCCGTCTGGGATGCCTGGGCTCCGCAGGGCCATACCCCCGCGCGCGCTACCGGCGAAGCCAAGCTTGCGACCCCGGAATACCTCGTCGAGGTCATCGTCGTCGCTGCCGCCTAAGCCCTGCGGCACGGACTTTTCCGCATCACGCTTACAGCGCCGTCGGACCTCCTGTCCGGCGGCGTTTTTCGTGGCGCCGCTTGGGTCGCGCAGGGAACCAATCGGCGAGCCCGCACGTTATCGTCCGAACCAAGAATCTGGCCAAAAAACCGGGCCAACCTTTGGGAGGACTGTCTATGCTCTATTGGCTACCACGGGTCTGTGTCCTTCTTTTCGCGGGCGTCCTGATCGCTTTCGGTCTCATTCCGGACACCGCTGCGGGTGTCGCTAACACCTTGCTCGTCATCATTCTCGGCCTCGGTCTGCTCTCGCTGACCCTGCATATCTTTCCACCGGAACGTCATTGATCGAGCGCGATCCAGGCGGCGTGCCGCAATCTGAGGCGAAGCCTGCGGCGGGGCAGTTCGATGTCCTGCCCGCAAGACCGGACGCCAGTCGCGCGTCCGTGCCTGAAGGACAGCGAGGCGTGATCTTGGAAACCTTGCGGCGAGCCGGTGCTTCACACGAGTACAAGCGCGCAAGACGCATTGTCGAAGAGGAGGCGGCCGTTGCGACGGCGGCGCCGTCGACCGCGCCGCGGCGTGACGGTATCGATCTGATGGTTGCCTGGAGCATCGTCGGCCTCTTCGTCATTGCCGGGTCCGCTGCCATCTACACCATGGAGACGATCCTGCTGCCCATCACGCTCGCGATCGTTGTCGGTATCGTTCTCGGGCGCACGGCTGACGCACTGGCGCGCTATGGTTTGCCGCCGATCTTCGGCGGCCTGCTGCTGGCGATGATTTTCGTGATCGGTCTGTCCTTCCTCGTCAACGCATTGCTCGGCCCGCTGACGGCACTCGCCTCCGAAGCGCCGAAGCTTGCCGAGGGCGTCGTGGCGCGCATCATGCCCTTTGTCGACCGGTTTGAGTGGTTGCGGCTGGCGGTCGCGCGGAGCGTAGGGAACGATGCGATTGCCGATACCGTTATGAAGAACGCCGGCCCGATGCTCGCTGCCACCGTCGGGGGACTGACACCGGCCCTCGTACAGACTTTGATCTTTCTCGCAGCGCTCGGTTTGTTTCTGCTTGGCCGGCTGGAACTGCGCAAAGCCATCATTCTCGCCTTTGCCGGCCGCGAGCAGCGCCTCAGCGCCATCCGCATCATGAATGCCATTGAAGATGCACTGGCGCGGTACTTCTCCATCGCCAGCCTGATCTATCTGGCACTCGGAACTGTGACGATGGTCATCGCACTCGTCGGTGGCCTCGCCATGCCGCCGCTCTGGGGCCTGTTTGCTTTTGTCTCAAGCTTCATTCCCTATCTCGGCGTGACGGTGATGACGCTGAGCCTTGTCGTCGGCGGGCTGATGACGCACGAGGTGCTGTGGCTGGCGCTGGCGCCGGCCGTGGCTTTCTTCGTCGTTCACCTGGCCATGGAAAATCTCGCCATTCCGGCCATCCTCGGCAGTGAACTCGAGGTGAATCCGTTTCTGGTGTTCATTGCGATCGTCTTCTGGACCTGGATGTGGGGCGCGGTCGGCGCCATGCTGGCGCTGCCGCTTTCTCTCATCGTCCTTGCAATCGTCGAAGAAATCCGTGAGCAGCCGCCGGAACGGCAACTGCCTGGCTGAAGGGGAAAGATCAGCGCCGAGCCGAGCGGGCGTGCTCGTCGAAGAACAACGCCTGGCTGATTAGAGCCTTCACCATGTCCGGATTGAACGGCTTGGTCACGAGGAAGGCCGGTTCCGGCCGCTTGCCAGTGAGCAGTCGCTCGGGGAAGGCGGTGATGAAGATCACCGGCACCGTCGCCTGCGTGAGGATTTCGTTGACGGCATCGATGCCCGAGCTGCCATCGGCGAGCTGGATGTCGGCGAGCACCATCCTCGGGGATGTCTTGCGATAGAGATCCAGCGCCTCCGTATGGGTGCGGGCGATGCCCGTGACCCTGTGGCCGAGGCTTGTCACCATGTCTTCGATGTCGAGCGCGATCAGCGGCTCGTCCTCGATGATCAGCACATCGGTTGCGACCTGGCGTGAGATGTCTTCCGAGGCAACCGTCAAGAGCTTCGAAAATTCGCCCTGGCTCAGACCCATGATCTCCGCCGCATCGGCGATCGAGAAGCCTTCGACCGAGACGAGCAGGAAGGCTTGGCGCGGCGCAGGCGCGATCAGCGACAGGTTCGCGGCCGCCTGTTGTTCCCAGGCAAAGGGCGAGGCGTTTTCCGTCAGATCGATCGAAATCTTCTCGAACTGCGAGCAGAATAGTTTGTAGAGGCTGATTCGATCGTTCGACGTATCCGGGAAGAGGCCGATGTCCTCGATGAGGGCTTCGAGAACGGCGGCCACATATCCGTCACCCGCGGCCTGCGAACCTGTGACGGCGCGGGCGTAGCGGCGCAGGAAGGGCAGGTGTGGCGCGATCCGGGTCGAAAGGGACATCAACGACTTCCTTAGGTGCAATACGATTCGTTTGTTTTCTGAGGATAGGGGACATCTGGCGGAATACGTGAATGGTTTTGAACACGTTTTTCGGCCTAGAGCAAATCCGGCACACTCGCCAGGCGGTCTTCTGTGCGGATGGGTGGAAAACAACGGGAAGGCCGCAAGCGGCGGTAGATTCAGAACATGGACGACGGGACCGAAAGACGGGAAGGGCAGGGCGGAGGACCGGGTGTGGCCGCGGAAAATTCGGATGCCCACGGGCCGATCGGCGCCAGATTGAAGGCGCTCTATCAAGCGTTGGAACAGGAGCCGGTTCCTGACCTCTTCGTCGATCTGCTTGAAAAGCTGGAAAAAGCGGAAGCGGCGGCGGCTGAGCGCGGGCCTTGAGCCTAACCCGCCTTAACGGAAGAAACGGGCCAAGGCCCGTTTCTCCATTGTTCGTGCCGATCAGCAGGCGGCCTCATAGCGGCGGCCGTAGCGGTCGCGATAGATGCAGCGACCCGGTTCGTTGGCATTCCCGATGAGTGCACCGGCAACGCCGCCGATCGCTGCGCCCACGGCAGCACCTCTGACATTGCCCGTTGCTGCGCCGCCAACAATGGCACCACCGGTTGCGCCGATTGCCGCACCCTTTTCTGTTTGCGTGCAGGCGGCCAGCGGGAGAATGAGGCTTGCTACGATCAGTATCTTCTTCATGACGCGTTCCTATCCGGTTGCTCTGTTGAACATAGAATCGGGTACTCGAAATTGATTTGTCGGGACTGATGACGAACAGAATGACGACAATGAGGCATCTGTCGCACCCGGTGCCGCGTCATTGGCCAGCTTTGACTTGCTCGCAATGGGCGAGCTACGTGTGGTGTGTCCTTGCCTCCCAGCATCTCCTCCATCGCTCGGCCGCAGTCGCAGCACTTGTTATCGTTGCGAAAACGACGACTGCTGCGTTTTGTTCCATAGCCGCCGGTCGGGCATAGCATCTCTCGCCGGCAGCGACGGTTGCCGGGACGGCATCCATGCGCATCTGAAGCGCGAGGCATGGGCGCGGCGAACGCGCTACGTGGGCAAAGGTTCCAACAAAAATTAGATCTCGTCCGGTGGAACAGGAGGGCAGTCGTCCCCGTTTGCCGTTCTCAAGTTTGACGTTGGGGAGCATGCCCATGGAACACATAGCTGCCATCATGGTCCTGGTCGGCTGCATGCAGGCCACGGACGCCTGCCGCGAGGTGCCGGCGCCGACCGAGGCGTTCGAAACCGTAGACGAATGCCGCGAACTGCTTTCGCCGGCGATCGAGGCGGCCGCCGGGGCCTTCAACCACGCCTATGGCGCCTGCGCCGAGGTTGATCCGGCTCTGTTTGTCGAGGACGCGACCATCGAATGGCACGTCACTCCTGCGGGCCGCTTGCAGGTCAAGGTGCAGGTCGATGACGGCAGTTACGCCGTCGCCGCACGCCACGACAGCAATGCGAAGACCCGCAACTGAGTTCACTCGCCGTCCTTGTGGCGGCCCCACCAACCGAAAGGCAAAGCAATGAATTGGGATATCGTCGAAGGCAAATGGCATGAACTGAAAGGCAAGGTGCAGGCGCAATGGGGCAAGCTCACCAACGATGATCTCGACGTTATCGATGGTCGTCGGCAGGAGCTTGCGGGGCGTATTCAGGCCCGCTACGGGGTCGCACGCGACGAGGCGGAGCGTCAGATCGACGAGTGGATGTCACGGCGCTAGGAAAAGGGTCGACACAAGCTCGGCAACCAGAGGCGCGTAAAGTTGCAAACAGAAGAAGACAGGCGATGACATAAGAAAAACCGCCCGGCCCTGGCCGCGGCGGCTTTTCAATTGTCTTGCGGAAGCTTGGTTATTTCTTCTGTGCCATCCGTTCGCGCCGGCGAAGTTCTTCAAGAAGATGTTCGAGTTTCGCACTCTGATCTTCGCTGCTATTGACGTAAAGATCGCGCATCGTCTTACCGATGTGAAGATTGCCAGCCTGGAGCTCTTTTCTCTCCCGACCCGCTGCAACGGCCGTTTTCCAGATATGTGCTATCGGCATCTTCATTTCGACCCTGGATATTCCATGGAGGAGGAACGTCAGAGTATCTCGAATGTTCCGGGCATTTGCGGTACAAACCGTCTCGATTTGGGACTCTTTTGTCTATCATGGTAAATGAATTGTTAATGTCCGTGGGAATGAAGATTTTCTCAGAGCGCATTTCATAAGATATTTGGAACAAAGTGATAGTTGTGGCGTTTGCTTTGCAGTAATCCTGGCAAGGAGAATTGCGATGTTATACTATGCGCTTGTCTTCCTCGTTGTGGCAATCATAGCGGGTGTACTTGGTTTCGGTGGCGTTGCGGGTACCTCGGCGGGTATCGCGCAGGTCCTTTTCTTCCTCTTCCTCGTCTTCCTGGTGATTTCGCTGGTCGCGGGCCTGGTGCGTCGAGGCTGACGGGAGCGGTCGCAAACGCAAGGTAGTTGGACATGGGCGGCGGCAACGTCGCCCTTCTTGCATCCGCAGGTCCGCTCCGTCGGCTCGCCTTGCTTGCCCTTGCAGGCCCGCTTGGCTATTGATGCCGATACCGCCGCTTTTGCCTTGAGGATACCGAAGATCATGAAATCGCTAGAACTGCTCGTCGAGCAGATCATCCTCTCCAGCCGCTCGCTGAAGAAGAAATGACGTTGGCGCCGTGGCTCGAGCAAAGCCGCAGCTTATCTTGATCGGAAAACGGGGCAGCTGCAAATGAAGACTGACGTAGTGGTTCTCGGCGCCGGCATCGTCGGTATCTCCACCGCCATCCATCTGGCGCGGCGCGGCAAGTCGGTGGTGCTTCTCGACCGTCGCGGCGCCGGCGAGGAAACCTCCTACGGCAATGCGGGGCTGATCCAGCGCGAGGGTGTGTTTCCCTATGGCTTCCCGCATGATTTCGGCGCGCTCTTCCGTTACGCGCTGAACAACACGATCGACGCGTCCTATCATTTCCGGGCCTTGCCGGGGCTGGTGCCGTTCCTGGCGCGGTACTGGTGGCATTCGGGCTTTACCCAGCACCAACGCATCGCCCATCTCTATGCGCCGCTGATCGAGCATTCGATCAGCGAACACCAGGACCTGATCGCGGCGTCAGGCGCGGGCGAACTCATCCGTAAAGACGGCTGGATGAAGGTTTTCCGCACCGAGAAGCAGCGCGATTCGGCCTACAAGGAGGCGGAGAAGCTTTCGGCTGGCTTCGGCGTCAATCACCAGAAACTGTCTTCAAGCGAACTGAAGACGATCGAACCGTCCATCAAGGCTGATCTCGTCGGCGGTCTGCGCTGGAGCGATCCCTGGTCGATCCGCGACCCGCACAGTCTCAACAAGGCTTATCTCGCCTATTTCCAATCGCTGGGCGGGCGCCTCGTTTCCGGCGACGCAGCCACGACTGAACATATCCTCGAAGGTCCCGGTTGGCGCGTCGCGACACCGGAGGGCCCGCTCGAGACCCGCGAAGTCGTCGTGGCGCTCGGTCCTTGGGCCGACACGGTCACTCGCAAGCTCGGCTACCATATCCCGCTCGCGGTCAAGCGCGGCTACCACATGCACTATGGCATGCAGGAGGGCGCGCAGCTCAACAACTGGGTGCTTGATGCCGAGAAAGGCTATTTCCTGGCGCCGATGCTGCGCGGCATCCGTCTGACGACCGGCGCCGAATTCGCCTGGCGCGATGCGCCGAAGACGCCGGTACAATTGACCCGCGCCGAACGGGTGGCGCGCGAATTCTTCCCGCTTGCCGAACGTCGCGACGAAGAGCCGTGGATGGGCGCGCGCCCCTGCACGCCGGATATGATGCCCGTTATCGGCAGGGCGCCGCGCCACGAAGGCCTGTGGTTTGCCTTCGGCCATGCGCATCACGGCATGACGCTCGGGCCAGTCACCGGCCGCGCGCTCGCCGAAGCCATGACCGGGGAAAAGACGGTCATCGACATCGCGCCCTACCGGCCGGAGCGTTTCCTCGTCTAAAGCAAGTCCAGGAAAAGTGCGAAGCGGTTTTCTCCCGGAATTGCACCATTTCAAGGAGAATAAGCCACGTGCGGGAGGCTGCCCGGCAATGTTTGAACAAGGCCGGAGTAATGCTTCCGGCCTTGTTTGCTTTTGACAAGCCGGTCTAGGCGTTGGTGCCGCCGTCGATGGTGAATTCGGCGCCGGTGACGCCGCGGCTATCGGGGCCCGCAAGCCAGGTGACGAGACCCGCCACGTCTGTGGCGTCGTTGAAGCGGGGAATGGCCATCAGCCCGCGCTGCGGACCGGCGTGCTCACCATCGGCGGGGTTCATGTCGGTATCGGTCGAACCGGGATGGACGATGTTGACGGTAATGCCCCTCGGCCCGAGGTCCCGCGCCACCGCCTTGGTAAAGCCGACGAGCGCGGATTTGCTCAGCACATAGAGGCTCATCCCCGGCCACGGAACGCGGGCGGCAAGGTTGCTGCCGATCGAGATGACGCGTCCGCCCTCGGGCATGTGCGCCGCTGCAGCACGCGTTGCAAGGAACACCGCCTTCACATTGACGTCGATCGTCCGGTCGAAATCCTCGGCAGTCACCTCCGTCACTGTTCCGGCATCGAACACGCCGGCATTGTTGACGAGGATGTCGATGCGGCCGTGCTTCTCGGCAACCGCGCCGACAGCAGCCTCGACCGCGCCCGGATCGCGGTTGTCCGCCAGAATCGCCAGCGCCCTGCCGCCGCCCTTGGTGATCTCCGCCACCAGTGCCTCAGCCTTTGCCTTGGACTGGCTGTAGGTCACCGCGACGGTTGCGCCTTCATCCGCCAGACGTTTTGCGATCGCCGCGCCGATGCCGCGACTGCCGCCCGTCACCAGAGCCACCTTGTTTTTTAAGCTCGTCACTGGTCTCTCCATATCTGTAGTGATCGATACATATATGGAGAGACGACTTGCCAGTCGCTGTCAAGCGATTTATGTATTGATCGATACAGAAAGGAGCCGTTCCGATGTCGAGCCGTGGCCGTCCACGCAATTTTTCCCGAGAGGAGGCGCTCGCGAGCGCCATGCGGCTCTTCTGGGACAAGGGCTACGACAACACGTCGCTAACCGATCTGACCCAGGCGATGGGGCTGAAACCGCCGAGCCTCTACGCCGCCTTCGGCAGCAAGGCACAGCTCTTCATCGAGGCCGTCGATCTCTATGGCCGGACGGACGGCGCCGGCATCTGGGATGAGCTGGAAACGGCCCCAACGGCCAAGGCGGCGGTCCATGACCTCTTGAGACGGACCGCTGACAATTTCACCCGCGGCGCGGAGCCGCGCGGCTGCATGGTCGTGCTTTCGGCGCCGCAGATGGCGGGCGGGGATGCGAAGGTCTGTGAGGCGTTGAAGGCGCGCCGGCTTGAGAAGCAGGTCGCACTGGAGCGGCGGCTTGAGCGCGGCGTTGCGGACGGCGATCTGCCTGAGGGCACGCCGTGCGCGGCAATCGCGGCCTATGTCGCCTCGCTCCAGCATGGAATGTCGATCGAAGCCCGCGACGGGGCAACACGGGAAACCTTGCTGGCGATCGCCGACTGCGCCGCCGCCGGCTGGGACGCCATGGTCGCGGCATCGATCAAGCCGAACTGAGCGGCCGAACTGAGCGCTTGTCTTAAAGCGTCAATGGCCGGAGGGTGAGCCCTCCAGCCAAGGCCGTCGGTCAGCCGTTACTGTGCCGGCTGGGTCATGCCGGGAGTTGTGCCCGGCGTCGAGTTCGGGGTCGAACCCTGCGTTTCGGGCGTCGGGGTGCCTTGCTGCGGCGTCGCTTCGGGCGCCGGCTGGGTCGTCGTTTCACCAGAGGGCGCCGTGCTGCTATCGGCCGGCGGAGTAACCCGACCCGTCGTGCCTGGTGTCGCGGTACCCGGTGCCGTCGTGTCCGGAGTTGCCTGACCCGTTGCCGGCTGGTCCGTAGTCGGCGGCGGTGCCGCGGTATCGGCGGTATCCCGGCTCAGTTCAGCCGGCAGCCAGGCGATCAGCGCCAACACCAGACCGGCGAGCAGGATGATGACGATCGGCCAGTTGCTGCGCCCCGACCGGGCCGGAGGCACATCGCTCATCTGCGCTTGCGTCTGCGGCAGAGGCTGCCCTGTCACCGGATCGATCACCGGCTTTTCCTTGAACTCTTCGTGCTGGTTCATTGCGTTCATCCTTTTCTTGGCGTCCTCCTGGCCTCAGGCGACTGCTCCTGAACCTTCCGGGCAGCCGTAGGCAGCGGATTTCGCGCCGTCGCGAAGCGACAAGGGCGCCCGGAGGGCGCGTGGCATAACCGTAAACGCGTGAAAATATGCAATGTTCCGGACGCTACAACCCAAGGGACGCTTGCGCGCTGCCGTCGGCTTTACATCTCCCTTCTCGGCTGCAAGAAATAGAGTGCGCACGGAGGATGGGCGGCATGACCGATACAGCGTTTGGCAAGGGCACTTTTGTCGGCCGCGTCTGGCGTCCCGATCTCGGCGGGCCGTCGCTTGTCACGATCCGCGACGGCGCTCTGTTCGACATCACCTCGAAGGCAACGCCGACGATGCGCGACCTGCTTGAGCTCCCGAATCCGGTCGCGCATGTGCGCTCCGTAGCCGGCGAGCGGCTTGCCTCGCTTGAAGAGTGTCTCGCGCGGAAAGCGGATGCATCGACCCTCCATCTCATCGCGCCCTCGGACCTGCAGGCAGTGAAGGCCTGTGGCGTCACCTTCGCGCGCTCGATGATCGAGCGCGTCATCGAGGAGAGGGCGGCGGGCGATGCGTCCCGCGCCGAAGCGATCCGCAGCCGCGTCACCGCCGTCATCGGTGACAGCCTGCGCAACCTGAAGCCCGGCTCGGCGGAAGCAGCCCGCGTCAAGGCAGCGCTCCAGGAGGAGGGCGTCTGGTCGCAATATCTGGAAGTGGGCATCGGCCCGGATGCCGAAGTCTTCACCAAGGCCCAGGTGCTCTCGGCGGTCGGCCCTGGTGCCGCTGTCGGTCTGCACCCTGCCTCGCGCTGGAACAATCCGGAGCCGGAGATCGTGCTCGCGGTCTGCTCCAGAGGCCAGGTCAAGGGCGCAACACTCGGCAACGACGTCAACCTGCGCGACATTGAGGGCCGCTCCGCGCTGCTTCTCGGCAAGGCTAAGGACAACAATGCCTCCTGCGCCATCGGCCCCTTCATTCGCCTGTTCGACGAAACCTACACGATCGACGATGTCCGCAAGGCCGAGCTCACCCTGCTTGTCGAAGGGGAGGACGGCTACCGGCTCACCGGCCGAAGCTCGATGGCGGAGATCAGCCGCGATCCGCTCGATCTCGTCGCCCAGACCATCGGTCCGCACCACCAATATCCCGATGGCGTCATGCTGTTCATGGGCACGCTCTTTGCCCCTGTCGAAGACCGCGACGAACCCGGCCAGGGTTTTACCCACAAGCTTGGCGACGTGGTGACGATTGCCAATGCCGAACTCGGCCGGCTGACCAACACCGTCAGGCTTTCGACGGAATGCGCGCCCTGGAATTTCGGTGCTGCGGCGCTGATGCGCAACCTCGCGGGACGCGGCCTGCTTTAGCGCGACCGGCCGCTTCCGTTGCCCGACCTATTCCGGTCTCGGGCGGCTATGTCATCTTCCGCATGACCCAGAGAGCGCGGCCGGGGTGGGCGATGTCGGGCACGACTTGAAGCCGCGCATCGTCCTTCAGCCGTTCTGCCTCTGCGGCGTCGAGAAACAGGATCTGCCGATCGGTTTCGTTCGCGTTTGGCGTAATCCACCAGCGCCGATCCTCGCAACAAAGACCGGCTTCCGGATTTTCCTGGATATACTCGATCGCATATTCGGCGTCCGTCTTTCTGCCAGCATCGAACATGGGCCGTCCTCCGCCTGTGATCGCTTGCAAGTGAGCTATTATGCGCCTGCTGCGGAGCTTTGGGCAGCCCGGAAGTGTTCTCCCGCCAATCGCCTCATGCGCCGCACCAGTCTCCGGCGCTTCAACGTCGGCCTTTCCATCCGCCCGGCAGGCGCATAGGCTCGCGAGCCTGAGTTGTCCTTGTTCCCGGGAGTTCCCGTTCCATGCGTGACCTGCACCTGCCTGGCCGCTCCGTCGTCATGGGCCGGCATGGCGCCGCCGCCACGTCGCACGCCCTTGCCACGCTCGCCGCCATCGAGATTCTGCGTCGCGGCGGCAATGCCGCCGACGCCGCGATTGCCGCCTGCGCCGTGCAATGCGTGGTCGAGCCGGGCTCGACCGGCATCGGCGGCGACAATTTCGTTCTCTTCGCCCCCGCCGGCACCAATCTCGCCGATGGCGGTCGGGTCTATGGCCTCAACGGTTCGGGCCGTGCGCCCGAGGGCCTTACCGCAGAACACCTGCTGAAACAGGGACTGAACGAGATCCCGCTCGCCTCGGTGCACGCCGTCACCATCCCCGGCGCGGTCGATGCTTGGTGCAAGCTGAACCGGCGTTTCGGTTCCATGCCGCTCGGTGAACTGCTGCAGCCCGCCATCCGCCACGCGGAGGAGGGATTTGCGGTCACCGAAAGGGTCGCCGTCGATTGGAACCGCAACGAAGACAAGCTGAAGGCGGACCCCAACAGCGCCCGCATGTGGTTGAAGGACGGTCGCGCCCTGCGGACCGGTGAGGTCTTCCGCCAGCCCGAGCACGCGAAAGTCCTGCGGGAGATCGCCGCCAAGGGCCGCGATGGTTTCTATTCAGGCTGGGTCGCCGAGGACATGGTGGGCTACCTGCGCAGCCTCGGCGGCATGCACGCGCTCGACGATTTCGCCACGCAGGAGGCCTTCTGGGTCGATCCGATTTCTACGACCTATCGCGGCATAGAACTTCTGGAAATCCCGCCAAGCGGAGTCGGCATTACCACCTTGCTGATACTCAATATCCTGAGCGGCTTCGATCTGAAGAAATACGATCCGGTCGGCGTCGAGCGTTTCCATATCGAAGCCGAGGCGACGAGGCTGGCCTTCCAGGCGCGTGACAGGTATGTCGCCGACCCCGACTTTGCCGATGTGCCGGTACAAAAGCTGCTTTCGGCCGCCTTTGCCGACGAGCTGCGCGACCGCATCGACCTGAAGAAGGCCATGCCGGTGGTTGGTCCAGCCGGTGCCACCACCTATCGCGACACGGTCTACATCAGCGTCGTCGACGAAAAGGGCAACGCCTGTTCCTTCATCAATTCGCTGTTCTGGCCTTACGGCACGGGCATCAGCAGCCCGAAGACCGGCGTTCTGCTGCAAAACCGCGGTGTCGGCTTTCGCGTTGATCCTGCGCACCCCAATTGCGTGGGACCGCGCAAACGCCCGCTGCACACGATCATCCCGGCGATGGCGATGAAGGATGGCAAGCCGTGGCTCTCCTTCGGGGTGATGGGCGGCGGCTTCCAACCGGTTGGGCAGAGCCACGTGCTGACCAACATCGTCGATTTCGGCATGAACGTGCAGGAGGCGATCGACTGCGCCCGCGGTTTCCACCAGATGGGCCGCTTCGAGGCTGAACGCGGCATCCGCGAGGACGTGCTGAAAGGGCTCGCCGCATTCGGCCACGAGATCAAGATGGCCGAGATGCCGCACGGCGGCGGCCAGGCGATTATGATCGATTCGGTCAACGGTGTGCTGCAGGCGGGCTCGGACCCGCGCAAGGACGGCTGCGCCCTGGCTTTCTAAGCTTGGCAGCCAGCAGTTCGGAAGATCGCGTGCGGCAAGGCGCGATGCCGCTGGGCCGCGGGCACTCGTTTCGCCGTAAATTTGGTTCAATTGCAGGAAGAGTTTGGCTGGGGAACCTGGATTCGAACCAGGACTAACGGAGTCAGAGTCCGCTGGTCTACCGTTAACCTATTCCCCAAGGTCGCTGGCGGGCGCTGCCCGTCGCGTCGGTGTGGCGGGCTTATAAACAAAAGCGCGACCAATGCAAATACCTTTTGGCAAAAAAATGCGATCTCGATGTGGCGGCCGGATCTTTTGCACCGATTTGCCGGTGCCGACGGTACGTCGTGGTGCCGCGCATTTGTGGGCGAACGGCATAGGTGAGCGTGCCGAACAAAAGAGGCTGATCGGGATCGCCGTCTACAATGTTGGCGGTATGCGGGCTTAGCCCTTGGCGGCGCAGTCAAAAACAGTTTGGCGAATGGGGCTGGCGCTGGTACAGTCGCGCCAACGAAAATCGAGAGAGCGCCTTGAGCGGCCCTAGGGCTTGCGCGGTGCCATGGTTGAGACAAGTGAAAGACCCCGATCACGGCGAAAAGCCGTCCGAATCCGGGGCGTCGGCAGCAGGCCGCAGTGATGGATCGAAGCTCGGTCCGCGCAACGGCAAGGGCAAGCGGAAACGACGCAAGTCGTCTGCTTCGCCGTCTGCAATTGCCAGCCAGCCCGGCACTGCCGGCATGGCAGGGCGTCCCACAGGAGAGAACGAGGCGGAACCGGCGCGCAAGCGCAAACGGCGTCGTCGTTCGAAATCCGCAAAACAACAGGCCGCAGTCGCGTCCGCGACGCAGGGCGGCAGCGCGCAACTCGTTGAGTCGTCGCTCGGCGAGCGCAAGGGCCACAAGCGCAGCAAGAAGGCGCGGCATCGCCGTGGGCTCCAGGGTCGTCCGCTGACGAGCGGCGAGCGCCAGCCAGCGCAGCAAAGGGCTGCCGACAGCGGCAATGCGCGATCGGGGCCCTCCGCCTCCAACGGGCAGACGGCGTCACAGCAGCGGCCGGGCCAGCGCGCCGATCAACCGCGCGCGCCCTATGTTGCCGCCAGCGAACCGCCGGCGCCGCTCTATGCCGCGCTCGACCTCGGCACCAACAATTGCCGGCTTTTGATCGCCCAGCCGACGCGCCCCGGCCAGTTCCGGGTGGTCGACGCCTTTTCTCGCATCGTTCGCCTGGGCGAGGGGCTCGGCGCCAGCGGCCGATTGTCGGACGAGGCGATGGAGCGCGCGGTCGAAGCGTTGAAGATCTGCGCCTCGAAGCTCGGTGCCCGCACGATTCGCCGCAGCCGCCTGATCGCGACGGAAGCCGCGCGCGCCGCCGAAAACGGCGAAAGCTTCCTTGAGCGGGTGGCGCGGGAGACCGGCCTTGATCTCGAGATCATCAACCGCGAAACCGAAGCGCGGCTTGCCGTCTCCGGCTGCTCGTCGCTCGTCGATCGCGAGACCCGTTCGGTCGTGCTCTTCGATATCGGCGGCGGCTCGTCCGAGATCGCCGTCATCCGCATCGGCGATTCCAGGTCGAACCGGCTTGCCAATCACATCACCCACTGGACCTCGCTGCCGGTCGGCGTCGTCACGCTCTCCGAGCGCCATGGCGGCCAGCACGTGACGCCGGCAAGCTTCGAGGCAATGGTGCAGGAGGTGGAGGGCATGCTCTCCCGCTTCGACAGCCCACCGGTCGAGGCGCTGGCAAACGGCGCCTCCGGCAGCGGCTTCCACCTGATCGGCACATCCGGCACGGTCACGACACTTGCCGGCGTGCATCTCGACCTGCCGCGCTACGATCGCCGCCGCGTCGATGGCCTGTGGCTCACCGATGACGAAGTCTCGGCCATGCAGGCGCGCCTGCTCTCCTGGGATTTCAATGCGCGTGCCGCCAATCCCTGCATCGGTCCGGATCGTGCCGACCTGGTGCTGGCCGGCTGTGCGATCCTCGAAGCGATCCGCCGCCGCTGGCCGTCGACGCGCATGCGTGTCGCCGATCGCGGCCTGCGCGAAGGGCTGCTCACCGATATGATGGCGGACGACGGAGCCTGGCGCCGCTCGCGGCCGCGCCGTCACCAGCGCGGCGCCAACGCCGGCAGCCAGGAAGGAAACAAGGCATGACGAAACCCCCTGTTGGCGGCAACCGCAGCGGCCGCAAGCTTGGCCAGAAGGTCAAGAAGGGCAAGCTCAAGGCATCCTCCCGCCGCTGGCTGGAGCGCCACATCAACGATCCCTATGTGCAGCGCGCCCAGCTCGAGGGCTATCGCGCCCGTGCGGCGTTCAAGCTTTTGGAGATCGACGAGAAGCACAAGATCCTGAACGGCGCTCGCCGCATCATCGACCTCGGTGCCGCCCCCGGAAGCTGGACGCAGATCGCCGCCAAGGTCACCAATTCGACCGATGCCGATCCCCGCGTTGCGGCGATCGACTTCCTCGAAGTGGACCCGATCCCGGGCGTGCGTATTCTGCAGATGGACTTCCTCGACCCTGAAGCGCCGGAAAAGCTCAAGGAAGCGATCGGCGGTACGCCGGATCTGGTGATTTCGGACATGGCGGCACCGACGACCGGACACCGCCAGACCGACCACCTGCGCACCATGCATCTCTGCGAAGTCGCGGCCTATTTCGCCGTCGACGTGCTTGCCGAAGGTGGGCATTTCCTGGCGAAGACCTTCCAGGGCGGCACGGAGCGCGAACTGCTCAATATGCTCAAGCAGAATTTCCGCCAGGTCATCCATGTGAAGCCGGCATCGTCGCGGTCCGAATCGGTCGAAATGTTCCTGCTCGCCAAGGGCTTCAAGGGGCGCCAGAAGGCCGGAAACGAAACGGAAACCGAAGACGAGGCGGCGGAATAGCATGCTGCTCTACGTGACCGTCGGCACAAACGATCTGGAACGCGCCGGCGCGTTCTATGACGCGGTGTTGCCGGCGCTCGGCTATCACCGCCAACGGCAGGACGAGACCGAGATCGGTTACGGTGCTGCGGGCGACCGCATCCGCTTCTGGGTGGTGACGCCCTTCAATCGCGCGCCCGCCACCTATGGCAACGGCGTGAGCATCGCGCTTGACGCCAAGACGCGCTCAGCCGTCGATGCCTTCCACGCGGCAGCCCTTGCCAATGGCGGTATCGATGAGGGCGCACCGGGGCTTCGCCCGTTCCACGCGAACTTCTACGGCACCTGGGTTCGCGATCTCGACGGCAACAAGCTCGCCGCCGTGTGCGAGCGCCCTGAATAGCTCTCGCTGTTGGCGCCGTCCTTTCGGACGGAAAATCGCCGCGCGTTTCCCTGAAATATCCTTACTTCCCGGCGGCCGACTCGACTTCGCGCACTGGTAGCCGGTGCCCGGAAACCGAGGCGCCGGCGTTCTTCGCCATGGTCAGGAACGGGATCGCCGCGATCAGGTTGGCGCCGGCGATGATCATGAAGGCGGTGTGGAAATCGTCGAGCTGCAGCGGGCCGCCGCTGAGTTTCGTCTCGATTTCCAGGATCGCGCCGGCAACGGCGACGCCGAGCGCCAGGCTGATCTGCTGCAGCACCGCACTCATCGAGGTCGCCTTGCTGGCGTCCGCATCGTCGATATCGGCGAAGGAAAGCGCGTTGACGCTGGTAAAGAAGAAGGAACGGGCGAAGCCTGCAATCAGCAGGATGGTGATCATCACCAGATAGGGCGTCGCCGGCGTGAAGAAGCCATTGGCGAAGGTGGTGATCGCGGCGAGGATTGCGGCGAGGATCAATGTCCTACGGAAGCCGGCGAAGGCAAGCACGCGCCGCGCGTAGAACTTGGTGGTGATGGCTCCGACTGCGCCGATGAAGGTGATGAGGCCGGACTGGAACGGGTTGAGCCCGAAGCCCACCTGCAGCATCAAGGGCATCAGGAAAGGCACCGCGCCGACCGAGATGCGAAAGATCGTGCCGCCGATCGAGGCGGCGCGAAAGGCGCTGTCCTTGAAGAGGTTGAGGTCGAGAACCGGTGCCGGATGGCGCCGGGCGTGACGGATGTAGAGCAGGGTCGCGACCGCGCCGACGACCACCGAAGCGATACCGACGATCGGCGGTAGGGCCGGCAGGCTGATCACCGACAGGCCGAAGACGATGCCGGAGGCGGCGATGCCGCCGAGCAGGAAACCGAGAGCGTCGACCGGTGGAGGATCGCGCGGCTCCATTTTGGGCAGATAGATGCCCGAGAGGATGTAGCCGGCGATGCCGACAGGCACGTTGATCAGGAAGATCCAGTGCCAGGAGAAATAGGTGGTGATGAAGCCGCCGAGCGGCGGTCCGGCGAGCGGCCCGACCAGAGCCGGGATCGTCAAAAGCGCCATGGCCGAGACGAGTTCGCTGCGCGGCGTGCCGCGCACCAGCACCAGGCGGGCGACCGGCGTCATCATCGCCCCGCCCATGCCCTGCAGGAAGCGCGAGAAAACGAAGGCGACAAGGCTGTTGGAGATGGCGCAGAAAATGGAACCGGCGATGAAGACGAGGATCGCCGCGCGGAAAATCTTCTTGGCGCCGAAGCGGTCCGCCATCCAGCCGCTAAGCGGAATGAAGATCGCAAGCGACACCATATAGGCGGTCAGCGCCAGCTTGAGCGTGATCGGCCCGACGCCGATGTCGCGGGCGATGGCCGGCAGCGACGTGGAAATCACGGTCGAATCCATCTGCTCCATGAAGAGAGCGACGGCAAGGATCATCGGGACGATACGGTTCATGGAATGTGCTTCGAAGACGGCCAGCGATAGTGAGAAGCTAATGCCGGTGATGGCTTTTGTCGGGGCGAAACCGGTGATTGCGGATCAAAAGCCTGTGATCCCGGCTGGCCTTCGCTGTCAAGACGCTAGTTCTGGCCCAGTTGTCCATGGGGCAACGGGATCCAACAGGGCAACGAAGTGGGATGGACCATGAGTGAGGTGTCGATGAAGCGCCGGACCTTGATGGGGGCGGGAACGCTGGGGTGCTGGCTGCGCCATCGTTGATGACGGGCGTTGCGGTGGCTGAGGAAAAGGCGGAAAAGACCGACATGAACGCTAGCCATCCCCCGATCCGATCTCTCAAGCTTGGCGTTTTCAAGCTCGTCGTCGTCAATGACGGCACGCGCGTCACCGAGAAACCGCATGAGATCTATGGCACCAACCAGCCACAGTAGGCGGTTGCGGAACTGCTGCAACAGAACTTTCTGCCGACCGAAGCGCTGGTCAACAGTTTCTCGCCGGTTCTCGTCGATACCGGAACGGATGTCGTGCTCTTCGATACCGGCAGGGGCGAGGGCGGCCGCCAGGCCGGTATGGGCCGCCTGGCCGAAGGCATCCGTGCCGCCGGCTATGCGCCGGAGCAGATTTCGGTCGTGGTGGTGACTCATATGCACGGCGATCACATCGGCGGCCTCATGGAGGCCGGCAAGCCGGCATTCGCCAATGCCCGCTACGTGATGGGTGAAGCCGAATATGCCTTCTGGAAGGACCCGGCACGGGCAGGCACGCCGGCGGAAAATGGGCACAAGGCGGTGCTGGAGAAGATAGTGCCGCTGGCGGAGAAGACGACTTTCATCGGCGACGGCGCCGAGATCGTGCCCGGTATCTCGGCCGTCGCCGCCTTCGGTCATTCGCCGGGTCACATGGTGTTCCGTCTCGATTCCGACGGCAAGGGCATGATGCTGACGGCCGATACCGCCAACCACTATGTGCTGTCGCTGCAGCGCCCCGATTGGGAAGTGCGCTTCGACATGGACAAGGCCAAGGCGGCCGAAACGCGCCGCAGGGTTTTCGACATGATCGCCAGCGACCGGCTGCCCTTCATCGGCTACCACATGCCGTTCCCGGCCGTCGGCTTCGTCGAGAAACAGGGCGAAGGCTACCGCTTCGTTCCCGTCAGCTATCAGCTCGATATCTGATCGGTATCGAGCCGGGTGAGGGGCTGCATCTCGCGAAATTGCTGCTCTGCAACAAATATCGGCCGAAGGCGGGACATTTCCCGGCTTTGGCTATTTTCATCCTGACATATCCGTGTTACGAGCCCTCGCCAACTTCCAAGACACGCTTTGAAGTCGCCCGGTGGACAAATCGCAGCCCGTCCCCGGGGGTTTTCGTTTATTGAAGGGAATTGGCCATGGCGCGCATCATCGAAACGGCAACTGGTCTGGAGGCTTTGACCTTCGACGACGTTCTGCTCCTGCCCGGACATTCCGAAGTCATGCCGGGTCAGACCAATATCGCAACCACCATTGCCCAGGACATTGACCTCAACCTGCCGATCCTGTCTTCGGCGATGGACACGGTGACCGAAGGGCGCCTCGCGATCGCCATGGCACAGGCCGGCGGCATTGGTGTCATCCACCGCAACCTGACGCCGGCCGAGCAGGCCGAAGAGGTTCGCCAGGTCAAGAAATTCGAAAGCGGCATGGTCGTCAATCCGGTGACCATCGGCCCCGACGCCAAGCTCGCCGATGCGCTGGGCCTCATGAAGCAGCACGGCATTTCCGGCATCCCGGTCGTCGAGAACGGCGGCGCCGGTGGCCAGAAGCAGGGTCGTCTCGTCGGCATCCTCACCAACCGTGACGTCCGCTTCGCTTCCGACCCGAACCAGAAGATCCACGAGCTGATGACCCATGAGAACCTGGTCACGGTCAAGGAAAGCGTCGACCAGCAGGAAGCCAAGCGCCTCCTTCACGCGCACCGCATCGAGAAGCTTCTGGTCGTCGACGCCGACGGCCGCTGCGTCGGCCTGATCACCGTCAAGGACATCGAGAAGGCGCAGCTCAACCCGAACGCCTCCAAGGACGCGCAGGGCCGCCTTCGCGCCGCCGCCGCCATCTCGGTCGGCGATGACGGCTTTGAGCGCGCCGAGCGGTTGATCGACGCCGGCGTCGACCTGATCGTCGTCGACACCGCCCACGGCCATTCGCAGCGCGTGCTCGATGCCGTCGCCCGCGTCAAGAAGCTCTCGAACTCGGTTCGCATCATGGCCGGCAACGTCGCCACCGCCGCCGGCACCAAGGCGCTGATCGATGCCGGCGCGGATGCGGTCAAGGTCGGTATTGGCCCGGGCTCGATCTGCACCACGCGCATCGTCGCCGGCGTCGGCGTTCCGCAACTGGCCGCGATCATGGGTGCTGTCGAAGCCGCCCAGGCTGCCGGCATTCCCGTCATCGCCGACGGCGGAATCAAGTTCTCCGGCGACCTCGCCAAGGCGATCGCTGCCGGTGCTTCGGCTGTCATGATCGGCTCGCTGCTTGCCGGTACCGATGAAAGCCCGGGCGAAGTGTTCCTCTACCAGGGCCGTTCCTTCAAGGCCTATCGCGGCATGGGTTCTGTCGGCGCCATGGCTCGCGGCTCGGCGGACCGCTACTTCCAGGCGGAAGTACGCGACACGCTGAAGCTGGTTCCGGAAGGCATCGAAGGCCAGGTTCCCTACAAGGGCCCGGTTGCAGGCGTGCTCCACCAGCTCGCCGGCGGACTCAAGGCGTCCATGGGCTATGTCGGTGGTCCGACCATCAGGGAATACCAGGAGCGTGCGCAGTTCGTACGCATCTCCGGCGCCGGCCTTCGCGAAAGCCACGCCCACGACGTGACGATCACCCGCGAAAGCCCGAACTATCCGGGCGCGCACTGATCGCGATTGCATTCGAAGGGCGCCGCGTCTTCTCGCGGCGCCCTTCGCCTTTTCAGATTAAGTGTTTTTCAGAATAAGCCTTTTTTCAGGGAGCAGTGCATGACGGGTTTCGAGATCTTCTGGCCGATCGTGGTCCATGTCTTTCTCGTCTTCTGCCTTTACGCTCTCCTATCCTTCCGTCGGATGAGGCTGGTGCGCGCCGGCAAGGTGCATGCGGCTCAGTTTCGCGAGAACCGCGACGAGCCGGGCGAAAGCCTGGTGGTGAAGAACAGCATTGCCAACCAGTTCGAGCTGCCGGTTCTCTTCTACGTCTGCTGCGTGCTGCTCTACATCACCGAGGCCGACAACATCGTCTCCCTCGCCCTTGCCTGGCTTTTCGTCGTCCTGCGCTATGTGCACGCCTTCGTGCATGTCACCAGCAACCGCATCCGCTATCGCCGTCCGCTGTTCATGGGGGGCGTCGCGACGCTTTTTGCCATGTGGGTGTGGCTTGCCGTCTGGATGGCGATGAGCTGATCCCGGTTCGCACCCCAAGCGAATTGGCGCAAATCTGAGACAGTCTGCGCGAACGATCCTCGCGCCTTGATGCGTATCAAGTACCCGATGCCGCCTTTGCGGGTAGTCTTTCCGACGTTGGACGACAACGCATCGGAGGACGAGATGACCGCAACGATGAAAGCCGCCGTGGTACGCGAATTCGGCAAGCCGCTGGTAATCGAGAATGTGCCAATACCGGAGCCGGGCCCCGGCCAGTTGCTGATCAAATACGAAGCGACCGGCGTCTGCCATACGGATCTGCATGCCGCCAACGGCGATTGGCCGGTAAAGCCGAAGCCGCCGTTTATCCCTGGACACGAAGGCGTCGGTTATGTCGCCAAGCTTGGCAGCGGCGTCACACACCTGAAGGAGGGCGACCGCGTCGGCGTGCCGTGGCTGCACACGGCCTGCGGCGGTTGCACGCCCTGCCGCACCGGCTGGGAAACGCTCTGCGGCAGCCAGCAGAACACCGGCTACTCCGTCAACGGCACCTTTGCCCAATACGGCCTTGCCGATCCGGACTTTGTCGGGCGCCTGCCGGCAAAGCTTGAATTCGGACCGGCCGCACCGATCCTCTGCGCCGGCGTCACCGTCTATAAGGGCCTGAAGGAAACCGAGGTGCGTCCTGGCGAATGGGCGCTGATTTCCGGCATCGGCGGGCTCGGCCACATGGCGGTGCAATATGCCAAGGCAATGGGCATGCATGTCGCCGCCGTCGATATCTTCCCGGACAAGTTGGCGCTTGCACGAAAACTCGGTGCTGACCTCGTCGTCGATGCGCGTGACAAGGACGCGGTCGAGCAGGTTCAGAAGGCGACCGGCGGCGTGCATGGCGCACTGGTGACGGCCGTGGCACCCAAGGCGATGGAGCAGGCGTTCAACATGCTGCGCTCCAAGGGGACCATGGCGCTCGTCGGCCTACCGCCCGGCCAGATGTGCCTGCCGATCTTCGATACGGTGCTGAAGCGCATCACCATCCGCGGCTCGATCGTCGGCACGCGCCAGGATCTCGAGGAGTCGCTGGAGTTTGCCGGCGAAGGCAAGGTCGCCTCGCACTTCACCTGGGACAAGATCGAGAACATCAATGCGATCTTCAAGCGTATGGAGGAAGGCAAGATCGACGGCCGGATCGTGCTCGATCTCAACGGCTGATCGGCCAAAAACGAAACACGCAGAAGTAACGCAAGTTTGTATGTTCGCGACCGCCCGCCGACTTATTCTGTCGCGGGCGGTTCTGTCTGCCGCCGCGGGACAACGAACCGAAGGAGGCTGACATGCAGGAACCGACAATCACACAGGCGATGATTGACGCCTATGACGAATACACGCATCTGACCCTCGATCGCCGCCGTTTCATGGAAAAGCTCACCGGACTGGCCGGTTCCGCGGCTGCGGCCGCGGCGATCGCACCACTGCTTACTGCCAACGGCGCCAAGGCGGAAATCGTTGCGGCGACCGATACCCGTATCACCGGCGAGGATATCTCTTACCCTGGGCCTGGCGGCGACATGAAGGGTTACCTCGTTCGCCCGGCTGAGGTGAGCGGAAAACTGCCGGCGGTGATCGTCATTCACGAGAACCGCGGGCTCAATCCGCATATCCGCGACGTTGCGCGACGGATGGCGCTCGAAGGCTTCCTGGCGCTTGCACCGGACTTCCTGTCGCCGTCGGGTGGAACGCCGACGGACGAGGACAAGGCACGCGAGATGATCGGCGCGCTGGATGCGGCAGCAACGACGGCGAACGCAGTTGCGACCGTGGCCTTCCTGGAAGGGCACCAGCAATCGACGGGGAAGGTTGGTGCCATCGGCTTCTGCTGGGGAGGCGGTCTTGTCAACCGGCTCGCGGTCGGCTCGCCCGATCTCAAGGCCGGCGTCGCCTATTACGGCGCGCAGCCCAAGGCGGAGGATGTGCCGAATATCAAAGCCGCGCTGCTGCTGCACTATGCCGGGCTCGACGAACGCATCAATGCCGGCATCGACGCCTATCAAAAGGCGCTGAAAGACGACGGCAAGGACGCGACGATCTATGTCTATGACGGCGTCAACCATGCCTTCAACAACGACACCTCGGCCGCCCGCTACGACAAGGCTGCCGCCGATCTCGCCTGGGGCCGGACGGTGGAATTCCTGAAGGCCAAGCTCGCCTGAGCCCGTCTTAACTCAGGCGGCAGCCGCCCGGATAATATCGTCGGCGCAGTCGCTGATTGCCCTTGCGAGCGCTTCCATGTCGCGCTCGCGCGGACTGCTGCGCCGCCAGACGAGGCCGATCTCGCGGGCCGGCTCGGGTGCGGCGAAGGGCACGATGCGGATCGAATTGCGTGCGGCCTCGGTCGCGATGGCGATTTCAGGGATCAGCGTCATGCCCATGCCATTGGCAACCATCTGCAGGAGCGTCGTCATCGAGGTCGCGCCGAACGAGACAAGGCGGCGCTTGCCGGCGGTGCTGCAGACGGCGAGCGCCTGGTCGCGCAGGCAATGGCCTTCTTCGAGCAGGAGCAACTGTTCGACATCCACCTGATCTTCGGTCAGCGGCGACATCAGGATGTTTCGCTCGTCGTCCGCCATCGCCATGTAGAAGCGGTCGGAAAAGAGCGGTTTCGTCGACAGCCCGTCGGTTTCGATCGGCAGGGCCGCGACGACGGCGTCGAGCAGACCCTCGCCGAGATCGGCGACCAGCCTCGATGTCACCGATTCCTTCAACTCGATCTCGATCGCCGGATAGACGCGGCGCAGATGCGGCACCAGCCGCGGCACGAGATAGGGCGCAAGCGTCGGGATGACGCCGATGCGGATCCGCCCTTCGAGCGTGCCGGAGCTGGCGCGTGCGCTCTGTTCCAGCATGTCCACGTCGGCGAGGATGGTGCGGGTGCGGGCCAGCACCTCTTCACCCTTGCGAGTGAGGAAAACGCCGCTGCGGCTGCGCTCCACCAGCTTCACCCCCAGGTGGTTTTCCATTTCCATGATCTGGGCGGAGAGCGCCGGCTGGCTGACATGGACCAGTTCGGCGGCCTTGCCGAAGTGGCGAGCGGAGGCAAGAGCCTCGAAATAGCGCATCTGTCGAAGTGTAAGCATGATAAGAAAATCCTATCAATTTTTAATTTTTATGCAATTGGAGATTATCGAAGCCCTGTGGGAAAACTTGTCTGGCCAAGGCGTCCGGGCTTTGAGCGCCGCGCGAATTGCGGCTGGCAGCCCCTCAGGCTGCTGTCGGGCAGATCTTGTCCGATCCCCGGGCGCGAACCTATGACAGGAGGACGCGATGTCAGATCGACCCATATTGACGACGAGTGCCGGAGCGCCGGTGCCCGACAACCAGAATTCGCTGACGGCCGGTCCGCGTGGCGGCGTCATGATGCAGGACTACCAGCTTATCGAAAAGCTGTCGCATCAAAACCGCGAGCGCATTCCCGAGCGCGCGGTGCACGCCAAGGGCTGGGGCGCCTATGGGACGCTGAAGATCACAGGCGATATCTCCAGATACACCAAGGCCAAGGTTCTGCAGCCGGGCGCTGAGACCCCGATGCTGGCGCGCTTCTCGACTGTTGCCGGTGAACTGGGTGCTGCCGACGCCGAACGCGACGTGCGCGGCTTCGCGCTGAAATTCTATACGCCCGAGGGCAATTGGGATCTCGTCGGCAACAACACGCCGATCTTCTTCGTCCGCGATGCCTACAAGTTCCCGGATTTCATCCACACACAGAAGCGCCACCCGAAGACCAACCTGCGTTCGGCGACCGCCATGTGGGATTTTTGGTCGCTTTCGCCGGAAAGCCTGCACCAGGTGACGATCCTGATGTCGGACCGCGGATGTCCGGTATCGCCGTTGCACATGAACGGCTACGGCTCCCACACCTTCTCCTTCTGGAACGACGCCGGCGAGCGCTATTGGGTGAAGTTCCACTTCAAGACCCAGCACGGTCACAAGTTCTACACCAATGCGGAAGCCGCCGAGGTGATCGGCCGGACGCGCGAAAGCTATCAGGAAGCGCTCTATGGCGCGATCGAGGAGGGCAACTATCCGCGCTGGACGCTGCAGGTGCAGATCATGCCGGAACTCGACGCGGAGAAGACACCCTACAATCCCTTCGACGTCACCAAGGTCTGGACGCATGCGGACTATCCGCCGATCGAGGTCGGCGTTCTGGAGCTCAACCGCAACCCGGAGAACTATTTCGCCGAGGTCGAGAACGCCGCCTTCTCGCCGTCGAACATCGTGCCCGGCATCGGCTTCTCGCCGGACAAGATGCTGCAGGCGCGGCTCTTCTCCTATGCCGATGCCCACCGCTATCGGCTCGGCACACACTACGAGCACATCCCGGTCAACCGACCGAAATGCCCGGTGCATCACTATCACCGTGATGGCCAGATGAACACGTTCGGCGGCATCCAGACCGGCAATCCGGATGCCTATTACGAGCCGAACTCGTTCAACGGCCCGGTCGAGCAGCCGTCCGCAATGGAGCCTCCGCTGCGCATCAGCGGCGATATGGCCCGCTACGACCACCGTGAAGGCAACGACGACTACAGCCAGCCGCGGGCGCTCTTCAACCTGTTCGATGCGGGACAGAAGGCGCGGCTGTTCTCCAATATCGCGGCCGCCATGGGCGGGGTGCCGGGGATGATCGTCGAGCGTCAGCTTGCCCATTTCAAGCTTGTCCATCCGGACTATGAGGCCGGCGTACGTGTGGCTCTTCGTGCAGCGCATCGTTATGAGGCCGAGGCGATCGGCACGGCTGCGGAGTGAGCTGGACGGGCGCTCGAAGCGGGCGCCAGTCTTCGGAAAAGAAAAAGGCCACGTACCTGTCGGTGCGTGGCCCTTTTTTGGTTTCTACCGGCTCTTACCAGCCCGGCAGCATGTGGCTCTGCCGCAGGCGCGGATAGCGCGGGAAGCCCTTAATGTCGGCTTCGAGGTCGTCATTGGCGCTGATCGGCGTGATGTTGTCGAGGCAGGCGGTGATGTGGTTGCTGATCGCGTTGGAGAGCGAGGGCGAAAGGCCCGGCCGCTTCATGATGCCGATCTGCACCGGTGCCAGCGCCGGGAAGCCGTCGGCGAGCGTCAGCACCTTCATGCCGGGGCGGAGCGCCGATTCCGGCAGGACCGAGACGGCCATGCCGGCAAGCACGGCCGCGGCGACGACCGTCGACGACCAGCTTGTGAACAGGATCTGGTATTCGCGGCCGGTCGCGTCGAGTGCCGCGCAGGCAGCCTGCCGCCAGAGGCAGTCGCGCCGGCCGACGGCGAGCGGGATCGGCGCGTTTTCCGGGAGCGGATGGTTGATCGAGCTCACCCAGCAGAGCGGTTCGGTCCGCACGACATCCGAGGCGCGTGCACGCGGATTGTGCGTGACGAGCGCGATGTCGAGGTCGCCCTTCGCCATCTTCTCGGCGAGATCCACCGAAGGTTCGCAGATGATATAGAGCTCGACATTCGGATGCGTCTTGGCAAACCGCATGATGATCTCCGGCATGTAACGATCGGCGTAGTCGTCGGGCGTGCCGATGCGGAGCGTTCCTTCAAGGCGGTTGTCGTCGAAGGAAGCGATCGCTTCATTGTTGAGGCGGATCATCCGGCGGGCGAAATTGAGCAGCCGGTCGCCTTCGACCGTCAGCCGGTTGCCGCGGCCATCCTTCATGAACAGCGCCTTGCCGATGCGTTCTTCCAGGCGGCGCATCTGCATCGACACGGCGGACTGAGTCTTGAAGACCCGGTCGGCCGCCTTGGTGAAACTGCCCGTGTCGGCGATCGCGACAAAGGTCTGGAGCTGGTCGATATCGAGCGGTGCGGACATGGCCGTGATGCATCCATAAAATTGTTTGATGAATATCATTAAAAACATTCGTTGGACTGATCAATAAGGATTTGCGATCAGTTAGGGGCAAATTCATCGATCCCGGCCGGCAATTTCGCCGGCGATTCCCAAACCCTTTGGCCCGCCCCTGCGTTTGACCTCCCCCGCAGGGGATGGGCCTCTTCGTGCCTGAAAGGAGAATTGTCATGCGCACGACACAGCACGTCCTCGATCTCGACCTCGTTGCAGGAAAGCAGTCCCATGCCTCCCGCGCCGTCGGCGTGACAGATATGCTCACGTCCGCATGGCACCAGCTCCGAAACCGATATGCGATCGGCCGTCTGAATGACATGGATGACCGCCAGCTCCTCGATATGGGGCTAAAGCGAGAAGACGTGCGCGAGGCGATCACCTCGCCCTTCTTCGACAATCCGGCGAGTTACCTGACGCGCGCTTCGCGAAACCGGGCGAGCCTCTTCTACAAGGGGATCCGCCACGACTGACCGTTGACGAGTTGGAGCGGGATGAAAGCGGGAAACCGCACCCTCGGCCCGCTTCACGGCGCATCCCGCCGCTTAGGGTGTGCCAGTCGAGCATGATCCGCGAAAGCCAGCCGCCGCCGCGGATCATGCTGCGAATTTCAGAGTTCGGCGCTGCTGATCGTTAGAGGTCGCGCGCCCAAACGTTCCCCGCAGGGTAGAGCCAATAGACCCTGCCGCTTGGCCCGGTACATGACCAAGACATGTACCGGGCCTTTTTCTTTTGAGATTTGCGCAAGGTTGCGCGCACTCTCCCAGGCGCAGAAGGTTGCGCCGTCCAAGGGGGAGGCATGGCCAGGGAAGGGGCGTTTCAGCTCTTGGTGCCGGGGCCGGTCTTGTAGACGTCGAACAGGGCCTCGACGTTCTTCTGGTATTCTTTCTGCATTTCCAGCCCGGTGTCGAACATGCTGTTCATCACCTGGGAGAACTGGGCAAGGGCCGGATTGTCCGGTGCCGGCTTCTGCGCGCCGGTGGCGCCCGCCTGCATCATATCCTGAAACGCCTTGACGAAGGGGTTGTCGGCAAAGACGTCTGAGGTCTTGGCCTTCTCTTCCTTCTTGGCCATGCCGAAGAAGCCCTGCATCGCCTGCGTGAAGGGGTTGTCGAAGGGGTTCGGCTGCGGCTCCGGCTTCTTGGCAAAGCCGGCCGCTTCCATCCACTGGCGCATCGCCGCTGCCATCGGGTTGTTGGCGAAGGCGTCGCTTGCGGCGGCGAATTGCCCGGTCGTCTGCTTGAACAGTCCGCCCATCAGCGTATCGGCCATGACCGGCAGCATCTGCTTGTAGATCTCCTGGCTGATGCCGGTGACCTGCGCGGCCTGCGCGGCGATCGCGCGCGACATTTCCTTCGATCCGAACAGCTGTCCGAGAACACCGTTGCCGTCGACCATGCCCTGTGGCGTGAAGGCCTGGCTCATGTCTTCGAAGTATTTGGCGTAGTTGCCGCTGCCGAGCGCCGTGAGCAACGCGCCGAAATCATATGGATTGGCGGTGTTGCGCTTGAAGGCGGCCGAGAAGGCGGGCAGCAACGCTGCCGTCGCCTTCGTCATCTGCTCCTGGGCGAGGCCGAATTGTTGAGCCATCAGTTCGATGGCCTTACCATTCTGGGCCTGTGCGAACATGTCAAAAAGCGGTGCCATCCCAGTTCCCCTTCGGCATCTCGACGCGCGGCGCTGTAAGCGACGCATATCCTTGCACTATAACGGGAAATCGGGGGCTGGAAACCGCTTTTTGAGAGCACCTGGCGGGCGCCTCAATATTGGTATTCGGCGAAAACCGGATCGACCGAGCCGTTCCAGCGACCATTGTAGAGTGCCAGCAGATCTTCGGCGAGCGTCGCCTTCTTGGCGAGCACCTCGTCGAGCGGCGCGAGGAACTGGCTTTCGTCGACGCCGTCGCCGTTCAGCCGGTTGCGGCGCTTCAGGCCGCCGCGCGAAATGGCGATGACCTCACGGGCAATGTCGTAGAGGTTGCCTGTGCGGAATTTAGTCGCGAGCGCCTGTACGGGCACGGCGTCGCGCATCGCGCTCACCTCCTCGAAGGTCCAGTCACGCGTCAGAGTCTCGGCGGCATCGAGCGCTTCGCGATCGTAGAGCAGACCGACCCAGAAGGCCGGCAGCGCACAGATCCGCCGCCACGGGCCGCCGTCGGCGCCGCGCATTTCGAGGAAGCGCTTCAGCCGAACGTCGGGGAACAGCGTCGAAAGGTGGTTGGTCCAGTCGCCCATGTTCGGCTGCCAGTCGGCGATCTCACCCTTCAGCGCGCCGCCCATAAACTGGCGGAAGGTGACGTGGGTGCAGTCGTGATAGTGGCCGTCGCGCACGACGAAATACATCGGCACGTCGAGTGCCCATTCGACATAGTCGGCAAAGCCGAAATCCGGACGGAAGGCGGAGGGCAGCAGGCCGGCGCGCTGGTTGTCGGTGTCGCGCCAGATATCGCCGCGCCAGGAGAGCAGCCCGTTCGGCTTGCCGTCGGTAAAGGGCGAGCTCGCAAACAGCGCCGTCGAAAGCGGCTGCAGCTTCAAGGACACCTGCATCTTGCGGCGCATGTCCTCTTCGGAGGAAAAGTCGAGATTCACCTGGATCGTGCAGGTGCGGTACATCATGTCGAGGCCCCTGGTGCCGACCTTGGGCATGTAGCGGCTCATGATGCCATAACGCGATTTCGGCATGCGCGGTGTCTCGGCGAAGGTCCACTTCGGGCTGCCGCCGATGCCGAGGAAACGGATGCCGAGCGGTTCGGCGACTTCGCGCAGAACCGCCAAATGCTGGTTCGATTCCTTGCAGGTCTGGTGCAGGTTTTCGAGCGGCGCTCCGGAAAGCTCGAACTGGCCGCCCGGCTCCAGCGAGATCGCGCCATTGCCCGACTGCTCAGCAAGGCCGATGATGTTGCCTTGGTCGACGATCGGTTCCCAGCCGCTCTTTGCGGCCATTCCATTCAGAAGCGCCTGGATGCTGGCCTCGCCGAAATAGGGGACGGGGCTGTTGTCCGCCTTAAAGAAGGCGAACTTTTCGTGCTCCGTGCCGATCCGGAACCGCTCCTCCGGTTTCGAACCTTCTGCCAGATAGGCGGTCAGGTCAGCGACAGAGGTTACCGGCGTCTGGTCGGTGGTATCTCGGGCCATGAGCGTCTTCTTTTGTTTGGGCGGCTCCCACTGGATAGCGGGAGTTGATGAAGGCTGCTTGAACCGTATTCAGGTGCGGTGCAAGTCAATTTCTTTCAAGATCTCATCAAAAAAAGTAGGACGATTGCTTGCGCTGGAGCAAGCTCCGTGGAACTGGGTATCGTCGACCCAACCATGCCTTGTGTTGAGAGGTTCCCTTCTTCTAAGAGCCACCTTCTAGGAGAAAGAGCGGCATCCCGTTTGCCGCGGAGCGACCGGCTATCGCCAGTCGCCGACAGTCGCCTGGATGACCGCCATGGCTGCGACAGCGGCGGTGTCGGCCCTGAGGATCCGCGGTCCAAGCGGAATGCTGCTGACGAAATCGAGGCTGCGCAGCAACGTTCGCTCTGTCTCGGAGAAACCGCCTTCCGGACCGATCAGCAAGGCGAGTTTCTTCTCTTTGACGGCGGCGAGAATTGGCAACGGGTTCTGGCTGTCGCTGCCTTCGTCGCAGAAGATGATGCGTCGGTCGGTGGGCCAGGTGGCCAGCACGTCCTCCAGTCGTCGCGGCTCCTCGACATCGGGAATGCCGAGCACGCCGCATTGTTCGGCCGCCTCGATGACGTTGGCGCGCACGCGCTCGATGCTGCCGAGCTTGCCCTGCACATGCTGCGTCATGACCGGCTGCAGCGCGCCTGCGCCCATTTCGACGGCCTTCTGCACGAGATAGTCGAGCCTGCCGACCTTCAGCGGCGCGAAAAGATAGACAAGATCGCAAGGTTCTGGCTGCGGGCGCGTCTGCTCGACTGCGGTCAGCACCAGCTTCTTCTTGCTGGCGAAGGAGAGTTCCGCACGCCACTCGCCGTCACGTCCGTTGAAGACGAGGATCGAGGAGCCTTCCTCATAGCGAAGAACGTTGACCAGGTAGTTGAACTGCTCCTTGGTCGCCTCGTGGGCGGAGCCCGCATTGAGGGTATGTTCGACGAACAGTCGCTGCATGCGAAAATTGGCGCGCATATCGGGGCCTTCACATGAAAATGCTGGAGAGGATGAGGTAGAGGACGGCCGATAGCGCGGCCGAGGCGGGAACGGTGATGACCCAGGCGCCGACGATCGTCAGGAAATGCGAACGGCGTACAAGGCGCCGGCGCCGGACTTCGGCGAAGTTGGTTTCTTCCGTTTCCATGAAGTCGGCCTGCCCTGTGCGCTGTCGGACATATTGTAGGCGACGCTTGGAATTGCGGATGTACCATTCACGGAAGAAGCCGACGCCGAAGACGGCACCAACGGCCGTGTGGGTCGAACTGATCGGCAGTCCGAGCGCCGATGCCAAAAGCACCGTGACCGCGGTGGCGAGCGCAACGCAGAAGGCGCGCATCGGATTGAGCTTGGTAATTTCCTGACCGACGACGCGGATAAGCTTCGGGCCATAGAGGAGAAGACCGATCGAAATGCCGAGCGCGCCGATCGCCAGTTCCCAAAGGGGCGCCGGCGATTTGTCCGTCGTGATCACGCCGTCGAGCGCCGAGACGATCGCAGCCAACGGGCCGATCGCGTTGGAGACGTCGTTGGCGCCGTGGGCGAAGGAGAGCAGTGCCGCCGCCACGATCAATGGCAACCGGAAGAGCCGCCGCAACGACTGGTTTCGGTTGTCCAGGCCTTCCGATTGCCTGACGATCCAGGGCTTGGCCTGCAGATAGACCGCGATACCCGCGACCACGCCGGCAGCAAGGCCCACCGGCATGGTAATCGCCGCCACTTGAACCAGCGCGATCACTGCAAGATAGGCCGTAAAGCAGCCGGCCGTGACACCGAGGATAACAGGCATCCATCGCCTTGCAGCGGCGATCTTGTCCTCGCGGTAGATGATGAATTCCTTGAGGAAGGCGAGGAATGCTGCGGCGATCGTGCCTCCCAGCAGCGGCGAGACCGACCAGCTGAGCGTGATGCCGGCAAGCGACCACCATTGCACGCCGGAAAAACCGGCCGCGGCAATGCCGGCGCCGACGATGCCGCCGATGATCGAGTGTGTGGTGGATACAGGCGCCCCTGAATAGGTGGCGATATTGATCCAGGCCGCAGCCGAAGCGAGTGCCGACATCATGATCCAGATGATCGCTTGCGGGCCGAGCACATCTTCGCCGTAGACGATGCCTGCTTCGATCGTCAGCGCGACCTCGCGCCCGGCAAGCATCGCGCCGGCGATCTCGAAGATGGCAGCGATGATGAGCGCCGTCGCCATCGACATCGCTTTGGCGCCGACGGCCGCACCAACGTTGTTGGTCACGTCGTTGGCGCCGATGTTCATGGCCATGTAGCCGGCGATCGCTGCCGCGGCGATGATGATCGGCGCGCTCGCGGAATGGGTCACGAAACTCGCGGCAAAGGCCATGCTGAGGAGCAGAAAGAGGCCGGCGAGCGCCGGCGCCGCCAGGCTGCGGCGGACATGCTGCGACGCCTCTTCGGCAAGGCTCAGCTTGTCGAGGTCTTTGTCGATCGTCTGTTTTGCGAGGCGTATGCGCGGCTGTGCCACTGCCTGGAACTCCATTGCCACCATGGCCACTAAGGCCACTGCAACAAGCATTCAAGTGGATTTGATGGACATCGGTGCCGCGTGCGTCGGGAACCCGCATTCAGGGGCATTGCGTGCCCGGGGGGATGGCCCGGAAGGCTAGCCGTTCGCAGCCTTCGGCATCGACGCAGGCGGCGCCGCCATGCGTTCGCCAAAGGCGAGGATGAGGTCCTTCAACGATGGCTCGGCCACCCGTGAAGCGGCCTCCTTGTAGTCGACCCATTCGAGCTGCCGGCGGCCTTCCTCGGGGAAGTGCTTTGCGAGGTCGTCGACTTCCAGCGCGTGGACCTGCACCTTGACCGAAATCTTCAGGCCATGGTCCATGCGCTTCTGGTAGAGATAGAATCCGATCGTCGACTTCTGCACGTGCCCTTTGACGCCGGCCTCTTCGTAGGCCTCGCGCTCGGCCACCTCGTGGGCGCGCTTGCCTTGCATCGGCCATCCCTTGGGAATGACCCAGCGGCCGGTGTCGCGGCTGGTGATCATGAGAATTTCGAGGGCCTTGGTCTTCTTGCGGATCCGATAGCAGAGCGCGGCATATTGCATGCGCGCCGGGCGGCGCAACATCAGTTGGACATCGGATGCGAGTCTGTTCAAGAAGTTCAAGGTCGTCTGCGCTCCTCTCGACGAATCAGTGTTCTTGTTTTCTGTTAAAGCCAGTATGGCAGCGTCCTGTTGCGTGTAAATGTCGCGGCCAGCGGGCAGCCGGATATGCAGTCCAGCTTTCCGCTGAACTGTTGTCCAGATACGACAGGATATGGTGTTTCCGCGTCGGTTTGCCAATCGCGCTGGGCGTAGGTCTGCTCCGTCAGTTCGCGCGGTCGCGCTGCTGCAAGCGCAGGCGGGCGATACGGTTCCATTCACCGGTGCGCTCCGCTTCGCGGGTTGCGGCGGCAACGAAGTCGATATGGTTCTGCGACGCCGCCTTTGCATTCGCCGGATCTCGCGCCATGATCGCGTCGTAGATCGCCTCGTGCTGGCCAAGCAGCCGATCGCGGGCGCCCGGCGCACCGAAAACCGAGTTGCGGTGAAAGAAGATGCCCTGCTGAAGCAGCCGATAACAGGCGCGCAGCGTATGCATCAGGATGATGTTGTGGGCGCTCTCACCGATTGCCTGGTGCAGCTCGATATCGGCCTCGAGCTCCGCGTCGAAGTCGCCGGCGGCGTGCGCCGCACGCATGCGCTCGATGATCCTGGTCAGGATGTCCCGGTCGAAATCCGTGGCGCGGGTGGCGGCCAGTTCTGCGGTCAGGCCCTCCAGCTCGCGCCGGTATTCGAGATAATCCTGGGTCGCCTTGTGATGACGGGCAATCAGGTCGATCAGCGGCTTGGAGAAAATCTTCCCTACGACATCGGCGACGAAGGTGCCGCCGCCATGGTGGCTTTCGACCAGGCCGCGTCCTTCGAGTTCCTTGAGCGCCTCGCGCAGGATCGGCCTCGATACGTCGAAGCGTTTGGAAAGCTCTCTTTCGCCCGGCAGCCGATCCCCGTCGCGCAGCACGCCTTCGAGGATCAGGAGCTCGATCTGATGTACGACTTCGTCCGCCGTGCGGCTGTGGCTGATGCGGGCGAAGAGGTCGATCTGGTCGTCGGTCACGTCTTGGTCTCCCGGATCACGATGAATTTCGGTCTTTTCGGCCCCAAAATGATCGTGATTCTCATAGGTTAGAGCGGGAGGGGACGGAAATCCGCGCCTAGGTTGCTCGCACCGCTCTGCGCCGCAATCTAGGCAGCCGGCGGCAAGTGGTCAATTTGCTTGTCCACTTTGTGCGGCTGACAAAAGTCAAACTGCGGCAATGCGTCCTTTTTCTTTTGCTCGTTCGATTGATAAGAGAGTCGTGATGAACGCGTGAGGGGGACAAGAGCGCTTCATGGCAAAGGGTAGTTTTGCATTTCCGGTAGCGCCGATGCGCGCCTTGGCCTTGGGCGAGGTTCATTCGCGCCCCTATGCGCTGGTCACCACGCCGCGGGTGATCTTTCAGCTCGCCTTCCTGACGGATGGCGGCTCGATCGTCGATCATGCCGTGTTGTCGGAGCTGTCGCGCGCACGCGGCATCGCACCGCCGGGGCGGGACGCGAACCATCATGCGATGCCCTGGGGGCAGGGCACGCTGCGCTGGGAGCGCCACACCGAATTCTCCACCTACTTCTGGGATGCGCCGCCGCCGGAGCGGTTCGGCGGCGAGGTGCCGATCCATCCCTTCGGCGACGGCTTTTCGCCGCCGGGCTCGCTGATCTCGGGTATCCGCCTGGAGATCCGGCCGGACACGCCCGAAACCCGTGATGCGATCGGGCTCTTCGATCCGACGAGCCTCTGCTACAGCGAAACCAAGAACGGCCAAGCGGTAATCGTCACCGACTTCCGCCAGAACGGTGACGGCCTGACGCAGATCCTGGTCATCGACCGTGGCATGACCGAGGCGGGCACCGGCGCGCTCATTCAGCGCCTGCTCGATATCGAGACCTACCGGACACTGGCGATGATGGGCCTGCCGCTCGCCCAGTCGCTGTCGCCGGAGATCCGCCGGACCGAGGATGGCTTGACCGGAATCACCCAGCGCATGAAGGAAAATGTGCGCGAGGAGGCCGACGACATGCTGGCCGAGATTACCCGGCTTGCCGCCGACCTCGAGGCGGGTGCCGCGCTCAGCCTCTATCGCTTCGGCGCCAGCCGCGCCTATTACGGCATCGTGCAGGAGCGCATTCGCACGCTCTCCGAGACGCCGCTTCCGGGCTACGAGACCATCGGCACCTTCCTCGAACGACGCCTCGCGCCGGCGATGCGCACCTGCCAGTCGGTCGAGGAGCGCCAGGCCAACCTGTCGCGCAAGCTCGCCCGCGCGACCGCTCTTCTCAGAAGCTGGGTCGATGTCGAGCTCGAACGGCAGAACAGCGCGCTTTTGAACTCGATGGACCGGCGCGCCAAGCTGCAGCTACGCCTGCAGCAGACCGTCGAAGGCCTGTCGGTCGCCGCCATTTCCTACTACGTCGTTGGCCTGTTCGGCTATCTCGCCAAGGCAGTCAGCCACGAGCTGCCGATCGATCCGGGCCTCTTGACTGGCCTTGCCGTTCCCTTCGCCGTTGCCGGCGTCTGGCTGATCGTGCGCCGCATCCGCCGCCATCACGAGGAAGGTGAGCACAAGTAAGCAATTCCAGCAAAAGTGTGCAGCGTTTTGCGTCCGGAATTGCGAAAAACAAATAGCCCGTCTTGGAAACTACTGTTCCCAGTAGGGGATCGGCCCGTAAAGCCCGGCCAGGTAGTCGATGAAAAGGCGCACCTTGGCCGGCAGGAACTGGCGGCTCGGATAGACGGCCGAGAGGGTCAGTTGCTTGGAGCCTTCCCATTGCGGCAGCACCTGTACCAGCTGGCCGCTGCGCAATTCCGGGCCGATATCCCAGGTGGAGCGCAGCGCAATCCCCGCGCCGGCGATGACGGCGGCGCGCACGATCTCGGAGGAATTGGTCACGAGCGGCCCCTCCGGGTGCCAGACCAGCGCGCCTTCCGGCCCTTCAAGCTTCCAGTTGTCGTTGTTGTGCGCCGGCAGGCAGAGATGGTCTGCGAGGTCGCCAATTTCCGTCGGCGCACCATTGCGGGCAATGTATTCCGGCGAGGCGCAGAGCAGCCGGCGGACGGGCGCAAGTTTCCGTGCGACCAGGGACGAATCCACCAATTCGCCGATCCTGACCGCCATGTCGAAGCCGTCCGCGACGATATCCGTGAATTCGTCCGTCAGCACGATGTGCAGTTTCAGGTCCGGATGGTCCTTCATGAACTTCGTCAGGTGCGGCGCGATGTGCATCCGGCCGAAGGAGGTGGGCGCTGAGATTCTGAGCACGCCGAGCGCATGCGACGAGCGTCCGGAGGCATAGGCCTCGGCCTCCTCGATGCCCGAGAGAATGCCGAGTACGCGATCGTAGAACCCCTGGCCGGCTTCGGTCAGAGAGATCTGGCGTGTCGTGCGCTGCAGAAGCCGCGTTCCGAGGCGATCTTCGAGCCTCTTGATGCGCTTGGAGATCACAGCTGGGGAAAACCCCAGCGCCCGCCCCGCTGCCGACATACTGCCGGTGGAAACGACCCGTGCAAAAATCTCAAGATCGCCTAAATTCGTCATCAATCGTTGCCATTGTTTCCAAAACGGAAAAGCTCAATAGCATTTGCAGGGACTCTAGCCTAGTGGTAAAGAAAATAGACCAATTTACATGCGGCGGGAGAAACTGATGGCGGAGACGATCGGTTTTTTGCAACCGAAACAGGCTGTTATCGCCCGGCGCCGCGAGATCGTCGCCGACCTCGCCGACCTGTTGCCCGAGGGCTGCCTGATCAGCGACGAGCGCGGGCTGAAGCCCTTCGAGACAGATGCCTTTATCGCCTATCGTCGCATGCCGCTTGCCGTCGCGCTGCCGGAGACGACCCAGCAGGTCGCAGCCCTTCTCAAATATTGCAGCCGCTATGGCATCCCGGTCGTGCCGCGCGGCGCCGGAACCTCGCTTTCGGGCGGTGCCATCCCGCAGGAGGATGCGGTCGTCATCGGCCTTTCGAAGATGTCGCGCATACTTGATATCGACCTCTTCAATCGCGCCGCGACGGTTCAGGCAGGCGTCACCAATCTCAATATTTCCGAGGCGGTTTCCGCCGACGGTTTCTTCTATGCGCCGGACCCGAGTTCGCAGCTTGCCTGCACGATCGGCGGTAACATCGGCATGAATTCCGGCGGCGCCCATTGCCTGAAATATGGCGTTACCACCAACAATCTGCTCGGCGTGAAGATGGTGCTGTTCGATGGCACGGTTATCGAGCTCGGCGGCAAGGCGCTGGATTCGGTGGGCTACGATCTGCTCGGCCTCGTCTGCGGTTCCGAGGGGCAGCTCGGCATCGTCACCGAAGCGACGGTGCGGTTGATCGCCAAGCCGGAGGGTGCCCGTCCCGTGCTCTTCGGCTTTGCCTCTTCCGAAGCGGCCGGCGCTTGCGTCGCCGATGTCATCGGCTCCGGTATCATCCCCGTCGCGATCGAGTTCATGGACAAGCCGGCGATCGAGATCTGCGAAGCCTTCGCCCATGCCGGCTATCCGCTCGATGTCGAAGCGCTGTTGATCGTCGAAGTCGAAGGCTCCGAGCCGGAAATGGATGCGACGCTTGCCGGTATCGTTGCGGTCGCGCGCCGTCATGGGGTGGCGACGATCAAAGAGTGCCAGTCGGCCATGGAAGCGGCTGCGATCTGGAAAGGCCGGAAATCCGCCTTCGGCGCCACCGGCCGCATCGCCGATTATATCTGCATGGACGGTACGGTGCCGCTCAGCCAGCTTTCGCATGTGCTGCGTCGCACCGGTGAGATCGTTGCGAGCTACGGCCTGCGCGTCGCCAATGTCTTCCACGCCGGCGACGGCAACATGCATCCGCTGATCCTCTACAACATCAACGACCCGGAGGATGCGGCGCGCGCCGAAGCCGCCGGCAACGATATCCTCAAGCTCTGTGTTGACGCCGGCGGTTGCCTGACGGGCGAGCACGGCGTGGGCATCGAAAAGCGGGACCTCATGCTACACCAGTACAACCGGATCGACCTCGACCAGCAGATGGCGGCACGGGCCGCCTTCGATCCGCAATGGATCCTGAACCCGTCCAAGGTCTTCCCGCTCGAAGGGCGTCCCGCCGCATGATCGTGCATTTCGAACCGGCAAGCGAAGAGGGGATAGCGACCGTCGTTCGCGCGATGGCGGCCGATAGGGCTTCGCTCGCGTTGATCGGCGGCAACACGCGCGCGGGTCTTGGCAATCCCGTGCGTGCCGACCGGGTACTGTCGACGCGCCGCTTGTCCGGCATCGTCAGCTACAATCCGGCCGAGATGACGATCACCGCGCTTTCGGGGACGCCGCTGCGCGCGATCGAAGAGGCACTGGCGGACAACCGGCAGATGCTAGCCTTCGAACCGATGGACCATCGGCCGATTTTCGCCTCGTCGGGAGAGCCGACGATCGGCGGGGTCTTTGCCGCCAACGCCTCCGGCCCCCGGCGCTATGTCGCCGGTGCCGCCCGCGACAGCCTGCTCGGCGTTCGCTTCGTCAACGGTGAGGGGGAGGCAATCAAGGCCGGCGGACGGGTGATGAAGAACGTCACCGGCCTGGATCTGGTCAAGCTTTTGGCCGGCTCGCACGGCACGCTCGGCATCCTCACCGAAGTCACCTTCCGCGTCCTGCCGTTGCCGCCGGCGTCCGAGACCATTGTGGTTTCCGAGCTCAACGATGCCGAAGCCGCGGCGGTCATGGCCGAGGCGATGGCGCAGACGGTGGAAGTTTCGGGTGCCGCACATCTGCCGGAAAGCGTGCGCGGGCGGTTCCTGGATGGCGGGCTTCCGGACGGCGCCGCGACGGTACTGCGGCTCGAAGGACTGGAGGCATCGGTTGCGCTCCGGGCTGAAAAACTGACGAACGCGGTCGGTCGCTTCGGCGCGGTGACCCGTCTCGATGCAATCAGGACATCGAGGCTCTGGGCCGAGATCCGCGACGTCAATCCCTATGCCGACGGCACCAGGAAGCCGCTCTGGCGTGTCTCCATCGCCCCGTCGCTCGGCCATCAATTGGTGGCGGCGCTCAGGCTGCAGACCGGCGTCGATGCCTTCTATGACTGGCAGGGCGGTCTCGTCTGGCTGCGCATGGAGGCCGACCCCGAAGCGGAACTCGTGCGCCGCTATATCAAGGTTCTCGGTGGCGGCCACGCGACCCTCGTCAGGGCCGAAGAAGGTTATCGTGCCGCCATACCATCGTTTGAACCACAACCCTTGGCCGTGGCACAATTGAGCGAGCGCGTCCGCGCGAAGTTCGATCCGCACCGGATCTTCAATCCGGGCCGCATGGCTGCGGTCTCCTGAGGCGACGGCGGTGCAACATGGGAGGAGTTGATGAGCGATAATGGTCCGCAGACACCGTTTTCCCGCGAGACTGATCGCTGGCTGGAGCCGGGCAAGATCAATGTCCAGGTGATCTATGTCCTTTATCTCGTGGGCTTTGCGGTGGGGATCACTCCGATCATCGGCGTGGTGATGGCCTATCTCAATCGCGGCAAGGGTGCGCCGTGGGTCCAGACGCACTATGAATGGGCGATCCGGACCTTTTGGATCGCCCTGTTGTTCGGCGTAATATCGTTGCTGCTGACGGTGCTGTTGATCGGCGTTCTCGGTTTCATCGCCACCGCCGTCTGGATCGTCGTGCGCTGCGTCGTCGGCCTGCAACGGGCCGCGCGCCAGGAGCCGATCACCAATCCCGAAAGCTGGATGGTGTAGACCACGGCGCAAACCCTGAAACCGGATCCGGTCGAAGGATGCTGAAATGAGAATGCCGCGGTGACCGAAGCACGTCGCAAGTGCCCGTTACCGCGGAACCGGAAAGTGGAGTTCGCGTTTGCAGACCAATTTTACCCCCGCGCAGCTTGCCGACCCGCATGTGGCCGAATCCGAGGCCATCCTGCGCAAATGCGTGCACTGCGGCTTCTGCACCGCCACCTGTCCGACCTATGTGACGCTCGGCGACGAACTCGATAGTCCGCGCGGGCGCATCTATCTCATCAAGGACATGCTGGAAAACGGCAGGGCGGCCGACAAGGAAACGGTCACCCACATTGACCGCTGTCTCTCCTGTCTCGCCTGCGCAACCACCTGTCCCTCCGGCGTCGACTACATGCATCTGGTCGACCATGCGCGCGTCCACATCGAAAACACCTATCGGCGCCCGTTTAGGGATAGATTGGCGCGTTCCGTGCTGGCGGCGGTGCTGCCCTATCCCGCGCGCTTCCGCCTGTCGCTGAAGGCGGTCGGCCTTGCCCGGCCCTTCGCAGGGATGATGAAGCGCATGCCGTTGCTGAAGACCTTCGGCGTCATGCTCGATCTCGCGCCAAGCGCCGTGCCGCAGCCCTCCACTTCCGCCGTGCCCGGCGTCCACAAGGCGCAGGGAAAACGTGTCGGTCGTGTCGCTCTCCTGTCCGGATGCGCGCAGCCGGTGCTAAAGCCGGAGATCAACGAGGCGACGATCCGTCTTTTGACGCGCTTTGGTGTCGAGGTGGTTGTTTCGGCCGGCGAAGGCTGTTGCGGCGCCCTGGTGCACCACATGGGGCGCGAGAATCAGGCGCTTGAGGCGGCGCGCCGCAACGTCGACGCCTGGCTGAAGGTCGCAGACGAGGGCGGGCTCGATGCCATCGTCATCACCGCTTCGGGCTGCGGAACGACGATCAAGGACTACGGCCACATGCTGCGGCTCGATCCTGAGTATGCAGAAAAGGCGGCACGTGTCTCGGCGCTGGCAAAAGACATCACCGAGTACCTGTCTACGCTAGACCTGCCGGAACAGGATGCGAGGGGCATGACGCTTGCCTATCATTCCGCCTGCTCCATGCAGCATGGCCAGAAGATCACCGTGGCGCCGAAGCAGCTTTTGAAGCGTGCTGGCTTCGTCGTCCGCGATCCGGCCGAAGGCCACCTCTGCTGCGGTTCGGCCGGCACCTACAACATCCTGCAGCCGGAAATCTCGGCAAAACTGAAGGCGCGCAAGGTCAAGAACATCGAGGCGACGAAGCCGGATGCGATCGCGACCGGCAATATCGGCTGCATTACCCAGATCGCCAGCGGCACTGCGATCCCCATCCTGCATACGGTCGAACTGCTCGACTGGGCCTATGGTGGAGCAAAGCCCAAGGGGCTCTGATGGACAGGCAAAAGGCCGGCTCCGTGAGGAACCGGCCTTTCAAACTGTGCATGGTCGATGACCGTCAGCCGCCGAAGATCTGGCGGAAGATGTCGACGCCGCGATCGTCGAAATAGGTGTCGCCGGCTTTGCTGCCGGGACCGATGACGATGACCTTGGTGCCGATGTCGGCCCGGTCGTAGAGGTGTTCCACGTCGTCGTTCATCATGCGGATGCATCCGGATGACATGTTCTGGCCGATGGTCCAGGGCTGGTTGGTGCCATGGATCCGGAAGATCGTGTCGCGGCCGCCCTTGTAGAGATACATGGCGCGGGCGCCGAGCGGGTTGTCGATGCCGCCTTCCTGGGTGACCGGCAGGATGCGGCCCTTGGCAGCCTCGCGCTGGCGCATCTCCGCCGGCGGTGTCCAGGTCGGCCATTCGGCCTTGCGGCCAACCTTCACGACACCCGACCAGCCGAAGCCGTCGCGGCCGACACCGATGCCGTAGCGCGTCGCGCGGTTCGGGCCGTCGATGTAGTAAAGATACTTGTTGTTGGTATCGACGATGATCGTGCCGGGGGCTTCGTCGGTGCGGAAGCGAACCTTGGTGCGCCAGTATTGCTTTGCCGGCTTCTTCGGCGTGGCCACGAGTACAACGTCTGATGATTTGACCTTAGGGCCTGTGGCCGGCGTCGGCGTGAAAGCCGAGGCGCTGGCGGCGGCAAGAATAGTGCTGGTCGCGATGGCGATCGCGACCACTTTGCTGGCATGACGCTTCATATACGATTCCCTCTAACCCTCGTTGCAGGCAGGCTAAGCAAAATGCGCCGAAGTTCAAGCCTGCCATACAGCCGGCGGACCGCCGAACTTATATCTGTTCATGCTGCTGTTGCCTGAAAATCACGCATAGGCAATAGCAAAACGTGCGAGGGGGAGGGAATATTCTATGCTATGCTCTAATTATATGACGATAACCTTCGTGCCCACCTTCACGCGCTCGTAAAGGTCGACGACGTCTTCATTGCGCATGCGGATGCAGCCGGAGGAAACGGCATAGCCAATCGTCCAGGGCGCATTGGTGCCGTGGATTCGATAGAGCGTCGAGCCGAGATACATGGCGCGCGCGCCAAGCGGGTTTTCCGGGCCGCCGTCCATGCGCGCCGGCAGGTAGTGGCCCTTGGAGGCCTCGCGGCTGATCATCTCCTGCGGCGGCGTCCAGCTCGGCCACTCCGCCTTGCGGGTGACCTTGTGGGCGCCTGCCCATTCGAACCCCGGCTTGCCGACGCCGACGCCATAGCGCCGTGCCTCGCCGTTGCCAGTCACCAGATAGAGAAAGCGGTTGTTCGTATCGATGACGATCGTGCCCGGCTTTTCCTTGCTCTCATAGGCGACCGTCTGCGGCAGGTATTGCGGGTCGAATTTTGACTTGACCGGCCGCTGGGCGCGCATGGCGTTGGCCGGCTGGATCAGCGGGTTGATGGTGCGGCGCTTGACCTGCGGCTGTGCGACCTGTCCCTGATAATACTGTTTTCGGGTGGCTGCCGGAATCTGCTGCCGGTAGATGACCTGCCGCGTGCGGGCCTGCTGCCCGCCGAGCTGCATTACCCAGGGGGCGGTGAGGTCGGGGCTGACGACCACCGGAGGCCGGTTCTGATACCGATCCTGCGCCACGGCGGGAGCGGCGACGAGGGTCAGCAGGGAGACTGCTAAAAGAAGGGATTTTTTCAACATCGGACGGACTCGCTACCTTTCGCCGAAATTCATCAAGGGGGCGCAGACAGCCGAAGAACCGGACGCTCGAGCGGGGGGGTATGCGCCTTGGCAATGGCGCGATCGTGTCACCGGGGGGCCACCGAATGGTAAACGGCGCTTCATTAAAAGGCGAAGGCGCCGATAAAGCTTTGGGTAGGGTTATCCGCCGCTTTAGGAATCTGGTTTGCAAATGGTAAAGGCAGGGAAATGAACGGGATGGAGCGAGGAAAGCGATGACGGTCAAGGGCATAGTGATCGGCGAGGACGGACTTCAGCGCTGCGCCTGGCAGGGCAATCTCGACGACTACCGTCGCTATCATGACGACGAATGGGGCCGTCCGGTCACCGACGATCGCCGCCTGTTCGAGAAGATCTGCCTCGAAGGGTTCCAGTCCGGCCTGTCATGGCTGACGATCCTGCGCAAGCGCGAGGCGTTCCGCGCGGCCTTTTCCGGTTTCGATTTCGATAAGGTCGCGACATTCGATGAGACGGATATCGAGCGCTGCCTGGCAGACACGGGCATCGTGCGCCACCGCGGCAAGATTGTCTCGACCATCAACAATGCGCGCCGCGCCCAGGAGCTCAGGCAGGAGTTCGGTTCGCTCGCGGGCTATTTCTGGTCCTATGAACCCGCCGCGGAAGAGCGCCCGAAACAGGTGACCTACGAGGCGATCGTTGCCAATCCTACGACCCCGACCTCGACGCGGATTTCCAAGGACCTGAAGAAGCGCGGCTGGACCTTCGTCGGCCCGACGACGATCTACGCCTTCATGCAGGCCATGGGTCTCGTCAACGATCACATTGAAGGCTGCCATTGCCGCGTGGTTGTCGAGGAACTGCGTGGCAAGCTCGCAAGACCCAGGGCTCGCGTGGCCTGATTGATGCGCGCGTCATCAGTTTGGGGGTGGGAGTTTCCCGGTGAAGGCTTTGCTTGAGGGAGCGCCATCGAGGCGCCTCATAGAGCTGCTTCAACCCAGGGAATAGTGTCCGCGGTTTCAAGCTTTGCCCTCAAGCGCAGAGCATCACGCGCTCGCGCGGAAAGGCGAAGACGCCTTGCAGCAGATCCTCGCCGTTCGGCATGTCCAGCAAGGACCGACCGACGCAGAAGAGCTGCGCCGCTTGCGAGGTCGGCGCGCGCACCATGGCGGTAAAGCAGAACGAGGATGACGAGGCGGTCGCCTGTTCGAGAATGTTGAGCACGGTTGGGCGATCCTTGCGGTCATAGGCGCGCACCAGATCGATGATGCCGCAGGAAGGAACGGAGATGCCGAGCAAGGCGGCGGTCTGTTGGCCGAGCTGGAAAATGCCGGTCGCGAGATCGCAGCGCCAGGCTTCCATGAGGTAGGTCCCCTCGTCGAGGCCCCACATCCAATTGTGATGTGCGCCCAGATGTCCGGGCCGGATCGCCCCGCAGCCAGGTGTCATGAATCTCAACATGATGCCCATCCCTCTCTTCGCGCCGACCGCGAGACGTCTCCGCAGAAATCCGCCATTCCCGATGAAATGGTTCGCCGTTCCATTTTGCCGTTGGGGTATTGGGTCCGATGCTCTCATTGCATCCGGAATGACCTGCGGGTAAATGCTCCGGACCGAAATTAGCCGATGATCTTCATGATCGAAACGTCGGCGATCGATCGGGTGATAAACTTTTAGTGATTGTTGGCGATTTAATGCGCCTTATGGTTGAAGTCTACCCGATCCGATCGATAGGTCGAGACAGCCGGCTCCAGCTTCGTCTCGCGCCGAGTACACCGCATCGCTTGCTGCGACCGGCGCAACGCGCGCTTTGCGCGGTGCAAACCCTTGCCGCCCCCCACTTGATCCGATAGGGAAAGCAGCCAACACGCTGACAGTCCGGAATGCTCCCATGACCGAGAAACAGAAGAAACCGCAGAAGCTCAAGGCGCGCCTGCCGCGCGGCTTTGTCGATCGCTCCGCCGCCGATATCCGTGCGACCGACGAAATGATCGGCAAGATCCGGGCGGTCTACGAGCATTATGGTTTCGATCCGGTCGAAACGCCGCTGTTCGAATATACCGATGCGCTCGGCAAGTTCCTGCCGGATAGCGACCGGCCCAACGAAGGCGTCTTCTCGCTGACGGACGACGACGACCAGTGGATGTCGCTGCGCTACGACCTGACGGCGCCGCTCGCCCGTCACGTTGCCGAAAACTTCAATGAGATCCAGCTTCCGTTCCGCACCTACCGTGCCGGTTACGTCTTCCGCAACGAGAAGCCGGGCCCGGGCCGCTTCCGCCAGTTCATGCAGTTCGACGCCGATACGGTCGGTGCCGCCGGTGTCCAAGCGGATGCCGAAATGTGCATGATGATGGCCGACACCATGGAAGCCCTCGGCATCGCGCGCGGCGACTACGTGATCCGCGTCAATAACCGCAAGGTGCTCGACGGCGTCATGGAGGCGATCGGTCTCGGCGGCGACGACAAGGCGAACGCGCGCCTGACGGTTCTGCGCGCCATTGACAAGCTCGACAAGTTCGGCACCGAAGGCGTGCGGCTCCTGCTCGGCGAAGGCCGCAAGGATGAGAGCGGCGACTTCACCAAGGGCGCGGGCCTGAGTGCCGAGCAGATCGACAAGGTGCTCTTCTTCGTCGGCATCAAGGACTACGCCGAAAGTGCCGCCGATCTCGCGGCCCTCGTTGCGGGAACGTCGAAGGGCGGTGAAGGCGTTGAGGAACTGAACACGATCCGCAGCCTGGTGCTGAGCGCCGGCTACGAGGCCGATCGCATCAAGATCGACCCTTCGGTCGTGCGCGGTCTCGAATATTACACCGGGCCGGTCTTCGAGGCCGAGCTGCAGTTTGCCGTCACCAACGAGAAGGGCGAGAAGGTCGTCTTCGGTTCGGTCGGCGGCGGCGGCCGCTATGATGGCCTCGTGTCGCGCTTCATGGGCCAGCCGGTGCCGGCCACCGGTTTCTCGATCGGCGTTTCCCGTCTGATGACGGCGCTGAAGAACCTCGGCAAGCTCGGCGCGTCGGAAGTGCTCGCCCCGGTCGTCGTCTGTGTCATGGACCGCGACATCGAAAGCATGGGACACTACCAGCGTTTCGTGCAGCAGCTGCGCCACGCCGGCATCCGCGCTGAGATGTACCAGGGCAACAAGAAGAATTTTGGCGATCAGCTGAAATATGCCGACCGCCGCGGCTCGCCGCTGGCGATCATCCAGGGTGGCGACGAACGCGCCGCCGGTCTCGTGCAGATCAAGGATCTGATCGAGGGCAAGCGCCTGTCGGGCGAGATCGAGGACAATGCGGCCTGGCGCGAGGCGCGCGTGGCCCAGGTTTCCGTGCCTGTGGCCGAGCTGGTCGAAAAGGTACGCGAAATGCTGGCGGCGCAGGCCGAGGATCGGGCAAGGGGCTGACGGTCATGGCCCTCATCAATCTGCCTGCCTTCGCCGACGATCTGCTTGCCGACTTTGAAAGCCTTGGCACGCTGCGTGTCGACACACCGGTGATCCAGCCGGCCGAACCCTTCCTCGCCATGGCTGGCGAGGATCTGCGCCGCCGTATCTTCATGACCGAGAGCGAGACCGGCGAGAGCCTCTGCCTGCGCCCGGAATTCACCATTCCCGTCTGCCTGCGCCACATCGAGGCGGTGACCGGCACGCCGAAGCGCTACGCCTATCTCGGCGAGGTCTTCCGCCAGCGCCGCGAGGGCGGCAACGAATTTTACCAGGCCGGCATCGAGGATCTCGGCGATACGGATATCGCCACAGCCGATGCACGCATTGTCGGTGACGCGATGCGTGTCGTTGCCAACCGCTTGCCGGGCCGGGGTCTCAACGTGACGCTCGGTGACCAGGCGGTGTTCGAAGCCGTCGTCGGCGCCTGCGGCCTGCCGGCCGGCTGGCAGAAGCGGCTGATCCATGCCTTTGGCGACCAGAAGCACCTGCAGAAGCTGCTCACCGAACTCGCTCATCCGCGGACGGTCGGTGTCTTCGGTCCCGAGGTCGTGCGCCTGTCGATGGACGGATTGCTTGAGAATGAAGCCCGCCTCATCGCCCATATCGCCGAAACGATGGAATCGACCGGCTACTCCACCAATGCCAGCCGCTCGCCGCAGGACATCGCCCGGCGGCTGAAGGAAAAGATGGAGCTGGCGAACACGCAGCTCGATCGCAAGACGCTGGACCAGGTTGGCGCGTTCCTGGCGCTCGACGTTCCGCTCGCCGATGCTCCGGCGGCACTCTTCGCCTTCGCGCAGAAGTCCGGCCTCAAGCTCGATGAGGCGCTCGCCCGCTTCGATGCCCGTGTCGCAGCACTTTCCGCGGCCGGTGCCGACATCGGCGCGATCCGCTACCGCGCGGCCTTCGGTCGTCCGCTCGACTATTACACAGGCCTCGTCTTCGAGGTCGAAGTCGCCGGCATTCAGGCAGTTCTGGCCGGCGGAGGTCGCTTTGACCGGCTGCTGACGCTGCTCGGCGCCCGCGAACACATTCCCGCTGTCGGTTTCTCGCTCTGGCTCGACCGCATCGAAAAGGCGATTACCTCCCAGGGAGGCGTTCAATGACCATCACCATCGCGCTGCCGTCCAAGGGGCGGATGAAGGATGACGCCTCGGCGATCTTTGAGCGGGCCGGAATGAAGATCGTCGCCGTCGGCAACGATCGCTCCTATCGCGGCCGGGTCGAAGGTTCTGATGATGTGGAGATCGCGTTCCTGTCGGCCTCGGAGATTTCCCGCGAACTTGGCAATGGCTCGATCGATTTCGGCGTCACCGGCGAAGACCTGGTGCGCGAGGGGCTCGCCAATGCCGATGCCCGCGTCGAGTTCTGCGCCCGTCTCGGCTTCGGTCATGCCGATGTCGTCGTCGCAGTGCCGGAGATCTGGTACGACGTCGACACCATGGCCGATCTCGGCGACGTTGCCGCCGACTTCCGTGCCCGCCATGGCCGCCGCCTGGCGATCGCGACAAAGTACTGGCGGCTGACGCAGAACCACTTCTCGGGAAGCCACGGCATCCAACTCTATCGCATCGTTGAAAGCCTCGGTGCGACCGAAGGCGCGCCGGCGTCCGGCTCGGCCGACATCATCGTCGATATCACCTCGACCGGCTCGACGCTGAAGGCGAACCATCTGAAGATCCTGACGGACGGCGTGATCCTGCGTTCCGAGGCCTGCCTGGTGCGGGCGCGTAAATCGGCGCATGCCGGCGATCCGGTCGTGGCACGGGTTATTGCGGCGGTTCGCGGCGTGCTTTGACGCTGCGAACGGGGCAGGGCGGAGCCTACGGCTATCTCGCTGGCCCCGTGGACTGCAAAAATTAAAGTAGGGCCCTCACAAAGCGCGCCCTCCGCTCCTATGTAAGGCGTGCAGAGGGCGCCCTTGCCGCTTCGTTTCCAGGAGACCTTCATGGCCGATCTTTCCGCCTATCCGATCACCAAGCGCTGGCCGGCGAAAAACCCCGATATCATCCAGCTTTATTCGCTGCCGACGCCGAATGGCGTGAAGGTCTCGATCGCACTCGAAGAGCTGGGTCTCGCCTACGAGCCTCACCGGGTTGCCTTCGATGCCAACGAGCAGAAATCGCCGGAGTTCGTCTCGCTCAATCCGAATGGCCGCATTCCGGCGATCATCGATCCCAATGGCCCGGACGGCAAGCCGATCGGCCTGTTCGAATCCGGCGCGATCCTGATCTATCTGGCGGAAAAGACAGGAAAACTGCTTCCGGCCGATGCGGCCGGTCGCTACGAGACCATCTGCTGGGTGATGTTCCAGATGGGTGGCATCGGCCCGATGCTCGGCCAGTTCGGCCACTTCTTCAAGTTCGCCGCCGACAAGGTCGCCAACAATTCCTATCCCGTCGAGCGCTACCGTGACGAATCGAAGCGCCTTCTCGGTGTGCTGGAAGCGCGCCTTGAGGGGCGGCAATGGCTGATGGGTGACGATCACACGATCGCCGACATCGCCACCTACCCCTGGGTCGAAGGCGCTCGCAGGTTCTATGGCGGCGCCGAGGTCCTGGATTACAAGAGCTTTCCCAACGTAATGGCCTGGGTCGAGCGCGGTCTGTCGCGCCCGGCGGCTCTAAAGGGCATGGAAGTGCCGCGCAAGGAATAGCATTCACGACAGCCCTGTGCCTGAGTTGACGAAGCTCGGGCGCGAGGCTAGGCCTTGCTGTACAGACGAATAAGAAGCAGGTGAGAAGCGTGTCGGGAAGGCTTGTAGTTGTCGGTGGCGGTCAGGCCGCCTTTGCCCTGGTTGCCAAGCTGCGTGCCCTCAAGGACGAGCGGCCGATCACCATCATCGCCTCCGAAGCGAGCCTGCCCTATCAACGCCCACCGCTTTCCAAGAAATACCTGCTGCGCGAGATGAGCCTCGACCGGCTGCTCTATCGGCCGGAGGCCTGGTACGGCGAGCACAATGTCGACATACGGCTCGAGACGACCGTGACCGGCCTTGACCGTGCGGGCAAGCGCGTGACGCTCAGCGACGGGACCTCGCTCGAATACGAGGTGCTCGCCTTTGCGACCGGCGCCACGCCGCGCCGGTTGCCGGCTTCCGTCGGCGGGGATCTTGACGGCGTGTTCGTCGTGCGCGACTTCCGGGATGCGGATCGCCTTGCCGAGGAAATGAAGCCCGGCCGTCGCGCCCTGGTCGTCGGCGGCGGTTATATCGGCCTTGAAGCGGCGGCGGTCGCCCGGACCTGCGGGCTCGAGGTCACGGTCATCGAGATGGCCGACCGCATCCTGCAGCGCGTTGCCTCATCGGCGACATCCGGCCTGGTGCGCGATATTCACCACGCCCGCGGCGTCGATATCCGCGAGGGGACCGGCCTCAATCGTCTCATCGGCGAAAGCGGCCGGGTGACCGCAGCGGAACTTTCCGATGGGTCGAGATTGCCGGTCGACGTCGTCATTGTCGGGATCGGTGTCACCGCCAATGACCGCCTGGCGCATGATGCCGGCCTCGAAACCGCCGGCGGCATCGTCGTCGATGCCTTCGGACGGACTGCCGACCCGGCGATTTTCGCTATGGGCGATTGTGCCGTGCTTCCCTGGGAGGACCTGCGCATCCGGCTGGAATCGGTACAGAACGCCGTCGAGCAGGCCGAGGCCGTTGCGGCAATCCTCGCCGGTAGCGAACACCCCTACGAACCCAAGCCCTGGTTCTGGTCCGACCAGTACGACGTCAAGCTGCAGATCGCCGGCTTTGGACTCGGTCATGACGAAACCATCGTCAGGCCCGGTCAGCGCGAGGGCAGTGTGTCCGTCTGGTACTTTAGGCAGGGACGCTTCGTGGCGGTCGATGCGATCAATGACGCCAAGGCCTATGTGACGGGCAAGAAGCTGCTTGAAACCGGCATCAATCCCGACCGGGCCGTCATTGCCGATCCGCAATCGGACCTCAAGGCGCTGCTATCCCAGCCCTGAGCGGCAGGACCACGCCTGGCCGCGCTTTTCACTTGCTGCAACTTGCAGGCGGTTCGATTTCAATTTTCGTTAACGACGAAACTACTGTTTGGCCACGCAATTGTGCGCTGGAGCGACGATTTATCATTTCCTTAAATCACCTGCCGTCAACACAGGCCGCTTAACTGGAGGCGAAAGGTCTCGTTTCCCGGCGGTTGTTGATTTAGGCGATTGCGATGTTCAAGGTTCTTACATGCCTGGTGGTGGAGCATAATCCGAAGCTGGTCGCGTTGGCGGCGCTCATATGCTTCCTGTCCAGCTACGGCGCGGTGGCGCTGTTGCAGCGCGCTCGTGGATCTTCCGGCAAGGCGCGGACGATCTGGGCGGTGGCCGCAGGCATTGCCAGCGGCTTCGGCATCTGGGCCACCCACTTCATCGCCATGCTTGCCTACGACCCCGGGGTCGTCCTTGGCTACCAGATGGATCTGACGGCCCTGTCGTTGGCCGTTGCGATCGTGCTGACCACGACAGCGCTGCTGATCGCGACCTGGGTGCAGGATCGGCTGGCCTGGATTGCCGGCGGCCTGGTGCTCGGCGCCGGTGTTGCCTGCATGCATTTCCTCGGCATGGCCGCCCTCGATGTTCCCGGCAACCTGCGCTGGGACGCCACGCTCGTTGTCGCGTCGATCGTGCTCGGCTCGCTGTTCGACATCGGCGCACTCGGCACGATTGCCCGTATGGGCAAGCCGCTGAAGGCGAAGATCATCGCGACGCTCCTGATGACGCTCGGCATCGTCGCACTGCATTTCACCGCCATGGGCGCCGTGACGATCGAAGTCGGTCTCATCACCCCGACCTATGAAGGCATGATCCAGCCGCATCTGCTTGCCTTCGTCATTGCCGGAACCGCCTTCTTCCTTCTGTCCTTGGTGCTGGTTGCCGCCGGCTTTGCCCATCATGCCGAGCTCTCCGCCGCCGCGACCGAACGGGAGTTCACGCGCTTCGTCCGCAGCGTGAAGGACTACGCGATCTACATGCTCGACGTCGATGGCCGCGTGGCGAGCTGGAATGCCGGCGCCGAGGCCAACAAGGGTTATGCCGCCGAGGAAATCATCGGCAAGAATTTCGCCTGCTTCTATTCGGACGACGATCAGCGCGATGGCCTGCCGCGCCGCGCGCTTGAGGTTGCCGTGGCCCAGGGCAAGTTTGAGAACGAGGGTTGGCGCTATCGCAAGGACGGCTCTCGCTTCTGGGCGCATGTGGTGATCGATCCGTTCCTGGACGAGCAGGGCAAGCACGCCGGCTTCATCAAGATCGTCAAGGACACCACCAAGGCGAAGGCCGATGCCGATCGCATCGCTGAGGTCAGCAACAACCTCGATGTCGCGCTCGAGAACATGTCGCAGGGTATCTGCCTGTTCGATAGCGATGACCGGCTGCTCCTGTCGAACCGACGCTGCCGCGAGATCTTCGGCTTCTCCGAGACGCTTGCCGGCAAAGGCCTGACCTTCCGCGAGATCGTCGATATCGTCTTCGCCCGCATTTACGCCGAGCCCGAAATTGCGCGAGCCAAGGCCGAGGAACTCTATCAGAAACACCGGATCGAAATGGTCGGCAAGGGCGGTGGCGATATCGTCGAGAAGCTCGCCAACGGCCGCTCGATCCTGACCAAGCACCGCACGCTGCCCGATGGTGGCTGGGTCAGCACCTATGAAGACATTACCGAGCGCCTGGATACCGAGGAACAGATCACCTTCCTTGCGCGTCACGACAGCCTGACGGGCCTGCCGAACCGGTTGCAGTTCAGCAGCTACCTCGAAGAGGAACTGGATGCGGCCGCCTGGTTCAACCGCAAGGTTGCCGTCATCGGCATCGACCTCAACAAATTCAAGGAAGTCAACGACCTGCACGGTCATGCCGCCGGCGATTTCGTGCTGGTGACGATTGCCCAGCGCGTGAAGGGCCTGTTGCAGGAAGGCGAGTTCGTGGCGCGCCTCGGCGGCGACGAGTTCGCCGCGGTCAAACGCTTCGAGGAACTGGCCGAACTCAACGACTTCCTGCGGCGGATCGAGAAGAGCCTGCACGAGGAAATGCGCTTCGGCGATTTCGAGCTGAAGTCCGGCGGCAGCATGGGCGTCGCCATCTATCCGCAGGATGCGGAAACGGCCGATACGCTGATCAACAATGCAGATCTCGCGATGTACCGGGCGAAGGCTGCGCTCAACCAGACCGTCTGCTTCTACGAGGTTTCGATGGACGAGGCTGCCCGCCAGCGGCGTGCGCTTGCCAACGATCTCTGGGATTCCGTCGACAAGAAGCAGCTTGCTCTGCACTACCAGGTGCAGAAGTCGGTGATGACCGGCGTCGTCATCGGCTACGAGGTGCTCCTGCGCTGGCATCATCCCGAACGCGGCATGGTGCCGCCCAGCGAATTCATTCCACTCGCCGAAGAGTGCGGTGCAATCCTGCCGATCGGCGAATGGGTGCTGCGCGAAGCCTGCCGCGAGGCGGCTGGCTGGGAGAGCAACCACAAGATCGCCGTCAACCTGTCGCCGGTCCAACTCGCCAATGGCGATATCGTCAGCCTGGTGCAGGACGTGCTTGCCGAGACCGGGCTCAATCCGAACCGGTTGGAGCTTGAGATCACGGAGTCGACGATCATCGACGACAAGGAGCGCGCGCTGCTGACCCTGCGTCAGATCAAGGAGCTCGGCGTGACGATCGCGATCGACGATTTCGGCACCGGGTACTCGTCGCTTGAAACGCTTCGCTCCTTCCCCTTCGACAAGATCAAACTCGACAAGAGCTTCATGTGGGAAGTGGAGGGCAGCCCGCAGGCCAAGGCAATCGTCCGCGCCATCCTGGCGCTCGGACAGAGCCTTTCGGTGCCGGTCCTTGCCGAGGGCGTCGAGACGCAGACGCAGCTCGATATCCTGCAGGCGGAAGGCTGCGACGAGGCACAGGGCTATCTGCTCGGCCGCCCGGCCCCGATAACGCTCCTGTTCAGCGGCGACGCCGAGGCGGCTGCCGCCTGATCGGGTGACCGTCTTCATCGCGATCGCGTCCATGGCGAGCGCCATGTCTGGTCGGAATTTCAAGCCTTGTCGGCGCGAACTGTCGTCCCGGTCAGGCTTGAGCTATTGCCGCAGCAACGTCCGGCCGGCGCCTTCCACCAGGAAGCGCGGGAAGAAGAAGACACCCGTTATCGTGCCGGAATAGCGCTGTTCGAGACCTGAGGATTCGCCGATGCAGAACAGCGGCTGTTTCTGGCCGTGCTCTTCGAGTGCGATCGTCGTCGAAAAACAGAAGGATGAGCAGCTTGTCGCTGCCTGCTCGAAAAGCTCGAGCACGTGGTTGCGGTCGGCTGGGTCGTAGCAGCGCACGAAGTTGAGCAGGCCGCATTCGCCGTCGCGCAGGCCATGGATGGCGGCAGCTTTCTCGCCAAGCCGGAACAGCCCCGTGGACAAGTCGCCCGACCAGCCTTCCGCCGCGCAGAACTGTTGCAGGAACTCATGATGTGGCAGGAGGTGCGGCTGTCCCGGAGTGCCGAGGGGAACGGAATTTGCTCTCGTGATCTTGAACACGGTCTACCCCAGCAGCATTCCTGGACATCGTGTTCGACGCCCCAGGAAACACGTCCTATTGTGCAAATTCCGCCCAACCATCAACCAATGCAAGAGTACACGCCACCTACTGCAGGTGTTGGTTCAACTAGAAAGGGTCGCGAGATAGTAATGAAGCTCGCCTACGAAGTAATTTCGTCGGAGAGGTCGGCTAAATTTGCGATTAAATACTTATATGCTTTTCGTGATATTCTCGAAGAGGTCTCGGATGTTCGGTTGGTGCGAAAAAGCTTTGGCGATTGTTCGCCCGATTGAGTTCGCTACCCGATCTCCCATGAATCTCCGCCCACTTGGGGCGCTGTTATAGTTCGTTTTTTTTCGACTTCAACGATTTTTTGAAGCCGGACTACAACCGGCGGCTTTTTTCTGCGGAGAGATTGGCGGGGGGTTCGCCCAGCCGCGAACGGCATTGATAAAAAACGAGAAAGGGCGACCCGAGGGCCGCCCTTCCGATCCGGATGGATCGCTAATGCGAAAAGGCTGTCGCCTTATCACATCATGTCCATGCCGCCCATGCCGCCCATGCCGCCCGGCATGCCGGCCGGTGCATCCTTCTTCGGCAGTTCGGCGATCATGGCTTCCGTCGTGACGAGGAGGCCGGCAACCGAAGCTGCGTCCTGAAGGGCGGTGCGAACGACCTTGACCGGGTCGATGATGCCCATGGCGATCATGTCGCCATATTCGCCGGTCTGGGCGTTGTAGCCGAAGTTGTCCTGGTCCTTGTCGAGGATCTTGCCGACAACGATCGAAGCTTCGTCACCAGCGTTCTCTGCGATCTGGCGGGCCGGAGCCTGCAGAGCGCGACGAACGATGTTGATGCCGGCTTCCTGGTCGTCGTTGGCACCCTTGACGGTGATCTTGACGGAAGAACGCAGCAGGGCAACGCCGCCGCCCGGTACGATGCCTTCCTGAACAGCAGCGCGCGTCGCGTTGAGAGCGTCGTCGATGCGGTCCTTCTTTTCCTTCACTTCGACTTCCGTCGAGCCGCCAACGCGGATCACGGCAACGCCGCCAGCAAGCTTGGCAAGACGTTCCTGCAGCTTTTCGCGGTCGTAGTCGGAGGTGGTTTCTTCGATCTGGGCCTTGATCTGGGCAACGCGGCCTTCGATGTCGGCCTTCTGGCCGGCGCCGTCGACGATCGTCGTGTTTTCTTTGGAGATCGAAACCTTCTTCGCACGGCCGAGCATGTCGAGCGTGACGTTTTCGAGCTTGATGCCGAGGTCTTCGGAGATCACGGTGCCGCCCGTCAGGATGGCGATGTCTTCGAGCATGGCCTTGCGGCGATCGCCGAAGCCCGGAGCCTTGACGGCAGCGATCTTCAGGCCGCCACGCAGCTTGTTGACGACGAGCGTTGCAAGAGCTTCGCCTTCGACGTCTTCAGCGATGATCAGGAGCGGCTTGCCGGTCTGAACGACGGCTTCGAGAACCGGGAGCATGGCCTGGAGGTTCGAGAGCTTCTTCTCGTGGAGGAGAACGAAGACGTCGTCGAGGTCAGCGACCATCTTTTCCGGGTTGGTGACGAAGTAGGGGCTGAGGTAGCCGCGGTCGAACTGCATGCCTTCGACGACTTCGAGTTCGGTTTCGGCGGTCTTGGCTTCTTCAACCGTGATGACGCCTTCGTTGCCGACCTTCTGCATCGCTTCAGCAATGTCGAGGCCGATCTGACGCTCGCCGTTGGCCGAAATCGTGCCGACCTGTGCGACTTCTTCCGAGGTGTTGATCTTCTTGGCCTTGGCTTGGAGATCCTTGACGACTTCGGTGACAGCGAGGTCGATACCACGCTTCAGGTCCATCGGGTTCATGCCGGCAGCAACGGCCTTGGCGCCTTCGCGAACGATCGCCTGGGCAAGAACGGTTGCAGTCGTGGTGCCGTCGCCGGCGATGTCGTTGGTCTTCGAAGCAACTTCGCGGACCATCTGGGCGCCCATGTTTTCGAACTTGTCTTCGAGTTCGATTTCCTTGGCGACCGATACGCCGTCCTTGGTGATGCGCGGAGCGCCGAAGGACTTGTCGATGATGACGTTACGACCCTTCGGGCCGAGCGTGACCTTTACCGCGTCAGCGAGGATGTCGACGCCACGCAGCATCTTTTCGCGCGCGGTGCGGCCGAACTTGATTTCTTTTGCAGCCATTAGAGAAAACTCCCGGGCTCATTGCCCATTGGTTGTCATAAAAAGGGGTGGACGACGGCTGATCAGCCGATGATGCCCATGATGTCGGCTTCCTTCATGATCAGAAGGTCTTCGCCGTTGATCTTGACTTCGGTGCCCGACCACTTGCCGAACAGAACGCGGTCGCCAGCCTTGACGTCGAGAGCAACAACCTTGCCGCTTTCGTCACGGGCGCCCGAACCGACGGCGACGATTTCGCCTTCCTGCGGCTTTTCCTTGGCGGTGTCCGGAATGATGATACCGCCCTTGGTCTTCTCTTCAGACTCGACGCGGCGAACGACGACGCGGTCGTGCAGCGGGCGGAAGTTGGTGCTTGCCATTAGTCTAATCCCTCGATCAAATGACATTACGGATCGCTGATCGACCCGATGGATGGGTGTTAGCACTCTCATTTATCGAGTGCTAGCGATGCCGAGATAAGCCTGGGTATGGGGTGAGTCAAGGATCGGCGCCTAGATTTTTTGCCGGCGGCAGTAGCCTTGGGCGAGCGCAGCAGGCGAGGGCGTAGGCAGCCTAGCCCCATTCTTGGCGAAATGTAGGCGATCGCGTCGACGAATGGCATTGGCGGGATTTTGACGGTTGATAACCGCTACAAAGTGCTTTGGCGAAGCGGGCGGCATCGGCAATGCACTTTTCTTTGACGCCCGACACCGCCGGAATCCTTGGGAGGGGGCGCCTTTTTCGGGCGCCGAGACTTGTAATCTCCTGCCTTCCTTGCCATGCAAGCCGGAAACCGTGTTTGCAGGAAGCCAGAATGGCCGCAAGGATCAACAGTTTTCGGGAAATCGCTGCGCGCTACGACGTGGTGCTGTGCGATGTCTGGGGCGTTCTTCATAACGGCGTGCAGGCCTTTGCCTCCGCTTGCGAGGCGTTGGCCGAGGCGCGTGCCGCCGGCCTGACTGTGGTGCTGATCACCAACTCGCCGCGTCCGCATCCGGGTGTGAAGATCCAGATCCGCGGTCTCGGCGTGCCGGACGAAACCTACGACCGGATCGTGACCTCGGGCGATGTGACCCGCGCGCTGATCGCCGCCGCCGCCAAAAAGATCTTCTTCATCGGTGCCGAGCGCGACCTGCCGCTGCTCGAAGGCCTGGGAACGCAGATCGTTTCGTCGGAAGATGCTGAGACGGTCGTTTGTGCCGGCTTCTATGACGACGAAACCGAAACGCCGGAGCATTACCGCGCGACACTGACGGGGCTTGCCAAGCGCAAGATCCCGTTCATCTGTGCCAATCCGGATCTGGTGGTCGAGCGCGGCCACAGGCTGATCCCCTGTGCCGGCGCAATCGCCAAGCTCTATGAAGAGCTCGGTGGCGAGGCGCGCATTGCCGGCAAGCCCTATATCGCCATCTACCGTGCGGCGCTGACCGAGGCGAAGGCCGTTCGCGGCGCGCTTGACCTGTCGCGTGTCATCGCCGTTGGCGACGGCATGCCGACGGACGTCAAGGGTGCCCAGGATGCCGGCTTCGATCTGCTCTATATCAGTGCCGGTATCCACGCCCAGGAATACATGAACGAAAGCCGCACCGACGAGGCGAAGCTCGCCGCCTTCCTGAAGAAGGAAGGCGCGTCGCCGAAATATTGGATGCCGCGGCTCGCCTGACGGGAAGACGGAGATGACGGTTTTTCATCGCAACGAGACCCGTGATCCGCTTCCGCAGCATCTGCGCGGCGGCGTCGTCGCGATCGGTAACTTCGACGGCGTGCACCGTGGTCACCAGTCGGTGCTCAAACGGGCGCTGGAGGAGGCCAATGCGCGCGGTGTGCCGGCGCTCGTGCTGACCTTCGAGCCGCATCCGAGAACCGTGTTCCGTCCGGAAACCCCGGTCTTCCGACTGACGCCGGCACCGCTGAAGGCGCGCATTCTCGAAGGCATGGGTTTCGGCGCCGTCATCGAGTATCCGTTCGACCGCACCTTCTCGCAGCTTTCCGCATCGGATTTTATCCACCGTATCCTGCTCGAATGGCTGCACGCCTCGCATGTCGTCACCGGTTTCGATTTTCACTTCGGCAAGGGGCGCGAGGGCGGCCCCGCCTTCCTGATGGCGGCCGGCGGCGATAACGGATTTGGCGTGACGCTCGTCGATGCCTTCCGCGACGAAAACGCATCGGTCATCTCGTCCAGTTACGTGCGCTCGCTGCTTGGCGAAGGGGATGTCTCGCAAGCTGCCGGCATGCTCGGCTATCGCTATCTGGTCGAGGCGGAAGTGATCGGAGGCAAGAAGCTCGGCCGCGAACTTGGCTTTCCCACCGCCAATATGCGGCTTGCACCCGAGGTGGAACTCAGGCCGGGCATCTACGCCGTGCGCTTCCGCCGGGCCGACGGTTCGCTCTATGACGGTGTCGCGAGCTTCGGGCGCCGCCCGACTGTCGATAGCGACGGTGAGCCCTTGCTCGAAACCTTCGTCTTCGACTTTTCGGGCGATCTCTACGGCGAGATCTGTGCGGTCACCTTCTTCGGCTACCTGCGCGACGAACTGAAGTTCGACGGGCTTGATCCGCTGGTGGCGCAGATCCGTCAGGACGAGGCAGAGGCGCGGGCGTTGCTCGCCGGCGTGCAGCCGCTCGGCGACATCGACCGCAAGCTCAACTTCGCCCGATAAAAGATTTCGGCGTTGCTGTGGCGGCGGACCTTTTCAAAAGCCCGAAAACGCCTTAAACAACCGGCCACCATGACCCGGCACCGTCGATTGATCATCGATCAGCGAATTATTGGCCCGGCCTTCCGCGCGCTTTAGTCAGCCGGAAGGTCCGGGATTTCGGCGTTTCCGACGCCCCAGTCATCTCTCGATACCGAGCCCATTTCGTATGCGCGGCCCCTCGCGCGAAGAAGCGATTGCAAAGACCATGACCGACACCGCTGAAAAGATCGACTACTCCTCGACCCTTTATCTGCCGCAGACGGAATTCCCGATGCGCGCCGGCCTGCCGCAGAAGGAGCCGGAAACGGTGGTCCGCTGGCAGCAGATGGACCTCTACAAGAAGCTGCGTGCATCGGCCGCCGGCCGCGACAAGTTCGTGCTGCATGACGGCCCGCCCTATGCCAACGGCAACATCCATATCGGCCATGCGCTGAACAAGATCCTCAAGGACGTCATCAACCGCTCGTTCCAGATGCGCGGCTTTGACGCCAACTATGTGCCCGGCTGGGACTGCCACGGTCTGCCGATCGAGTGGAAGATCGAGGAGAAGTACCGCGAGAAGGGCCAGAACAAGGACGAGGTCCCGGTCAACGAATTCCGCAAGGAGTGCCGTGACTTCGCCTCCGGCTGGATCCAGGTCCAGGCCGAGGAGTTCAAGCGCCTCGGCATCGAGGGCGATTTCGACAATCCCTACACGACGATGAACTTCCATGCGGAAGCGCGCATCGCCGGCGAACTGATGAAGATCGCCAAGCTCGGCCAGCTCTACCGCGGCTCCAAGCCGGTCATGTGGTCGGTTGTAGAGCGCACCGCGCTTGCCGAAGCCGAAGTCGAATATGCCGATGTCGAAAGCGACATGATCTGGGTGAAGTTCCCGGTCACCGAAGGTCCGGACAGCCTTGCCGGCAGCTTTGTCGTAATCTGGACGACCACGCCCTGGACCATCCCGGGCAACCGCGCCATCGCCTTCTCGTCGCGTTATGCCTATGGTCTCTACGAAGTGGCGACCGCCGAGAACGACTTCGGTCCGCAGCCGGGCGAGAAGCTGATCTTCGCCAAGCGCCTGGCGGACGAGTCCGCTGCCAAGGCCAAGCTCACCTTCAACTTCGTTCGCGACCTCGAAGCCGACGAGCTGTCGTCGGTCACCTGCGCCCATCCGCTGCATGGTCTCGGCGGCGGCTACGCCTTCAAGGTGCCGCTGCTCGATGGCGACCATGTCACCGACGATGCCGGCACCGGCTTCGTGCATACCGCCCCCGGTCATGGCCGCGAGGACTTTGATGCCTGGATGGACAGCGCCCGCGCGCTCGAAGCCCGCGGTATCTCCTCGGCGATCCCGTTCACGGTCGACGATGCCGGCTACTTCACCGCCGACGCCCACGGCTTCGGTCCGGATGCCGAAGGTGGCGCCGGCCGCGTCATCGATGACAAGGGCAAGAAGGGCGATGCCAACGAGCGCGTCATCAAGGCGCTGATCGCCCGCCACGCGCTCTTTGCCCGCGGACGCCTGAAGCATTCCTATCCGCATTCCTGGCGTTCCAAGAAGCCGGTGATCTTCCGCAACACGCCGCAATGGTTCGTCTATATGGACAAGGCGTTCGGCGACGGCACGACGCTCCGCTCGCGCGCACTTTCAGCGATCGACGACACCCGCTTCGTTCCCGGCGCCGGCCAGAACCGCCTGCGCGCGATGATCGAGGGGCGTCCGGACTGGGTGCTCTCGCGTCAGCGTGCCTGGGGCGTGCCGATCGCGATCTTTGCCGACGACCAGGGTGAGATCCTGATCGACGAGGCCGTCAACGCCCGCATCCTCGACGCTTTCGAGCAGGAAGGTGCGGACGCTTGGTTTGCCGAAGGTGCCAAGGATCGCTTCCTCGGAAACGACCACGACCACGAAAAGTGGCACCAGGTGATGGACATCCTCGACGTCTGGTTCGATTCCGGTTCGACCCACACCTTCACGCTCGAAGACCGTCCGGACCTGAAGTGGCCGGCCGACGTCTATCTCGAAGGTTCGGACCAGCATCGCGGCTGGTTCCATTCCTCGCTGCTCGAGGCCTGCGCGACGCGCGGCCGCGCGCCCTACAACGCCGTTGTCACCCATGGCTTCACCATGGATGAGAAGGGCGAGAAGATGTCGAAGTCCAAGGGCAATACCGTCACCCCGCAGGAGGTGATGAAGGACGCCGGCGCCGACATCCTGCGCCTGTGGGTGATGACGACGGACTATTGGGAGGATCAGCGTCTCGGCAAGACGATCATCCAGACCAACATCGACGCCTATCGCAAGCTGCGCAACACGGTCCGCTGGATGCTCGGCACGCTCGCCCACGACAAGGGTGAAGAGATCGCCTATGCCGACATGCCGGAACTCGAAAAGCTGATGCTGCATCGGCTGGCGGAACTCGATCAGCTTGTGCGCGAAGGCTACGATGCCTTCGACTTCAAGAAGATCGCCCGTGCGTTGATCGATTTCTCGAACGTCGAGCTCTCGGCTTTCTATTTCGACGTGCGCAAGGACGCGCTCTACTGCGACGCCCCGTCGAGCCTGCGCCGCCGTTCGGCGCTTGCCGTCATCCGCAAGCTCTTCGATTGCCTCGTCCTGTGGCTGGCGCCGATGCTGCCGTTCACCACGGAAGAAGCCTGGCTGTCGCGGAAGCCCGATGCGGTTTCGGTGCATCTCGAACAGTTCCCGGCGATCCCGGCGGAATGGAAGAACGATGCGCTCGAAGCCAAGTGGGACAAGATCCGCACGGTCCGCACCGTTGTCACCGGTGCGCTCGAGATCGAGCGCAAGGACAAGCGCATCGGCTCGTCGCTGGAAGCGGCTCCGGTCGTCCATGTCGCCGATCCGGAACTTTTGAAGGCGCTGGAAGGCCAGGACTTCGCGGAGATCTGCATCACTTCGGGCATCGTGATCGAAGCTGCGGAAGGCCCTGCGGAGGCGTTCCGCCTTGCCGACGTGGCCAAGGTGAGCGTGGAGCCGAAGCTTGCCGAGGGCCAGAAATGCGCCCGCTCCTGGCGGATCACGACCGATGTCGGTTCCGACCCGACCTACCCCGACGTGTCGGCCCGTGATGCCGCTGCCTTGCGCGAACTTGGTTTCAAGGCTTAACGCATTGTTACCGGATGAATTGCACTCGTTGCGTTCATCCGGTAAAACCTGCCCGAAATTTGGCGGATTTCTCCGCCATGGGCGCTTGAGTGGCCGCGCTGACCGGTGGCCGGCTGGAAGGAATCTCATGGAAATGACGCGAGAGTTGCGAGTGTTTGCCAGCGTGGCCGCCATTTTGACGAGCGGCCTGGTGCTTTCGGGCTGCATCGGCGGCCCGACCTATGGCACGGACAAGACCGCCGGCGAACAGCTCATGGACGACCTCGGCAGCGTCGCCAGCTTCGGCCCGCCGAAGCGTGATCCGGTCAAGTATCAGCCGCGCCCCGGCCTCGTTCTGCCGCCGTCGGCGCAGCAGACTGCTCTCGTCGAGCCGCAGAAGTCGCTTGCCAGCCGTGAGGCGAACCCGGAATGGGTCGAGTCTCCGGAAGAGGTTCGCAACCGTCTGCGCGAAGAGGCCGACGCCAACAAGAACAACCCGAACTACGTTTCCCCGCTCGCCAAGGCTAGCGCCAACGGCCGCCGGCTCTCGGCCAAGGAGCAGCAGGAAGCTTATCGCGCAGCCCGTAAGATCGAGATGGGCGCCTATTCCGACAAGCGCCGCTTCCTCAGCGATCCTCCACTTGACTACCGCCGCCTGCCGGATGGTACCGAGACCGATCTCGGCGAGCCGGAGAAGGACAAGGAGCGCCGCCGCAAGAAGGAGGCGCAGATCAAGAATTCCGGCTCCAAGTGGTATTGGCCCTTCTAAGCAGCGCATAAGCCATGACGATCAGCATTCGCGACGCTCGCCCGGAAGACGCGCAGACCATTCTGCGCTTCATCACCGAACTTGCCATCTACGAGAAGGAGCCCGACGCAGTCGAGGCGACGGTCGAGATGTTGCAGGCCTCGCTCTTTGGTCCGGGTTCCATTACCCGCGCCGTGATCTGCGAGAAGGACGGCAAGCCCGCAGGCTTCGCCATGTGGTTCTACAACTATTCGACCTGGCAGGCACGCAAGGGTCTCTACCTTGAGGACCTTTACGTCACGCCGGATTGCCGTGGCTCCGGCGCTGGAAAGATGCTGCTGAAGCATCTGGCGAAAATTGCCGTCGAGGAAGGCTGCGGCCGCTTCGAATGGAGCGTGCTCGACTGGAACGAGCCGGCGATACGGGTCTACGAGGCGGTCGGTGCCGAGCCCATGTCCGAATGGACGCGCTACCGTCTCTCCGGCGCGGCCCTCGAAAGCTTCGCGGCCGACTGAGGCGACCTCAAGAAAATCTGAAACGGGGTGGTGTTGAGAGTCGGGGATTGGTTTCACCGCTTGCCGGCGAAGAAATCCCTAAGAAGGTCGGCAGCCTCGCGCTCGGCGAGGCCCGAATAGACGTCCGGCACGTGATGGCAGGTGGGAGAACCGAAGAAGCGCACGCCGCTGTCGACCGCGCCGCCCTTCGGATCGTCCGCGCCGTAGTAGAGGCGGCGGATGCGGGCGAACGAAATCGCCGCGGCGCACATGGTGCAGGGTTCGAGGGTGACGTAGAGATCGGCGCCCGTCAGCCTTTCGTCCTTGAGGACGGCAGCGGCCTCGCGGATGGCGACAATCTCCGCATGTGCAGTCACATCATTGAGTTCACGGGTGCGATTGCCGGCGCGGGAGACGATCTGGCCATCGAAAACGACGACGGCGCCGATCGGCACTTCGCCGCGTTCTGCCGCCTTCCTGGCCTCCTCAAGGGCCACATCCATGAAGTGTGTCGTCTCAGCCATCGCTCAAACAATAATTTCTCTTAACCCACGGGCCGCGACCTGATAGGACAGCCGCAAAAGGCAGGCAACACAAATGACATCCAAAGACAAGCCCACACGGCCTGGCGGCAAGTCCGCCGGCCGGGACAAGAAACCGCATTTCGCCGACAAGAAGGCTGGAGCACCGAAAAAGGCTGCAGGCCCGAAGACTTTTGGCGCCAAGACCTCCGGACCGAAGGCTGACGGCCCCAAGTCCTTCGGACCAAAGACCGGCGCTTCGCGTCCGGCCAGGGAGCGCCCGAACGCGGCTGCTCCGGGCGTTGACGAACCGCAGCGCATCTCCAAGATCCTGGCACGTGCCGGCGTCGCCTCGCGCCGCGACGTCGAGCGCATGATCATGGAAGGCCGCATCAAGCTCAACGGCGTCATCCTCGATACGCCGGTCGTCAACGCGACGCTTGCCGATGCGATCGAGGTCGATGGCCAGCCGATCCGCGGCATCGAGCGCACGCGCCTCTGGCTCTATCACAAGCCGGCTGGCCTGGTGACCACCAATGCCGATCCGGAAGGCCGCCCGACCGTATTCGACAACCTGCCCGACGAGCTGCCGCGCGTGCTGTCGATCGGCCGCCTCGACATCAACACCGAGGGCCTGCTGCTTTTGACCAACGATGGTGGCCTTGCCCGTGTGCTCGAACTACCGTCGACCGGCTGGCTGCGCCGCTACCGCGTTCGCGCCCACGGCGAGATCGATCAGGAAGCGCTCGATCGGCTGAAGGACGGCATCGCCGTCGACGGCGTGCTCTATGGCGCGATCGAGGCGACGCTGGACCGGGTGCAGGGCTCGAACGTCTGGATCACCATGGGGCTGCGCGAAGGCAAGAACCGCGAGATCAAGAACGTTCTCGGCGCGCTCGGTCTCGACGTCAACCGCCTCATCCGCATTTCCTATGGACCCTTCCAGCTCGGCGAACTGCCGGAGGGACATGTCCAGGAAATCCGTGGCCGGACGCTCCGCGATCAGCTCGGGCCGCGCCTGATCGAGGATGCCAAGGCAAACTTCGACGCACCGCTTTACAACGATCAGGCAGCGACCGTAGCCGGCGACGCGCCGGAGGATGATACCGCCGATACGCGCCGGCCTGAACGTGCCAACCGCTGGGAAAAGCCGGAGGACAAGCGCGAGCGTGCTCTGGCCCGGCTCGACACGCGTCGCGACGATCGCCGTGACGGTGGCCGCAAGGACGGTCCTCGTGGCAAGGGCGGCTCCCGCGACGACCGTGACGCCAAGTTTGAGGACCGGCCGAAGCGCGCACCGGCGCAGCGCGCCCGCACCGCCAATGTCTGGATGGCGCCGGGCGCCCGTCCGCTGGCCGAAAAGAAGCCGAAATCCGCTGAAGGCGACACCACGGAGAAGCCCGCCCGTCGCGAGCGTCCGGAAGGCGCGCCGAAGACCAAGCGCTACGGTCGCAGCAAGGATGGCTTTGCGACGAAGACATCCGGCAAGTTCGACCCGGACCGCAAGGGCGGCTCGCACAGGGACTTCGATCGTCCGGCTGCGGCCGCGCCGGTCAAGCGTCGCGACGAAGAGGGCGAATGGATCAGCGCCAGCGAGCCTGCCCGTCGCGGCAAGGACGAGGGCCGGGATGGCGGCTTCGGTCGGCGCAAGGCGGGCGACGCGGGAGACCGCAGGTCGCGCGATCACGGTGACCGTCCTGCGCGCCGTGAAGGCGGCGACCGTCCTGCTCGTTCTGAAGGCGGGCCGCGCAGCTTCTCCGACAAGCCGCGGTTCCCGCGCGCCGATGGCGACCGGCCTGCCCGCCGCGAAGGTGGCGACCGCCCGCGTGGTGATCGACCTGCCCGCTCCGAGGGTGGTCCACGCAGCTATTCCGACAAGCCGAGGACCCCGCGTGCCGAGGGCGATCGTCCGCCACGCCGCGAAGGTGGCGACCGACCGTTCGGTGATCGGCCTGCCCGCGCCGAAGGTGGACCGCGCAGCTATTCCGACAAGCCAAGAGCCCCACGCGCCGAGGGCGATCGTCCGCCGCGCCGTGAAGGCGGGGACCGTCCGTTCGGCGACAAGCCTCGCGGCAAGTCCTTCGGGGGCAAGCCGTCCGGTGGAAAGTCCTTTGGCGAACGCACTGGCGGTCCGCGCGGTGGCAAGCCCGGCGGCGGCAAACCCGGCGGTGGGCGCCCCGGTGGCGCTGGACGCTCCGGTGGTGGCGGACGCCCGGCCGGCGGCGGCAAGCCGCGCGGCAGAGGAAACTAAGCGGCGGTGCGTATCGTCGGTGGAGAGTTTCGGGGGCGCAGCCTGGCGACCCCCAAGTCCAACGATATCCGTCCGACCACGGACCGGACGCGCGAAAGCCTGTTCAACATCCTGAGCCATTCCTATCCGGAGGCGCTCGACGGCACCCGGGTGCTCGACCTTTTTGCGGGCACCGGCGCCGTTGGCTTCGAGGCTCTCTCACGCGGGTGCCGGCAGGCACTCTTCGTCGAGCAGGGCGTCGAGGGCAGGGGACTTCTGCAGACGAACATCGAAACGCTCGGCCTCCAGGGCCGAGCCAAGGTCTTCCGCCGTGATGCGACCAGCCTCGGCGGCGTCGGAACCATGGAGCCGTTTCATCTGGTTTTCGCCGATCCGCCCTACGCGAAGGGTCTCGGCGAGAAGGCGCTGGAATCTGCCGCCGCCGGCAACTGGCTCGTCCCCGATGCACTGGTGATCCTCGAAGAGCGGGCGGATGTTCAGCCCGCGCCAACGGCCGTGTTTGAGAACCTCGACGTCAGGGTCTTCGGCGATACCCGCATGCACTTCTACCGCTTTCGCGGTGCCTGACCGTCATATTTTCGATTTCCTTGCGACGATACGCTGACGCGACCATGCAAGTTTCCGTATCATGCAGAAGCGGAGGGCATGCCGATGAAGCAGGATCTTTCGATGACGAAGGGGCCGACCCAGGTGAAGAGCCAACCGACGGTGGCCCTGGCGCTTGGCGGCGGCGGCGCGCGCGGGCTTGCGCATATTCACGTCATCGAAGCCCTGGACGAGCTCGGCATTCGCCCGGTGGCGATCGCCGGCTCTTCGATCGGCGCAATCATGGGTGCCGGCATGGCGGCCGGCATGCGCGGCGAAGAGATCAGGGGCCACACGCTCTCGACCATCGGCCATCGCCGCGAGGTCCTCAATCGGCTCTGGCAGTTGCGGCCGTCGAGCCTTTCCGAAGCCATGGCGAACGGTTTTCGCTTCGGGCAATTCAATGTCGAGCGCGTTCTCAGGGCTTTTCTGCCCGAGGCCATTCCGCCGAAGTTCTCGGATCTCGGCATTCCGCTCAAGGTGGTCGCCACCGACTATTACGGCCAGACAGAACATATCTGCGAAAAGGGTGACCTGTGGCAGGCGCTGGCTGCCTCCGCTGCCCTGCCTGCGATCTTCATCCCGGTGAAGATCGGCGGGCGCGTGATGATCGACGGCGGTATCTACAATCCTATCCCCTTCGATCATCTGCGCGGGCTGGCGGACATCGTCATCGCCGTCGATGTCGTCGGTGGTCCTGACGGCGACGGCAAGACGATCCCGAGCCGCATCGACAGCCTGTTCGGTGCGAGCCAGTTGATGATGCAGTCGATCATCGCGATGAAGCTCAAGGAAGGTGCACCGGATATCCTGCTGCGCCCCGATGTCGGCCGCTACCGGGTGATGGATTTTCTGCGGGCCCAGGATGTGCTGAACGGAACCGTCGCCATCAAGGACCAGCTGAAACGGGCACTCGACGAGCGCATGCGGGCGCCGAAGCTCAAGTGAGCGCCGACGACTGAGGGTCGGTTCGCCCCAGCGGGACTACGCGCTTTCGCGCTCGTCGGCAGGAAGCCCTGGCAGGATCCGTTCGCCCGTCTCTTGAGAGTGATCGACCTCGCGCTTCGGCTTGACCAGCGGCTCCGGTCGGACGGGACGCGAATGCAGCATGTCGCGACCGGCTGTGATGCCTTCGGCCTCCTGCAGCACGAGCCGGGCCTCGTCGCGCTTGCGGATGTCGTCCATGATGGCGATTGCCTCGTCGTCGCCGACCCCCAAAGCCTCCAGTGTCTTGCGGCCGAAGAGCAGGCCGGACTCGAAAGTCTCGCGCAATTCGTAGTCGACGCCTTTGGCGCGCAGTTCCAGCGTATGCAGGCGGTCGTAGGAGCGGGCGTAGATGCGTGCATTTGGGTATTCGGACTGCACGAGGTCGATGATGTGGTCGGTCGTTTCCTTCTTCTGGGTGCAGACGGCGACGATCTTGGCCCGTTCGATGCCGGCGGCGCGCAGCACGTCGAGACGATTGCCGTCGCCGAAATAGATGCGGAAGCCGAAGGTCGCGGCCTGGCGCACGCGCGCGGCCGAATGGTCGATGATCGTCACGTCGCGACCGCCGGCGAGCAGGATTTGCGCGGCGATCTGGCCGAAGCGGGAGAAGCCGATCATCAGCACGTCGGCATTGGCGCCGTCGAAATCTTCCTCGATCTCCTCGTCCATCTCATCCTGTTCGCGCATCAGCTTTGCGGCCAGCATGGAGGCAAGCGGCGTCAGCGCCATCGACAGCGTCACGATCGCAACCAGTAACGAGGAGTCGCCATCCGAGAAGACGCCAGCGGTTGCCGCCGCGGTGAACAGCACGAAGCCGAATTCTCCGCCCTGCGGCAGCAGCAGGCTGATGCGCACCGCGTCGTTGTGGTGGGATCCGGTGAGCCGGCAGAGCCAGTAGAGCACCAGGCTCTTCAGCGCCATCAAGAGCGGCACGGCGATGATGATCAGCTGGTAGCGCTCGACGATGACGCCAAGCTCCAGCGACAGACCGACGGCCATGAAGAACAGAGCCTGCAGGATACCGCGGAACGGTTCGATATCCGCTTCGAGTTCATGGCGATAGGAGGATTCCGCCAAGAGCACGCCCGCGAGGAAGGCACCCATCGCCATGGAAAGGCCGGCAAGCTGCATCATGGTCGCCGCGCCCATGACGACGAGCAGGGCCGCTGCGATCATGACGTCGCGGGCGCCCGTGCGGCCGATGATCTGGAACAGGGGGTTCACGAGGTAGCGCCCGGCAGCAAAGAGCACGACGATCGCTGTGGTGGCGATCGCAAAATCCTCGAGCGGCGGTGTCGTATCCTCAGGCGCTTGCGCCGCCATAAGCGGGATCAGCGCCAGCAGAGGCACGATCGCGAGATCCTGCAGCAGGAGAATGGAGAAGGATCGCTGCCCGTAGCGGGTGTTGCGGTCGTTGCCCTCGTCGAGGATCTGCATGGCAAAGGCGGTCGACGACAGGGCCAGGCCGAAGCCGGCGATGATGCTGCCGCCCTGGCCGAGAAGCCCGAGGGCATAGATCATCGAAGAGAGCACGATGCCGGTCAGCACGACTTGCGCCGTGCCGAGGCCGAAGATATCGCGCCGCATCTGCCAGAGACGTGACGGTTTCAATTCGAGGCCGATGATGAACAGCAGGAACACGACGCCGAGCTCCGAGACATGCAGGATCTGCTCGCCATCGGTGATGCTTTGGGCGACCGGACCGATGAGTACGCCGGCGCAGAGATAGCCGAGGATAGTGCCGAGGCCGAGCCGCTTGAAGATTGGTGCGGCGACCACTGCGCCGCCGAGCAGCATCAGCGCCTGAGAATAGATGATCGGTGTCGTTGCCATGCCTGCGGCTTTCACTATTGGGCACCCGGCCCCGATGAGGGAGCTTTCGAGAGCGGTCATTTGCGGTGTATGGGCGGGAATCAGGCCGATGCCCTTGATGCCTGCGTCACTGCACAATAAATGGGGCAGGAATGAAAGGCTACATCATGTCAGACACGATCGATTCTGCCGACCTCGAAAAACGCGCCTCCGAACTCGTGGACCTCGCCCGCAAGGCCGGCGCCGATGCGGCGGATGCGGTGGTGGTACGCGGGCGCTCCCGTTCCGTCTCCGTGCGCCTCGGCAAGGTCGAAGCGACGGAAGCCTCCGAAAGCGACGATTTCTCGCTGCGAGTATTCGTCGGGCGACGCGTCGCCAGCGTTTCGGCCAATCCGGGCTTTGATCTGAAGCTGCTCGCCGAACGCGCCGTCGCCATGGCCAAGGCTTCGCCGGAGGATCCCTTTGCCTCGCTCGCCGATGCGGACCGGCTGGCAAGCTCCTATCCCGACCTCGACCTCTTCGACCCCACCGCCGTTTCCACGGATTCGTTGACGGAAGCGGCATTGGCTGCCGAAGAGGCAGCACTTGCGGTCTCAGGCGTCACCAACTCCAGCGGTGCCGGCGCTTCGGCCGGCATGGGCGGTCTGGTTCTCGTTACCTCGCACGGTTTCTCCGGCTCCTACATGGCGACCCGTTTCGGTTGCTCCGTCAGCGCGATTGCCGGCGAAGGCACGAAGATGGAGCGCGACTACGATTTCGACAGCCGCCTCTATGTCGGTGATCTCCGGCCGGCCGAGGAGATCGGCCGCCTTGCGGGCGAACGTGCGGTCGCGCGCCTCAATCCGCGCCAGGTGCCGACGGCCAAGAACGTCACCGTCGTCTTCGATCCGCGCATGGCGCGCGGCTTCGTCGGCCATCTGGCGGGCGCGATCAACGGTGCGGCCGTCGCCCGCAAGACGAGCTTCCTGCGTGACCGGATGGGCAAGCAGGTGATGAAGGCGGGTCTTTCTGTGACCGACGACCCGCTGATCGTGCGCGGCTCTTCTTCGCGTCCCTTCGACGGCGAAGGTGTCAGCGGCGAAAAGCTCGTGATAGTCGAGGACGGTGTGCTGAACCATTGGTTCCTGTCGACCTCGGCAGCGGCCGAACTCGGTCTGGAGACCAACGGCCGCGGTGTGCGCGGCGGCCCGACGGTCAACCCGGCCTCGACCAATCTGGCGCTCGAGCCGGGTTCGATCTCGCGTGAGGATCTGATCCGCGGTGTCGGCAACGGCTTCTACGTGACCGAACTGATCGGCCAGGGCGTCAACATGGTGACCGGCGAATACAGCCGCGGCGCCTCCGGCTTCTGGATCGAGAACGGCGAACTCACCTTTGCCGTCTCCGAGGTGACGATCGCGTCCAATCTCAAGGACATGTTCATGGCATTGACGCCGGCAGACGACATCGATCGCAAGTTCGGCGTTGCCGCACCGACGCTTGCCATCGAGGGCATGACGCTCGCTGGTCTCTAAACAGGCCGAAGACAAACCGGCGCGGGGACCCGCGCCGATCCGGCTCTCGTGCTATAGGAGAGGCGGGCTGACGGGGTTTTGAATGTTTGACACAGCACCATCGGGCGCGGACTGGAAGCCGGATCTCGAGTTGATCCGCGCCGCCGCGGTCGTCGCCGGGGAAACGGCGCTCGGTTATTTTCGCAAATCGCCCGACGTCCGCTGGAAGAACGAGGGCCGCTCGCCGGTCAGCGAAGCGGATCTGGCGGCAAACGATGTGCTGAAGACGCGGCTGCTTGCGGCGCGGCCCCACTACGGCTGGCTGTCGGAAGAGACCGACGATGATTCCAGCCGCCTGACCCGCGAAACGGTCTTCGTCGTCGATCCGATCGATGGCACGCGTGCCTTCATCGCCGGCAAGGATCTCTGGTGCGTCAGTGTTGCCGTCGTCCACCGGGGGCAGCCCGTCGCCGGCGTCCTCTATGCTCCGGCGCTTGACGAACTCTTCGAGGCGGTCGCCGGCGGTAGCGCGCTGAAGAACGGCACGGCGATCTCGGTGCGAGAGGCGAAGGCCGGGGAAACGCTGCATCTGGCGGCTGCCGAAGATACGGTCGGCAAGCTTCCGGCCGTCTATCGCAACACCGTCACACGCGTGCCGCATGTGCCGTCGCTTGCCTATCGGCTGGCCATGGTTGCCGACGGGCGGATCGACGGTACGCTGGTGAAGAAGAATTCCCATGATTGGGATCTGGCTGCGGCCGATCTCATTCTCGCCCGGGCCGGTGGCGCGCTCGTCGATCTCGACGAGCAGCCCTTGTCCTACAATCGCTCCAGCGTCGTTCACGGCGTTCTCTGCGCAGCGGCAAAGCCGCTCTTGCCAGGCTTGATCGCCGCATCGCGGTCGATGGAGCCCCATTGACCTTTGGGGCCGAATGCCTCAAATCAACGCCCATACCCAAAAAGAAAAATGGAATTCCGATGGCTCACGAATCCGAGAAGAAACAACGTCTGCACCTCGTCTTTGGCGGTGAACTCACCACGCTGACGGACGTCCACTTCCGCGATCTGGACAAGCTCGATATCGTCGGCATCTACCCGGACTACGATAGCGCTCTCGTTGCCTGGAAATCCAAGGCGCAGATGACCGTCGACAACGCTCACATGCGCTATTTCATCGTCCACATGCATCGTCTGCTCGACCCGGAAAACGGCTGATGCCGATGAGGTCGGGATGCGCGGCGCAAACCCGCATGCCAGTCGCCCCTAAGTTTCTCGCCGCTGAGACGGCTGGGGAAGGTGTCTCGTCATGAGCAGCTTTCGCGCGCGCCTGGCGCTCTCCAGCTATCGCTGGATCGGCTCGGCCATCTATCCCCTGGTTTGGTCCTACCTTGCCATTCGCGCGGCGAAGGGCAAGGAGGATCCGGCTCGCCGTCGCGAGCGCTACGGCCATGCGAGCGCACCACGGCCGCAAGGCCCGCTCGTCTGGTTTCACGCCGCCAGTGTCGGCGAGACCAATGCGGTCATCCCATTGATCAAGGAAATCCGCAGGCGCGGCATCAATGTCGTGCTGACGACGGGTACGATGACCTCGGCACGTGTCGTTGCCCAGCGCCTGGGAACAGGCGTCATCCACCAGTATGTCCCGCTCGATTTCAAGCCGGCGGTCAGCCGGTTTCTGAACTATTGGGAGCCGGATCTCGCGATCATCGCCGAGTCCGAAATCTGGCCGATGACCATCCTGGAGCTCGGCCGGCGCCATATTCCGCAGGTTCTGGTGAACGGCCGTCTGTCCGATCGCACCTTCGCCCGGTGGAAGCGGCGGCCGGCGCTTGCCGACGCGCTTTTTGAAAACCTGGCGCTGGTCATCGCACAGTCCGACGTCGATGCGGAGCGCTTCCGCACGCTCGGCGCGCTGCCGGTCATGGTCTCCGGCAATCTGAAGGTCGACACTGATGCGCCGCCGCATGATCCGCTGGCGCTGAAGGAGTATGAGCAGCAGATCGGCACGCGGAAGACCTGGGCGGCGATCTCGACCTTCGACGGCGAGGAAAACGCGGCCGGCGTCGTGCACCGCGCGCTGAAGGAACGGACCGGCCTCCTGACGATCATCGTGCCGCGCCATCCCGAGCGCAGTGATGCGATCGAGGCGGCGCTGACGGCCAAGGGCCTGAAGGTCGCGCGCCGCACGCGGCGTGATCCGCTGACGCCGGATGTCGATGTCTTCCTCGGCGACACCATCGGTGAAATGGGCCTCTATCTGCGCCTGACCGAAGTCGCCTTTGTCGGCCGCTCGCTCTTTGCCGAAGGCGGCCAGAACCCGCTGGAGCCGGCGATGCTCGGCTGCGCTATCCTGTCCGGCGGCAATGTGCAAAATTTTCGCGAGACTTATCAGACGCTTGCAAAGAACGGCAGCGCCAAGATCGTGCGCGACGTCGAGATGCTGGCGAAGGGCGTCAACTATCTGCTCGCCAACGACGACATGCGTCGCTCGATGATCGATGCCGGCCTCGAAACCGTGCAAGAGATGCGCGGCGCTCTGTCGGCGACGATGAAGGGGCTCGAGCCCTATATCAATCCGCTCATCGTCAAGGCGCGTCTCAATCCCCCGACCGAAAGCTGACACAAACAGGAGACGATCCCTCATCATGACCGCACCCAAGGCCATAGCCGGCATCCTGTTCGACAAGGACGGAACCCTGCTCGACTACGCAAAGAGCTGGGTGCCGGTGAACTATGAGCTGGCACGGCTTGCGGCCAAGGGTGATGAGGCATTGGCCCGCGTATTGCTGAAAGCGGGCGGCATGGACGCCGACACCGGCCATGTACTGCCTGACAGCCTGCTTGCGGCGGGCAACACGGTTGAGATCGCGACCGGTTTCGTGGGGGCGGGCGCGCCCTTTACCGTGGCGGATCTCACCACCCTGTTCGACAGCCTGTTCGCGCGCTCGGCGGAATATGCCGTCCCGGTCACCGATCTTGGCACATTCTTCGCCGGTCTGCATGCCAAGGGCTATCGGCTTGGGGTCGCCTCCAGCGACAACGAAAAATCGATCCGCGAGACCGCCAAACGCTTCGGTTTCGATGGTTACCTGCATTATGTAGCGGGTTATGACAGCGGCTACGGCGTCAAGCCGGAGCCTGGCATGGTGCTCGGCTTTTGTGCCGCAACAGGCTTGGAGCCGCATCAGGTCGTCGTCGTCGGCGACAACAATCACGACATGCACATGGGCCGCAGTGCCGGCGTCGGCATGACGGTCGCGGTGCTGACCGGGACCGGTTCGCGCCAGTCGCTCGCGGCGGCCTCGGACCATTGCCTTGCCGACATCACCGAACTTGAGGCTGTCCTCTAGAGCGCCGTGTGTTCAGATGAACGCACTAAGGACGCTCTAGTACTTTGTTTCTAGAGCGTCTTTCCGCTGTCACGTGATTCCACTTGAAAGCGGGATGCTCTAGTCGCCAATCCGGGAAAAGCGTGAAGCACGTGTCTGTCGGCAGGCCATTCTGCCGCGCGGCCGCCGGCCCAGGTTGCTGCAATCGTATCCATAGCTTGCGTTTTTTCACATTCTGACGTTTTTTGGGCGATCCGTCGGTTTCCGGCGGCAAGAACGACATATGTCCTCCCGGAGCGGATGGACGACACCGGCTGGGGCACGGAACGAAGATGGTATCGGAAGCGCCACCATTCTGGTGGACAAAGGCGGATTGGCGTGCGCGCGCGTTGTGGCCGTTTTCATGGGTATATGGCCGGATTGCCGGCCTGCGCATGGACCGAGCCCATCGAGCCTCGGTTCCGGTTCCGGTCATCTGCATCGGTAATTTCACCGTCGGCGGTGCCGGCAAGACGCCGACCGCGATCGCGCTTGCCCGCGTCATCCGTCAGAAAGGGTTGAAACCCGGGTTCCTGAGCCGCGGCTATGGCGGCTCGCTCGACGTGACGACCGTCGTCGATCCGGAGCATCACCGTGCCCGCGACGTCGGTGACGAGCCGCTGCTTCTGGCGCGTGAGGCGTTGACCGTCGTCTGCCGCCGCCGTGTCGATGGCGCCCGCCGGCTGGTGAAGGAAGGTGTCGATATCATCATCATGGACGACGGCTTCCAAAGCGCGCGTCTGGCCTTCGACTTTGCGCTTTTGGTCATCGACTCGCGCCGTGGCATCGGCAACGGCTATCTGGTGCCGGCGGGCCCGGTGCGGGCGCCGCTGCCCAATCAACTTCGGCACGCCACGGCATTGCTGAAGATCGGCGGCGGCACGGAGGCCGATGCCCTGATCCGCCGCGCAGCCCGTGCCGGAAAGCAGATCTACGAGGCCGATGTGGTGAGGCTCGACGACGGGTCGCTGAAAGGCGCCAAGGTCCTTGCCTGGGCCGGTATCGCCGATCCGGAGAAATTCTATCGCACGGTGCGCGAGACCGGTGCTGTCGTCGAGGAAACCCGCAGCTTTCCGGATCATCACCATTTCTCCGACGACGAGATCGCCGACCTGCTCGACCGAGCGGCGGCTTTGGGCTGCACGCTTGTCACGACCGCCAAGGACATGGTCCGGCTCGAGCCCGGTCATGGCCGCGCAGCCGAGCTGGCCTCGGCAAGCCGGGTGATCGAGATCGACGTGCGCTTCGACGACCCTATGGCGCCCAAGAAGATTATCGAGACAGCACTTGCTGCCGCTCGCGCGCGAAAGCTGCGCGAAGGCGCGGGCAAGTAATCACTTCGGAGAAGCTGGGCTGAGCCTCAGCGGCGCTGGTTCGGCAGCGCGCCGGCGCGCTTTTCCGCCTCGAGCGAGGCTTCCGCATCGACATAGGCTTCCTGCCGGGTGACGCTCCAGTAGCGCAGCTCGTCGACGGGAATGGTCTTGCCGGTCATCGCGCAGATCACATGCGAGCCGGCGAGAATGATCTGAAAGTCGCCGTCGAGATAACGGATTTTCGCCTCGCGCGACGCGCTTCCTTCAAACCGGTTCATCATGTTCGTTGCCTATTGCATCTCTGTGGTCTGTTCTCTGGTCTAGCTCGCCATCCGGCAAAATGCCAGCCGCATTTCGCCGCCGCGCGCGATCAGCTTCGGCCGAACAGCCGTTCAATATCGGAAAGCTTGAGCTCGATATAGGTCGGCCGCCCGTGGTTGCATTGGCCGGAGCCGGGCGTCGCCTCCATCTGCCGCAGCAAAGCGTTCATTTCCTCGGTGCGCATGCGTCGGCCGGAGCGCACCGATCCATGGCAGGCCATCGTCGCGGCAAGATATTCGAGCCGGCCTGTCAGGCCGTTGGCGGTGTCCCATTCGGCAAGTTCGTCGGCAAGCTGGCGCACCAGGCCGACGGCATCCATTTCGCCGAGCATGGCAGGCGTCTCGCGCACGGCGATCGCGCCCGGGCCGAAGCGTTCGATGGCAAGGCCAAGGCGGGCGAACTCCGCCGCATGCGCCATCAGCCGGTCGCAATCGTCTTCGGCCAGATCGACGATTTCCGGGATCAGCAAAGCTTGCGCCGCGACGGGCCGTGAATGCAGTGCCGTGCGCATCGTCTCGAACACCAGACGCTCGTGGGCGGCATGCTGGTCGACGATGACGAGGCCGTCATTCGTCTGGGCGACGATGTAGTTCTCATGGAGCTGCGCCCTGACCGCGCCGAGCGGGAAGGATGGCGGTGACGGCGTTTCCTGTTGCGCGACCGCTGCCTCACGCTCGGACGGGGCGCCAGTCCGTGCCGATGGTGCCGCAAAGGCAGCGAAGCTCGCCTGCGGCTGTTCGGAGAAGCGGCCGTTCACCGTCTCGAATTGCATGGGTCGTGATGGCGAAGTTTCCGGCGTCCACGGCGCCTGCGGCCGATAGGACTCCGGTCGGAAGGCCCGCATCAGACCACTGGCGCCGGTGGTTGCCGCCCGGTCGCCTTCGCGCGTCAGCGCCTCGCGGATGGCACCGATGATCAGCCCGCGGATGAGGCCCGGGTCGCGGAAGCGCACATCGGATTTCGCCGGATGCACGTTGACGTCGACGAGCGCCGGGTCGAGCGCGATCGACAGCACCGCGACCGGATAGCGGCCGCTCGGGATCGTTTCGGAATAGGCGGCCCGGATCGCCGACAGCAACAGCTTGTCCTGCACCGGGCGGCCATTGACGAAGACATATTGCTGCAGCGAGTTGCCGCGATTGTAGGTCGGCACGCCGGCAAAGCCGGTGAGCCCGACATCTTCGCGTGTCGCATCGATTTCGATCGCGTTGTCGCGGAAATCCTTGCCGAGCACCTGGGCCATGCGCGCCAGACGATCGTCGCCGGTCGCCGGGAATTCCAGCGTCGAGCGGTCGCTGCCTGAGAGCACGAAGCGAACCGCAGGGAAGGCGATCGCCATGCGGCGTACGATCTCGGAGATCGCCGCCGCTTCCGCCTTCTCGGACTTCATGAATTTCAGCCGCGCCGGCGTCGCGAAGAAGAGGTCGCGGACCTCGACGACCGTGCCGGTGTTGGCGGGCGACGGGCGGACCGGATCGGTCTTGCCGCCGGTGACGGCGATGACCGCGCCTTCGCTGGCGCCGGCCGTGCGCGTGGTGATCGAGAGGCGAGCGACCGAGCCGATCGAAGGCAGCGCCTCGCCCCGAAAGCCGAGCGTGCGGATGTCGAATAGGCTGTCGTCGAGCTTCGACGTACAGTGCCGGCGCACCGCCAGTTCGAGATCGTTGGGCGTCATGCCTGAGCCATTGTCGGTCACGCGCAGGAGCGTCTTGCCGCCGCCTGCGGTCGCGATTTCGATGCGCGTGGCGCCGGCGTCGAGCGCGTTCTCGATCAGCTCCTTGGCGGCGCTGGCGGGGCGTTCGATGACTTCGCCGGCGGCGATCTGGTTGATGAGGGTTTCTGAAAGTTGCTTGATGGCCATGTCCCATTTTCCCGGATTCGCTTAGGAAACGAAAGGGGAAATGGCGCCTCGTCCCCGGCCTCAAATGAACGCGGTCTTCGATGCGGAAAAATGAGCGGGCGGTTTAATCGCCCCTTAACACTCTGCTGCGATTTTCCACAACAACCTGAATGATCACGGGTTTTGTCTTTTGAGCATTGCGGCGTAGCTGGACGCCGTACTCCCACCGCTCGAAGAGACGCCTGCCAAGGCCTTCCCAGCATGTCCCGAAATGAACCGCCGCCGCAGCGCCGCGCGTCCTACTAGGCGCGCTGAGGTCGCTGTAGCACTGTGAATGGCCGCATGTTTCCTCAGATCGGGGACGATTGAAGCATGCGGTAGGCGAGTGAGGACAGCGCAATGAGCGATGGGGCGTCGAACGGCGCGGACATCAACCGGATCATTCTGGAGTCGAGCTGCGACGGGCTCGGCATCGCTGTGCTTGTCTGCAGTCGGGACGACACCATTCTCTTTGCCAGCCGGACGATGCTGCAGTTCTTCCCTGTGCCGTCGGAAATCCTGATGCCGGGCACGCGTCTGCGAGATTTTCTCGGCGCCGTCTATGACACCGGCGTTCGCCCGGGCACCGTTCCGGAAAGCAGCCGCCGCCGCACCAATCGCGAGGACTGGATTGCCGAGCATATGGCGCTGCACTGGCGCGAACGTTACGAAAGCGTCGAGCGCGCCGGCCGTACCCGCTGGGTTTCGATGCGCAAGCGTCGGCTATCGAGCGGCATCGGCATCCTGTCGATCAGTGACGTTTCCGATCAGAAGAAGCGCGACGAGCAGCTTCAGACGGACCTGGAGCGCGTCGAGCTGACCGAACAGATCCTCGATGCCCAGCCTAATCCGATCTGCGTCAAGGATCGCAACCTCAACTATATCGCCGTCAACAAGGCCTTCTGCCTGATCCATGATCTGCAGCAGGATGCCATTCTCGGCCGTTCCGCCTGGGATCTGGTCGAAAGCGAGCTCGCCGAACGTTTCGAGCAGTCCGACCGGATGGTGCTCGAGACCGGCAAGCCATACTCGCAGGCCGAGCACATCGTGCGCGCCGATGGCAGCGATCTCTGGGTGCTCACGCGCAAGTACCGCGTCGGCATGCCCGGCCGTCATTTCGTCGTGACTTGTATGAACGACGTGACCGATATTGCCGACTTGCATCAGAGTAGCGATGAACCTCCGGCCGAGGTCGGCCTGCAGATCCGCGATTACAGCATCTTCGCTGCCGCGCAGAATTTCTACGACCCGTTCCGGGCGCTGAACGTCCAGCAACTCGTGGAAGCGGGATCGATGATCGAGACCTTGCCGGCCCGCGGACTTCGTGTCCTGGTTGCCACGGCCGACCGGGCGATGGAAGACCGGCTGGTCGCGCGTCTGCGTGGCTCCGGGCTCGACGCCTGCGCTGTTCGCGATGCGGGTGAGCTTCGTGCCTTCGGACATGCGGTCGAGGACGCCGGCATCAAGCTCGATGTCCTGCTTCTCGACCTGGCGTTTTCCGAGAGGCAGCAGATCGTTTCGGCCTGGCGTCATTGCCCGGTCCTTCCGCTTTCCGCGCAGCAGGACGGCGCTGCGGTGCTGGCCGAAGTGTTCCGCGTCTGCTCCGATCGGACTACGGCGTCTCCGACGCTGCAGCCCGATTGGTCGTTGTCGTTTGAAGGCGAGGGGATTGCTGCACCGCCGCCGACGCCGCAGGTCGACGTGCTCGTTGCCGAAGACAATCAGATCAACCAGTTCGTGTTCACGCAAATCCTGGAGGGGCTCGGCGTCTCGCATCGCATCGCCGCCAACGGCCGCGAGGCCGTCGAGCTCTGGCACGAACTGCAACCGGCCCTCGTGCTGATGGACGTCTCGATGCCGATCATGAACGGCTTCGATGCCACGGTCGCCATCCGGTCGGCAGAAAACACCAGGGGACAGAAAACGCCGATCATCGCGGTCACCGCGCAGGCACTGGATATCGACCTGCAGCAGTGCAAGGCATCGGGCATGGACGACCATATCATGAAGCCCGTGAGCCCCGACATGATCGAGGCGGTGCTTAGAAAATTCATGCCGGCAAAGGCGATGCGAACGGCAGGTTGAATGAAAGACGTGTCAACTCGCTAGAATTGGGGAGGCTAATGGCAGATCTAGGAGAAGAGCGATATCGGATTGTTAACCGCCGATTGCGATCGTCTGCACCGAATTGCCGTTAAAGTGTAGAGCCCGCCCGAATGCATTGCGCCCATCCCGTTGCCCATGTCCGGACCGTGTCGGAACGACATTGCCGGTTCGCGCCGTGGCGTGTGGTTTCGCCGGCAGCGGAGCGTCGTCGCCCGCATTCTGCTGACCGAGCTGCGGAGACGCGGCAATGACGGCGGTTGAGACCCCCTATCATCGCATCGGCCTCGAGATGCCCGCCGTGACGGGCAATATCGATCTATTGACGGGGCTCGGTAATTCCCGATGCCTGCGCCAGACCGTGCTGGATCTCGCCAGGGAGCGTGCCAGCGATCCCGCGCCCTTCACCATCGGCCTTGCCAATATCGATGGTTTCAAGCCGATCAATGACCTGTTCGGGCCGGCGGCTGGTGACGAGATCCTCTGCCAAGTGGCCTACCGGCTGAAAGCCTGCGCGCCCGAGGGGGCGACGATCACCCGTTCGGAAAGTGACGAGTTCGCCTTCGTCCTGCCGCTCGTCTTCGAGCGCAAGGGGGCGGAGAAGGTCGGGCAGATGTTGAAGGAGGTGCTGTCGGCGCCCTTCGATCTCGGCGACCGCCATGTGCGTCTGTCCGCATCCTTCGGTTTTGCCGTCTACCCCTTTGCCGGGGAAGTGTTCGAGGATCTGCTGAAGAGCGCCGATACAGCGCTCTATCGCTCGAAGCGTCGCGGCCGTGGGCAGATCACCGTCTATTCGCAGGAAATCGCTCAGGAGATGAAGCGCGCGACGCAGCTCGAGCAGGCGCTGCGCAATGCCATCATCGCCAACGAGGTCGACGTGCATTTCCAGCCGATCGTCGATCTGCGCAATGATGCGGTCGTCGGTTTCGAAGCCCTGGCGCGCTGGTGCGATGCCGATCTCGGCTATGTTTCCCCGGCTGTTTTCGTGCCGCTGGCCGAGGAGCGCGGGTTTATCGAATCTCTCGCCGAAGTGCTGTTGCGCAAGGCGGCGCATGCGGCGCTCTCCTGGCCGAAGGAGCTTTTCCTCTCCTTCAATCTCTCCTCGGCGCAGCTCATGGATCCGGCGACCAGCCACCGGTTGCTGTCGATCATCCATCAGATCGGCCTCGATCCCAGGCGATTGGAATTGGAGATCACCGAGACGGCTGTCATGGCCGATGCCGACATCGCCCAGAAGATCGTTGCGGAACTGCGTGCCGCCGGCGTGCGCGTCTCGCTCGACGACTTCGGCACCGGGCAGTCGAGCCTGGGTCGCCTTCGCGATTTTTCCTTCGACAAGGTCAAGATCGATCGCGCCTTCGTCTCGCGCATTTCCGCCGACCGTGCTTCGGAACACATCATCAAGGCGATCGTCTCGATGTGCGAGGGCCTCGAACTGGAAGTCGTCGCTGAAGGCATCGAGGACTTTTCCGAAGCCTTGAAGCTGAAGGCGCTCGGTTGCGGCCTCGGGCAGGGCTACTTCTATGGAAAACCGGCCGATGCCGTGGCGACGATGCGGTACCTTTCCGATCGTTATAGCGGTGTTTCGGTCCAGGCCTGATCGGTCTATTCACCGGTTCCCGAGAGCGCCACGCGATCCCGCCGCCCCTCTTCCAACAACCAGTCGCGGACCCGTTTTGCCTGGGCGTTGAGTTCGCGTGACCGCGGCCAGACGACATAAAAGGCGAGACCGGTCTTGAGCACGTGTCCGGCGACCGGCATCAGGGCGCCGGAGCGGATCTGCGGGTTGATCAGGTGTTCCCAGCCGAGCGCCACGCCTTCGCCCGCGAGCACCGCCTGCATGACCAGAACATAATCGTTGATCGTCAGGCGGCGTGCCTGCTTGGGATAGGTGAGGCCGGCGCTCGCAAACCATTCGGTCCAGTCGCAGGCCCGTCGCACCGGTTCCTCGAGATGAATGAGGTTGTGCCGCTGCAGGTCGGCTGCGGTCCCCGGCAGCCCGTGCTCCTCGATATAGGCCGGCGTTGCGACGGCGTTGACGACCTCCTCGGCGAGCTGGGCGGCATGATAGCGCGGCCAGTGGCTGGGGTCGCCGCCGCGGATGCCGAGCGGAATCGGATCCTCCTCAAGATCGAGATCGCGCACGCTCGTCTGGATGCGGAGGTCGATCTCCGGCAGGTCCTCGCGCATGCGGTTGAGGCGCGGCAGCATCCACATCGAGGCAAAGGCGGTCGACGCCGCAAGCGTTACGTTGGTTTCGCGGCCCTTGGCGCGGATTTCCTCCGCCGACTTCTGAATGCGCGACAGACCGACCGACACGTCGGCGTGAAATTTCTCCCCCGCCTCGGTCAGTTCCACCGCCCGGTGCACGCGGTGAAACAGCGGCACGCCCAGCTGGTCTTCGAGGCCGCGGATGGCGTAGGAGACCGCCGCCTGCGTCATGCCGAGCTCGCTTGCGGCTCGGGTGAAGTTCTGGTGACGGCCGGCCGCCTCGAAAACGATGAGGCTTGCGGCGGAGGGAAGCAGGCGGCGCAGGTTTTCCATAAATCATGCTTATCGCATGGCTCGAATTTTTCCAGCGTTACAATGGAGTTTTTCGTCAATAGCATCATCTCAGGTGATGGGAGGACGTGAGAATGGACACAGTACTGGCAGCAGGCGAGGCGGCACCGAGACGGACGCGGGGCTCAAGACCGCAACGGCGCGAAGGCGCGGGCCGAAGCCTCGGCGTTCCCTACATCGTCCGCAACATCCCGACCTACGATATCCTCGGCGAAGAGAGCCTGCTGCGGATCGAAGCGGTCGCCGATCGTATCCTTGCCGAGGTCGGCATCGAGTTCCGCGACGACCCCGAAGCGCTCGACCATTGGAAGCGGGCCGGCGCCAAGATTGATGGCGTGCGCGTAACCTTCGAGCCCGGCATGCTCAAGGAAATCGTCGCCTCGGCACCACGGCAGTTCACCCAGCATGCCCGCAATCCCGCCCGCAATGTCGAGATCGGCGGCAACAACGTCGTCTTCTCCCCGGCCTATGGGTCGCCCTTCGTCATGGATCTCGACAAGGGCCGGCGCTATGGCACGATCGAGGACTTTCGCAACCTGATCAAGCTGGCGCAGTCGAGCCCTTGGCTGCACCATTCCGGCGGCACCATCTGCGAGCCGGTCGATGTGCCCGTCAACAAGCGCCACCTCGACATGGTCTACAGCCATATCAAGTATTCCGACCGCGCCTTCATGGGCTCGATCACGGCCGAAGAGCGGGCCGAGGATTCGATCGAGATGGCGCGCATTCTTTTCGGTCGCGATTTCGTCGACCGGAACTGCGTCATCCTCGGCAACGTCAACGTCAACTCGCCGCTCGTCTGGGACGGGACGATGACGAGGTCGCTGCGCGCCTATGCGCGGGCAAACCAGGCCGCGGTCATCGTGCCCTTTATTCTCGGCGGCGCCATGGGCCCGGTCACCAATGCCGGCGCCATTGCCCAATCCTATGCCGAGACGCTCGCCGGCTGTGCCTTGACCCAACTCGAACGCAAGGGGGCACCGGTGATCTTCGGCAATTTCCTGTCGTCCATGTCGCTGCGTTCGGGCTCGCCGACTTTCGGCACGCCGGAGCCGGCGATCGGCAGTATGGTCGTCGGCCAGCTTGCGCGCCGGCTCGGCCTGCCGCTGCGCTGTGCCGGCAATTTCTCCAATTCGAAGCTGCCCGACGCGCAGGCGATGCAGGAAGGCGCGATGTCGATGCTGTCGGCGGTGCATTGCGGCGCCAATTTCATTCTGCATTCGGCCGGTTTCGTCGATGGGCTGCTCGCCATGTCCTACGAGAAGTTTGTCATGGACACGGACTTCTGCGGCGCGCTGCATTCCTATCTCGCCGGCGTCGTCGTCGACGACAACACGCTGGCGATGGACGCCTTCCTGCAGGTCGGTCCCGGCAGCCACTTCCTCGGTTGCGATCACACCATGCGCAATTACCAGACGGCCTTCTGGGATTCGGCGCTCTCCGACAACGAACCGTTCGAGAAGTGGGTCGAGGAGGGCGAGACCGATATGGCAACACGCGCCAACCGCGCCTGGAAGAAGACGCTTGCCGAATACGAAGCGCCGCCGCTGGATGTGGCACTCGACGAGGCGCTGATCGATTATGTCACGCGCCGCAAGGAGAGCATGGCGGATGCCTGGTACTGACGAAACCGGCATGCTCGATCGCCTTTCAAGGAACAGGAAATGACATCGTCGAAAGACCCGCTGCTCCAGCCCTATCGCCTCAAGCATCTGACGCTCAAGAACCGGATCATGTCGACGGCGCATGAGCCGGCCTATTCCGAAGACGGCATGCCGAAGGATCGCTACCGGCTTTATCACCTGGAAAAGGCCAAGGGCGGCATGGCGCTGACGATGACCGCGGGCTCGGCGATCGTGTCTGAGGATTCGCCGCCGGCCTTCGGCAATCTCTACGCCTATTCGGACGAGATCGTGCCGTGGCTGAAGAAGATCGCCGACGACTGTCATGAGCATGATTGCGCGGTGATGATCCAGCTTACCCATCTCGGGCGCCGCACCGGCTGGAACAAGGGTGACTGGCTGCCAGTTCTCTCCGCATCGCCGGTGCGTGAAGCCGCGCACCGCTCCTTTCCCAAGGAGATCGAGGACTGGGATATCGAGCGTATCGTCGGCGACTATGCGGCGGCCGCCGCGCGCATGCAGGCCGCCGGCCTCGACGGCATCGAGCTCGAGGCCTACGGCCACCTGATGGATGGCTTCTGGTCACCGGCGACGAACCATCGTGACGACGATTTCGGCGGCTCGCTCGACAACCGGCTGCGGTTCACCAACATGGTGCTCGACGCAATCCGCGCCTCCGTCGGCGCGGATTTCATCGTCGGCATCCGCATGGTCTCAGACGAGGATTGGGACAAGGGGCTCTCAAAGGAGGAGGGCATCGAAATCGCCCGGCGGCTGGCGGGTTCCGGCAGGGTCGACTTCCTCAACATCATTCGAGGCCATATCGATCATGACGCGCCGTTGACCAAGGTCATTCCGATACAGGGCATGGCCGCATCGCCGCATCTCGATTTCGCCGGCGAGGTGAGGGCGGCGACGAAGTTTCCGGTCTTTCATGCCGCGCGCATCGCCGATGTCGCGACCGCCCGCCACGCGATTGCCGAAGGCAAGCTCGACATGGTCGGCATGACCCGCGCCCATATCGCCGACCCGCATATCGTCCGGAAGATCGAAGAGGGCAGGGAGGCGGAAATCCGTCCCTGCGTTGGCGCGACCTACTGTCTCGACCGTATCTATGAAGGCGGCGGGGCGCTCTGTATCCACAATGCGGCCACCGGGCGCGAGGCGATCGTGCCGCACGTCATCCGGAAGAGCGAAGGGCCGAAACGCAAGGCGGTCGTCGTCGGCGCCGGTCCGGCTGGGCTCGAAGCTGCCCGGGTGCTTGCCGAGCGCGGCCACCAGGTCGAGGTGCTGGAGGCGACGGGAGCAGCCGGCGGCCAGATATTGCTGGCGCAGCGCAATCCGCGGCGCCGCGAACTGATCGGCATCATCGACTGGCGGCTGGCCGAGCTGGAGCGGTTGGGCGTTCCAATCCACTACAACGTCTTTGCCGGGGTGGACGACATAGAGGAACGTGCCCCTGATCTCGTCGTGGTGGCGACCGGCGGTATTGCGCAAAATCCTGCGCTCGATGCGGGCGACAACCTCGTCGTGTCGAGCTGGGATATCATAGCCGGAGCTGTGAAGCCGGAAGGCCCGGTGCTGCTCTACGACGACAACGGTGCCCATAGCGGCATGACGGCTGCCGAACTGATCGCGCGTGCCGGCGTCGAGCTCGAGATCGTTTCGCCCGAGCGCATGTTCGCGCCGGAGATCGGTGGCATGAACCATGTGCCCTATGCGGCCGCCTTCGCCGAAAAGAATGTGCGGGTGACGATCAACACGCGGCTCAGATCCGTTCGGCGCGACGGCAATGGGCTGATTGCAACGCTGGGGTCGGACTTCTCTGAGAAAGCCGTCGTCGAACGGCGCGTGGCCCAGGTCGTGGTCGAGCACGGTACGTTGCCGATGGATGAGCTCTATCGTGAACTGAAGCCGCTGTCGCGCAATCTGGGCGCGGTCGATTACAAGGCCCTGCTTCGCGGCGAGAACCCGATCCCGCAGCGAAACCCCGCGGCCGGCTTCGACATGTTCCGGATCGGCGACGCCGTGTCCAGTCGCAACATCCATGCGGGCATCTATGACGCCCTTCGGTATGGAGTGCTCGTCTGAGCAAAGCCCGTTTGAACAAGGAAAGAGCGGCGATGGGTACCGCCGCTCTCTGTAGTTGCACTGAAGACAGCCTGATACTGATTACTGCTGCGGCTGAGCCGGTGCCGTGCCCGTCGAAGAGGTCGTCGAGGTGTCAACCGGCTGGTTGGCGTTCTGCTCGGCCACCTGCTGCGCCTTTGTCTTGAACTCCGGAGCCGCCTTCAGCGTGTCGGCGGTTTCCGTCGTTGTCAGCTTCAATGCGTCCGTATTGGGCTGTTCGGCGATCGCGATGCGATCAAACGGGACCGCAACATTCTTTTCGCCCAGACCCAGGAAGCCACCGACGCCGATCACGGCCGCCTCGACGGCACCATCCTTCTTGATGATCAGGTCGTTGATCTCACCGATGCTCTCGTCACCGGCATTGTAGACGGTCTGGCCCATATAGGTGCTGGCTGCAATCTGGTCGCTCGCCTGCTCGGTCAGATAGGTGGCATCCGACTTCGCGACGTCGGCAGGTGCTTCACCTGCGGCCGGAGGCGTCGTCGTCTGAGCCTCGTTAGCCGGAGCTTCCGTGGTCGGTGCCGGCTGCATGGTCTGCGTCTGGTCGGGCTGAGGCTGCGTCGTATCCTGGGTGTAAGCTACCGGGGCGACAGCAAGACCCGCGAAGAGCGCGCCAGCCGCGACGGTTGTTACGAGTTTCTTAGTCATGTCAAACTGCCTTTCCTTGACGTTTCAGATCAAGGTACGGGCCTGGCTGCTGTCGCCAGATCCACCGCACCGGTGATATGACGTCAACGCCTAAGCGCCCAAACGGTTCCGGAAAAAACAGTCAAAATCTCAATGGGTAAGGCCGCACTTGCGTTCATCCCCGATGTCCTTTGGAACTTAGCGGGAGATTACCGGCCAATTTTTCACGGGAATCGTCTTTATATTCTGAACTCAGGTATTTTAGAGGTTTATAATGGTCTTCTATTCGTTGACGGATTCTTGATTGTTCTTGCAGATACTTCCCTGAACACAGGATATAGAACGCAGAGGTGCTTCGTCCTGTCATCCTGGACGACATCACCATGTTTCTGCCGCGGCGCTTTCTTTCGGTCTCCCTCCTGTCTGTCCTGGCGATGGCCGCTCTCGTTTCCATCGAGCGCAACCTTTTCGGCGCTCGCTATTTTTCCGAGCGTGCGCCTCAGGTTCAGCCCTATAACCTCTGGCATGCCTGGGTCGCGCTCAGCCTGTCGCTCGCCGCGGTTCAGGGGTTCACCCGCGATGTCTCCAGGCTCGGAGAGCCGGTGCTCCGGCTGGCCTCGCGTCGCGAGCTGTGGATCTGCGTGGCGACATGGACGCTTGCGACGCTCATGGCACTGGTCTTCGCGATCGATCCGAACGTCTTCAGTGTCCTGGCGCGCGAGGACGGCCTGGTCGAGTGGTCGTCCGCCCTGCTGATCTTCATCGTCAGCGGGTTCCTTGCCGCAGCGGCCACAGGCCAGCTTCGTGCAGCCCTCGCCGGGGGAGAGCGGCTTGCGTGGATCGCCGCAAGCGCCGCGGCGCTTCTGAGCGCCGGCTTCTTCGTGATTGGCATGGAGGAGATATCCTGGATGCAGCGCATCTTCGGCATCTCAACGCCGGAAGGGCTCCTGGCCGTCAACAAGCAGCAGGAGTTGAACCTGCACAACATTTCAACCGGCTTTTCCGAGTTGCTCTACTACACCGGCAGTTTCGTGCTGCTGACGCTTGCGCCCTTCATTTGGCTCCACCTTCGCAAGGGCGTGAGCCTTGGCCGGCTCGACGCCTTCGCGCCGGGCGTGCTCGTGCTGGTGGCAAGTGCGCCTATGGCCGCCTTCAACAGCGACAACTGGAGCATGCTGCCGACGCAGATGATGGTGATGATGACCGTGATCATGCTGCTGGTGATTGCGGATATCGCGTTGAAGGCGGGTCACTGGCGGGAGTTCATCGTGCTGACGATCGGCGCCGTCCTGATTGTTGCCATCCAGGAGCTGTTTATCCTGCAGGCTTCACTGCTCGTTCGGCTCTGGGACCCGACCGAATACAAGGAGTTCTTCATTGCCCTTGGTCTGGCGCTTTACGGCGTTCAGATCTGGTCGCGTCTGCGTTCGCCCGTCACGGCATCGGCTGCAACACGCCCCTTCAATTCGCATCCGCTCGCCGGATAAAAATACCCCGCCGGAGTGGCGGGGTATCTGAACACTTCGCGAATTACCGTTGCGACGCGTCGTCGTCAGTGGCTTTCGCGCAGAACCTCGCTGCCGCTGCCGCCGACGAGGAAATCCAGGTCTGCGCCCTTGTCGGCCTGCAGCACCGTATCCTGGTAGAGCTTGTAGTAGCCGCGCGTCCATTTCTGCGGCGGCGCCTGCCAAGCAGCCATGCGCGTCGCAAACTCTTCCTCGCTGATCATCAGGTTGAGTTCGCCCTTCATCGCGTCGAGGCGGATACGATCGCCGGTTTTGACGATGGCGAGCGGCCCGCCGGCATTCGATTCCGGGCTGACATGCAAGACCACGGTGCCGAAGGCGGTGCCGGACATGCGGGCATCCGAAACGCGCACCATATCGCGCACGCCTTTTTCCACCAGCCGCCGCGGGATCGGCATGTTGCCGACCTCGGCCATGCCCGGATAGCCCTTGGGCCCGCAGCCCTTGAGCACGAGAATGGTGTCCTCGGTCACCGGCAGATCAGGATCGTCGATCTTCGCCTTCAGTTCCTCGATCGTTTCGAAGACATAGGCCGGGCCCTCGTGTACGAGCAGATGCTCGCTCGCAGCCGACGGCTTGATGACAGCACCGTTCGGCGCAAGGTTGCCCTTGAGCACGCGGATGCCGGCGGCCGCCCTGAGCGGATTATCGAGGGGACGGATGACGTCGTCGTTGTAGACCTCGGCATCTTCCCAATACTTGCTGATCGGCACGCCGAAGACCGTCGGCGCATCGGCATGCAGCAGATGCTGGATGCGGTTCATCACGGCCGGCAGGCCGCCGGCATAGGCGAGATCTTCGATCAGATACTTGCCCGACGGCATGCAGTTGACGATGCACGGAACCTGGCTGCCGACCCGGTCGAAATCCTCGAGACAGAGATCGACGCCGGCGCGCCCGGCAATCGCCAGCATGTGGACGACCGCATTGGTCGAACCGCCGACGGCGGCATTGGCGATGATGCCGTTTTCGAAGTTCTTCTTGGTCAGCACCTTCGACAGGCGCAGGTCCTCATGCACCATCTCGACGATGCGCTTGCCGGTCATGTGCGACAGCGCCATGCGGCGGGCGTCGACGGCCGGAAGCGCCGCATTGGTCGGCAACGACAGGCCCATCGCCTCGACGATCGAGGCCATGGTGGTGGCCGTGCCCATCGTCATGCACACGCCCGGCGACCGCGACATGCCGCTTTCGGCCGCCATGAATTCCTGCAGGCTCATTTCGCCGGCGCGCACGGCCTCGGAGAACTTCCAGACATCCGTGCCGGAGCCGATGTCCTTGCCCTTCCATTTGCCGTTGAGCATCGGTCCGGAGGAGACGACGATGGTCGGCAGGTCGACGGAGGCCGCACCCATCAGCTGGCCTGGCGTCGTCTTGTCGCAGCCGCCAAGCAGAACCACGCCGTCGATGCCATAGGCGCGGATCGCCTCTTCGACGTCCATCGCGAGCAGGTTGCGGAAGAGCATCGCGGTCGGGCGCATCTGCGTCTCGCCGAGCGAGGAGACCGGGAACTCGACCGGGAAGCCGCCGGCTTCCCAGACGCCACGCTTCACCCCTTCGGCAAGGATGCGAAGGTGGCTGTTGCAGGGCGTCAGTTCCGACCAGGTGTTGCATATACCGATGATCGGACGGCCGTCGAAAACGTGGTCCGGAAATCCCTGGTTCTTCATCCAGGAGCGATGGATAAATCCATCCTTGTCGGTGCCGCCGTACCAGTGACGGCTGCGCAGTTCTTTCTTCTTGTCGCTCATGCGAGCTTCCTCCTCACCATGCGATGAAACGCGTGGCCGAATTGTATGACTTTTTATTGGCGCTTCGCCAAGAGGTTAGTCGCGCTTCCGCTCAGAGGCGGAACGATGGTTCAAACCGGCCCTTGACGCTGATGCCGAGATCGAAGGTCTTGCCGGCATGCGGATCGGCCGCGCGCGCTGCATCGTCCAGGTCTTGCCAGGCGGATGTCACCAGCATGCGGTCGGCCTTCGCCCCGATGAAGGCTGTGCAGCTCGGCTGCGTTGCCGGCATCGCGTAGCGCGCGATCCGTGCACCGTCGGGCCTGTAGACGTCGACCGTGCCGCTGCCCCAGCGGGCATTCCATATCAGACCATCGGCATCGCACACGGAGCCGTCGATGCCACCGGCTTCGCCACTGCTGTCGACAAGCAGGGTGGGCTCGCCCTTCGGCAGCCCGGTCTCGGCATCGATATCGACGCGCATCAGGTGGTTGATGTCGGTGTCGACGAAGTAGGCGATCGTCCCATCCGGCGAAAAGCAGATGCTGTTGGGAATGGTGATCCTGTCGTAGAGCTTCGTCACCTTCGTGCCGGCGACGTGATAGATCGCGCCGGCGCCCTTCTCGGCGCTGCGGCCCATGGTGCCGATCCACAACGAACCGGAAGCGTGCACGCGGCCGTCGTTTGAGCGATTGCCGGGCTTGTCCTCAAGCGTGGTCAGGAGGCTGAAGGTGCCTGTCTGCGTATCCCTGAGGAAAAGCCCCTGATCGGAGGCAATCAGTTGCCGGGATGGATCGATGACGGCAAGCACGCTGCCGAGGAATGGCAGGTTATGTACAGCCTTGCGGCCGGTTTCGAGATGTAGCTCATGCAGTTCCTGGCCCTTGATGTTGAACCACCAGGCGGTGCCGCTGACGGGGTCATAGGTCGGGCCTTCCCCGAGAATCGAGGTCGCTTCGCAAAGGATGCTGCCGGAAAAAGGAATGGTATCGCTCATCAGCGTGCTCCGTAGACGGCGTCATAGGCCTTGATCGTTGCGACGGCGCGTTCGCGGACTTCGGCGCTGCTCATGCCCGGCTTGTAGAGGCTCGAGCCGAGGCCGAAGCTGCGAATGCCGGCCTTGGCGTAGTCGCCGAAGTTGGCATCGGAAACGCCACCGACGGCGGCAATTTCGAGGTCGGGCGGCAGGATCGCGCGGATCGCGGTAATGCCCGATGGCCCGAGCACGCTCGCCGGGAAGAACTTGAGGCCGGTCGCGCCCGCTGCCGCGGCTGAAAGCGCCTCGGTCGGAGTGAGCACGCCGGGCATGGTAACCATGCCCTTCTGTGCCGCAAGCGAAATCACCGCCGGTTCGACGTTCGGGCTGACCATCAATTGGCCCCCGACATCGGCAAGCTGCTCCACCTGTGCCGTCGTCAGCACCGTGCCGGCGCCGATCAGGCAATTTTCCGGTGCCATTTTCACCGCCGTCTCGATCGAGCGGAACGGATCGGGGGAGTTCAGCGGGATCTCGATCGCAGTGAAGCCGGTTTCGATCAGCGCCCCGACGACGCCTTCGGTCTCCTCGGGCTTGAGGCCGCGCAGGATCGCGATCAGCGGGTACTTCATCGGCGGGAAGGGAATGCGGGTCATGAGCTTGTCTTTCGTTCAGAGAGGCCAGATCGCCTGGGCGGCGGTCGAAAGGCCGGCGCGGACTGCCGTGTCGGCGTCGACGACCCGAAGCGGGCGGTCGAGGCTTTCAAGCGCGGCTTGATAAAGTGTACCGAGTGAACCGGAGGCCACGAGGCAGATGCTGTCGATCGTCTTGGCTGACGCCAGCGCGCCGGCGATCTCAAGGCCGATCAACGTGCCCGACAACAAGGCCTTGGCGTCGGTCGCACTGGCGCCGTGCAGCAATTGTCCGGCGCGCGCGCCGAAGACCAAGCTGGTCCCCAAGGCGGGATTGGTGCGTGCCTCGGCTACCGCCGCCGCGAAGGCAGGGTGATCGCCGGAAAACGCATGGGCATCTGCGATCGAGTGGCTGAGGATCGAGTGCTTCGAAATCACGTCGAACAGTTCGCCGGTCATGAAAGTGGAAAAGCCGCTAACGGCGCCGTCTTCGAGGCGAACCCATTTGCTGTGCGTGCCCGGCATGCAGACGAGGTGTCGGCCGCGGCCGAGTTCGCCGGCAGCGCCGAGCAATTGCGTCTCCTCGCCGCGCATGACGTCCGGGTGCCGCATGTCGCGTTGCGCGAGACCCGGCAGGATGCGGATGTCACGATCGCGATCCGGCACCGCAACCGCATGGGAAGCGATGTCGGCAAGGGCCGCGGGGGTATCAATATAGCCGGCCTCGACCCAGCCCTGCTTGGCGCCGGCCATGCCGCAGATGATCGCCGGCAGGTGGCTCGGCGCGTCGACGGCAGCGAGGTGGCGTTCCAGGATCGTGTGGAAACCGGCCTTGCTGGCGGTCGTCATGCCTTCGCCGCTGCGGCGTTCGGCAAGCACCGAGCCATCCTCGCCGATGATCCACAGTCGGAAACTCGTCGTTCCCCAGTCGACTGCCGCATAATAGGCTGCCGTCATCACAGTGCGCCTCCATCGATGATCATTGTTTGCGCCGTCATGCCCGCGGAGCAGTCCGACGCGAGGTAAAGGCAGGGCCCGACGAGATCGTCGGCGGTTAGGCTGCGTTTCAGGCACTGCCTTTCCTGCATCTTGGCGATCGCCATGTCGTCCAGCCACAGCCGCTTCTGCCGTTCGGTGACGATCATGCCGGGCAGGATTGCATTGACGCGGATATTGTCGGGCCCGAGCCTGCCGGCGAGCGATTTGGTCAGACCGACGATGCCGGCCTTCGCCGTGGCATAGGCTGGAATCTCGCCCATGTTGAGCAGAAAGGCGATCGAGGAGAAATTGACGATCGAGCCGCCGCCCGCTTGCCGCATGTGTGGCACGATCGACTGGCTCATGAAGAAGAGGTGCCTGAGATTGACCGCCTGGCTTTCGTCCCAGATCTCCTCAGTCACGGCTTCCAATGCCTGGCGATCATCGCGCGCCGCATTGTTGACGAGCACATGGATCGCACCGAGCGATGCCGCCGCCGCTTCCGCCGTATGACGCACCGCTTCGATCTCGCGCAGGTCGCCGGGGATGAAATGCGGCTTGTAGCCCGTCTGATCGTCAAGCCGTTCGACGAGCTCGGCACTTGCCCGCTCGTCGATATCGGCGAAGGCGACCCGCGCGCCCTGGCGCACGAAGCCCTCGACCAGGGCAGCGCCGATGCCCGAGCCGCCGCCGGTTACCAGCACGCAGCGGTCGCGCAAATCGTGAAATTGTGCCTTGGGCGCCGGCATGTCCCGCATTCCCTCGTAAAACCGTTCTAAGGCTATGATTTGTTCCATTATTTGGAACTTGATTTTAGTATGTGGAATTATCGTGTCGAAGCGTCTATCTTGTCAAGATCAGGCGCGCGACGGCGACGTCACTTGAAGACAAGCGAACGACGATGACAAACGACATGATGGTGGCGGACGAGGGGCGAGGGGAGGCCGGTACCGGCACGCTCGGCAAGGCGATTGCCGTGCTGGAAGCGGTGGTCACGGCGGACGGCCCGCAGCGCTTTACCGATATTCTTGCCCGATCCGGCCAGCCACGCGGCACATTGCACCGGTTGCTCAGCCACCTCGTCGAGGAAGGGCTGCTCATTCAGCGCCGGGATCTCTCCTATGAGCCCGGCCTTCGGCTGCTGACGCTTGCCTATCGTTCCTGGTCGGCCAACCGCTTTCGCGACGTTGCCGAACCGCACCTGCAGCGCCTGCACGAATTGACCGGCGAGACCGTGCATCTCGGCATCCTGCGCGAAACGGAGATCGTCTATGTCGACAAGGTCGAGAGCCGTCAGACAGTGCGCATGAGCTCGCAGATCGGCAAGGCCTCGCCAGCCTATTGCACCGGCATCGGCAAGGCAGCGTTGTCCTTGCTGGCGCAGCCGGTGCTGAAGAATGTGCTGGCGAGAACGGCGTTTCACCCTTTCACTTCGCGCACGCATCGTTCGGCGGCGACGCTGCTGGCGGAAGTCGAAGAGATCAGGCGCGACGGCCATGCCTTCGATCGCGAGGAGCATGAAGCCGAGATTCGTTGCGTGGCTGCACCCATTGCTATCCCCGGTAGCGAGCTTGCGGCGGGGATATCGGTGACGGGGCCGGCCTACAGGGTGAGCATGGAGCAACTGGTGGCTTGGGCGGCACCTGTGCGCGAAGCGGCTCGGGCGATTGCCGAGGAGGCCGCGATCCGGCTTGGGCCCGGACGTGGTGGACCTTGAATTCACTTTACGGTAAATTAGAAACATCGACTGGACGCGGCGCGTCAAGCTCGGTAGCTTTAATATATCAGACTCAGGTTCGTGGATGGTCTTAGTCTGGTTTGGTTTTGGTATTTGTAGAATTTTTGACGTGGACTTCATGCGGCGTCAGCGGCCGGCCTTTCTTTGGCGCCGGATGTGGAGAAGGGCGGAAGATGATCGATTTCAGCGCGAATTTGTCGTCGTTGACGCTTCCTGATGGGCGGAGCATCAGGGGGCCGATCTGTTGCGAAGAAGACTTTCGGCGAGTGATCGCCCAGGTAGCGGATGCCTATGGCTTCCGCGGCTTTCTGGTTCTTGCGGTTCCGGAGACGGGCTGCAGCAGCCTGACGGCCAACGCACTTATGACCAATTATCCGACCGCGTTCTTGCAGGGGTATGACAGCGCGGGCCTGATTAGTGGCAGCCCGGTGATCCAGCGCCTGCGCCGCAGCACCATTCCCTTCACCTATGACGCGCATCAGCTGGCGCGCCGTCGGTCCGACGGCAAGGGCGATGCGGCCATTTGTGTCTTCGAACAGGCGAACATGCCGCGCGGCCTCTATCTGCCGGTACATGATGCGAGCGGCCATCGCGCGGCCATCGCCTTTGGCGGTGATCGTTCCGTCGTCTCGAACGACGAGTTGCAGGAGCTCAATCTGTGGGCGGGCCTGCTCTATAGCAAGTACATGGAAGTTCGCGACCGCGATCGGCGCGGGCCGGGCAGTCTTTCGCGCCGCGAAGTGGAGTGCCTGCGCTGGGCGGCTGCCGGCAAGACTACCAGTGAGATGGCGAAAATCCTGGCGCTGTCCGAGTATACGGTCAACCATTACCTCAACCGTGCGACGCGCAAGCTGGACTCGGTCAACCGCGTCCAGACCGTCGCCAAGGCCATGCGCGCCGGTCTCATCAATTGAGATCGGTGCCGGCCGCGCCTGAAGCGAACGGCACGGTCTGCGCTTCGCGAGAGAAATACACAGACTTTTGGGCCGAGGAGGCAGGGAATCTCGATCATCTGTTGGCATTGGCAGGCCGCTCGGTCTATTTGATACTTGATGAATGCCATGGAACGCGCGAATGCAGGATACGATGACGACCGGGATGACTGACGCAGATCTGCCCCGGGGCGGTGATTTCGCGTCCGAGATCGCAAAGCTTGAGACCCAGTTCGATATCATCCGCTATATGCGGCGGATTACGCAGGTCTTCGGCTTCAAGACCTTTCTGATCTGCTCGATCCCCTCGATCGACGTGGAGCGGCTGGCCGCGAGCACGGTCATCTCCAATATGCCGGCGGAACTGCTGAACAAATATGACAGCCTGTCGATGCTGCGCTTCAGCACCGGCGTGCGCCGCCTGCGCGAGACGACGACGCCGTTCCAGGTGACGCTGGACGCCTGGGAAGGCGAGGGCGGCAAGCCGGAGACGGCGGCCGAGTACATCGCGATGCTGCGCGAGAACGGTATCTTCCAGGCAAGCTATTTCCCTGTTCACGACGCCGAGGGTGGCCGCGGCGCGGTCATTCTCATGGGCCCGCTGGTCGAATTGCCGATGACGGTGACCATGGAACTGCAGATGATTGCGATCCATGTCTACAATCGCCTCGCCGAGATCGGCTCTGTGTGGAAGAGCAGCGGCGCGGCGCTTTCGGAGCGCGAGGTCCAGTGCCTGAGCTGGACGGCGGCCGGAAAGACCAGTGCCGAGATCGCAGGCATCCTCGGCCTCTCCGAACATACGGTCAATCACTACCTCAATCACGTGACCAAGAAGCTCGACGCCGTGAACCGCACCCAAGCGGTCGTAAAGGCGATGAAGAAGGGCTACATCAGCTAGCCCTCCCGGCGTCGAAGGCCGTTTTCCTCTTCTCGCGTGCCCTCCGTCCGTTGCGATCACGAAGGCTGCCGCCCGCGTTCCTATGCCGCTGAGATCACCCACCGCCGCAGCCGAATTGCTCCATCCTTGGACGATTTGCAGAGAGGTGCTCAGAATCTGGGCAGATGCTTTGGCCGCATCAGGCGTTGAGAATTCACCCATCTATTTGAAATTGCTTGCTATTCTTGCCGAATTTGAATCTGGCACGCATCCTGCATTTCTATTGGCATGTCCAGAGGGGACTAAAAAGAAGACAGCGCCCACGAAGGTCGCGATCGAAAGGGCCACTGCCCGCCTCAAGGTGATCCCGGATGTACGGACACCGGGGTGGACGGTGGCCCTTCCTTTTTCCGTTATGTCGCATTGGCGAAGCGCCCCGCCTCGACTATCTAAGGGATAACAAAAGAATGAGAGGGCGCGATGCCGGTAGTCACGAAAGAAGTGGTCCTTGAGAAGTTGCGCACGGTGCGTGGCCCGGGCATGGAAGGCAACATCGTCGACCTCGGACTTGTGTCTGATGTCTTCATCTCCGATGGCAAGGCCTATTTCTCGATCACCGTGCCGGCCGACCGCGCCAAGGAACTGGAGCCGATGCGGGCCGCAGCCGAGCGCGTCGTGCGCGACATCCCGGGGATCACGGCGGCCATGGTTGCATTGACCGCCGACCGCAAGGCGGCGCCCGCCGGCGCCCCGGTGCAGCGTCCGCAGCCCTCGGCAGCGCCTCATGCCGGCCATTCCCATGCGCCGCGTCCCGCCGGTGGCCCGCCGGCCAAGGCTGGAATTCCGGGCGTCGGCGCCATCATCGCCGTCGCCTCCGGCAAGGGCGGTGTCGGCAAGTCGACGACCTCGGTCAACCTGGCGCTGGCGCTGAAGGCAAACGGCCTGAAGGTCGGCCTGCTCGATGCCGATATCTACGGCCCGTCAATGCCGCGCCTTCTGAAGATTTCCGGAAGGCCGCAACAGATCGAAGGGCGCCTTATCCGCCCGATGGAGAATTACGGTCTCAAGGTCATGTCCATGGGCTTCCTTGTCGATGAGGAAGTGGCGATGATCTGGCGCGGACCGATGATCCAGTCGGCCCTGCTGCAGATGCTACGGGAAGTCGCCTGGGGCGATCTCGATGTGCTGGTCGTCGACATGCCGCCCGGCACGGGCGACGCCCAGCTCACCATGGCCCAGCAGGTGCCGCTCGCCGGCGCAGTCATCGTCTCGACGCCGCAGGATCTCGCCCTGATCGATGCCCGCAAGGGCCTCGCCATGTTCCGCAAGGTGGAAGTCCCGGTTCTCGGCATCGTCGAGAACATGAGCTATTTCATCGCGCCCGACACCGGCAAGCGCTACGATATCTTCGGCCATGGCGGTGCGCGCAAGGAAGCCGAGCGCATCGGCGTCCCGTTCCTCGGCGAAGTGCCCCTGACCATGGGGATTCGCGAAACGTCGGACGCCGGGACACCGCTCGTCGCGTCCGACCCGAGCGGTGAGATCGCGCGTGTCTATCGCGATATCGCCACCAAGGTCTGGGATCAGATATCCGCCGCGCAGCAGGACAAGAGCCGCGCCGCGCCGACCATTGTTTTCGAGTGACGGTTTCCGGGAAGGCCGTCTGGTCTTTCCGGGCCGCGGTTCCCGCTGTTCCGGAACAGCAATTCAAGGCGCTACAGCGACTTTGCACGTCAGGCATGACGTGACGCTCGGCACCGAATCGTTTTGCCCTTGATTCGATTTTGATTTAAGCAAACATGCGGTAGGGTGGTGCCGGTATGGCGGCACATGCCCGCGTGCTGGATTGCAAGGGGGCATTGATTTTGCGTTTGCGTTGCGCCATATGCCTTGCCGCACTTGCGAAGGTGCCCAACTTGACGCCCGCTCGCCGGAGATTTTGGCCTCGCGCGATGACTGAGTTGAAGACTTTGTCCTGACTGGCGGAACGCTCCATCCGATGGATTTCTATTGCGGGTATTTTGTGGCGCACGACCTTTCGCCTTCGCGGTTCGGCACGCTGCATGATTGCTTAGATCGGAATCGATTTAAGGATAAAATTATGCAGCCGCTCAATGTGTTACAGCGACCCTTGCGCGTCTCAGAAGACGGGCGGCGCTGTCAGCTTCGCATGACGAGGACGGTCGCATGATCACCGGCTATTGCGCCGATGGGACAGCCGTCGTTCTGACACCGGCCGAACCACCCGAAAAATTGCGTCCCGATGTCATCTGGCTGGATCTGGTCGAACCCACCAAGGCAGAAGACCTGATGATGGAGAAGCTTCTCGGCATTTCCATCCCAACACGCGACGATCTGAAGGACATCGAACCGTCGAGCCGCCTCTATGTCGAGGAGAGTGCCGTGTTCATGACGGCGTCACTGGTGTTCCGTTCGGATACGGATATCCCCGGACTGACGGATGTCGGCTTCATCCTGTCGGGTGGCCGGCTTGTCACCATCCGCTATGCCGAGCCCCGGTCGTTCACCCTCTTCAAGACATCGATGCATCGCTTCCCGGGCGGTTGCCGCGATGGCGCGGTTGTCCTGACCCGGCTTCTGGAAACGGTCGCCGACCGAACCGCCGAGATTCTCGAGCAGGCGGTCACCAAGATCGACGATCTGTCGATCGACGTCTTCAGCGACAAGGCTGCAGGCAAGCGCCGGTCGCCGCATTATCTCGAGGCGCGCTTGCGTGATGTCGCTGGCCATCATCGCCTCGTCGCCAAGACGCGTGACAGCCTTGCCTCGCTCTCGCGCCTGCTGACCTTCGTCTACACTGTTCCGGAGGTGCAGGAAGACAAGGACACGCGCGAACTCTGCCGTTCGATCTCCCGCGACATCCAGTCGCTTTCCGAGCACGCAAGTTTCATTTCCGGCAACATCACCTTCCTGCTTGATGCGTCGCTGGGTCTGATCAACGTCGAGCAGAACGCCATCATCAAGATTTTCTCGATCGCATCGGTCGTCCTGCTGCCGCCGACCCTGGTCGCTTCGGTCTACGGCATGAACTTCCGCGTTATGCCCGAACTGGAATGGCACTTCGGCTATCCCTGGGCGATTGCGGCGATGGTGATATCGGCCGTCATCCCCTTTTTCTTTTTCCGCTGGAAAGGCTGGCTGTGAACGCCAGTAGGTTTGCATGACCCAACCGCATGCCCCCTCCCACGAGCCGAAGGATCTGCGACGCCTGCTGATCCTCGGGCTTGGCTCGATCGGTGTCGTCTACGGCGACATCGGCACCAGCCCGCTCTATGCCTTTCGCGAAGCGCTGCGCCCGGTTTCCCACGACGGCGTGACCGACGTGGAGATCATCGGCCTGATCTCGCTGATGATCTGGACGCTGACGATTATCGTCACGATCAAGTACGTGCTGTTCCTGCTGCGCGCCGACAACCAGGGGGAGGGCGGCACGCTGTCGTTGCTCGCTCTTCTGATGAAGTCCGCCAATGGGCACGCATCGATCCTCTTCTTCATGGGGATCGCGGGTGCAGCACTTTTCATCGGTGATGCGATGATCACGCCGGCCTTGTCCGTTCTTTCGGCGGTCGAAGGTCTGAAGCTGGTGACGCCGGCGCTGTCGGAATACGTGGTTCCGATCGCAGTGGTCATCCTGCTCATGCTCTTTGCGGTGCAGTCAAAGGGAACGGCGGCCGTCTCCAACTTCTTCGGGCCGATCACGCTGGTCTGGTTCCTGGTGATGGGCTGGATCGGCCTCGTCCACATTTCCGACGACCTGACGATCTTCAAGGCCTTCAATCCTTACTATGCCGTGAGCTTCATGCTGAATGAAGGCTATGTCGGCATCATCGTCCTTGGCGCCGTTTTCCTGACGGTGACGGGTGCCGAGGCGCTCTACGCCGACCTCGGACATTTCGGTCGCCGACCGATCCAATGGGCCTGGTTCCTGGTCGTCTTCCCGGCGCTGACCCTCAACTATCTGGGGCAAGGTGCCTTCGTGCTGCAGAACCCGGAAGCGATGTCCGATCCGTTCTTCCTGATGTTCCCGAAATGGGCGCTGCTACCGGTCGTCATCCTGGCGACGGCGGCGACCATCATTGCCAGCCAGGCGGTGATAACAGGGGCCTTTTCGCTGACACGTCAGGCGATCCACCTGGGCTTCCTGCCGCGCATGGCGATCTTCCACACGTCGGAGACGCATACGGGCCAGATCTATCTTCCGAACGTCAACACGCTGCTGATGTTCGGCGTCATGGCGCTCGTCTTCGTCTTCGGTTCGTCGGAATCGCTCGCCACCGCCTACGGCATCTCGGTCACCGGCGCGATGGTGGTGACGACGGTGCTTTCGTTCGAGTTCCTGCGCACGCGCTGGAATTGGTCCGGGCTCTGGGCGGCGGCGGTGTTGCTGCCGCTGTTTGGGCTTGAGTTCATCTTCCTCGGCGCCAACATGCTGAAGATCCACGACGGCGGTTACGTGCCGGTGCTGATCGCCGCCACCTTCATCGTCATCATGTGGACCTGGCGGCGCGGAACCGAGATCCTGCACGCCAAGACGCGCCACATCGACATTCCGCTTGCGAGCTTCATCAAGTCGATCGAGCGCAAGAGCGAGCATGCACCGGTGGCCGTTCCCGGCACGGCCGTGTTCCTGACGAGCGATCCGGAATCGACCCCGGCCGCACTGCTCCACAACATCAAGCACAATCATGTGCTGCACAATCAGAACTTCATTCTGACGATCCGTACCGCCAATACACCGAAAGTGCCGAAGTCGGAGCGGGTGAGCATGCAGCCGCTTTCGGATCGCTTCACGCTGCTCGAGATGCGCTTCGGCTTCATGGAAACGCAGAACGTCTCGCAGGCGCTCGGCCTTTTCCGCAAATCGGGGCTGAAGTTCGACATCATGTCGACCTCCTTCTATCTCGGTCGCCGCAAGCTCGTGCCCGATGCCGAATCCGGCATGCCCCATTGGCAGGACCGGCTGTTCATCGCACTGGCCAATGCGGCGATCGACCCCTCGGACTATTTCCGCCTGCCGACCAACCGCGTCGTCGAACTCGGCTCGCACGTCATCATCTGATCCTTGCGTCCCTCAACCTGGTGTACCGGGCAGGGGCTTCGCGCACACAGTCGGATAAAGCGGAGCCGTACCCGGCCGGGGCGGCTCCGTTCGCGTTATGACGGCCGTGTTCTTCAGCGAGGCTGCATTAACTAAACATCAAGGTTAATGCTTCATTTTCAAAGCTCGAACGAAGCGGCTCCGGCGGGGTGTCCGGCCGCCTCATTGTCTTAGCTTCCCGCGCGGAATCTCCGACGCTGGCTTCTTGCCGGCGCGGGCAAAGCCGTGCCGTTCGTCAAGCGTTGCGTGGAGTCGGTTGGTGCGTAAGAGTCGGAACCTGCGTCAAAAGTCTCGCCTGAACGTGTCCACGTGGATGGCGCCTGCAATCATCGGCCTCGCGCTCTATCTCGGCTTCCCTTCCGTTGCGGCCTATGCGGATCTCGCGACCTTTCTCTCCGGCATCAATCGTGGCGGTGAGCGCTGGCGCATGTACATGACGCCGTCGCCGGCGGGCTCGATCCACGAAGTCGAGATGGTCTTTGCCGATCCGATCACGACGGGCGCGCTCGATGGCGGCGCCGGCATCAACATGCCCGACGGCAGCCATGTCGCACTCACGTCCGAGACCAAGCATTCCGGCACGCCAGACGAAGAGCGTATCAACCGCCGCGACAAGAAGGGACGCATCGTCGCCGTCACGCCGATGACGCCGCCCAAGGATTTCAGCGCCGGCTCCATCCTGCAGCGCACGAGTTCCCTCACGGAGCCGCGCTTCGAGGAGGGCGAGAAAATGGTCTTCGCCAAGGCGCGCATCAAGGGCAAGGAGATCGAGATCGCCACGGCCTTCTATGGAAAGAAGCCGCCAAAGGCGGATCCCGGCGTTTCGCCGATGCTGGCCAAGCTCGTGACGAACGACAAGCCCGACATTCTTGCGACTGCTTACGTCCGGCCCGAGCCGGACTATGCGCGTGAATCACCCTTCGATTCGATCCTGCGCGAGGACAAGAACGCTGGCCGCTTCATTCCCGAAATCGCGCCTGACGACCACGCTTGGGCGGCAACGGTGCTGCCCTCGGCCGTATTCAGCAAGGAAGAGCAGGCCTGCCTGGCTGAAGGCATCTATTTCGAAGCGCGCAGCGAGTCGCTCAAGGGCCAGGCGGCCGTCGCTCAAGTGATTCTCAATCGCGTCCGCAATCCGACCTATCCGAAAACCATCTGCGGCGTCGTCTATCAGAACAAGACCTGGCGCAACCGTTGCCAGTTTTCCTTCGCCTGCGACATGATCCGGGACCTGATCTATTCGCGCTCGCACTGGAAAATGGCCAAGGAAGTCGCGATGGCGGTCACGGCCGGCAAGATCTGGCTGCCGGAAGTGGGCTCTGCCACCCATTACCATGCGACCTACGTCAATCCGCCCTGGGCAAAGACGATGAAGCGGGTCGGCAAGATCGGTATGCACATCTTCTACCGGACCTATGGCGGCGGCTGGAGTTGATCGGCGCCTGGCGCGATTCCGCCGTCTTTTCCTGTCTAACCCGTAGAACCGAGATTCCAGCCGACAGAGTGCAGGAATCCTGCACAACCTTGTCGCGGATCGTGCTTTGCAATTCTAACTATTTGAATTATCGTAATAATATTGTCCACGGTCAAGCTGCCCGCATGCCTTGACTATGCGGGTGCCTAAAACTATGTTGCGCGCGACTTCAAATGGGGCCGAAACGTGGCTTGAACGATGGCCTATTGTATGACCGAAATCGCGGTCTGAGACCCGATCAGGACGGCAAGGGAGTGGCCACGTGGCGGAGAAACCTGAAGAAAGTCTGGAAGCGCGGCTGAAGCAGCTCGGCGATAAGATTGAGGCCAAGAAGCCTCATACGTCTGATGCAGCGGAGGCCCGTGCCGCCGAAAGCCGTAAGGGCTATGCGGCGGCGATGAAGCTGTCGAGCGAATTCATCGCCGGCATCGTTGTCGGCGCGTTTCTGGGCTATCTTTTGGACCACTTTGCGGGTACAGGGCCGTGGGGCATGATCATCCTCTTGCTTCTTGGCTTCTGCGCTGGCGTGCTGAATGTGCTGCGCTCGGCCGGTATGGTGGCAACACCGGAAGCTGGAAGAGGCGGCCCTGAGGATGACAAGAAGGACGGAGACGCCCACTGAGGCGTTGTCCCGAAGAAAACGGTTTCCGCTCTTGGGCGGGCAGAACGAAAGAGAAGCGCGGTGTCAAACGATCCGACCCACCAGTTCCTGGTCAACAAGATTGTCCCGATCGAGATTGGCGGAATTGACTTTTCCTTCACCAATGCGTCGCTGTTCATGGTCGCGACCGTGGGTGCTGCCGCAGGCTTCCTGTATCTGACGACGTCGCAGCGCGGTCTGATCCCGAACCGCATGCAGTCGGTCTCCGAAATGTCCTACGAGTTCATCGCCTCGATGCTGCGCGAAGGCGCCGGCAGCGGCGGCATGAAGTTCTTCCCGATGGTGTTCTCGCTGTTCATGTTCATCCTGACGGCGAACCTGCTCGGCATGTTCCCGTACTTCTTCACGATCACCAGCCAGATCATCGTCACCTTCGCACTGGCGCTGTTTGTGATCGGTACCGTCATTCTCTATGGTTTCTACAAGCACGGTTTCGGTTTCCTGAAGCTTTTCGTGCCGCATGGTGTTCCTGGCGTGCTTCTGCCGCTTGTCGTCGCGATCGAAATCATCTCGTTCCTTTCCCGCCCCATCAGCCTCTCGGTCCGTCTTTTCGCCAACATGCTGGCCGGCCACATCACGCTGAAGGTCTTTGCAGGCTTCGTCACGTCGCTCAGCGCCCTTGGCGCGCTCGGCATCGGTGGCGCGATCCTGCCGCTCATCATGACCGTCGCCATCACCGGTCTTGAGTTCCTCGTCTGCTTCCTCCAGGCCTATGTCTTTGCGGTACTGACCTGCATGTACCTCAACGACGCTGTCCATCCCGGAAGCCACTAAGGAATAACAGTCGCTTGCTTTCGGCCGGCCCTCCGCCGGAAGCACAATCCTAAGCCGCAACACCATTCGAAGGAGTTCAAACATGGAAGCGGAAGCAGCAAAGTACATCGGCGCAGGTCTCGCTTGCCTCGGTATGGCCGGCACGGCTCTCGGCCTCGGCAACATCTTCGGCAGCTACCTGTCCGGCGCACTGCGCAACCCGTCGGCTGCTGACGGTCAGTTCGGCCGCCTCGTATTCGGCTTCGCCGTTACGGAAGCTCTGGGCATCTTCTCGCTGCTCGTAGCCCTGCTCCTCCTCTTCGCCGTCTAATATCGGCTGGAGTTTTGGCCGCGGCCCGTCAAAAGGCCGCGGCCGCGCATATTCTTGAGTGCACCTGGAGGTGAGCATGTTTGTGACCGCGGCCTATGCCCAGCAGTCAACCACCACTGAAGGCGCCGAAGCACACGATGCCGCTGCGGCCGGTGAGGTGCACACCGAAACGGGTGTGGCCCACGAAGGCGAGGCTGGCTCCGGCGTGTTCCCGCCCTTCGATTCGACCCATTTCGCATCGCAGCTGCTTTGGCTCGCGATCACGTTCGGCCTCTTCTATATCCTGATGTCGAAGGTCATCATTCCGCGTATCGGCGGAATTCTCGAAACCCGTCACGATCGGATCGCTCAGGATCTCGATGAAGCGTCCCGCCTCAAGGGCGAAGCCGACGCGGCCATCGCTTCCTACGAGCAGGATCTGGCAACGGCCAAGTCCAAGGGTCACAAGATCGCTGACGACGCTCGCGAATCCGCAAAGGCCAAGGCCAATGCAGACCGCACGGCCGTCGAAGCCGATCTCGCCAAGAAGATTTCGGCTGCGGAAGACCGCATCGCCGACATCAAGGCAAAGGCACTGGCTGACGTCGGCGCCATCGCTGAGGAAACCGCGACCGCTGTCGTCAAGCAGCTGATCGGTGGAACCGTCACCAAGGCCGAGATCACCGCTGCCGTCAAGGCATCGGCCGGTAACTGAGGAGCACTGAACCATGCATCTTGATGCGACCTTCTATGCCCTCGTCGGCCTGATCCTGTTCTTCGTCCTGATCGCCTATCTCAAGGTTCCGGGCATGATCGGCAAGGCGCTCGACGCCCGCGCCGAAAAGATCGGCAACGAGCTGACCGAAGCCAAGCGTCTGCGCGAAGAAGCACAGAGCCTTGTCGCCGAGTACCAGCGCAAGCGTAAGGATGCCGAAGCGGAAGCTGCCGGTATCGTCGCTGCCGCTCAGCGCGAAGCCGAAATGCTGACGGCGGAAGCCAAGCAGAAGACCGAGGAATACGTTGCCCGTCGCACGGCTCTCTCGGAGCAGAAGATCAAGCAGGCTGAAAGCGACGCGATCAACGCCGTCCGTTCCGCTGCCGTCGATCTGGCGATTGCCGCTGCCGAGAAGGTCGTCGCCGCCAAGGCCGACGCCGGTGCACAGAGTGATCTGTTCACGAAGGCGCTTGGCGAAGTCAAGGCACGCCTGAACTAAGCCTCAGGACATTCCGGATTTGAAAAGCCCCGCCCTGTGCGGGGCTTTTTGTTTGGGCCATGCACCGGGTTTGGCTGCAGGCACTGGCTTGCCGGCGATACGCTGGGCGATCGCTGAGACAACAATGCGCATGCCCCCGCTTCACGGCGGGCGCCTCGCGAGGCGCCGGTGACGCCGATAAAACTTTACGCGCGCATATTCATCGGCGCGTGGCCCTATGGGCACGCGCTGCTGTGTCAGACAAGATTTCTTCTGCAAGCTGGCGAGCTAGAATCGGCGCTCCCAAGAACCGTTCAGCCGCCATTAATCCTGCCGCAGGGGCCGGAAGCTCATGCGGTGCAGGGCGCAGGGACCTTGCGTTTCTATGGCGCGCCGGTGGGTTACGGTCGCGTAGCCGGCATGGAGCGCGAAGCCGTAGCCGGGATGCGCGAGGTCGGCGCGAGCCATCATGCGATCGCGCGTAACCTTGGCGACGATCGAAGCGGCGGCAATCGATAGCGACCGTGCGTCGCCCTTTACGACTGCCTTGGCATGGCATGAAAGCCCGGGCGGCACGTCGCGGCCGTCGACGAGTACGAAGCGTACGGTCGAGGGAAGACCCGCCACTGCGCGTCGCATCGCCTCCAGGCTTGCCTTGCGGATATCCGTGGCATCAATCGTGCCGGCCGAGGCCGAGGCGATCGATACCTCCGATGTCGCGAGGATTTCGTCGAACAGCTTCTCGCGCGCCTGCGCGCTGAGCTTCTTGCTGTCATCGAGGCCCTCGGGAATGGCGTCGGGATTGAGAATGACCGCAGCCGCTACGACCGGTCCTGCGAGCGGGCCGCGACCAGCTTCATCGGCGCCGGCGACCGGCCAAAATCCATCACCTCTTGCCGAGAGTTCAAAACTGAAATCGGGTGCTTCGATGATATCGGGAAAAAGGGGAGAATCGGACGACCTGCGAGACATAAGTCTAATTCGCATGATCGACCGATTCTCTTCAAGCCCCCAGGTCCGAGTGCGGCGGCGGACGGGGGGATGGCCGATGCCCCAGGCGGGGGCGGGGCACCGGAACTGTTTTGCGACCTTCTAGCGTTCACACCGGCTTGCCTGAGGGGCGGTGACGAAAACTCCCCCATTGCCCGGGCATCCTCGGTGCCTATCGCTGGCTACAAACCCGGAACAGCCATCACGCAGGCCATTCCGGAAAACCTTCAAAGAAGCGAGAGCTGCACCCCCGTTCCGAGCGGCGGCACGAACAGATCGTCGCGAAGCTGGCGGCGTGTCGGGTTGAAGCCGAGGCGCTTGGTGGCGAGATCGAAGCGGCGGCCGATCTGCCAGGCATAGGGGCCGGCGCCTTTCATGCGCTTGCCGAACTCGGCGTCATAGTCCTTGCCGCCACGCATGGAGCGGACGAGCGACATGACGTGGCGGTAGCGGTCCGGATAGTTGCGCAGAAGCCAGTCACGAAACAGCGGGCTGACTTCGAGCGGCAAGCGCAACAGCACATAGCTCGCCTCCGTCGCACCGGCCGTCCTTGCCGCTTCGAGAACCCGCTCGATCTCATGGTCGTTGAGCGCCGGGATGATCGGAGAGACGAGAACCCCGGCGGGGATGCCGGCCTCGGCAATGGCACGCATCGCCTCCAGCCGCTTGGGTGGCGTTGCGGCGCGGGGCTCCATTGTCCTCGCCAGCTTGCGCTCGAGCGTGGTGACTGAAATGCCGACCCGCGCCAGTCCCTTCTCGGCCATCGGCGCGAGAATGTCGATATCGCGGGTGACCATCGCCGATTTGGTGACGATCATGACCGGGTGGTTGGCGTCCCTCAGCACTTCGAGGATCTGGCGCATGATGCGCCATTCCTTTTCAATCGGCTGATAGGGATCGGTGTTGGTGCCGATGGCGATTGGCCTGACCTTGTAATCCGGTCGCGCCAGTTCGCGCTCCAGGAGCCGCGCGGCATCCGGCTTGGCGAAGAGCTTCGCCTCGAAATCCAGACCCGCCGACAGGCCCATGAAGGCGTGTGTGGGGCGGGCGAAACAATAGATGCAGCCGTGCTCGCACCCGCGATAGGGGTTGATCGAACGGTCAAAGGAGATATCGGGAGATTCGTTGCGGGTGATCACCGTCCGCGGCTTCTCGACCTGGACTTCGGTCTTGAAGGGGGGCAGATCTTCCAGGCTTTCCCAGCCGTCGTCGAAGCTTTCCCGCGCCTGCGGCTCGAAGCGGCCGGACGTGTTGAGCCCGGCGCCGCGTCCGCGGCGGCGGTCGATATCGATCCGCAAGCCTGTTGCGCTCATCATCGCTTCGGCGACATCTGCCGTATTGGCGGGCGCAAGCGCACCCTGCCTGATCTGAGACAGCTCGTTCATTGGAATCTCCCCGGAATCAGAGCTTTGATCCCGTTTTGTTCTGATTATTTTCCTATCTCGAATACGAGAACAATTCAAGAACAAAAAGCGGGAGCAGTACGTTTGGAGTTTCGTGCTCCCCGGTTTGGTTTTCAGCCAAGCCAGCAGTGCATGTAGCAATTGTGAGTGTGATGCGGTAGGACGGGCTATGCTGACGATCATCATGGAAACGCGGGACAACGAAGCCGAGCTGGTGCAGACGCTGTCGGTGCTCGTCGCCGGCGCCGTGGAGGGCCTCGTCAGTGATGTGATTGTCCTCGATCACGGCTCCAAGGACGGCTCGTCGCGTGTGGCGGAAGCGGCCGGCTGCCGCTTTCACGTCGATTGGAATCTCGGCGACGTCGTGCGTTCGGCGCGCGGCGAATGGCTGATGCTGCTCGAACCCGGTGCCCGTCCGATCGGCCGGTGGATCGACGAGCTTGCCGAATACGTCTCGCTCAACAGGGCGCCCGCGCGCTTCTCCGATTCCAGAATGCACCGCAAACCGTTCTTCCGTCGCCTGATCCGGCGAAGAAAGCCGCTGGAAACGGGTTTCCTCGTGAACAAGCATGATGCGCTCGCAGCGGCCGACGGCAATCGATGCCTCGGCGACATGACGAATGTCCGGGCGGTCCGCAAACTCTCGACGGAGCTCGTTCCGGCCTGGGTCGTCACCGAAAGCAAGCCGACGCCGGGACGCTCCTGATCGCTGTGCACTAAAAAGGTGCCAGTCCCAGGGGACGGCACCTCAAGGTGGCTCTCAAATGACCTTGTCTGGTAAATTTCTTGCCGGGCAGCATTCTGGCTGCACGTCGTATCCCCTTGTTCTCCCCGCCCGGGGATATCGGCGGGGAGGCGTCTTTGCAGCCTGAAGAGAAACGTGCGGCGTCCGATCTTCGGTGGGCTGATGATCGGACGCTAAAGGCACGAAAAATGGCTGTCAGTTCCAAAGGTAACAGACGGGCCGAAAGTGCGATGGGACGTGGAGGATCCGGGCTTAACCGCGTTTGAGGTGCTCGTCGAGCCGGGGCATGATCTCGACGAAATTGCAGGGCATGTGCCGGTAATCGAGCTGCTGCTTCAATATGCCGTCCCACGCATCGCGGCAGGCGCCGGGTGAGCCGGGCAGAACGAAAATGAAGGTGGCGTTGGCAACGCCGCCAGTTGCGCGTGACTGGATCGTCGAGGTGCCGATCTTCTCGTAGGAGATCCGATGGAAAACCTCGGAGAAGCCGTCCATGCGCTTTTCGAACAGCGGCTCCAGCGCCTCCGGCGTCACGTCCCGGCCGGTGAAGCCCGTGCCTCCGGTCGTGATCACCACGTCGATCGTCGGTTCGAGCGTCCAGGCCTTCACCTGGTCGTAAATCTGCGCCCGATCGTCCGGCACGATCGCGCGCGCTTCCAGGCGATGACCTGCGTCGCGCACCCGCGCCTCCAGCGTGTCGCCCGATTTGTCGTCGGCGAGCGTGCGGGTGTCGGACACCGTGAGGACAGCAATTCCGACGGGAACGAAGGGGCGTTTTTCGTCGATGCCAGCCATTCTACTTGCCTCTTCCTATCGTGTTGCAGGCGAGAACGTACCAGCCGGGCTGCGCCTCCGAAAGAGTACGCGCTGTCGCAGCCGCAAGCTCACCGTTGTCGAAAATGCCGAAGCAAGTGGCGCCTGAGCCCGACATCCGAACCAGCAGGGCCCCGGCCTCCATCAGCGACTGGCAGACGTCGCCGATGACAGGCTGCAGCTGCTGCGCCGGCGGCTGCAGATCGTTGCGCATCGTTGCCATTGCCGCCAGCCACGCGTCGAGCGTTCCCGAAGCCTGAGGCAAAACGAGCGGCGCATTGGTCTTGTTCGGGAGCGTCCGGAACACCACCGGCGTCGAAACGGCAACAAGCGGATTGACCAGTACGAGGGGCAGGGATGGAAGGTCGTCAAGCGGCGTGATGTTCTCGCCGATGCCTTTCGCCACGAGAGGAATGCCGGCGAGGCACATCGGTACGTCGGCGCCGAGCGTCAATGCCATTGCATCGAGGCGGGAGGGTTCGATCGCGGCGTGCCAAAGTTCGAGAAGTCCATGAAGCGTCGCCGCCGCGTCGGCGGAACCGCCGCCGATGCCGGAAGCGAGGGGCAAATTCTTTTCGAGATGCAGATGAACAGGGCCGGCAGCGGCGAGGTTGCGGGACCGCAGTTCCTCACGAAGGACATCTCGCGCCTTTAGGACCAGATTGCCGCCCTGGGCGCTGGCATCCATTGGCAGTTCGGCGGCAAAGGGTCCAGATACGGTAAAGAGATCGGCGTCTGCCGATGCAAAGCCGATCCTGTCGCCGCGATCGGCAAAGGTGACGAGGCTTTCGAGAAGGTGGTGGCCGTCGGCCCGCTGGCCGACGACGTGGAGCGCCAGATTGATCTTTGCGGGCGCCGCGCGCGTCAGCGTGAAGCCCGCGATGCCGTCATCAATCATGGATCGATCAGGACTTCTTGTCCGGCGCCGGCGCTTCCGCTTCCGGGGTCACCTTCTTCGGCGCGGTTTCCTTGGCATCGGCGGAGGCCGGAACCTCTTCCTTCAGCGGCGGCAGGCCGTTTTCGATCTTCGCCTTGATCTTCGGGATCTCGGCTTCCTCGGGCTTCAGCTCAAGCGTCTGCGTCCATTGGAACACCGCTTCGAGCTTGCGGCCGACGCGCCAGTATGCGTCACCGAGGTGATCGTTGATCGTCGGGTCGCCGGCCATCAGTTCAGCCGCTTTTTCCAGTTCCACCACCGCATCGTCGAAGCGGTTCATGCGGAAATAGGCCCAGCCGAGCGAATCGACGATGTAGCCGTCGTCGGGCTTCAGTTCGACCGCCTTGCGGATCATCTCGAGGCCTTCGTCGAGATTGATGTTCATGTCGACCCAGGAATAGCCGAGATAGTTCAAAACCTGCGGCTGGTCCGGGTTGAGTTCCAGCGCTTTCTTGAAGCTCGGTTCGGCCTTGTCCCAAAGCTTCTGGCGCTCGTAGGCAATGCCGCGCTGGAAGAACACGGTCCAGTCGCTGCGCTTCGGCACCGGTCCGATCTGTTCGACGGCCTGGTCGTAGAGCGTGCCCATCTCCTTGTAGTCCTTGGCGTCGGAGAGCACGCTGCCATAGGCGAGATAGTTGCGGATGTTCTTCGGATCGACGTCGATCAGCGCTTTCAGGTGCTTCTTCGCTTCGTCGACTTTCCCGATGCTGGCCAGGCTCAGGCCGAGTTGCAGTTCAGAGACGCGCCGCATCGGCGAGGTCTCCGGGATAGCCTTGTAAAGCTCGATCGCCTCGTTCGGCTTCTTCAGGTTTTCGGCGATGCCGCCGAGCATCACGAGGATGTCGGCGCTGTCGGGGTCGAGCCGGCGGGCGGTCTGCAGATAGAGCGAAACGATATCCTCGGCGCCGTCGCGATTGAGCGCAGCACCAATCGAGAAGAGCACGGCCGCAGCACCCTGGCTGGCATTCTTGACCTGCTGTTCCTGCGGAACACCGTTCTCTATGTCGGTCCTCAGCGCCTGCAGCGGCGTGTAGTTGTTGACCATGTTCTCGCCGACGGCGACGGTGTCGAGCGCCTTCTGCTTGTTGCCTTCGCGCGCCTCGAACCGAGCCAGCGCTTCGACCGCCCGCATGAAGGTGTCGGGCGCAGCACTTCCGCCTTCCCGGTCCAGAATGGCATCGTTGAGCCTGGTCCGTGCCGTCTGTTTGTCGCCCGCGGCAACCGCGATCGCGCCTGCATGATAGTTCTTGAACACGCGGAACCAGTCGGGGCCCTCGAGGCCGTTGATCTGTGCCAGCGCTTCCTTCGGCTTGCCCTGGCCGAACTTCGCCCAGGCGGAAAGCAGGCCGTTCATCAGCCGGTCGAGATCGTTGGGGCCTTGGTAGTTGAGGAGCTTCTGCGCATTGCGATACTCGCGCTTGCGGATCGCTTCGATCGCGCGGATCACGATGGTGATGCGCTCGACGGCCGGGTCTGACTTCAGCTGCTCGGCAATCTTGGCGCCTTCATCGAACTGGCCGGCCATCAGCAGGGTGATCATCAGCCGCTGCTTGACGTCGTTGTTGTTTGGTTCGAACTGCAGCGCGATCTTGTAGAGCTCGGTGGCGGACGCGAAGTCGCGATCCGTATCGGCGGTGCGGGCAGCGAGGAAGGCGCCGGCGAAAGTGTTCACCGTCTTGATGTCAAAGGGTTCGCTTTCCTCGACAGCGGCGACCTTGTCTTCCGCGAAGGCCTGGTGGCTGCCGCTGACTGCGGCGAGAGCCAGCAGTGCTGCGCCGCTAAGGAGGCGGAGGATCGTCATTTGCCGCATGTCAAACCTTTCGTGCCGATTGCTCGGTCTTGCGCACCACTGAGGGTTGTTTCCGGAGTCAGCCACATATAGCCCAGCGCAACTCTTGAGGAACAGAATGGCTTTTTTGGCGCAATGCGGCAAGAAAATCCTGTCGGTCGTCCCGGTAGGGTTGAGGTCCCGTCAGCTTACCCGGTCGATGCAGAAGTCGATCACTTCCGTGAGCGCCGACTTCCAGGGGGACGCCGGCAGCGGTGCCAGCGCATCGCGGGCAATCGTGCCGTAGTGCTGGGCGCGCGCGATGGTGTCGCTCAAGCCGCCGTAGCGCTTGATTAGGCCGAGCGCTTTTTCGAGGTTCTGATCGCTGCTGTCGCCGCCTTCGATCGCCTCGCGCCAGAAGGCCCGGTCTTCTGCCGTTCCGCGGCGGTAGGACAGGATCACCGGAAGCGTGATCTTTCCTTCGCGGAAGTCGTCGCCGACATTCTTGCCGAGGTCGCTCGACGAGCCGCCGTAATCGAGCACGTCGTCGACGAGCTGGAAGGCGAGGCCAAGGTTCATGCCGTAGGATTTCAGCGCATTGCGGTCGGATTTGCTCGTCTGGGCGACGATCGGTCCGACTTCGGCGGCAGCGGCAAAGAGTGCCGCGGTCTTCGCGCGAATGACCTGGAGATAATCGTCCTCGGTCGTTTCCATGTTCTTGGCGACGGAAAGCTGGAGAACTTCACCTTCGGCGATGACCGAAGCCGCCGTCGAGAGCACGTCGAGCGCGTCGAGCGAGCCGACATCGACCATCATGCGGAAGGCCTGGCCGAGCAGGAAGTCGCCGACAAGAACACTCGCCTGGTTGCCCCAGATCGTGCGCGCGGTGGACTTGCCGCGGCGAAGGTCGCTTTCGTCGACGACATCGTCGTGCAGCAGCGTCGCCGTATGCATGAACTCGACGCTGGTGGCGAGCTTGACGTGGGCGTCGCCCTCGTAACCGAACATCGAGGCGGAAGCGAGCGTCAGCATCGGGCGCAGGCGCTTGCCGCCGGAAGAAATCAGGTGGTTGGCGACCTCGGGAATCATCTGAACGTCGGAACCGGCCTTCGACAGGATGAGCTGGTTGACGCGCTCCATGTCCGGCGCTGTCAGGTCGACGAGCGGCTTAACGGACGCCTGTTTGTTTTTGCTGTCTTCCAGCGGTATCACTACGCCCACACCGGGACTCCTGTTTTCATTGTCGCTTTCGACAATAGGAAGGGGTGTCCCGTGCGGCAAGAGGCGAATTGTCCCGCTTGCTGAAATAGGACAGGAAAAACCGCCGGATGAAGGAATTGATCCGTACCAACGATGCCGTCGTGCTCTCCTTTGCCGAGAGCCTGATGAAGGATGCCGGCATCGCAAGTCTCATCGCCGATCAGGGGATGAGCATTCTGGAAGGCTCGCTCGGCCTGCTGCCCCGCCGTTTTCTGGTCGCGGACGAGGACGCGGAAGCCGCGCGGCGGATATTGATCGACGCCGGGCTCGAGGCGGAGTTGCGGTCGTGAACTCGGACCCAGTGCTGGCGGCCGCAACCGAAACCGTCGATGCCTTCCATCGCGGCAAGTTCCATGTCGTTCAGCCGCTGGGGCAGGGACATCGCTCGGGCATGGACGCGATGCTGCTGGCATCGCTCGTTTCCTCGGATCATCCCTGCCGCATCGCCGATCTTGGCGCCGGTGCGGGCGCCGCCGGCATGGCCGTCGCTTCGCGGATCGCAGCTGCGGAGGTGGTGCTGGTGGAGCGCTCACCGATCATGGCGGAGTATGCCCGTCGCAGCCTGCTGCTGGCTGAGAATGCCCGCTTTGCTTCGCGGGTCTCGGTGCTGGAGGCCGATGTCTCGCTTGCCGGCAAGGCGCGTGTCGCGGCGGGTCTGGCGGATGACAGCTTCGACCACGTGATCATGAATCCGCCCTTCAACGACGCTTCCGACCGAAAGACGCCGGACAGCCTCAAGGCTGAGGCCCATGCGATGAGCGACGGGCTCTTCGAGGTCTGGGTGAAGACGGCCGGTGCGATCATGAAGCCGGGCGGGCAACTGTCGTTGATTGCCCGGCCGGAATCGATCGCCGAGATCATCGCCGCCTGCGGCCGCCGCTTCGGCGGCATCGAGATCACTGCGCTGCATCCGCGTGTCGGCGAAAACGCCGTGCGCATCCTGGTGACGGCGATCAAGCAGAGCCGCAAGCGGCTGGTGTTGCGCGCGCCACTCGTCATGCATGAGGAGGGGCATCGCTTCGCTGATCATGTCGACGATCTCAACAACGGTCGTGCCGCCTATCGCCGCCGCTGATTTACCGTATGCGGCATTGCGTTTGTCGTGGCAGTGCATACATGCCATGGATGGGCCAATACATTTGGCCATCGGAGCGGCATGAGGAAAGGTGCCATGCCGTTTTCCTCACGCTGCTCCAAAGCGATCCAGTAGGCAGGAGTTGAAATGAAGGCGTTCCTGAGACGGTTGTTGCCGAGGCGATTTCGCAGGGAAGGCGTGACGATCCCCGTTGTCCGGCTTCACGGTGCGATCATGGCTGGCGGCGGGCAATTCCGGCCGGCGCTCAACCTGGCAACGGCGGCACCGCTTCTGGAAAAGGCCTTTGCAATCAAGGAAGCGCCTGCGGTTACGATCTCCGTCAATTCGCCCGGCGGCTCCCCGGTGCAGTCGCGCCTGATCTATCAGCGTATCCGGGACCTCGCCCAGGAGAAGAAGAAGCGCGTCCTGATCTTCGTCGAGGACGTTGCAGCGTCCGGCGGCTACATGATCGCACTCGCCGGCGATGAGATCATCGCCGATCCTACCTCGATCGTCGGCTCGATCGGCGTCGTTTCCGGCGGTTTCGGCTTTCCGGAGCTGCTGAAGAAGATCGGCGTCGAACGACGCGTCTATACCGCCGGCGAAAACAAGGTGATGCTCGACCCGTTCCAGCCGGAAAAGGAGCAGGACATCGCGTTTCTGAAGAACCTGCAGCTCGACATCCATGATACCTTCATCCAGATGGTGAAGGCGCGTCGCGGACAGATGCTCGCCGATGATCCGGATATCTTCTCCGGCCTTTTCTGGACTGGCCGGCGCGGATTGGAACTGGGGCTAATCGACGGTCTCGGCGATCTGCGCGGCGAGGTGAAGAAGCGTTACGGCGACAAGGCGCGGCTCGAACTCATCCAGCCGGTGCGCAGCCTTTTCGGCCGCCGGCAGACCGGCACGGCCGTTGCCGGCGCCCTTGTCGAGCCCTTGGCGGCGTCGGCGGCAGCGGGTCTTGCCGAAGCAATCGAGGAAAGGGCATTGTGGGCGCGGTTCGGGCTTTGAGCCCAAGCAATTCCAGCGAAATTGTACGACGGTTTCGCATCCGGAATTGCGTAGAACATGAGATAGGGCGTTTCGACGACTGAATTTGATCGGAAGCGCCCTGGCTCACGCGTGATGTCCTTGGAGGAAAAATGCCGCAACTCATCCTGCTCCTGATTGCAGGTTTCGTCTTCTGGCTCGGCTACCGCAAGTTCGTGGCCGATGCGCAGAAATTGACGCGCCAGCGTGAACAGACCCGCCGCGAGGAGCGGACCGGGGCGCAGGGCACGCTGGTCCAGGATCCGGAGACCGGTGAGTACAGGCTGAAACGCGACGACGAGTAGCGAGATCAAAGGGCGCGGAGGCTCCGGCGCGTCTAATTGGCGGGCCGGCGCTGTAGTTGCTTGACCCTTCTCATCAGGCGTGGCACCTGTCCGGCTCAATTTTTATGAAGAAATCCGGACGCGATCCATGACCACTCTGCCCGATCATATGAACCCGAAGCGCTCGTTTCAGGCCCTGATCCTGACTTTGCACAACTACTGGGCCGACAAGGGTTGCGCCGTCCTGCAGCCCTACGACATGGAAGTGGGCGCCGGTACCTTCCATCCGGCAACGACCCTGCGCGCGCTTGGTCCGCGCCCCTGGCGTGCCGCCTATGTGCAGCCGTCGCGTCGCCCGACCGACGGCCGCTACGGCGAAAACCCGAACCGCCTGCAGCACTACTATCAGTACCAGGTGCTCTTGAAGCCGAACCCGTCCAACCTGCAGGAGCTCTATCTCGGCTCGTTGGAGGCGATCGGCCTCGATCCGCTGCTGCACGATATCCGCTTTGTCGAGGACGACTGGGAAAGCCCGACGCTCGGCGCCTGGGGCCTCGGCTGGGAGTGCTGGTGCGACGGCATGGAAGTGTCGCAGTTCACCTATTTCCAGCAGGTCTGCGGCATCGAATGCTCGCCGGTTTCCGGTGAACTGACTTACGGTCTCGAGCGTCTCGCCATGTATGTGCAGGGCGTCGACAACGTCTACGACCTGAATTTCAACGGCCGCGAAGGCGCCGAGAAGATCAGCTATGGCGACGTCTTCCTGCAGGCGGAACAGGAATATTCGCGCTACAATTTCGAATACGCCAACACCGCCATGCTGCATCAGCACTTCATCGATGCCGAAGCGGAGTGCCAGGCATTGTTGGCCGCCGGCGCACCAGGCGATCACAGCAACAATCAGCTGCACAAATGCGTCTTCCCCGCCTATGACCAGTGCATCAAGGCGAGCCACGTGTTCAACCTGCTCGATGCCCGTGGCGTCATCTCGGTCACCGAACGCCAGAGCTACATCCTGCGCGTCCGAGCGCTGGCCAAGGCCTGCGGCGAAGCCTTCCTGCTGACCGACGCTGGCGGCGCGAACTTCAACCGGGACGCGGCTTGATCACGCAACCGTCCGGCCTCGTCGTTCACATCAACGGCTGGCCGGGAACCGGCAAGCTGACGATCGCGCGCCATCTGGCCGAAAGGCTGGGCGCGCGGCTTGCCGACAACCACACGCTGATCAATCCGGCCGAGGCGCTGTTTGCGCGCGGCACACCGCTCTATCGATCGCTGCGCGCGGCGATCCGTGAGAGTGTGTTGGACCATTTGGCGAGGGCGCCAGGGGAACAATCCTTCGTCTTTACCGATGCGCTCTCGGATGACGCCTCCGACACCCGCGCCTTCGAAGACTACGCCGAGCTTGCGCGCCTGCGCGGCGCCCGCTTCGTTGCGGTCGTCATCGATTGCGATGTCGAGGAAAATCTCAAGCGGCTGACAAGGGCCGGACGGTCAAAGCAACACAAGCTGACCGATCCTGCGATCCTTTTGGACCTTAGGGCCAGACACAGATTGCTGCGGGGCAATGGTCATGCGGTTGTCGAGATCGATGTGACGACGCTTGGCGCCAATGAGGCCGCCGAGCATATCGCCGGCCGTATCTTTGCGTGATCAAACAACATTGACGATGGCGGCAGCGTTGTTGGCCTGGTCCAGGGTGGGGTAGGCGCCGGTGTAGATCTGACCCGCATAGGTCTGTAAGGCGCGACGAACACCGACCGGCTTTTCCTCTGCGATGGACACGTTCGCATAGGCAACGAAAAGCGCCGTGAAGGCGATTGCGTTGATGAGGGGTGCGAACGTTTTCATGACCTTAGCTTCGTTTTCCAGGAGTTGCTCTCTGGATTGGAATATGGCTGAAGGTCAGCAATGCTGCCGTTCCCGTTGGAACAGGGATTGGACGCCGCACGCGAACACTGTGTTCACGAGGGGGAATGCGCATTGTCTCCGTTTGAAGCGACAGTTGGGGAGGAGTGCGTTTCTCCGCGCAATTGCGGTAGAAAGGCCTTTGCAGCTTGAAAGCCGGTGCTAATCTCGGCCGGGCAATTTTGGAGGGCACCCTATGATCGGTCTGGCAATCGCCGTCGTCGTGATCCTGTATCTGGTTTTCGTCTATAACGGTCTCGTCAAGGCGCGGCAGATCGCCGAGGAGGCCTGGTCCGGCATCGATGTGCAGTTGAAGCGTCGTGCCGATCTCATCCCCAACCTGATCGAAACCGTGAAGGGCTACGCGGCGCACGAGAAGTCGACTCTCGAAGAGGTGATCGCCATGCGCAACCGGGCGCAAGCGGTGCCTGCAGGCGATGTCGAGGGGCGAGCGCAGGCCGAAGGCGCGCTGTCCCAGGCGCTCGGCAAGCTGTTCGCGCTTGCCGAAGCCTATCCGGATCTGAAGGCCAACGAGAATTTCGCCGAACTGCAGCGCTCACTGGAGACGATCGAGGGCGAGATCCAGATGTCGCGCCGCTATTACAACGGCGCTGCCCGCGATCTCAACGTCAAGGTCGAGAGCTTCCCGTCGAACCTGATCGCCAACGCCTTCCGTTTCGTCAAAGCCGGCTATTTCGAGATCACCAACGAAGCCGATCGCGCGGTGCCGCAGGTCAAGTTCTGAGCTTTTCCCATCCGCGGTTCCGATCGCCACGAACATCCCGGCCGCGGGCTCCCGCCGCAGCTCATTCGCATCAAGAGACCTATTCGATGACCACCGATACCATGAAGAAGCTGACCATCCTGCCGACCGACCATCCGCTTCGCGGCCATGTGCGCCCGCCGGGCTCGAAGTCGATCACCAACCGCGCGCTTTTGCTGGCCGGCCTTGCGAAAGGCACGAGCCGATTGACGGGTGCCTTGAAGAGCGACGACACCCGCTACATGGCGGATGCACTCAGGGCGATGGGTGTCGAGGTCAGCGAGCCGGATGAAACCACATTCGTCGTGACCAGCACGGGCAAGCTGCTCCCGCCGGCTGCACCGCTGTTCCTCGGCAATGCCGGAACGGCGACGCGCTTCCTGACGGCGGCGGCCGCTCTCGTCGATGGCACAGTCGTCGTCGACGGCGACCAGCATATGCGCAAGCGCCCGATCAAGCCGCTGGTCGAAGCACTCGGCGCCCTCGGCGTCGAGGTTACCTCCGAGACCGGCTGCCCGCCGGTCACCGTCAAGGGCACCGGCGGCTTTCCGGCCGGCCGCGTCGTCATCGATGCCGGCCTTTCCAGCCAGTATGTCTCTGCCTTGCTGATGGCGGCTCCGGGCGCCAAGGGGCCTGTCAGCATCGAGCTTGCCGGCGACGAGATCGGCGCGCGTGGTTACATCGACCTGACGGTTGCCGCCATGCGCGCCTTCGGGGCCGAAGTCGAGCAGGTGAGCCCGTCCGTCTGGCAGGTCGCCCCGACCGGCTATCGTGCGGCGGACTATGTCATCGAGCCTGACGCGTCGGCTGCAACCTATCTCTGGGCGGCGGAAGTGCTGACCGGCGGCGCCATCGATCTCGGCGTCCCGGCAACAGCCTTCTCCCAGCCAGATGCGCGCGCTCATGCAGTGATCTCAAGCTTCCCGAACCTGCCTGCTGTCATCGACGGTTCGCAGATGCAAGACGCGATCCCGACGATTGCGGTGCTCGCCGCCTTCAACAACACGCCGGTACGCTTCGTCGGTCTCGCCAATCTGCGCGTCAAGGAATGCGACCGCGTGCGCGCGCTTTCGCTGGGCCTGACAGCGATCCGGCCGGGTCTTGCGCATGAGGAAGGCGACGACCTCATCGTCTCGTCCGACCCGGGTCTTGCCGGCCAGACCCTGCCGGCATCGATCGACACCTTTGCCGATCATCGCATCGCCATGAGCTTCGCGCTTGCCGGCCTGAAGATCCGCGGCATCACCATCGAGGACCCTGGCTGCGTCGCCAAGACCTATCCGGCCTATTGGGACGCGCTCGCATCCCTCGGCGTCGAATTCACCGGCGACCGGCCGTGATCGAGAGCGGATGAGGAAAAGTGTATGCGGTTTTCCGCCCGCATCCCGCTCTAACTTATCAAATCGCCGCGCCTTGACCCCCAACCGGAACTTGACCCTCAACCGGAAGAAAGCTTGATCCGCATGGCCCGTCTCGCTGCCGCATTCGCCATTCTGGTTCTTTTGCTGGCGACGGCGGGCATCGGGCGGGCGGAGGAGGTCTTCTCCGCCTATCGCTCCGTCATCGACCTCGCCAAGGACGGCACGATGACCGTGACGGAGACGATCACGGCGACGGTCGAGGGCAACAAGATCCGCCGCGGCATCTATCGCGACCTGCCTTTGACCTTCACCGATGCGAAGGGCAAGCGCAGCAAGGTCGACTTCGAGCTGCTATCGGTCGAGCGCGATGGCGAGGAGGAGCCCTACCGCACGGAGTCGATCAGCGGCGGCGTCCGCATCTACACCGGTTCTGCCGAGGTGTTTCTGGACCCGGGTGAGCATACCTTCCAGTTCACCTACGAGACCGGCCGGCAGATCCGTTTCTTCGACGATCACGACGAACTCTACTGGAACGTGACCGGCACGGAGTGGGACTTCCCGATCGACGAGGCGAGCGCCACGGTGACCCTGCCGGAAGGCGTTAGGGTGGAAGCACTCGATTTCTTCACCGGCGGCTACGGCGCGACCGGCAAGGACGCCCGAGGCTCGCGGGACGGCAGCGAGATCTTTTTCGCCACCACCCGCCGTCTCGATCCGCGCGAAGGGCTGACGATCGCCATCAAGATGCCGAAGGGCAGCATCATCAGGCCGTCCTCCAGCCAGGAGAACGCCTGGTGGCTGCGTGACCACCTCGCGCTTGTCATCGCCGGTGCCGGGCTCGTCCTCGTCCTCATCTATTACAGCCAGGCCTGGTTGCGGGTCGGGCGTGACCCGGACCGCGGCGTCATGGTGCCGCGCTGGGATCCGCCGGAAGGCATCTCGCCGGCGCTGGTCAACTACATCGACAACAAGGGTTTTTCCGGCGAAGGCTGGACCGCACTGTCGGCGGCAGCACTCAACCTCGCGGTCAAGGGCCACGTGGTTCTCGAAGATCTCAAGAACGCCATCGTCATCGCCGCCACCGGCAAGGGAAGCAACGAAAAACTGCCGACCGGCGAAGCGGCCGTCATGAAGGCGGTCAATGCGGCCGGCGGCACGCTCACGATCGATCGCGCTCATGGCACACGAGTGCAGGCGACCGGTGCGGATTTTCGCAATGCCATGGAGCGCGAGCATCGCGGCAAGTACTACCTGGCGAACAGCGGCTACATCGTCGCCGGGGTCGTCCTGTCGGTCCTGGCGGTCGCGGCGGTCTTCCTCTTCGGCGATCTCAGCGAAGACAGCCTGCCGCTGGTAATCGTTCCCGTCTTCATCGCCTTCTTCGTGTCGATCCTCGCCGTCTCATTCGGCAAGTCGCTGCGCCGTGAGAAGAGCCTGATGAGCCGGATCATGTCGATCGTGGTGGTCGCCTTCATCGGCTTCGTGGCCCTCACGATCTTCTCGGCGATCCTCGCAGCCGTCTTCTACTCGGCAGCCGAAACCGATGAGTTGCCGCTGTTGTTCGTGATCGGCGCCATCGTCCTCGTCAACGTGTTGTTCTTCTTCCTGATGGGTGCGCCGACGCCGCTCGGCACGCGGATGATGGATGGTATCGACGGGCTTAGGCAGTACATGACGCTCGCCGAAAAGGACCGGATGAACATGCAGGGCGCGCCTGAAATGTCGCCCCGGCATTTCGAGACGCTTCTGCCCTATGCGGTAGCGCTCGGCGTCGAGAAACCGTGGACAGAGACCTTCGATCGATGGCTGCTCGCCGCCGCGGCGGCGGCGGCCGCCTATCAACCGAGCTGGTATCACGGCGACGGCTTCGGCTCGAGCACCTTCGGCGACCGTATCGGCGGATTTGCCGGTTCGATGGCGGACACGATGACCTCGTCCCTGCCTCCCCCGCCCAAATCGTCATCGTCAGGCTTTTCGACCGGCGGCGGCTTCTCCGGCGGCGGCGGTGGCGGTGGCGGCGGTGGTGGTTGGTGAATCCGCAGCGCGCTCGGGCATAGAAAGCCAAAATCATCGCGGCGCTTGGTGACAATGTTGCCAGAGATTGCTAAGTCCGCCGCAACCGTCAGGAACAGAAAAAGTCGCTCCCATGCCCGATCTTCTTATCGAACTCCGCTCCGAGGAAATTCCTGCCCGCCTGCAGCGCAAGGCGGCCGGCGACTTCAAGAAGCTGCTGACCGATGCCCTGGTCGAGGCGGGCCTGACCTATGAGGGTGCGCGCGAATATTGGACGCCGCGCCGGCTGACGCTCGATATCCGTGGCCTCAACGCCCGCTCCGCCGATATTCGCGAAGAGCGCAAGGGCCCGCGCACCGACGCCAACGAGAAGGCGATCGAAGGCTTCCTGCGTGGCGCCGGTCTCTCCTCGATCAGCGAGGCGCATGTCCACAGCGATCCGAAGAAGGGCGATTTCTACGTCGCCCATATCGTCAAGCCGGGCCGTCCGGCCGAAGAGATCATCGCCGAGGCGATGCCCGGCATCATCCGCAATTTCCCCTGGCCGAAGCCGATGCGCTCCGGCGTTGCGTCGGCAAAGCCCGGTGCGCTTCGCTGGGTCCGCCCGCTGCAGTCGATCGTCTGCACCTTCGGCTCGGAAACCGAGGAAACGCATGTGATCCCGTTTGAAGTCGACGGCATCGTTGCCTCGAACGTCACCTATGGGCACCGTTTCCAAGCGCCTGAGGCGATTACGGTTCGCCGCTTTGCCGACTACGCCGAGAAGCTCGAAAAGGCGAAGGTCGTCCTCGATGGCGAGCGCCGCAAGGAAATGATCCTTGCCGACGCGCGTAACGTCGCCTTCGCCAATGGCCTGGAGCTCGTCGAGGACGAGGGTCTCCTGGAAGAGGTCTCCGGCCTCGTCGAATGGCCGCAGGTGCTGATGGGCAGCTTCGAGGATGCCTATCTCGAAATTCCCTCGGAAATCATCCGTCTGACCATCAAGACCAACCAGAAGTGTTTCGTCACCCGCGCACCTGGCGCCGAAACGCTCTCCAACAAGTTCATCCTCGTTTCGAACATCGAGGCGAAGGACGGCGGCAAGGAGATCGTGCACGGCAACGGCAAGGTCGTGCGCGCCCGCCTTTCGGACGCCGCCCATTTCTGGCACCGCGACCAGGGCAACCTGCCGGATCTCGAAACGCTGGAAGCGTCCGCGGAAAAGTTCGCTCTCGATCTCAAGAAGCCGCTCGACCAGCGCATGGCCAAGCTCGACGCGCTGAACGTCACCTTCCACGCCAAGCTCGGCACGCAGGGCGAACGCGTCGCCCGCATCCGGGCGCTGGCCGCCGAACTCGCCAAGGTGACCGGCGCGGATCAGAAGCTCGTCGACCGCGCCGTGGTGCTCGCCAAGGCGGACCTGCGCACCGAAGCGGTCGGTGAATTCCCCGAGCTTCAGGGCATCATGGGTCACAAATACGCGCTGCTTCAAGGCGAAGAGCAGTCGGTCGCCGATGCGCTCGAGGATCACTACAAGCCTCAGGGCCCGTCCGATCGCGTGCCGACCGATCCGGTGGCGGTGACCGTCGCGCTTGCCGACAAGCTCGACACGCTGGTCGGCTTCTGGGCGATCGACGAAAAGCCAACCGGCTCGAAGGATCCCTATGCGCTTCGCCGCGCGGCACTCGGCGTTATCCGCCTGATCCTCGAAGGCAAGGCGCGCCTGGCGTTGCTCCCGGCCTTCGAAGCCGCGCTCGTTGCTCTCCGAGCACAGAAGCCGGCGCTTGCAGGCGACGTTTCCGCCGATCTGCTCTCCTTCTTCCATGACCGGCTCAAGGTCTATCTGCGCGATCTCGGCGCCCGTCACGACCTGATCGACGCGGTTCTGACGTCGGATTCGGACGACCTCCTGATGATTGCCCGCCGCGTCGAGGCGCTAACGGCGTTCATCACCGACGAGGAAGGTCGCAACCTCTTGGCCGGCACCAAGCGTGCGACCCAGATTCTCGCGGCCGAAGAGAAGAAGGGAACGACCGTCGCGGACGCCGTCGATGCCGGCCTCTTCCGTCTCGATGCCGAAAAGGCGCTGCACCAGGCCGTCGAAACCGGCTCGGGCGAAGCGCGCAACGCGATCGCCAAGGAAGACTTCCGCTCGGCGATGGAAGCGCTGGCAAGGCTGCGCGAGCCGGTCGATCAGTTCTTCAACGACGTTCTGGTCAATGATGACGATGCCGCGATCCGTGCGAACCGCCTGGCGCTGCTTGGCCTGATCCGTTCGGCAACCGGCACTGTCGCGGACTTCTCCAAGATCGCAGGCTAAGGCGAAAAGGTCGGCTCCCGGCTCCGGAAGCATCCGCTGTTGCTCCCGCACAAACGTTCAAGCGGGTCGCCGTGAGGCGACCTATAACCTGTCTCCATCACGCAGATGGAGACAGCCGATGGATACCGCGACGAGGACCCACAAGCCGATCAATTTCGCCGAAAAACTCTCGCTCTTCAGCGATCAGTGGCAGCCGCGCGTCATTGCCGAACTCAATGATTATCAGTTCAAGATCGTGCGTATCGAGGGCGACTTCATCTGGCATGATCACAAGGATACCGACGAGGCGTTCATCGTGCTTGAAGGTACACTGCGCATCGATTTCCACGACGGGTCGGTGACGATTGGGCCAGGAGAGATGTACGTCGTGCCGAAGGGCGTCGAGCACAAGCCCTATGCGGAGCGCGAGGTGAAGATGCTGCTGATCGAGCCGCGCGGCACCCTCAACACCGGCCATGAGGGCGGCGAACGCACGGCGGAAAACGATCGCTGGATCTGACGCGCGTGGCTGCTCACTGCATGTCTCAAATCGACCTCGATTTGAGGACGAATTCATGCAGCGCGGCGCTGTAGGGTCGGGATCGCGCTTGATGACCATCCCGCCTCGGAGTAGGAAGGCATATGCCCGCAAAGATCCTCGTCAGCGCCTGTCTCATGGGCCATGCCGTCCGTTATGACGGTCAGTCGAAACCGCTCCTTCATCCGGCGATCGATCGCTGGCGCGCCGAAGGCCGTCTCGTGACCATCTGTCCGGAAATGTCTGCCGGCATGCCGGTGCCGCGCCCGCCAGCGGAAATTGCTTCAGGCGCCGTCGGCAAGGATGTGCTCGAAGGCGAGGCGAGGGTGGTGGAGATCACCGGCCGCGACGTGACCGAAGACTTCGTGCGGGCCGCCGAAAACGCGCTTGCGCTGGCGAAGGAAACCGGCTGTCGTTTTGCGCTGCTGATTGATGGCAGCCCGTCCTGCGGACCCGGCTTCGTCTATGACGGCAGCTTTTCCGGCGCTCGCCATCCGGGCGAGGGTGTGACGGCAGCATTGCTCGCCGGCAATGGCATCGAAGTCTATTCGGACAGGCAGATCGAGGCGCTGGTCGCGCGGATCGAAGGATTGGAAGGCCCATAATAAAAGATTGCGCCCCTGCTTCTCTCAGGGGCGCAATCTCTCGCTGTGCAGCGAAACGCCCGTCAGCCTTGCATGCAGGGGACAGCTGAGCGGGGCAGGGAACTTTCCCGATAGGAGATCAGTCTAGCCGAAGTTCGAGGGTGGACGGATCAAATTGCTGTGAGCCGTCTTCGGTCGGCGGTGCAACTGAGCCGCCCATGGAGGCGCCGATCGGCGTGACCGCGGCGGTCTTTGCGGTCTGGTCGATCGCGATCATCTTCGCGTCGTCCGCCACCGGGTTCTGGTCGTCCGCATTCGTCGAGACGACGACCGTCGGGGAGGCATCACTGTCGGCGGAAGCCGCCTTGATGATCTCCTGCGAAGGCTTGCTGACAAAGACGACCGGGGAGCCACCGAGCCAGGCTTCGGTGCGCACCATCTTCATCTCGCCGTTGATTTTCTTGAGCTCGACCGTTTCGTCGCCCGCAGCGATCGTGGGTACCACATAGGTCACCTTCTTCTTCGACTGCAGCGGCGGGCACGCGGCGCAGGAGACGGTGGCGACACTGGCGTTGTCGGTCGTGCCCGACGCGAGCGCCTCGATCGACGACGCCTCTGCGTTGCCGGCGGCAAGCCCGAGGACGGTGGTGATCAGCAACAGGCGCATACGCTTTCTCCCGCAATTGTTAGCGGCGAGAATATGCGCACTCCCTTACTTTCCCGTCAGGAGAATTGGTAAAAATAGAATGATCCGGAAATGAGTTCCGCTCCGGATCACGCTTTCTCGCGTGCAACCGCACGCCAGCCGATATCGTGCCGGTAGAAGCCGTTGTCCCAGGAAACGGCCGAGACCGCCGCATAGGCTCTGTCCTTGGCCGTGCCTGCATTTGCGCCCGTTGCGGTGATGTTGAGCACGCGGCCACCGGTCGCGACCAGGGCGCCATCCTTCATCGCTGTGCCAGCGTGGAACACCTTGGTGGTGGCCGAGGCCACGGGCAGGGCGGTGATCGGCGTGTTCTTGGCGTAGCTGCCAGGATAGCCCTTGGAGGCCATCACGACGGTCAGCGCCGTCTCCTCGCGCCAATCGGCCACCATGCCTGCGAGCGTGCCGCTCGCCGCGGCATAGAGCAACGGGAGAAGATCGCTCTTCATCCGCATCATCAGCACCTGGCATTCCGGGTCGCCGAAGCGGACATTGTATTCGATTAGCTCCGGGCCCTTGGCGGTGATCATCAGGCCGGCAAAGAAGACGCCGGAAAAGGGATGGCCGCTTTCCGCCATGCCGCGCATCGTCGGCTCGATGATCTCCTTCATCGTGCGCTCGATCATCTCGGCCGTCATGACCGGAGCGGGCGAGTAGGCGCCCATGCCGCCGGTATTCGGCCCGGTATCGCCGTCGCCGACGCGCTTGTGATCCTGCGCGGAGGCAAGCGCCAACGCGGTCTTGCCGTCGCACAGGCAGAAGAAGCTTGCTTCCTCACCATCGAGATAGGCCTCGACCACCACTTCGGCGCCGGCAGCACCAAAAGCGCCGGCAAAACAATCGTCGACGGCAGCGAGCGCCTCATCGAGCGCCATGGCGACGGTGACACCCTTGCCGGCTGCCAGGCCATCTGCCTTGATCACGATGGGCACACCCTGGGCGCGCACATAGGCCTTGGCGCTTTCGGCATCGGTGAAGCGGCCATAGGCGCCGGTCGGAATGTCGTAGCGGGCGCAAAGATCCTTGGTGAAGCCCTTGGAGCCTTCGAGCTGGGCGGCGGCGGCAGACGGGCCGAAGACGGCGATGCCGGCTGCGCGCAGGACGTCGGCGAGACCGGCGACCAACGGGCCCTCAGGACCGACCACGACGAAATCGATTGCTTCCTTGCGGCAGAAATCGGTGACGGCCGCATGATCGTCCGTGTCGAGCGCGACGATGACAGCTTCTTCGGCGATGCCGGGATTGCCCGGTGCCGCGTAGAGCTTCGTCAGTTTGGGAGACTGCGCAATCTTCCATGCAAGGGCGTGCTCGCGCCCACCCGATCCGATGAGAAGAACCTTCATTGCAGCCCCCGATATCCCGAAATTGCTGCGCTGCGGTTAGGACGGCAGGGCGGCAAGGTCAAGGGAAAACGGGAGTCCGGGCAGCGATTCCCGCAATCGCCACCGTTCAGGCGATGGCCTGCCGAGTTTGTACGTCATCCAGCCCTTCGTCGTGCGCGTAGCGGGCGGTGCGCGTCAGCGCCCAGATGCCGAGATCTCCGATCGGCAGCGGCTTGCTGATGAGATAGCCCTGGAACAGATCGCAACCGGCTGCGGTCAGCATCGAAAGCTTCTCTGGCGTGTCGATGCCTTCGCCGACGACGGCGACGTCCTTGGCGTGGCAGAGCGCGATGAGCGCCTTGAGCACCGGCAGCGACTGCGACGCGGTCAGGTTCGAGACCAGCGCCCGGTCGAGCTTGATCGTGTCGGCCGTGTATTCGATGATCTGCTGCACGGACGTGTAGCCGGCGCCGAAATCGTCGATCGAAAGGCGGAAGCCCTTCTGGCGCAGGGCATCTATGTTGCGGCGAAGCTGGTCGCTGAACTTGACGGCGAAGGTTTCGGTGAGCTCGATCTCGATCGAACGCGCCTCCAGCCCATGTTGCTCCAGGCAGTCAGAGAAATGGTCGGCAATCGCCTTGGAGTGCAGTTCGGCCGAGGAGATGTTGATTGCCAGCACCGTTTCCGGGCCGAACAGCGCCTTGAGCTGCCGGCAATCGGACATCGCCTTGTTGATCACCCACCAGTCGATCTTGGTGAAGAGGCCGGAGCTTTCGGCGATTGGCACGAATTCATCCGGGGTAACATTGCCGAGGACGGGCGAGTACCAGCGCAGCAGCGCTTCGCAGCCGGTGACGCGGCCTTCGGTGTCGACCATCGGCATGTAGACGAGATGGAACTGTTCGTCCGGATCGAGCGCGCGCAGCTCGTCCTGGATCTGGCGCAGCCGCGTGCGCTTATCGTGAAGCGCGCGCGAGAAACGGGCCGAACGATTCTTGCCGCTGGTCTTCGCCTGATACATCGCGGCATCGGCATTCGAAATCAGCTCGGCAAGGTTGGTCGCATCGTCCGGGCAGATCGCCGCGCCGATGCTTGCGGTCACCGGATAGCGTTTGTCGGAGACTTCGAAGCCGTCCTCGAACAATCCCAGAATGGCGGCCGAGATTTCCCGGACCGTTCCGTCGCCGGGTCGCGATCGCACGAAAACGGCGAATTCGTCGCCGGAGAGGCGGGCAAGAATGGCCGGCTTCTGGCCGCGCCGCTTGGTAATGGCATCGACACGCTCGCCGATGCGGACGGCCAGCGTCTTCAGGAGCTCGTCGCCGATCTCGTGGCCGTGCTTGTCATTGACGAACTTGAAGTTGTCGATGTCGATAAACAGCAGGCTGCACTTCTCGCCGGCGGCGATTGCCTCGCGCACGGCGCCGGCGGCAAGCGCGTTGAAATGGCCGCGGTTGCTGATGCCGGTAAGGGTGTCGGTCCAGGAACTGCGTTGCACGAGTTTCAGCGATTGCACCGACTGCCGATGCAATTCGCGGATATTTTCCGTCAGCCGCCCGATCTCGCCTTTCTCCTCCATGTCGCGGATCTCGTCGCGCGCGCCCACCATCACCGCCATCACGTTGGCGTCGAGGCTTGCGATCGGGTCGGTAATGAAGCGGCGGATCAGCATGATGATCAGCCAGATCGAGAACAGGCTCATCGCCACGGCGCCGAGCGCCAGCAGGATCTTCTGCCTGGCCAACAGCGCATCGAAATGTTCGCTCGAAACCGTGAGCGTCGCATAGAGCGAGGGCCCGAGATGAACGCTTGCCGAAAGGTCTTCGGTAATCGCCAGCGGCCAGGGCTGGAGCACGATGTCGGAGCCGTATTCCTTCTTCAGTGCCTGCTGCATGTCGAGGAAGCGGTCCGGCTGGATCGCGACCTGGACGAGCAGAGCGCTCGATTTCTTGCTCGGCAGCGGCCGGGTGAAGGCGACCGGATCGAGGAAGAAGGAATAAACGATGCGTGGTCTTTGTCCCGCTTCGTAAAGATAGGTCCAGTCGGCGAGCGTGTCTTCGCGGATCAATCGACGGGCGAGGTTGAGCTGGGCCTCGTCGATCTGGGCGAAGGGGTCCCAGCTGTTTTCGAAATAGTAGTCCGTCTTCAGATCGGAAGTCAGCAGCGCCAGCGACACGTAGCCCGTCGGGTCGTCCAGGAGTGATTTGATGCTTTCCTGCAGCCTGACACCAAGCGCATTGGCGCGGTAGTTCTCGTCCGTCTCTGAAACATACTGGCGCAGCGAGTTGCCGTTCAAGAGCGCATTGAGGAAGCCCTTGCTGCGGCCGATCTCGTTCTGGAAGACGGCGGCCGCATGTTCCAGGCGCTGCGACAGTTTGGCGTGTTCGAGCGCGCGGATGGAGCGGCTCTGCGTGACGTGGACCGAGACTGCCGCCAGTAGGTAGCCAGCGAGAACGACGGGGAAGATCAGGATGAGCGCGCGTTTGCCGAGATTCACTGGAAGTTCGCCAATGTGCTGATGATGCGCCGGCGCAATTGCACCGACTCTGTGGACAGTTCCTGTTGATACTGGCTCTTGGCCAGGATGTCGGGTGAGGGGTAGATGGCGGGGTCGGCGCGGACTTCTTCCGGCAGGAGCGCATAGGCTGCCCGGCTTGCCGTCGGCATGTTGAGCGCCAGCGCGTTCGCGGCAGCACTGCCGGGCGAGCCGAGATAGTCGAGGAGAGCGAGCGCGCGGTCCTTGTTCGGGGATTTGGCGACGACCGACATGCAATCGAGCCAGGAAAGCGTGCCTTCCTTGGGAACGGCGTAGCGCCAGACGCCGGGCGTACCTGCCTTGTCGTTCAGCACGTGCTGGTCGCCGCTGTAGCCCAGCGCCATGTAGATGTCCTTGCTGACCGTCGGGTTCTGGATCGAGCTGATGATATATTCGTAGGTGAGCACCGAGGGCGCCTGTTCCTTCATCAGGCCGAAGGCGGCCTTCAAGGTGGCGCTGTCGTTGGTGTTGATCGATTGGCCGAGCAGCATCAGCGGCGCGACGAAGGCCTCGTTGTGGTCGTCGTACATGGCGACATGCTTGGAGAGTGCCGGGGTTGGGCGCATGAGATCCTGCCAGGAGGCCGGCGCCTCCCGAACGACGTCCGATCGGTAGAGGATGCCCATCGTGCCCCAAAGATAGGGCAGGCCTCGGCCCGAGCAGCGCTTGCGCCAGCTTTCGTCATAGTCCCGGAGCGAGGCGACGTTGGTCTCGTCGAGCTTTTCGAGCACGCCCTTGCGACCGAAGAGGGCGGCGCTGTTTTCGCCGGTTACCACCAGGTCGACGCGGCTGTTCGGGTCGGCCAGCACCTCGTCGCGGGTGTCGCCGCTATCGTAATAGACCTGGTGCACCGCGACGCCTGTTATCGACGTCCAGCGATCAAGGATCTTCTGGTCGATATAGGATTCCCAGATCAGCAGGTTCAGGGTCTCGGCCGGTGCCGCCGTTGCAAATAGCAACGTCGCCAGAAAGGCCGGAATCGCCGTTCGCCCCTGCATTCTATACCCCTGCCCAAGCCCGTCAGACGACCGTAGCGCGCAAAAATTGATGAATGATTACGTGGGGCTGCGACGGGGATGGGGTGTCGCGTGCTGCTTGTGGCGCAAGACGAAAACCGGGCGCCGCATGGCGGCGCCCGGTGAAAACGGAAGCGATTTCGGCGCGAAGAGCCTATCGCGCGGGGATCTTCGGCAGCAGGATCGTGAGGATGCCAAGCAGCGGCAGATAGGAGCAGATGGTGTAGACGAACTCGATGCCCTGCCGGTCGGCAAAGATGCCGAGCACGGCCGCGCCCATGCCGCCGAAGCCGAAGGCGAAACCGAAGAAGACGCCGGCGATCAGCCCCACGCGACCCGGCACCAGCTCCTGGGCGAAGACGACGATTGCCGAGAAGGCCGAGGAGAAGATCAGGCCGATGATGATCGACAGGACCCCGGTCCAGAAGAGGTTCGCATAGGGCAACAGCAAGGCGAAGGGGATGACGCCGAGGATCGAGAACCAAATGACGAAGCGGGCGCCGTAACGGTCACCGATCGGCCCGCCGAGGAAGGTTCCGGCCGCGGCCGCGCCGAGGAACAGGAACAGCATGAGCTGCGCCTGCTGCACGTCGATGCCGAACTTCTCGATGACGAAGAAGGTGAAGTAGCTGGAGATGCTCGCCATGTAGACGTTCTTGGTGGCGGTCAGGAGCACGAGCACGGCGACCGCCCACATGACCCGCCCCTTCGGCAGCGGAAGGGCACGGCTCGGTGCCGGCCGGCTCATCGTGGTGCGGCGATGGCGCACATACCAGGTGCTGACCCAGGAGAGCACGAAGAAGCCGATGATCGCGACGATCGAGAACCAGCTGAGGCTTCCCTGGCCGAAGGGAATGACGATGAAGGCGGCAAGCAGCGGACCCATGGCGCTGCCGGCATTGCCACCCACCTGGAAGAGCGATTGCGCCAATCCGTGGCGACCGCCGGAGGCGAGGCGGGCGATGCGCGACGATTCCGGATGGAAGATCGCCGAGCCGATGCCGATCAGGCTCGCGGCCACCAGCAGGACCCAGAAATCATGCGCATTCGCGAGCAGGATCAGGCCGCTGCAGGTCGAAAGCATGGCGAGCGGCAGCGAATAGGGCAGCGCCCAGCGGTCGGTGATGATGCCGACGGCCGGCTGCAGCATCGACGCCGTCAGCTGGAAGGTAAAGGTCAAGAGGCCGATCTGCACGAAATCGAGCGAATAGTTCGCCTTGAGCAGCGGATAGAGCGCGGTCAGCAGCGACTGCATGATGTCGTTCAGCATATGGCAGAAGCTGACAGCCAGGATGACGGAGAAGGCCGTCTTTTCCGGCGAGATCCCGGAAGTTGAGGTCACGGTAGACATGGGTGATTCCTTGCCGTCTCGAAGGTTGTATGCGGCAAGGGCTATCTGTACTGAGGTTGCGATTGGCCTGCTTTTGTGATCTGGTCGATTTCTTTCGTGAGTGGGCCAAATGCCGATCCGCCGATATCCCTTGCCGCAGCTTCCCGATGACGATCACTTCCGGAACCTCGATTGGGTCGAGACGGGAAACGCCCCGGTGCTGGCGCTCGGACGAGACTATAGCGCCGGTCTTCTGGTTCCCTTCCACAGCCATACGCGCACGCAGCTCTGGTGGGCGCGCGGCGGCGTCGTGCTGATGCGCACCGAGCGCGGGCGGTGGATGGTTCCGCCCGGCCATGCCCTGCTGATCCCGGCCGGTATGGAGCACTCGGCCGAGATGATCAGTGACGTGCGCATGCACTCCATCTACTTCGCGCCGGAACTGCTGCGCGCCGAACGGCCGATGGTCATGGAAATCAATCCGCTCGCCGGCAGCCTTGTCGATGCGCTCGTCAGCGTCGAGAACGAGACGATGTCGGAGCGGCGCGAACAACTGGTCACGGATCTGCTTCTGGAAGAAATCGGCCGACTCCAGGAACGCCCGCTCGGCCTGCCGTTTCCGCGCGACGAGAAGCTCGCGGCGCTGTGCCGACAGTTCCTGCAGGCGCCATCGGCGGCAGCGAGCATCGACCAGTGGGCGGATCGCATGCGCCTCAGCCGGCGATCATTCACGCGGTTCTTCCGCAAGGAGACGGGCGTTAGCTTTGTCACCTGGCGCCAACAGGCCTGTATCTTCGCTTCCTTGCCGCTCCTTGCCGATGGCGAGCCAATCACCAATGTGGCCCTTGATGCCGGCTATGAGAATGTCGCGGCCTTCACCACCATGTTTCGCCGCATGCTCGGCAGCCCGCCGAGCGTCTATCTCAAGACCTATCTTGGCCAGTGACCGGGGTTCGCCAACCGGGTATGGCAAAGGAAGGTTGAATTGACCTGGTTAACGGAATCGTAGGAACAAGCCGCAATAAACCGCCCTCGTGTCGTTCCTGCCCACCTCCCTCCTTCGGCGCAGCGGCACGGTCAAACTTCGCCCCGGCGAATGATTCTTCCGGAGTTGTTTCTTGCGTATCCGTTCTCTCGTCCTCCTTTCTGGAACCCTTTTGCTGTCGGCCAACGCCGCCTCTGCCGCTGACGGCCAGTATTTCTGGTCCGGCGACTGGTATCTGAAGGTCGGTGCCACCGGCTTCCTCGGCCCGAAGTATGAAGGCGCCTCGAAGCGCATGTTCCAGGCCGCGCCCCTGATCTCGCTCGGCAAGGCCGGCAGCTCGGTCCGCTTCTCCTCGCGCAACGACAACATGTCCTATGCGCTCGTCGACCAGGGAAGTTTCCGTGCCGGTCTCGTCGGCAAGCTGATCTTCGAGCGCGACGCCAGCACCTCCAGCGACCTGAAGGGCCTCGATCCGATCAAGTTCGGCGGTGAAGTCGGCGGCTTTGCGGAGGTTTATCCGACGGACTGGCTGCGGGTGCGCGCCGAAGTTCGCCAGGGCATTCGCAGCCACCACGGTATCGTCGCCGACGTTGCGGCCGACGCCCTCACCGATGTCAGCAGCAATGTCCGCATCTCCGGCGGTCCACGCCTGACCGCTGCGACCAGCGACTACTACGGCGCCTATTATGGCGTGAACGACCGCGAGTCTGCCGCATCCGGCCTCGCCACGTATTATCCGCATGGCGGCGTCGGATCCGCCGGCGTCGGCGCCGCGATCACCTGGCAGGCAACGGAGAAGCTTGAGACGAGTGCCTATGCCGAGTATCGGCGCCTGCTTGGCCCTGCCGCCGATTCCAGCCTCGTTCAAGAGCGTGGCAGCCGCAACCAGGTCCTGGTCGGTCTGTCGGCGACCTACCGCTTCGACTTCACCCTTCCCTGACATTGCGCTGGTCCGGCGCCGCGACGATCTCGCCGCTTGACCGGCCGGACGGGCGGCGTCAAACAGGGGGATGAACACGTTCTCCGCCGATTCCGGCCGCGTCCACGACGCGCCCTCCAACAACTGGGTTTATCGCGTGCTGCCGCGTGCGCTCTGGCCCTATGCGCAGCTTGCCCGTTGGGATCGTCCGATCGGCTGGCAATTGCTGCTGTTGCCCTGCCTCTGGTCCGTGGCGCTGGCGACGGGCGCAGCGGCGGGCACCGAAGAATTCTCGTTCGGCCGCTTCCTGTATCATTGCTTCCTGTTCACCGCCGGCGCGATTGCCATGCGCGGCGCCGGGTGCACCTACAACGACATCGTCGACCACGACATCGATATGGAGGTTGCGCGCACCCGCTCGCGGCCGCTGCCGTCGGGACGCGTTTCGCGTCTTCAGGCGAAGGTGTTCATGGTGCTGCAGGCGCTCGTCGGCCTTGTCGTACTGCTGCAGTTCAATACTTTCTCGATCGTGCTCGGCATTCTGTCGCTCGCGATCGTGGCGATCTATCCCTTCGCCAAGCGGTTTACCGATTGGCCGCAATTCTTCCTGGGCCTCGCCTTCTCCTGGGGCGCGCTGATGGGCTGGGCGGCCGCGTTCGGTACATTGTCGCTGGCAGCCGTGCTGCTCTACGGTGCGGCGATTGCCTGGACGATCGGCTATGACACGATCTACGCCTACCAGGACCGGGAGGACGACGAGCTGATCGGCGTGCGTTCGACGGCAAGGCGGTTCGGCGAAAATCCGCGGCCGTGGCTGATCGGCCTTTATGGCATCGCGACGCTGCTGTTGCTTATGTCCTTCGTGGCTGCCGGTGCCGGCGCCATTGCCTATATCGGACTTCTGATTGCGGCGGCGATGCTGACCTATCAGATCCTGGTGCTGAACATCCACGATCCGGCGCAATGCCTGGCGCTGTTCAAGTTCAATGGGGTCGTGGGCCTGATCATCTTTGTCGGCCTGGTGCTGGCGTTTCTTGTTCGCCTGATATGAAAAATCCTCCGTCGCGGCGGAGGATCCTCTTCATGCATTCGGTCCGTCCCGCCTCTGCATGTTTCCTTAAATCCTAGTCGGTTTAAGGATAAAAACATGCAGCCCTGAAATTGCTACAGCGACCTTTGCGCGTCTGAAAAGACGCGCGGCGCTGTAGTGGCGGGCCGCAAAAGCTTCAGGCCCAGCTGATCTCGCGGGCGGCCTTGCGCTCCTTCGCCTCGTGACGCGCACGGAAGCTGGACAGGATGACAGCAACGGCGGCGGCGATATGCTTGCGCATCGGGTTTCTCCTTCTTTCGTGATCTTGGCTATGAACCCGATATGGCACGAAGAAGGCGGCGGAGCTGTTTCCGTGGGAACATCTCGAGCAATCCCAGAAAACCTGTGAAATGGCTTGCCGTCCGCAACGGCATCCCAAAATCGGCAGCCCCAAAATCGGCAGCGCGGAGATCAAACGACAACAGCCGGCCGCAGGGAACGGCCGGCTGTCGCGCTGGAGGTGCTGCTGCGAATTAGCTGCGGGCGATGATCTCGCGCCCGTCGATCTTCATGTGAACGCCAAGCGTGCCGGTGGAACGGCGCACGAGGAAACGCGGCCGGCGCTCGGCGAAGAAGGAGTGGCGGCGCCGCGGCTTGACCGGCGCGGTGCGCACATCGCCGAGATGCTCTTCGAGGGGCCTTGCGACGCCATCCGCTTCGACCATCAGCATCGGAATGCGATAGGCCTCCGCCCAGGCGCGCCAGTCGGCCGCGATATCGGACAGGTCGTGTGCGACGAGCAGCGGAACGCAGAGGTCCGGGTCGTCGTGATGAAGTTCCAGCGTCACTGTAACGTCTCCGTCGCCGTGATCGATCGCGCGAGCCGCGACCCCTTTGAATGCCCGCGCCGGCAGTGCGATCGAAAGCGGCAGGCCGCTCGATGGTAGCACCTTGCGCAGAACTGCGCCACGCTCGTCCAGGCTGATCGTGACATTACCCGTGTGACCGCGCAAGGCGTAGCTTGCCTGCTGTGGAAAGCGCTTCGGATCAAGACGGAGCGTGTTTTCGACCCATGCGGGTTGAGAGAGTGTGTTGCGCATTTCAATCGCCCTTGTTTTTCCTTGAGAGCCGTTTCCGGTCTTCTCGTCGGGACTTTTTCGTCCTCTATGGGCTGAGAATAGGCGCCCCCCTTTCCGAACGGCTTAAGAATCGCGGTTAAGAAAACTTTGCGTTTTTCGATGGTTAGCAAAAGCCGACCGCTCAGGGTTTCCGTTTCGTCAACGGGTTGGACGGTCTTGTTCCGATCGGACGCAACAAACGGCATGTCGGCGGCCGGCGAAAAGCCACACACAAGCCAGTGCTGCAATCATGACGCGTCAGAATTCTGTTTCGGGGTTGGTTCGGCCGCCCCATGGGTAACCGACGGGGCCAGGCATGGTATCGACCTATCTCGACTATAGTCGCATCACGCGTGATTTGCGCAGCAGCCTCAATCGTGTTGCCCAGCAGCCGCAGATCGCGCGCGAGGCCCAATATTACCGGGAAAACATCGACCGCGTGAAAACCGTCGACGCGTTCCTCGACGACTACCGGCTCTACTCCTACGCGATGAAGGCGCATGGCCTGGAGGACATGACCTATGCCAAGGCCTTCATGCGCAAGGTTCTGGAAAGTGACCTGAAGGACGACAACAGTTTTGCCAACCGTCTCACGGATGAACGCTACCGCAATTTTGCGCAGGCCTTCAACTTCAGTTCGGCAACCGCGGTGGCTCAAACCAGCGCACAGCAGGATGCGCTGATCGGCCTCTACAACGACCGCATTAACGATCTCGATACAGTCATGCGGCAAGAGATGGCCTATTTTGGCGCGGCCATGGATCTGGTCACCGATGTCGACCAGTTCCTGGGCAACGAAAAGCTGCGCTCCTTTGCCTTCACCGTGTTCGGACTGAACCCGAAGACCTTTTCGTACACGGAAGTTCGCAATGCGTTGACCAGCGATCCCGCGACCTTGACCGCCAACCAGACGGCAGCCAAGACGCGGTTGACCGAAGCGAGCAAGCAGCTGACGGATCTCGGCGCGCGCGACACCGCTCTCGCCCAGATCGTCAGCCTGACAGCCCAACTGGCCGCGGCGCCCGATGCCGACAAGCCTGCCATCCAGACGAAGATTGATGAGCAGAACGCAATCGTCACCGACCTCGATGCACGGCTGCCGCCGCGCGACCAGGCGCCGGCGCTGAAGGCGCAGCTCTCCCTGGAGGTGAACACGCTTGCCAGGCAGATCAGCGGTCTCGATATCTATATCCAACTCGCCTCGACATTCAATTTCAATGCCGACGGCAGCGTGCCTGCCGGCGAGAAGGCGATCAGCGACGAAAAGAAGGCGCTGCTCAACGAGGCCTATGTCTTCGTGAGGCCCGGCGTCACACCGTCGGGCGCTGCGCGACTGACCGGCGCCGGGGCGCTGCTCAACAAGGAATACTACGAGCAGAAGATCGGCAGCATTACCAAGGTCTCGGACCTGGTCGCCGATAGCCGCCTGCTCAACTACATCATCACCGCCTTCGGCTTGCCGTCCGCGACGACGATGCCGTCTACGGTCGAAAACATCCTCACCAGCGACATCAACGACCCGGAGAGCTACGTCAACAAATATGGCGGCGAATACAACGCCGCCTACAAGAAGATGCTGGCCGCCTTCAACTTCCAGACTGACGGTACGCTGCCAGCCGGCAAGACCGCGCAGGATGCGGACCAGATGAAGACGACGTCCGACGGCTACATGGTGCGCTACAACGACAAGAGTGATGCCGAGGACGAAGCGCTGGTCAAACGCTTCAAACTCCTGATCGGCACGATGAAATCGGTCGATGAATTGCTCGCCAACAACGACATGAAGAAATTCATGCTGCGTGCTTTCGGCCTCGAGAATGAGGATCTGAGCAGCCGAACGCTGAAGCGGATTCTGACCAGCGACCTCAACGATCCCAGAAGCTATGCCAACACGCTGCGCGATGAGCGCTACGTCAAGCTGGTAAAGGCATTCAACTTCAATCCGGACGGCACGCTCGGCGCACCAAAGCTCGCACAGAGCGAAGCCGACATCATGAATACGGCCAAGGCCTATGTGATCGCCAAGTCCCGGTTCGGCACGGATGAAGAGAAGAAGGTCGCCAAGGTCAAGGCGCAGGAGGAAGCCAAGTACTACACGGCCGAGATCGAGAAGATCGAGACGCTCGACGCCTTCCTGGCGAACCGGCGGCTGGTCGATTTCGTGCTCGTCGGGTCCGGCATCGATCCGGGAACGGTCAAGACCGAATACCTCAAGGACATGTTCACGTCCAACCTGGACGATCCCAAGAGCTTCATCAATACCGATCCGAACGGGCTGAAGTACCGCGGGATCGTCGCCTCCTTCAACTTCGACACAGACGGCAAGATCGTCCGGGGCGAGGCCGGCCAGATCCAGACCCGGCGCGGATTGATCACCACGGTCGACCTCTATCTCAATCAGTCGCTCGAGGAGTCCGAAGGCGCCGACAACGGCGGCGTTCGCCTGGCGCTCTATTTCAAGCGCAAGGCCCCGGAGATCAACACGGCTTACGACATCCTGGCCGAGACCGCCCTGTTCCAGGTTATCAAGACGGCCTACAGCATGCCGGAGGGGCTGCAGAACGCCAAGATCGAGGCGCAGGCCGCCTATATCGAGCGCGTCGTCAACATCAAGGATCTGCAGGATCCCGCGAAGCTCGAGAAGCTCCTGCAGCGGTTCACGGCACTTTATGACGTCGAAAACAACACGGACGTCTCACCGGGGCTGGCGATCCTCAGCGGTAGCGGCGGAGGCGGCGTCAGCGCCGAGACGCTCCTGTCTCTTTCGCAGTTGCGCGCAGGCGGTCGCTGACGCGGGTCGCCTGAAGTGCAGCGAGCCCTTTGCGGCAGGTGCTTAAGCCTGCCGCAGAAGACTGCCCGCTTCACCGGTCGGCGCGCAGCACCTTGTCAGGGTTCATGATGCCCGCCGGATCGAAGGCGTGCTTGATCCGTTGCATCAGCTCGATCTCGATCGGTGCGCGGATTTCTGCGAGCTCGTCGCGCTTCAGCTGGCCTATGCCGTGTTCGGCCGAGATCGAGCCGTTATATCTCAGAACGATACCGTGCACGATCGCGTTGATCTCGCGCCAGCGATCGAGGAAGGCCTGCTTGTCGGCGCCGACCGGCTGCGAAATGTTGTAGTGGATGTTGCCGTCGCCCATGTGGCCGAAAGAGCAGATGCGCGCGCCTGGGATCGCCTTCATGACGGCGGCGTCCGCCTCCTTCATAAAGGCAGGAATGCTGGAAACGGGCACTGAGACGTCGTGCTTGATCGAGCCGCCCTCGGGTTTCTGCGCCGGCGACATGCTTTCGCGCATATGCCACAGCGCCTTGCCTTGCGTCTCGTTGGCGGCGATCACGGCGTTTTCGACGAGACCGGCGGCAAAGCCCTGTTCCAGGAGGTCGTTGACTATGCGCTCGGCGCTTTCGGCCGAATCCGAGGTCGAGATGTCGATCAGCGCGTACCAAGGATGGACGGTGTCCATCGGGTCGCGAACGCCGGGAATATGTTTCGTCGTGAATTCGACGCCGAGGCGCGGCATCAGCTCGAAGCCGGTCAGCGCCGGCCCGCAAAGGCTGGCGGCCTTTTCGAAGAGAGCGAGCGCATGCTCCACACTGCCGACACCGGCGAAGGCTACCTGATGTCCAAGCGGTTTCGGGAATAGCTTGAGCACCGCGCCGGTGATGACGCCGAGCGTGCCCTCGGCGCCGATGAAGAGGTCGCGCAGGTCGTAGCCGGTATTGTCCTTCTTCAGCCGGCGCAGCCCGTCCCAAATTTCGCCGGTTGGCAACACGACCTCGAGGCCGAGGCAGAGCTGGCGCATGTTGCCATAGGCGAGCACCGCCGTGCCGCCGGCATTGGTGGAGACATTGCCGCCGATACGCGCGGAGCCTTCCGATCCGAGCGACAGCGGGAACAGGCGATTGTGATCGTCCGCCGCCTTCTGGATGTCGGCGAGAATGCATCCGGCGTCCGCGACGATCACGTTGCCGACCGGATCCACGTCGCGAATCCGGTTCAGCCGTTCGAGCGAAAGCACGATGTCCGCTTTGCCTTCCCGCGGGATCTGTCCGGCCACGTGGCCGGTGTTGCCGCCCTGCGGTACGATCGCGGTGCGGGTCGCGCTGGCGAGTTTCATGATGCGAGAGACTTCGTCGACCGAACCGGGGCGAAGCACCATCGGCGTCGTGCCGCGAAAGAGCCCGCGGGATTCGACGAGATAGCGCGCCTTGTCCGCTTCGGCGGTGAGCGCATTGGCGCTGCCGACGATCTCGACGAAGGAGGCGATGAGTTCAGGAGAGGGAAGGGTCGTCATGAGTCTGCCTTCGCACTGCGCTTGAGCGCGCTATCGGATCGGTCGAACTGAAGACACGATCCTCGGTTCCTATCGGCTGCGATCATAACCGCAATCGCGGCCGTCCGGTGAGGGCGGGGTGCGGAGGAGAAGCCGCACGCGATCTCACCCTCGCGGCGCCGCCGCACGCTGCAGCCGGTCGATGATCGCTTCTCCCAATCCTTCCGACGGGATCGGCCCGAAGGCGATCGTCGCAGCGCCGCTGGCGTCGGCCCGCTTCATGTAGTCGAAGAGATTGGCTGCCGCTTCGTGAAGATTTCCGGTCGGGCTGAGATCGAGAACGATGGCCGCCTGTTCCTCGCCGGCGATCCGGCCGCCGCCGTAGCGGATCAAGGCCTCGCCCGCACGCACATCGGCAACATCGAGCCTGACGGCCGCGCCGGGCGCGTAGTGGGAGGCCAGCATGCCCGGCGCCTCGATCGTTGCTCCCGCCGTTTCCGGTCGGATCACCGGACGATCGAGCAGGCGCTCGATTTCTGCGGCATCGAGGCCGCCGGGGCGGAGCAGCCGGATCTCGTCGCCATCGACCTTGATGATCGTGGACTCCAAGCCGATTTCGGCCGGGCCTGCGTCGAGGATCAGTTTCAGCTTTTCGCCGAGATCCGCATCGACATGGACCGCACTGGTCGGGCTGATCTTGCCCGAGGTGTTGGCGCTGGGCGCTGCGAGCGGCCGCCCGAAGCGGGCGATCACCCGGCGCGAAAAGCCGTCGGGCATGCGGATGCCAAGCGTGTCGAGGCCGGCCGAGGCCAGCGCATGCACGCTGCTATCGGGCCGCTGCGGCAAGATCAGCGTCAGGGGTCCGGGCCAGAAGGTTTCCGCCAGGCGTCGGGAAATCGGGTCGAAGCGCACATGGGCCTCGGCCATCGCCATGTCGGAGACATGCGAGATCAGCGGATTGAAGCGCGGCCGGCCCTTCATCTCGTAGATGCGGCTGATCGCATCGGGATTGGTGGCGTCGGCGGCAAGGCCATAGACGGTTTCGGTGGGAATCGCGACCGGTTCGCCTTCGGCAAGAACGGCGCAGGCGCGTTCGATCGCGCGGTCCGGTTCCCTGCCTGTGTCGATGATCTCTGCCATGCCGTTTCCTTTCCGACGCTTCCTTAACGGACGTGCCGGGAAAACAGAACGATTTTTTTGGGGGCGTTCGGTTGCTGCCTCAGAGACTGCGGATAATGCGGCGCAGCGCGGAGTCCCGGGCACCCAGCATCAGCACGTTCTTGAGAGCAACCTTGGGGTCGTCCGTGCGGAAGAGGAGCCCGTTGTCGCGGACGTTGCGGTTGATGACCATCTGTCCGTCTTCGGCGTTCGGCTCGATCGCGACCGCGAAATACATGCGGGAATAGCCGCTCTGGATACGGTCGAAGAAATGTGTCTCATCACCAAGGTCGCTGAAGAAATTGGCGAAGTAGAACGACCAGGTGATGTCCTTGGAAGGCGTGACCGCCGTCCGCGCCGCCGTCACATGGCAATAGCCGAGATGCGGCTTGCCGACGAGCGTGCGGTGAAAAATCAGCTTGGGAAACTGGATCGAGGCATGAAAGCCGTTGATCCGCTTGTGCGTCGTGTCACCGGCGGTCGCGAGCTTCTTGCCGGTCCTGTCCGCGACTTCTTCGTAGCTCAGATACCGTCGCTCGCTCGGCAGCCATTGCCGGCGGTTGATCCTGCCGGTGCGCAGAAACTCGGTATGAACGGCCGTCTTCGGCATGACCGCCGGCGGCTTCTCGGCCGCAGCGTCGTAATATCTGAACTTTGCCATGATCGTCAGTGTGCCATCTGCCTGCCGGACATCTTCGTCCGCCGGCAAGCCTAGTGGCTTATGGTTAATGAAGGATTTCCTTTCGTTCGCGGAAGATGCCCCTGCACATTCATGGGAATGTCGCAAACGGGCGAAGCCTTCCTGTGTCTGCGTCATGTCAGTCACAAAAGACGGCATCTGCCCAATTTTTGATCTATCTATATGTTTATAAAGTGAAAAATTCTCGCATCCGTTTCCAAAAGGCGGTTTCGATCGTGTCGTCATTCTGGAATTGAATGTCGCTATCCGGCGCCTGCCGAGGCGCCTTCCGCGCTTACATATCCTTACTCAAGGTGTCGTCTTCCAAAGGGGAAGGCGGATAATTGGGAAGCCGGTCAAATCCCGGCGCTGCCCCCGCAACGGTGGTGGAGCGAAAGCCTCGGCAAAAGGCCACTGGACGGTTTTCCGTCCGGGAAGGCGCCGGGCTGGTCCTTCGAAGGACGGCTCCTGAGCCCGGAAACCAGCCTTGACAGACATAACCGTAACGGGTTGCGGCGGGCAGCCGGATCGGAGCCTAAAACGCATGGGCGTGCGCCCATGCGGGTTCCTGTCCTGCCTCTCCGAAACATGGCGCATGAGGACAGGACATGGATACCAAGACCGATATGCTTCGCAAGCTGAAGGGCCGGCGTGACGGCTACAGCCTCGATCGGGCCTTCTACATCGACCCCGACTATTACCGGCAGGACCTGGAAAACATCTGGTATCGGGATTGGCTGTTCATCGGCCACGATTGCGAAATCCCGCGGGCCGGCAACTATTTCACCGTCCAGGTCGGCGACTATCCGGTCGTCATCACCCGCGATCGCCAGGGCACGATCCGCGCGCTCCACAACTCCTGCCGCCACCGCGGCTCCCGCGTCTGCACGCAGCACAAGGGCTCTTCGGCAAAGCTCGTCTGTCCCTATCATCAATGGACCTACGAGCTCGACGGCTCGCTGCTCTTCGCACGCCAGATGGGTGAAGACTTCGACAAGGCAGCCCACAGCCTGAAGCAGATCCATTGCGAAACGGTCGGCGGCTACATCTTCATCAACCTGTCGGAGACGCCGGCGGATTTCGCCGCCTTCCGCGAGCTGGCATTCCCCTACCTCGCGCCGCACCGGCTGGGAGAGACCAAGGTCGCCTTCGAAAGCACCATCATCGAAAAGGGCAACTGGAAGCTCGTCTGGGAGAACAACCGCGAGTGCTACCACTGCGCCGCCAATCACCCCGAACTCTGCCGGACCTATCCGGAAGCGCCGACCGCGACCGGGGTGCAGGGCGCCAAGGACGATCCGGTGATTGCCGCCCATTGGGCGAAGTGCGAGGCCGAGGGCCTGCCGAGCGAGTTCCGGATGTCGCCGACCGGCCAGTTCCGCGCCGCGCGCATGCCGCTGGTCGATAATGCCGAAAGCTACACCATGTCGGGTGCGCCCGCCGTAAAAAGGGCGCTGTCGGCCGATGTCAGGCAGAAGCAGATCGGCACGCTCCTGATGTTCCACTACCCGACGACCTGGAACCACGTGCTTTCGGATCACGCCATCACCTTCCGCGTGTTGCCGCTCGGGCCGGAACTCACGCAGGTGACAACGAAGTGGCTGGTCCACAAGGACGCGGTCGAAGGTGTCGACTACACGCTCGAGGATCTGACTCATGTCTGGACCGAGACCAACGACCAGGATCGCCAGATCGTCGAGGAAAATGCCTTCGGCATCCGCTCGCCGGCCTATGAGCCCGGTCCGTATTCGCCGGAGCACGAGGGCGGCGTGATGCAGTTCGTCGAATGGTACTGCAAGTTCATGGAGCAGCGCCTGCAGGGCGATGCGGCTCCGCTCTCAAAGGTCGCCTGATATGCAGATGGCGTCCTCCTTCCATCATTTCGACGAACTGCATGTCTGGATCGATCGGCAGCAGATGCTCGAATGCACATCGGCCGTCGTCGAGACCGCCGATGTCATGACCTTCACCTTCCGTGCGGAGAAGCCCGCCTGGTTTCGTTATCTGCCCGGGCAGTTCGTCACCCTCGAATTGCCGGTCGCCGACGATCCGGTCATGCGCACCTACACCCTGTCGTCGACACCGTCTCGCCCGCTTTCGATCGCCGTGACGGTCAAGGCGCAGGCCGACAGCATCGGCACCCGCTGGATGTTCGATCACCTGAAGCCGGGCATGAAGCTCCGGGCTTTTGGCCCGCTCGGCGATTTCAGCTTCGTCCGTCATCCCGGCGAAAAGTACCTGTTTATCTCCGCCGGCTCCGGCATCACCCCGATGATGTCGATGACACGCTGGATGGCCGACTGCGTGCCGGAGACCGATGTCACCTTCATCTCCTGCGCGCGCCGGCCGGACGACCTTCTGTTTCGCTCGGAGCTCGAGGTTCTGGCGACACAGATGTCCGGACTGAACCTCGGCTTCATCGTCGAAGGGCACGAGGCGCGTCACGGCTGGCACGGCCTGCGCGGCCGCATCGACGGTGCCAAGCTACCGTTGCTCGCTCCCGACTTCCAGGAGCGCACGGTGTTCTGCTGCGGTCCGGAACCGTTCATGCGCGGTGTGCGCGAGATGCTGAAGGCAGCCGGCTTCGACATGGCCCGCTATCACGAGGAGAGCTTCCAGCCGGCGGCAGCACCTGCCGCGGAAGAGATCGCCGTGCGCGCCGGTGCCGGCGATGATGGTGAGGTTCAGGCGGCCAAGGTCGCCTTCACCATGAGCGGCAAGGAGGTCGAGGCGAAACCCGGCCAAACGATCCTGCAGACGGCACGCGCCAACGGTGTGAGGATCGGCGCTGCCTGCGAGGGCGGTATCTGCGGCACCTGCCGGGTGATGAAGGTCGCGGGCGAGGTCGAGATGAACCACAATGGCGGTATTCTCGATGACGAGATCGACGAGGGTTACATCCTCGCCTGTTGCTCGCGGCCGCTGGGAGATGTCCAGATCGAAGCCTGAAGGATCAGGGCGTGTTGCAGGGCGCAGGCTTGATTGCAACGCGCCGTAGATTGTCGGCATTGGCAACCGCGCCGATACAACCGCCCTGTGCCGCGTCATCGGCGGCGACCGCCACCTGTAGGGCGCGCTCGTGGCGAGCGAAGTCGATCGAGCCCGTCACCAGCCTGTCGACGCCGCTGCCGGCGCCGCTCGTGGCACCGGCACGGCTGACGAGCAGCGGCTCGCCAAGCGTTGCGGAGGCCCGTGCGACCGCGTGCATGCCCGTCCCCTGCTCGGCTTGAGCAACGAGGGTGAGCGGCAATGGCTTTTCAGGCAGCAAGGCACCCTGCGCCCAAATCGCTTTCAGCGCCAGCGGCGACTTTGCAGCGACATTCACGTCGATATCGTCGAGCGTCCCTGGCACGCGGTAGGGGCAACGCCGTTTGCCGCAATTGATGCCGGACGAGAACTGCCACAACGCATAGCTTTCCCAATTGCCCATCGGGAAGACCTGGCGGATATCCGGCTTGTAGCGCGCGTACCAGAGCGGCAGGCGCGACAGCAGCCGGTGCTTGGCGCGGTGCGCGGCGATATATTTGGCCGTGATGTGGTTGGTATAGAGGATCGGATAACGTCCGGTGCGGGTCTTGACGTGGCCGGCGAAAATCGCGGCATCCTCTAGCGACATGTATTTCTCCGCATCGATGCCCTCGAGATCGAGGACCATCAACTCGTCGTCGCGCGGCTCGGCGTAGTCGAGGAAATGGTTCGCCTGGTCGACGGGATTGCCGGGACGGGCGAGATGGTAGGCACCCCACAGCAGCCCGTGTGTGCGGGCGATCATGCGCCGGGTCTGGTAGAGCTCACGGCTGACGGCGTATTTGCGCCACATGGTCTTGCAGTGGTTGAAGGTGTCGCCGTTGTGGTCGCCGGTGCAGGAGAAGCTCTCGGGCAGGCCATCGGAGGCCTTGGCGATGAAGCCGGAGATGCGCTTGTCCGCAAGCATCGTTTCCCAGTCGATGCTGTTCATCTCATAGGCATCGACGATGATGGCGTTGGACTTGGTCTTCCAGGGTTCCAGTTCACCGGCGCGTGCGATCGCCGCCGCGAAAGCCAGACCTAGAAAGGTCGCGAGGCGCAGAATCATCCCTGTGGTGGAGATATACCGCTTTGCCATTCTCTGAGATTGCCGACAGTATCGTTAATGTATCGTAAATCCCAGCCCCCGAGGCGGACTGTGCTGGAGCGGCGCGCGAAAGTATACCGACCTCCGGCTGTATATGAGCAATGCCTTGCATAATATTGGTGTGTCGCGTGATGCCTTCGACGCCGACAGGCGGATGAACGAATGCGCCGAAGCCGTCACTGCTGCCGATCTGCAGCTATTGATCCGCAGCAGCCGCGATGTCTGAAGATGGAACAAACCCGGTGACTTATGCGTTGCTGGCTGGTTTCGGTTTTCCCGGCTGAGGGTCATCCCCGGTTTTGCAGCGAACCGGGTGAAATCACGCAGAGGCTGAAGTTCCCGTAGTCGCCCGATTTTTTGGCACCCTGCGGAGCGTGGATTCGGTTATGGAGGTTTTGATGAAGACTTTGCTGAAGACCGGGAAGAGCCGGTGGTTTTCTGCGATTATTGCCGCGGCAGTTCTGATGACGTCCGCGGCCCCGTCGCAGGCGTTCATGCCGACGCCGCCTCGCGTCGAGCGGCAGAACGAGGCGACGAACGTTCAGTATCGCAGGCCGGGGTATGAACGCCGCGGCAACTATTACTACTACAATGGCTACCGCGGTTATAACTACCGCCGTCCGGGATACCGTTACTATAACGGTTGGTGGTACCCGATGGCCGCCTTCGGCACCGGCGTGATCATCGGCGGGGCAATCGCCCAGCCGCCGCGCTACGAGCGTCCGGCTCCCGTCTACGCCAGCCGCCATGTGCAATGGTGCGCCAACCGGTACCGGTCCTACAGGGCCTATGACAATAGTTATCAGCCCTATGGCGGCCCGCGCCAGCAGTGCTATTCGCCCTATAGCTAAGGGGTGAGCAGGGCCGGGGGCTTTCGCTGCCGGCCTTTTCTCTGACATTCAAAGAATGCCGATCCGCCTGAGGATCCACCAGGCAAAGGCCATGGAAAGTGCGATGAACAGCGCCGCATAGAGCGTGCCGGTGCCGTCGGCGAAGGGGAGCGCCCCGGTGTTCATGCCGAAGAAACCGGTCACGAGCGTCGGCGGCAGCAGGAATGCGGTCATCAGCGACAGGATGTAGAGGTGGCGGTTGGTTTCCGAGGAGATCTTGCTGTCGATTTCTTCGTGCAGCAGTCGTGCCCGTTCCTGCAAAGCGAAGACGTCGCGGTCGACCGCCTCGAGCCGGTCGGAAAGCCGCTCGGCAACGTCGATGAAACCGGGCGGCACCTCGTCTTCATCCGAGGCGGCCGCCCGCCTCAGCAAAGCCAGGATCGTGCGCAGATGCCGATGAAGCCGCACCACCGTGCGGCGGAGCGGCGCAAGGCCTGGCTGCTGGCGATGTCCGGCCGCGCCATAGACATGATCCTCGATGACGTTCAGTTCCTCGGTCAATTCCAGAACCAGCGAGATCAATGTGCGCTGGAACTCGATCACGATCATCTCGAAGAGGTCGATCGGGCGGGCACATTTCGTGCTCTTCTCCACGGCCGCCTTGACGTGGTCGATGCTGCGCAACGGATGCAGACGGGTGGTGATGATGATCCGGTCGCTGACGGCGAAATGCAGCCAGCCGATCGTCTTGGTCACGGCATCGAAGGTGCGCTCGAAGTCGACGAGCGTGCCGTGTACGATATCATCCGAAACCGTAATCGCGGCCTGCGTGTCGTGGCTGGTCAGCGCGGTGACCGCGAGTGGCGGAAGGTTGCCGATCCGCTCGATGAGGGCAGGCGTGCGTGCATCGGAGAGCGCCAGATGAACCCAGACCCATCCTTCGCCTGTCAGCAGGCTGTCGACCGAAGCGTCGGTGGCGATGCGCTGGCAGCGGCTTTCGCCTGGCAGGAAACGATAGGCCCAGACGATGCCGGGTATTTCGGGGGAAATCAGGTTCATCTGAACGCCTTGGCAAAAGCCTTATGCCTTGGCTTCTATGCGCCGTTGATGACAGTTTTGTTACAGTCGATGCGGCGCGACGTCGTGGCAGAGTGCGGCAATTGACGTTGACGTTTACGTAAAAATCAATAGTGTTCGGCGCAACGAGGATGCGCCCTGCGCGACCTGACTATCTGGGAGGATCATCATGTACAAGGCACCCGTCGACGAGATCGCGTTTACGCTGAAACACGTGGCAGGCATGGGCGACGCGCTGCAATCGGGTGCGCTCGGCGACCTCGGCGAAGATCTGGTCGATGCCATCCTGTCGGAAGCGGGCCGATTCGCGACGGAGGAGGTGGCGCCCCTCGGTGACGTCGGCGACCGCCAGGGCTCGCGTCTCGTCGAAGGCAAGGTCGAGACGCCGGATGGCTGGCGTGACCTCTATCACAATTGGATCGCTGGCGGCTGGAACGGGCTGACGGCTCCGGAAGAATTCGGCGGCCAGAACCTGCCGCACATGCTGCATGTCGCCGCCATGGAGATGTGGAACGCCGGCTCCATGGCATTCGCGCTTGGTCCGACACTCACCATGGGCGCCGTCGAGGCGCTGGAAAAGCACGGCTCGGAAGCGCTCAAAGCCACCTATCTGCCGAAGATGGTCTCCGGCGAATGGACCGGCACGATGAACCTGACGGAGCCGCATGCCGGCTCCGATCTCGGCGTGCTGAAGACCCGCGCCGAGCGCCGCGACGACGGCACCTATCGCATCTTCGGCCAGAAGATCTTCATCACCTGGGGCGAGCACGATTTCACCGACAACATCGTCCATCTGGTGCTCGCACGGCTTCCTGACGCGCCGGCGGGGACGAGGGGTATTTCGCTCTTCCTGGTGCCGAAGTTCCTGGTCAAGGACGATGGTTCGCTCGGCGAACGCAATGATCTCTTCTGCCATTCGCTCGAACACAAGCTCGGCATCCACGGTTCACCGACCTGCACGATGATCTACGGCGACGGCAAGTTCGGCGCAGAGAAGGGCGCGATCGGCTATCTGATCGGCGAGGAAAACCGCGGTCTCGCCTGCATGTTCACCATGATGAACAATGCCCGGCTCGCCGTCGGCATGCAGGGCGTCGCTATCGCCGATGCCGCCACCCAGAAGGCGATCGCCTTTGCCAAGGAGCGCACCCAGGGCAAGGCGCCGGGCTGGACGGGGCAGGGCATGAGCCCGATCATCGAGCATCCCGATGTCGCCCGCACGCTTCTGACGATGAAGGCGCTGACGCAAGGGTCGCGCGCGATCTCCTATGCCTGTGCCCACGCCGTCGACATGGCGCATGCGGCTGAAGGCGAAAAAGCAAAATACTGGCAGGAGCGCTCCAGCCTGCTGACGCCGATTGCCAAGTCCTTCTCGACCGACGCCGGCGTCGACGTCGCCTCGATGGGCATCCAGGTGCATGGCGGCATGGGCTTTATCGAGGAAACCGGTGCCGCCCGCTACCTGCGGGACGCCCGCATCGCCCCGATCTACGAGGGCACCAACGGCATCCAGGCGATCGATCTCGTCACCCGCAAGCTGCCGCTCTCCGACGGCGCGCATGTGCGCGGCTTCATCGGCGAACTGCGCGAGATCGCGCAGGCCGTGCGCGCCTCGAACCGGAATGGTTTCGGCGAGACGGCGGCGCGCCTTGATGCGGCACTGGATGATCTTTCGGCTGCGACGGAGTGGCTGATCGCGGCCGTCGCCGGCGGCAAGCTCGCCGAAGCGCTCGCCGGCGCGACGGCCTATCAGCGCCTGTTCGGCCTGACGCTGAGCGGCGCCTATCTGGCGAAGGGCGGTCTGGCCGAAGTGGCTGACGGCAAGGAAGACCAGCGCATCGCGCTCTGCCGCTTCACCGCCGAAAACCTTCTGGCGGAAACCGCTGCCCTGAAGGATCGTGTCGTCAACGGCGCCGACAGCCTGGCCGTCGCCCGCGCCGTTCTGGCTTGAGAGGAACTGTCATGACTGACCACGTGCTCGTCGAACGGCCGGAAGCCTATCCTGGCGTCCAGGTGATCCGCTTCAACCGGCCGGAAAAGAAGAACGCCATCACCCGCGACATGTACGCGAAGATGACCAATGCGCTGACCGTTGCCTCAAGCGATCCGGCCCTGCGCGCCACTGCCTTTCTCGGCACCGATGGTTGCTTCTCCGCCGGCAACGACATGGCGGATTTCCTCGCTTTCGCCATGGGCGGGAGCATGGGCATGGAGGTCATCGAGTTCCTGAAGGCGCTCGCAACCGCCACCAAGCCCATCGTCTCGGGCGTCGATGGCCTGGCGATCGGCATCGGCACGACGATCCATCTGCACTGCGACCTGACGATCTCTTCCGCGCGCTCTCTGTTCAAGACGCCCTTCGTCGATCTGGCGCTGGTGCCGGAAGCCGCGTCGAGCCTGATAGCGCCGCGCATCATGGGCCATCAGCGGGCTTTCGCCTTGCTTGCGGCGGGCGAGCCGCTCGATGCCAAAGGTGCGTTGGACGCAGGGCTGATCTGGAAGATCGTCGGCCAGGACGCGGTGGAAGAAGAAACGCTGGCACTCGCCGCCCGTCTCGCCAAAAAGCCGCCGGAAGCGCTTCGCATCGCCCGCGACCTCGTCCGTGGCGACCGCAGCGACGTTCTTGCGCGCATCGACGAGGAAGCCAAGCATTTCGCGGCGCAGTTGAAGAGCGCCGAAGCGCGTGCAGCCTTCGAGGCCTTCATGCGCCGCTGAGCAACCAGGCTTTTGCGAGTGGGAGAACGGGTGCCGCAGTGCACCCGTTTTTGCTTTCGGGGGCGGTGTTCTAGCCGCCGCACGGTAAAGATCGCGTTGCCGTCGGCATCGCGAACTTGCATAGATCAATTTTAATTTGTTCTTAAATAGCGATCGCTAGCGTGGGGCGCGATAGGCCTATCCTCACTTCGAGAGGCCCCAGCCGCATGAAGCATGGCTGGCTCCGCCTTCTGGCATGTTCAACGTTTTCCCGCAGGCGTCTGCGCTCCGTCCCTCCGGCGGACGAAGGATGCTGCGCGAAGATCATCGAGAGCTCATGTCCGGCGGGAGCCGCCGGCACCCCATTGGGAGCCCATCTTGTCCAAGCGATCGAACCTCATGACGCGGATCCTGGTTGCCGCGTCCTGTGTCGTCGTCGGCGCCTTTGCCGGCTTTTCCGTTTACATCGACACGCTGCAGCGTGGCACCACGACCAAGGCCGTCGAGGAGAACATTGCCTCATCCGGCACGCAGGCCGCCCAGAGCGTCGCCAAGTGGCTGAACGGCCGCGTCACGCTGACGGCGATGGTGGCCGATGCCACCGGCAACGTCGCGGACGATAACGCCATCCAGCCGATCCTGAAGAACGACGTTCTGACCAGCGAGTTCATGTCGACCTATGTCGGCAATGAAAGCGGCAAGTTCATCACCTGGCCGGACAATCCGATGCCGGCCGGCTACGATCCGCGCCAGCGCCCCTGGTACCAGCAGGCCGTCAAGGCCGACGCCCGCGTCTTGACCGAGCCCTATGTCGACGCCTCCAGTGGCGCGCTGATCATCAGCGCCGCCGTCCCGGTCAAGCGTGATGGCAAGCTCTATGGCGTTGCGGCCAGCGACTTTTCGCTCGATACGCTGGTGGCGATGATCAAGGGCGTCGATGTCGGCGGCGAAGGCTTCGCCTTCCTCGCCAGCAAGGACGGCCAGATCCTCGTGCATCCGGATGCCAAGCTCGTCACCAAGTCGCTCGCCGACGCATTCCCGATCGACACGCCGACGATCGGCTCCGGCATCATGAACACCGAGCTCGGAGGCAAGCCGATGCTGGTGAGCTTCGTTCCGGTGCAGGGTCTGCCTTCGGTCGAATGGTATGTCGGCTTCGTCATTGATGCCGATGCCGCTTACTCGGCGATCGACAAATTCCGCATCGCAGCCACCATCGCCACGATCCTCGCGGTCGGCGTAATGCTCGTCTTCCTCGCGACCTTCCTCAACCGCCTCGTAATCCGCCCGGTTACCGACATGACCGGTGCGATGGAAAAGCTCGCTTCGGGCAACCACAACGTCGAAATCCCCGGCGAAGAGCGTACCGACCAGATCGGCTCGATGGCCGCCGCGGTCGCCATCTTCAAAGCCAACGCCGTCGAGCGCGCGCGTCTCGAAAGCGAAGCGGATGCGAACCGTTCGCTGTCGGAACGTGAGCGTCTGGAGCGCGAGGCGCAGAAGGCGCGGGATGCGGCGGAAATCCAGCAGGCCGTCGATGGCCTGGCGTCCGGCCTCGGCCGCCTTGCCGAAGGCGATCTCGCCTATCGCATCGACAACCCGTTTGCCGATCGCCTCGATCGTCTAAGGGCCGACTTCAACAATTCGGTCGCCAAGCTGCACGACACGCTCCGCGCTGTCGGCGCCAACGCCCGGGGCATCGATGCCGGTGCAACGGAAATCCGCTCGGCGGCGGACGATCTTGCCCGCCGCACCGAGCAGCAGGCAGCGTCGGTCGAAGAGACTGCTGCGGCTCTGGAAGAGATCACCACGACCGTCAAGGACTCTGCCCGTCGGGCCGAGGAAGTCGGTGCGCTGGTCGCCCGCACCCGCGCTGGCGCCGAGAAATCAGGCGAGGTCGTTGCGAACGCCGTCGAAGCCATGCACGCGATCGAGAAGTCCTCGGGCGAAATCTCCAACATCATCGGCGTCATCGACGACATCGCCTTCCAGACCAACCTGCTGGCGCTGAACGCCGGCGTCGAAGCGGCCCGCGCCGGCGAGGCCGGCAAGGGTTTTGCCGTCGTCGCTCAGGAAGTGCGCGAACTCGCCCAGCGTTCGGCCAATGCGGCCAAGGAGATCAAGGCGCTGATCACCACCTCGGGCAACCAGGTGCGCAATGGCGTGACCTTGGTCGGCGATACCGGCAAGGCGCTGGAGACGATCGTTGCCGAAGTCCAGGAGATCAACAAGCATGTGAGCGCGATCGTCACGGCGACGCGCGAGCAGTCGACGGGTCTTCAGGAAATCAACACGGCGGTCAATACCATGGACCAGGGCACCCAGCAGAACGCGGCGATGGTCGAGGAGCAGACGGCGGCAAGCCACGGTCTCGCCTCCGAAGCCGCTTCGCTCAATGCGCTGCTCGCCCAGTTCAACCTCGGTGAAGTGACGACGGCAAGCGGTGGCCGTCGTCGCGCGGCTTAAGCAGAGGAACACCGCATTAACAAAGCGATAAGACCACTGCCGTGAATCAGTGTCGCAAGTGCTTCAAACCTGACATGACAAAGGCCCGGGAAACCGGGCCTTTGTCATTGGGATGCTGTTGACGTCATCCGCCGACCTTTTCTCCCGTCACCCTCGGGCTCGATCCGAGGATCCAGCGCCATAGAGGGGGACGTACATGGATGCTCGGGTCAGGCCCGAGCATGACAGAGAGCGGAAGGTAACAATCTGGGACAAGGCTGAGCAGTGGCGCGGCCCGGAAAGCCGGCTTGTCCTCATTTTTCCAGTGTCGCCACCGCCTCGACATGAGACGACCAGAGGAACTGGTCGATCGGCGTCACCGAGGTGATCCGGTAGCCGGCGGCGGTCAGGATCGACAGGTCGCGGGCCAGCGTGACCGGATTGCAGGAAACGGCCACGATCTTCTTGACGCCGGAGCGGGCGATCTCGTGACATTGCGTCTCTGCGCCGGCCCGCGGCGGGTCGAAGACGATCGCGTCAAAGACCTTCAGCTCCTGGGCCATGACCGGGCGGCGGAAGAGGTCGCGCTTTTCGATCGTCACGGGCTTCAGCCCTTGCGTGTTGCGCGCGGCGAAATCGAGCGCCTTGAGCGCCTTGTCCTCGCCCTCGACCGCATGAACGCGCGCCTTGCGGGCGATGCGCAGTGCGAAGGTGCCGCAGCCGGCAAAGAGATCGGCGACGCGCTTGGCCTTGCCGAGATGGTCGAGCACCAGCTTCGCCATTGTCTCTTCGGCCTGCGCCGTCGCCTGGGTGAAGCTGCCGGGCGGTGGCGAAACGGAAACACCGCCGAAATCGATCACCGGCTTCACCGGCTCGACAATGATCTCGCCATTGAGGCTGACGCGGGCGATGCCGCGCTCGCCGAGCACCGCTTCGACCGTGCGACGGCGCTCGCGGTCGTCGAGCTTCTTGATGCCGTCGACGGCGAGGTCGAGGCCGGAGAGCGTTTCGAGCACGGTGATACGGAAAGGCTCGGCATTGACGGCCATCGCCGTGCCGATTCTGGCGATCGTTGCGAGCTTCGAGACGATGCCCGGGCTCGCGATCGGACATTCGGAGATCGCGACGATGTGGTGGCTTTCGGCCTGGTTGAAGCCGAGAAGCAGGTCCTTCTCGGTCTTGCGGGCGGTGAAGACCGCGCGCCGGCGCTGGCCCGGTTCGGCGGTGATGAGCGGCGCCACATCCGGCTTCAGGCCTTTCGACTTCAGCGCGGCGATGACGAGGTCGCGCTTGAAGCCGTGATAGAGCGTATCCGACGCATGCTGCAGCGTGCAGCCGCCGCAGGTGCCGTTGACACCATCGGGCCCGAAATGCCGACAGTGCGGCTCGATGCGCTCGGGTGACGGTTCCCTCAGCGAGATCAGCGTGCCGTGCGACTTGTTGACCGCCAGCGCCACACTTTCGCCGGGCAGCGTGAAGGGCACATAGATCGGCCCGTCAGGGCCTTCTGCAATACCGTCGCCCTGGGCGCCGAGCCGGTTGATGGTGACGGTCTCGGTGCTCATGGCTTCCTGCCCGCCAGCAGGAATTCGACATTGCCGTCGCCGCCGGCAATCGGCGAGGGGATAAGGCCGAGGCTCTGCCAGCCCATGTCCTCCACGAGCCAATGTTCCAGTTCGGCAGCAACGGCCGGCGCGCTGTCGGGGTCCTTGAGCAGCCCCGCCTTGCTGATTGCATCGCGGCCGGCCTCGAACTGCGGCTTGACCAGCAGGATGCAGTGCGCGCCGGGAAGCGCCATCTCGAGCGCCGGGGGGAGGGCGAGCTTCAGCGAGATGAACGAGACGTCCGAGACGACGAAGGTGACTTCTCGGTTGTCGACGTCGTCCTCAGTCATCGCGCGGGCATTGAGGCCCTCGATGCTGGTGACGCGCGGGTCACCTTCGATGCGCGGATGGATCTGGCCGTGACCGACGTCGATGGCAACCACGTGCTCTGCCCCGCGCTTCAACAGCACTTCGGTGAAGCCGCCGGTCGAGGCACCGATATCGAGACAGCTTTCGCCCGAGGGATCGAGCGCGAAATGATCGAGTGCCGCGACAAGTTTCAGCGCCGCGCGGGAGACATAGTCCTGCGCCGGGTCATCAATGGTGATCGTCACGCTTTCGGCGAACATCAATGACGGCTTGGTGACCGTGCGGCCATCGACCTTGACGGTGCCGCGCTGGATCGCGTCTCGGGCGCGGGCGCGGCTGGCAACCAGTCCCGTGTTGAGCAGCAACTGATCCAGGCGCACCCTGTTTCTGTGTTCTTCATTCTGGCGTTCTTCTGACATGTGCTTCTCATGGCGACTTGCCGCCCCAATGGCAAGCCCCTCGCGCTCGGAGCGATGACCCGCTTTGGGCTTAACAGCTAGGAAACCCAAGAAATCGGGGAATACTTACAGTCCGCCGCCTGCGCCGCGCTACACCAGTTGCCTCCGCCGAGTGGTTCAACCCCGCAGATCTTTGTCTCGTGGGAACACAGCGATGGCGCAGACGGGAACTCCGACGGTATCCACAAAAAGCAAAACCCCGACCAGAGCCGGGGTTTTGCTTTTAAACGGGGCGCCGTTCGTGTCAGCCGGCAGCGCCGATGCCGATATCCTGCTTCTGGCCGAGCGCCTTGAAAACAGTAGAGACGATGCCGGCACGGTCGAGACCGGCGGCGGCATACATCGCTTCGGGCTTGGCCTGCTCCATCCAGATGTCGGGCATGACCATCGGGCGGACCTTGAGGCCGCCGTCGAGCAGGCCGTCTTCAGCGAGAAACTGCAGCACATGGCTGGCGAAGCCGCCGACGGCGCCTTCCTCGATGGTGATCAGCACCTCATGGTTACGGGCCAGCTGGCGGATGAGGTCATGGTCAAGCGGCTTGGCGAAGCGGGCGTCGGCAACGGTCGTCGAAAGGCCGGCGGCATCGAGGTCTTCTGCGGCCAGCAGACAGTCGGCAAGGCGCGTGCCGAAGGAGAGCAGCGCCACCTTCGATCCCTGCTTGACGACGCGGCCCTTGCCGATCTCGAGGATCTGGCCGCGCTCCGGCATTTCGACGCCGACGCCCTCGCCGCGCGGGTAGCGGAACGAAATCGGCCCGGCATCATAGGCGGCGGCAGTGCGCACCATGTGTTTCAATTCCGCCTCGTCGGCGGCGGCCATCACGACGAAGCCGGGGAGTGTGGCGAGATAGGTCGTGTCGAAGGAGCCTGCATGGGTCGGACCGTCGGCGCCGACGAAGCCGGCGCGGTCGATCGGGAAGCGCACGGGCAGCCCCTGGATCGCGACATCGTGCACCACCTGGTCGTAGCCACGCTGGAGGAAGGTGGAGTAAAGCGCTGCAAAGGGCTTGTAGCCTTCGGAAGCAAGACCGGCGGCAAAGGTTACGGCGTGCTGCTCGGCAATGCCGACGTCGAAGCAGCGCGACGGATGGACCTTGGCGAATTTGTCGAGACCGGTGCCGGACGGCATTGCGGCGGTGACGGCGACGATCTTGTCGTCGAAACCGGCTTCCTGCGTCAGCGCATCGGCAAAGACCGAGGTATAGGCCGGGGCATTCGGCTTGGCCTTCGCCTGGGCGCCGGTGATGACGTCGAACTTGTTGACCCCGTGATACTTGTCGGCCGCGGCTTCCGCCGGCGGATAGCCCTTGCCCTTCTGCGTCACCACATGGATCAGCACCGGACCCTTGGCATTGTCGCGCACATTGCGCAGCACCGGCAGGAGATGGTCGAAGGAGTGCCCGTCGATCGGGCCGATATGGTAGAAGCCCATCTCTTCGAAGAGCGTGCCGCCGGTGACGTAGCCGCGGGCATGCTCGACAGCGCGGGTGATCGCCCGGTCGACGGTCTTGCCGAGATAGGCGGTCAGCTTCTTACCAACCTCGCGGATGCCCATATAGGTGCGGCCCGAGGCAAGGCGTGCCAGATAGGCGCTCATCGCGCCGGTCGGCGGCGCAATCGACATGTCGTTGTCGTTGAGGATGACGATCAGTCGGGCATCGAGCGCGCCGGCATTGTTGAGCGCCTCATAGGCCATGCCGGCCGAAAGCGCGCCGTCGCCGATGACGGCGATGACGTTGCGGTTCTTGCCGTCGAGATCGGCGGCGACCGCCATGCCGAGGCCGGCAGAAATCGAGGTCGAGGAGTGGGCGGCGCCGAAGGGGTCGTACTCGCTCTCGGCACGGCGGGTGAAGCCGGAAAGGCCGCCTTCCTGGCGCAGCGTCCGGATGCGGTCGCGACGGCCGGTCAGGATCTTGTGCGGATAGCACTGGTGGCCGACGTCGAAGATCAGCCGGTCATCCGGCGTGTTGAAGATCTTGTGGATGGCAATCGTCAGTTCGACAACGCCGAGGCCGGCGCCGAGATGGCCGCCGGTGCGCGACACCGCGTCGATCATTTCCGCTCGGACCTCACCGGCAAGCTGCGGCAGATCCTTGTCGTCGATCTTCTTCAGATCGTCGGGGAAAGTCACCTTGTCGAGCAAGGGAGTAGCCGGCATCGGATTGGTTGGCAGTTGTGTCACGCTGCATGCCTCATGCGCGCCGTGGGATCAGGCGCGCGATAGTTGGTGGTACCGTCGAAGCGGCTCTTTAGACGCAATCGTTGCTGAATGCAAAATTAGGCGTTCCTGCGTCGTCAACCAAGAGACTAGCGCATGATTCTGTGAATCGAAATCGATTCAAGCGCCATGAGGCAATGTTGCGCGGTTTTATGCGCTCATGCCGTTCTACTTGCGGTCGCGATCAGCTTTCGGGCAGGGGAACAAATTCTTCCTCGTCGCCAGGCACGATGTCGAAGCGGCCGGTGCGCCACTCTTCCTTGGCCTTCTCGATGCGCTCTTTGGAGGAGGAGACGAAGTTCCACCAGATGTGGCGGGCGGAGCCAAGTGCTGCACCGCCGAAGAGCATGACGTGACAGCCCTCAGGCCCGGCGGTCACCGTGATCTCGTCGCCCGGACGGAAGACGAGCAGCTGGTTGTCGGCAAAGTGGTCGCCGGCGATGATCGCCTCGCCGGAGAGAATGTAGAGCGCGCGTTCTTCCCACTGTGCGGCAAAGGGGGCGCTTTTGCCCGGAGCGATGTTGAGGTCGACATAGATGGTGTCGGTGAAGACCGAGACGGGCGACTTCGCGCCTTCGAAATTGCCGAGGACCACCCGCGCCTTGATGCCGTCATCGCTCATATGCGGCAGCATGCGCTCCTCGGTGTGGCTGAAAATCGGGTCGATTTCTTCCTTGTGGTCGGGTAGTGCCAGCCAGGTTTGCAAGCCGGAGATCGAGCGCGCGTGGCCGCGCTGGTTTTCGGGCGAGCGCTCGGAATGCACGATGCCGCGGCCCGCGGTCATCAGGTTCACGTCGCCGGGGCGGATCACCATCTCGGTGCCGAGGCTGTCGCGATGCTTGATTTCGCCGTCGAAGAGATAGGTGACGGTCGAAAGCCCGATATGCGGATGCGGGCGCACGTCGATCGCCTCGCCGGCGCGGAGCAGCGCCGGGCCCATGCGGTCGAAGAAGATGAAGGGACCGACCAGGCGCCGCTTCGCCGACGGCAGGGCGCGGCGAACCTGCAGCCCGCCGATATCGCTGGTGCGCGGAACGATCAGATGTTCGATGGCGTCGCAGGCGGGCTTGTCGCCGGCGAGCGGATCGGGGCCTGGAAAGAAAGACATGGCGCGTGCTCCCGTTTCTTGCTGTCATATCAATAACTAGCGCCTGCGCGGTGAGGCGGCTAGGGACCAATCCGATACGAAGCGTTTCCGCGGAGCAACCAATCCGCTTCTCAATCGGCGTCGAGCGGCTCCACGCCCTGCGGTTTGCCGGCCCGGTCGAGGCGGATCTTTTCGATGCGGTCTTCGGCAGCCTTCAGCAGCGCCTCGCAATGCTTCTTCAGCGCTTCGCCGCGCTCGTAGATCTCGATCGACTTGTCGAGGGCGACGTCGCCGCGCTCCAGCGCCGAGACGATCCGCTCCAGTTCCTCGACGGCCTGCTCGAAGGTGAGGGCGGAAACGTCCGGTTGCGTGGTGTTGTTCATGGTTACCCTCTCATCAGTCTTGAGATATGCAGGCCGGCCGATTCGGCCAGGCCTTGAAGGTCATAGCCGCCTTCGAGCAGGCTGACCATGCGGTTGCCGGCGCTGCGGTCGGCGATCTCGTGCAGGCGCCCGGTCGCCCAGTCGAAATCCTCGGCGACGAGGTTGATCTGTGCCAGCGGATCGCGGTGATGGGCGTCGAAGCCGGCGGAAATCAGAATGAAATCCGGCCGGAAATTGGTGAGCGCCGCAAGCACGCGGCTGCGGAACGCCTCGCGGAATTGCTCGCTGCCCATGTTCGGTGACAGCGGCGCGTTGACGATGTTGCCCTTGATGCCCGTCTCGTCCTTGGCGCCGGTGCCGGGGTAAAGCGGCATCTGGTGCGTCGAACAGAAGAGCACAGACGGATCGTTCCAGAAAATGTCCTGCGTGCCGTTGCCGTGGTGCACGTCCCAGTCGACGATCGCGACGCGCTCGGCGCCATAGGCCTTCTGGGCGTACCGGGCGGCAATCGCCACCGTGTTGAAGAGGCAGAAGCCCATCGCCTTGTTCTTTTCGGCGTGGTGTCCCGGCGGGCGCGCCGCGACGAAGGCGTTGTCGGCTTCGCCGGAAAAGACCGCGTCGACCGCCGCGGTCGCCCCGCCGATGCCCGTCAATGCGGCTTCGAGGCTCAAGGGGCTGGCATAGGTGTCCGCCTCGAAATGGTTGATGCCTTCCTCCGGGATGGCGCGCTTGACGTTACGCAGGTGTTCTTCCGGGTGAACGAGCAGAACGAGATCTTCGCTCGCCTTCTTCGCCTCGATCCGCTTGAGATCGGCGAAGTTCGGATGTTCGAGCGCAAGGTTCAGCGCCTTCAGCCGGTACGGCCGTTCGGGATGCCCCTCCGGAACCTCGTGTTCCAGAAAGACCGGATTTTCATAGAGGAACGTGGTCATGTCGCGAAACCTAGTGCTGTCACCCTGCAAGGTCCATGGCGAGGCAGTCGAAAGGCGGAATTTTCAAAAGCGCGGATCGAGCAGCAGTTTGCCGTCGCGGCCCGCATCTGCCTGATGCGCAAGCGCCGCGCCGAGCTGGCTCAATGGATAGATCTCCGCGATCCGGCTGGAAAAGAGACCGGTGCGCAGGCCGTCGAAACTTTTCGCAAAGGCGGCCTCGATCGCGAGCCGCCCGGCCGAATGTACCCATGTGCGCAGCCACAGGAACGAGAAGCGGATATCCGGCCGCGACTGGATCACTGCCTGAGATACCGGCACACCGCTCAGCGCCCCGTACTGGATGAAGGCGCCGCCGGGTTCGAGGGTGCGAAGAATGAGATCGCCGGCAAACGGACCGCCGACGGCGTCGATGATCGCGTCGAGCCGGAGTTCGGGTATGCGGCTCTCGTCGCCAAGAACGACGTGGCCGGGAACCTCGCTTGCAAGCCGCTCGGCGCTGCGTTGTCTGCGAACGATGCCAATGGCCTTCGCCCCTTCGCCGGCAAGCAGCTTCATCAGCATCCCGCCGATCGCGGACCCTGCCGCCGTGACGCCGATGCGGCGCCGGTCGAGCGCGCCGAAATGCGCGCGCAGCGCCTCGACCAGTTGCAGTGCGGTCAGCGGATTGACGTAGCAGGTGGCCGCATCGGTCTCACGGATGTCGTCGGGCAGTGTGAAACACCATTCGGCCGGTCGCAGCAGATACTCCTGCCAGAGGCCGCTGGCTCCGATCGGTACCACGCGGTCGCCGGGTTTCAGCGAAGTCACGCCGCCGCCGACGCGCGTCACCGTACCGAAGCCCTCGAAGCCCGGAACGAAGGGCAGGGTGGTGCGGGCGCTGTAGGCGCCGGTCACCGGGATGAGATCGGACGGGTTGATGGCGGCAAGCGACAGCGCTACTTCGACGTCGCCCGGTCCCGGTGCGACGCGTTCCCGATCGACGACCGCAATCACTTGCCGGGGGTCGCCGAACTGTCTAACGAGGGTGGAGCGCATCGTCGGGGAGCCTCGCATGGACGGCAGGGAGCTGGAGAACGTTACGGAAATCCGTATTCCGTTTCGCGATATAGACATGCACGGCCATATGCACAATGCCGCCTATTATGCCCATGCGGAAGCAGCCCTTTCCAGTCTCTGGCGCCACCGCCCGCATGTGGTGAACGAGCCGAGCTATCTCGTGCGCCGCTCGGCCTGCGTCTATCACCGCGGCCTGCGCTACGACGAACCGGCCCGCTTCACTGTCAACGTAACAAAGATCGGCGGCAGCTCGATCAGCTTCGCCGTCAAGGTCGAGGCGCGCGGCCAACTTGTGGCGGAAGTGGAGGTCGTCTGGGTGGCGGTCGATCCGCAACGCCACACCCCACTGCCGCTGCCGACCGCGACACGGGAATGGCTGGCGGCCTATACGGTCTGAACCAAAGCAATTGCAGGAAAAGTGCGAAGCGGTTTTCCGTCCGCAATTGCGCGCGCTCAAACCGCGCGAAACAGGGCGACGATGCCCATGCCGCCGCCAACGCCCATCATCGCCAGTCCTTCGGTGCCGGCGGGCGCGGTCAACATTTGCGAGAAAAGCCGGACCGTAAGGATTGCCCCTGATGCGCCATACGGATGGCCGAGCGCGATGGCGCCGCCATCGAGATTGACCCTTTCCTCCGCAATATCGAGCCCGTCGAGGCTGCCAAGCACCTGTGAAGCGAAGGCCTCGTTGAATTCGACGAAATCGACCTTGGCCGGATCGAGCGCGGGCTGCCGCACTTTCAGCTTCTGCATCGCCGGAATCGGTCCGAGGCCGAGAAGGTTAGGGTGAACGCCCGCCGTCGCGGCATCGACGAATTCGAGCGCGAAGCGAACGCCGAGCCGATTCGCCTCCGCGAGGCTCGTCACCAACACGAGCGCCGCTCCGTCATTGATCGGGCAGGCATTGCCGGCAGTCACCGTGCCACCCTCGACGAAGACCGGCTTCAGCCGCTGCAGCGTTTCCATCGACGCGTTCGGACGCGGGCATTCATCGCGAGACACAAAGCCCGCCACCGTCTCGATCGGCACGATCTCGCGGACGAAACGACCGGCAAGCTCGGCTTCAACGGCACGGCGATGGCTTTGAAGCGCAAAGGCATCCTGCCGTTTGCGAGAGATCCTACAGGCGGTCGCGACGTTTTCGGCGGCGACCCCCATGTCCGGATCGCCGATCTCGTCCGGCGCCATGCGGGCGCGTTTGACGGGCGCGAGCTCGCCGCCGCGCTCCAGCGGCGGTCTCAGGCGGATATGCGCGCGGCTGGCACTCTCGGTGCCGCCGGCCAGGTAGAAGCGGCCGGCACCCGCCTGGATCATCCGCGCCGCGAGCGTGATCGCCTCCAGCCCGGAGCCGCATTGCCGATCGACGGTCACGCCCGGCGTCGAGACCGGCAGGCCTGCTTCGAGCGCTGCGAGCCGGGCGAGATTGCCGGCGCTGTTTGCGGCATTGCCGAGAATGACGTCGTCGATATCGGTCGCTTCCAGCCCGACATCGCCGAGAATACGGGCGATCAGCGGTGCTGCCAGCTGCGAGGGTTCGATATCGCGAAGCGTGCCGTTGACCCGGCCGATTGGTGTCCGGAGCGCGGCAATGATCACCGGTGTGCGTGCCGGCTCAGTCGATGAGTTCGAGAGCATCGTTTCCATTCGCAATCCATTGCCTGAGCGTGCCCGCCGCCACCTTGCCCGACTGCGTCATCGGCATCTTCGCGCAGAGCCAGATGCGGCGCGGATGTTTGTAGCGCGGCAGGTGGGCAGCGAGATGACGGTCAAGCGCTTCTCGGTCAAATATGCTGCCCTCCGGCTCGATGACGGCGACGAGTTCGCTGCCGAGATCCGGATGATCGAGCCCGAGGACAAGCGCAGCGTGAACGTCAGGGTAGGCAACAAGCGTCGCTTCCACCTCCTGCGGGTAGATGTTGTTGCCGCCCGACAGCACCATACCGCCGGCGCGCCCGAGAAGATGAAGTATACCGTCGTCGTCGAGGAAGCCGATGTCGCCCACCGTCGCAAGCTGGCCAAGACGGCGGAAGCCGGCGCCATCGCTTTGCCCGACATAACCGTCGGAGATGAGGGCGCTGTCAACGAAGATCGTCCCTGTTTCGCCTGTGGGCACTTCGTCCCCTTTGTCATTGCGAATGCTGAGCGCAACGCCGGGGAAGGCGCGGCCGACGGCGGTGGCCGAAGCGGTGTCATCCCTTGTTGCGACGCTGATGAAGCCCAGCTCCGAGGCGCCGTAATATTCGATGACCTCCGCCTTCGGAAAAGCGAGTGCGGCGACGGCGCGATCGCTCGCCGTCAGTTTGGCGCCGGCGACGGTGATATGTGTGACGCAGGCCTGCGGTCTGTTCGTGGCCGCTGCGCAGAGCCGCCGCAGCATCGTCGGTACCAGCACCAGGCGTTGCACTTTCTCCGTCTCGATGATGGTCAGCGCTCGCGCTACGTCGAAATGAGCCGCCCCGATGAATTCGGCGCCGGCGCCGAGCGTTTCGGCGAGCGCGTAGAGCGTCAGCCCGTGCGCCAGCGGGCCGGGAGCAAAGGTGCGGGTGCCATGGTCGATGCCGAAAAAGCGCGCGCCGGTGGCCAGGCTCCTGCGCCACGAGCCGCGATCACGGATGATCGCTTTCGGCGTGCCGGTCGTTCCCGAGGTGAAAACGACCAGAAACGGCTCGCCGTCCTCCCCGACTGCGAGCGGTGCTCGATCTCCACCGTCCTCCTCGATGAAGGACCGCGTCTCGCCGTTCGCCGGAGTTTGGAGAGACAAGTCCGCGCCATTGGCGCTGACGATAAGATCGGGAGACAAGCGGTCGCGCATGACTTGGCGGGTTGCTGCGGGCAGATGGGGGTCGATCAGCGCGACGCAATTGCCTTGGCTGGTGGCGGCGAGAAATGCGGCGGCGAAGAGTGGATGATTGCCGGCCTCAAGTACGATCAGGCGCGCGCGGCCGCCAAGCACGCTGCGGTGCCCGGCACTCCCCGCCAAATCGTCGAATGCCGCAGCGAGCTGTCCGGCGAGGCGCTTCAGCTCATCGAAAGTGAAAACCCGGCCCTCCATACGGAAGGCCGGGGCATACGGATGTTCGTCCGCGTGGCGATGGATCGCGGCGGCAAACGGCATCGGCTCAGGCGCGTGCCGGCAGCAGCGGATAGCCGGCGTAGACGGCGCGGGCGGCCAGCGTTGCGATCGCTGCCTTCAAGAGGTCGCCCGGGATGAAGGCGAGCGAACCGGTGGCAACGGTCAGGAGCGGCGTGCCGGTAACCGCCGAAACCCAGGGCATGCCGATCGCATAGAGCACGACGATGCCGCCGAGGACGGAGGCGAGAAAGAAGCCGATGAACTGGCGCGTTTCCGCCTGGCCCTCGCGCACCGCGCGCTCGGCAATCAGGCCGGTGACGAAGGTGGCGACGACCCAGCCGATGATGAAGCCGCCCGACGGGCCGGCAAGGACGGCAAGGCCGCCGCGACCGCCCGAGAGCACCGGCAGGCCGATGGCGACCAGAAGCAGGAACAGGAGAAAGGCGAGTGCGCCGCGCTTGGCGCCGAGAATGCACCCGGCGAGCATCACACCCATCGACTGGGCGGTGATCGGCACCGGAATGAAGCCGAGCGTGATCGGCGGAATGAGGCCGAGCACGACGACGATCGCGGCGAAGAGGGCGATGAGGACGAGATCTCTGGTGTTCATGACGTTCCGGTTCCCTGTGTATTAGATTTTTCGCATCTATTGGCGACGAAATCCGCGCGCGTCAATCGCCGCAGCGATGGTATCGGCATCTTTGAGCGTCAGGATGATCAGCGGCCCGATGATCGTCAACGGTCGAATCGGCAGGCCGCGGGCGCGGTGCGCCTCGCGGATTGCCTCGTAGCGGGCGAAGATGTCGGGGACGAAGCGCAGCACCAGCCCGAGCGCCAGGCTGACATCGGCCGCCCGCATCAAGCCCAGCCGTTCGAGCGGCATCAGCAGGATGGTGATCTCGTCCATGAAGGCGCTGATCGTCGTCGTCGCCGTGACGGCGGCCGCAAACAGCACCAGGGCCATCAGCCTCAACGTCAGGGTCGCGACCTCGCCGACCGGCAGCAGAAAAAGGTTGACCGCGGCCAGAAAGAAGATCGTCAGGAAGACGAAGCCGACGCGCGCGATTGCCTCCTTCAGGGGGAGCCCGACGGAAAGATAGAGGCCGGCGGCAAGGACGAAGGCGATCGCCTGCAGCACCAGTGAACCGCTGAGGAAGAGGACGATGCTCAGGGCTGCGAGCGCAATGAGCTTCACTCTCACCGACAGACGGTGCAACAGGCTGTCGCCTTCGATGTGCAGGCTCGTCAGCATCCGGCGATCTCGTGGTAGCGGCGAATGGTCTCGCCCGGATTGCCGTCGGCCGCAAGCCGGCCCTCGTGGAAGAGAAGCAACCGATCGACATTCTCGACAAGCGCGAGATCGTGCGTGATCACCACCGTATCCTCCGGCAGCCCCTCGATCGTTTCGGCGACGTGTCGTCGATTGCGCAGGTCGAGCTGGTTCGTCGGCTCATCGAGGATGAGGATTTTCGGATCGGTGACGACGACGCTCGCCATGGCGACGAGCTGCGTCTCTCCGCCCGAAAGCTCATGCACGCGCCGTCGTGCCAGATGTTCGATGCCGAAGCGCGACAGCGCGCCTTGCATGCGGCGGTCGATTTCCTCGCGCGAAAGGCCACGGTTCTTCAAGCCGAAGGCGATGTCTTCGGCAACGATGGGCATGATCAGCTGGTGCTGCGGGTTCTGGAAGATAAAGCCGGCTTCGGAAAGCACGGCGCGATCGTCTTCGACCGTGTTCAGCCCGTTGACCGTCACTCGGCCCGAGGAAGGCTTGACCAGGCCATTGATCAGCCGGGCGAAAGTGGTCTTGCCGGAACCGTTGAGACCGATGATGCCGACGCGCTTTTCACTGAGCGTCAAGTTCAACGGGTGCAATGCCACCCGCTCGCCGAAGCGGACCGCGCAATCGGTAAAGCGGATGTCCATTCCGTCCCTCGCTATCTTCGGCCCGCGCCGTTTTCGGGGTGCTCTATAGGCCAAGTCCGACAACAAGGGCAATGCGGTGGAGCGGGACAGAGATGCGGGCGGAACACGGCGCATGCATTTCCTCATCCTGCTTCAGTTTGAATTATGGGAATAAAAGCCTATTCTTATCGCCATGACGATTCGCCTTTCCAACAGCGACGCCCGTCGCATCTTCCTCGCCAAGCAGGGCCTTTCCGGCGCTCCGAACCGTGCGCTCGGCAAGGAGGGCTTGCTGAAGCTCATCCACGATATCGGCTTCGTGCAGGTGGACAGCATAGCCACGGTCGAGCGCGCCCATCACCAGATCCTGTTTGCCCGCAACCAGACCTATCGCCGCGAACATCTGACGGCGCTTCTGGAAGATGATCGAGACCTGTTCGAGCACTGGACGCACGACGCCTCGATCATTCCGAGCAGCTTCTTCCGCTACTGGAAGCACCGCTTCAAATGGGAAGGCGAGACGATCGTCGAGCGCTGGCAAAAATGGCGCGGCGAGGGCTTCGAGAAGGGCTGTGACGAGACCTATCAGCGCATCGCCGAGGGCGGACCGGTGCTCGCGCGCGACCTCAAGGAAGCCGAGCACGAATCCGGCGGCTGGTGGAACTGGCACCCCTCGAAGACCGCACTCGAAGTGCTCTGGCGCACCGGAAAACTGGCGATCGCGCGGCGTGAGAATTTCCAGAAGGTCTATGATCTGACCGAGCGGGTGATCCCGCCGCATCATCAGGATGGCGACGTCAGCCACCCGGAATTCATCGATTGGGCTTGCCGCAGTGGGCTCGAACGCCTGGGCTTTGCCACCCACGGCGAGATCGCCGCCTTCTGGGATCTCGTATCCCCCGACGAGGCGAAGACTTGGGTTGCCGAGCATCGCGATGAACTTTGCGAAGTGTTGATCGAGGCGATCGATGGTGGCCGCCCGCGCGCCGCCTTCGCCTTCACCGGTTTTCCGCAAGCGCTCGGCGATATCCCGGAACCTCCGGGCCGTGTCCGGGTGCTCAGCCCCTTCGACCCGCTGCTGCGCGACCGCAACCGCACGGAGCGGCTGTTCGGCTTCTTCTATCGCATCGAGATCTTCGTGCCCGAGGCCAAGCGCGAATACGGCTACTATGTCTTCCCACTGATCGAAGGTGACCGAATGATCGGCCGCATCGACATGAAGGCGGACCGCAAGCGCGGCAGCCTCGACGTGCGGAAGCTCTGGCTCGAGACGGGCGTCCGCGCGTCGGCAGGCCGCCTGGAGCGCATCGATGCGGAGCTCGAGCGTGTTGCCCGTTTTGCCGGCGTCGAAAAAGTGGAGCGCCTCGAAGGCTGGGACGCATCGCTTACGTGATATTTTCCTTGGCTTGAACCCGCGGCCTTCCTAAATGGAGGCGATAGAATTTCTCGACGCGGGAGCGCACCACCATGAACACCGATCTGATGAGCCTCTTCGATGCCGACGAGGCAACGATCCGCAAGGTTCTCTCGGAGACGCTCGCCGGCGCCGACGACGGCGAGCTCTTTCTTGAACATGCGCAAGCCGAGGTGCTGTCCTTCGACAACGGCCGTCTGAAGGGCGGCAGCTTCAACACCGACCAGGGTTTCGGTCTTCGTGCCGTCGCCGGAGAAGCGGTCGGCTACGCCCATTCAGGCGAGCTTTCGCTGTCGGCGCTTCGCCGCGCCTCGGATGCGGCGGCGCAGGTCACCCGCGGCTATGCCGGCTCCTATGCGGCCGCGCCGCAGCGCACCAACAAAAAGCTCTATGGCGACGAGAACCCGATCGGCGAGCCGAGCTTCGAGGCGAAGGTTGCCCTGCTGCAGGAGATCGACGCCTATCTGCGCGCCAAGGATCCCAAGGTTCGGCAGGTGACGGCGTCGATCGCGGCAAGCTGGCAGGTTGTCGACATCCTCCGCGCCGACGGCCACCGCGTGCATGACGTCAGGCCGATGACCCGCATCAACATCTCCGTCGTCACCGGTGACGGCGATCGCCAGGAAAGTGGTTCCTTCGGCACCGGCGGGCGTCGCGGCTTCGGCGATTTCGTCACCGAGGAAAACTGGAAGACGGGCGCCGATGAGGCGCTGCGCCAGGCGCTTGTCAATCTCGAAGCGATCGATGCGCCGGCCGGCACCATGGACGTGGTGCTTGCCTCCGGTTGGCCGGGCGTCATGCTGCACGAAGCCGTCGGCCACGGCCTCGAAGGCGATTTCAATCGCAAGAAGACGTCGGCCTTTGCCGGCCTGATGGGCGAGCAGGTCGCCGCCAAGGGTGTCACCGTCGTCGACGATGGCACCATCGAGGCGCGCCGTGGTTCGATCTCGATCGACGACGAGGGTACGCCGTCCGGCTACAACGTGCTGATCGAGGACGGCAAGCTCGTCGGCTACATGCAGGACCGGCAGAACGCCCGCCTGATGGGCATGACGCCCACCGGCAATGGCCGCCGCCAGGGCTACGCCCATGTGCCGATGCCGCGCATGACCAATACCTACATGCTGTCAGGCGAGAGGACGCCGGAGGAAATCATCGCCTCGGTCAAGAAGGGCATCTATGCCGTTTCCTTCGGCGGCGGCCAGGTGGACATCACCTCCGGCAAGTTCGTCTTCGGCTGCACCGAGGCCTATCTCATAGAAAACGGCAAGATCGGTGCGCCGGTGAAGGGCGCCATGCTGATCGGCAATGGCCCGGACGCCATGAAGCGCGTGACCATGGTCGGCAACGACACGAAGCTCGACACCGGCATCGGCAATTGCGGCAAGGCCGGCCAGTGGGTGCCTGTTGGCGTCGGCCAGCCGCATCTGCGCATGGATCAGATCACCGTCGGCGGCACGCAGGCGTAAGGATAGCGATAGCGGTCTTCAAGCTGTGATTTCTGTCACCGGAGACCGCCACGCCAAGCCACGAACTCAGGTTCAACGGGGATGCTGGCGAGATCGTGCGGCGCCGCGGAAGATGAGCGCGAGGAGGGATTGCTCCTTGGCTACACCGAGGAGCAATGTGACTGGTGGCGCGCCAATCGTTTCCGCAGGATCAACGCGGAAACCTGATGAAGACCTCCTCCATTGCCGCCTCCGCTCACCCGCGTGACGGCAGCATCATGCAATCATAGGAGCGCTGCTTGAGCGCATCGCAGGCCGCGGCCGCAGCGTCCCGGCTCGAGAAGCCGACGAAGCGGGCGCGGTAGATGGCATTGGCGCCCTTGCCGACAGCTTCAGTGTAGGGTGTGGCCCCGGCGAGGGGAGCGCCGGCTTCGGAGCGTGCCTGAGCGAGCAGCATGCGGGCTGCCTCGGCAGACGGTGCCGCCGAAATCTGGATCTGCCAGCCCCCAGCTGCAGCAGGTGCCGCGGCCGTCGTTTCGATCTCGGCCACCTCGGTGGGACGTTCCGCAGGTATAGCGGCTGTGGATGTTGCCGCAATCAAAGCGGCAACGGAATCCTGCTTCGCCCGCTGGGGCGCGGCAAAGGGCATCGGAACGTCCGATGTCGCCGCCGACGCCACCTCGACCGGCGTTTCGACCACCTTCCCGCCGCGGGTGGACGCGACCAGCTGCCGCCCGGTCTTCGTCGAAGCCTTGCCGACATGACGATCGAGAAGTGCCGCCATCTTGGCATCGCGGCTGCGCGCCGACCGCCCACCGAGCACGACGCCGACCACCCGGCGATTGCCGTCCTTGACGGCGCTGACGAGATTGAAGCCGGAAGCGTTGGTATAGCCGGTCTTGATGCCGTCCATGCCCTCGTAGCGATACATCAGATTGTTGTGGCCGCGGACCTTGCGGCCGCGGAAGCTGAAGCTCTCGGTGGCAAACAGCCGGTATTCCCTGGGAAAGTCGCGCATCAGCGCGACGGCAAGCGTCGCCATCTCACGCGCTGTCGTCACCTGCTGGCTGGCCGGCAAGCCGGAGGCGTTGGTGAAGACCGTCTTGCGCATGCCGAGCTGCCGCGCCTTGGCGGTCATCATCCTGGCAAAGTTTGCCTCCGACCCTCCGAGCTTTTCCGCCATTGCGGTCGCGGCATCGTTGCCCGACCGCACGATCATGCCGAGCACCGCCTCGCGGACCGTGATGGTCATGCCGGGTTTGAGGCCGAGGCGCATCGGCGGCTTGGCCGCCGCCGTCTTCGAGACCTTGATTTTGCTGTCCCACGAAAGTTCGCCGCGCCGCAGCGCCTCGAAGGTCATGTAGACCGTCATCATCTTGGTCAGCGAGGCCGGATGGTTGAGCACGTCAGGGTTTTCGGCCGAGAGGACTTTGCCGGTGCGCGCATCCAGTACCAGCGAGGCGGTTCCGGCGATTGCCGTTGCGGACCCAAGCGCGAAAGCGAAAATCGCAAGCAGGAGGCAGCGCAAAGTTTTCATATCGATCCCCGTCGAAAGGCGCCGTCGGCCAGGCGCGATGCTGTTTCGTCTTGTGACAAGGCGCGTGTCTTTGTTGCAACTTTAGGGCGGAATGTGGCGGTCCCGCCCTGTTTTCGGGGCCGTGGTAAATGGCCAATGAATGTCCTCTCCGTTCAACAAGGTTTAACGCCCTCGCCGTTAACTTTCCAGGCCTGTATGCCGCGGGGAAACATGGGGCCGAACATCAACACGATCGCGACAATTATTCGCCGCGCCGCCATCGCCGGCGGGTTGGAGGTCGCCGGAGGGCTGAGCCGCGTCGGGCTGATGGCTGGCGCGCGCGGAAAGGGGGCAATCTTCACGCTGCACCATGTCCGGCCGAGGCTTGTGCGTGCCTTCGATCCCAACGCCCATCTGGAGATCACGCCGGAATTCCTCGATGCAGCTTTGACGACGCTGAAGCGTGACGGCTATCGCTTCATCCCGCTCGAACAATTGCCGGATGTGCTGGCCGCCGGTGGCGGGCCGATCGCCTGTTTTACGCTTGATGATGGCTACCGGAACAATCTCGCGCATGCGCTGCCGGTGTTCGAGCGCCATGCTGCACCCTTCACCGTGTTTGTCGCTGGGGGCTTCATCGATCGAACCCATACGCCCTGGTGGGAAACGCTCGCCGACGTGCTCGCGACGAAGGAGACGCTGCGGTTCGACTTCGGTCACGGTGTCGAGACGCTGCCAACGCATACGACTGCGGACAAGCAGGCGGCCTTCAATCGTGTCGCGGCGGTCGTTCATAGCCGCGATGAAGCGACGACCATTGCATTGCTGAACGCCGCAGCGATCGAACACGGTATCGATCCGCTGGCGATCACGGAACGGCTGACTTTGGATCAGGCAGGTCTGCGGCAACTGGTCGAAAGCCCGCTGGCCAGCCTCGGCGCGCACACGATCAGCCATCGCTCAGTCGCGCGTCTGAGCGACGACGACGCAAGGCGAGAAATTCGCCAGTCGGCGGAGCGTGTCGAGGCCATTACCGGCCGGCAGCCTCTGGCCTTCGCCTATCCCTATGGCGACGCACCGGCCGTCTCGGCACGCGATCATCGCATCGTCGCCGATCTCGGTTTTTCCCTCGCGGTCACCACCCGGCCCGGAACGCTCGTCGAACGCGCGACATCCAGCCTTCATGCGCTGCCGCGCATTTCGCTGAATGGTCATTTCCAGCGGGCACGTTACGTCTCGGCGCTGGCGTCCGGTATCCCATTCCGCTTGGCGGGCGCCTGAACGGCCGCCAATCAAGGGTACATGCGCACCTTTTCCCAGCCGCCTTCGGGTGTTGCCCGGCGGAACTCCATCCGGTCATGCAGCCGGAAGGGGCGGTCGTGCCAGAATTCGATCGAGGTCGGGCGGATGCGGAAGCCGGACCAGTAGCTCGGGCGCGGGATCTCGCCGAGTGCGTGGCGGGCGGTGTATTCGGCGACGGCCTTTTCCAGTGCGAAGCGGCCTTCAAGCGGGCGTGACTGTTTCGATGCCCAGGCGCCGATGCGGCTGCCGCGCGGCCGGCTCTTGAAGTATTCGTCTGCCTCTTCGTCGGTCACGATCTCGACCGGACCGCGCACGCGCACCTGCCGCCTCAGGGATTTCCAGTGGAAGCACATGGCCGCCTTGCGGGCGCCAAGGATTTCCTGGCCCTTCTGGCTCTCGAAATTCGTGTAGAAAACGAAACCGCGTTCGTCGAAGCCCTTCAGTAAAACCATGCGGACGTTCGGCAGTCCGTCGCTGTCGACGGTGGCAAGCGCGACCGCGTTCGGGTCGTTGATTTCGCTGCCTTCCGCGTCCTTCAGCCATGTGCCAAACAGGGAAAAGGGCTCATTTGATTCGGTGAAGTCACCGCTTGTTAACTCATTCGCCGCCATTATTGCCTTCCAATGCCGTGATGTCTGGCGCGGAAATGCTTCGGGATGAGCCCGACCGGTATTTCCGCATCAAAAATGTCGGAGCCTGTACGTTGACCTTCTCGAGCAGCGTGCGGCTCCAGCGAGTCTGACAGGATTGCCGTGCAAGACATAGCAAAGTGGATCGATACCAAGAAGGGGTATTCCTTCGCCTTGCTGCGTAGCGCGGCAATTTGCCTGCCGGTCCTGGCGCTTTCCGGCTGCATGGGCGCGGGTCTCGATTTCTTTGGCAGCGGCGTCGACCGCACGGTCTCGACGGGCACCGTTCCGGTTGCCAAGACCTCCGATGGCCTCTCCGACGCCGTGATGGTTCGCAATGCCGTGACATCGGCCGAACTCGGTGGCGGCTCGATCAACCCGATCCCCTGGGCCAACGCGACTTCCGGCAGCGCCGGTGTCATCAGCATCATTCAGGAAGACCGCGCGAGCGGTATGCTCTGCCGCCGCTTCACCACGACGCGCCATTCCTACGAGGGCATCGCAAAGTTCGACGGCAGCACGTGCCAGGGCGGCGATGGCGCCTGGTATCTGACGAGCTTCGGCCCGCGCGCCTGAGATAGCACTCGGAAATTCGCGATTAACCACAATTCTCTAAAAGTGCGAACGATCGTCCGCGGCGGTCATTCCTGAGCTGGTGGCACCGTTGCGGCTAACCACTATTTAGCAAGTTCTCCGGATCATCGGTGCTCAGTGGACGGGCGGCAATGACGCCTTCAATCGGGGCATAAGGCGGGCATCAGGGAGAGGCCGCCGATCAGAGAAGATGGTAGAAGCCATGCGTGATCCCTATGCGATCCTCGGTGTCCGGCGCAACGCCGGGCAGGACGAAATCAAGGCGGCCTGGCGTTCGCTGGCAAAGGCCGTGCATCCGGACCATAACCAGGACGACCCCACTGCCGCCGAGCGCTTTGCCGAGGCAGGCAGGGCCTATGAGCTTCTGCGCGATCCGAAGCTCAGGAGTCGCTACGACTATGCGCGCCGCGAGGCCGAGCTTCGTCGCATGGAGGCGATGAAGGCAAAGATGCGTGGCAACGTGCAGGAGGAGGCGCCCGTCGACGCGGAGACCGCCGAGGACGCCATCTCGCAGATCTTCGGCGCCGAAGCACGTGCCAAGTCGGCCCGGCCATCGCCGAAGCCGGCGGCGAACCCATCGCCCAAGCCCGCGCCGAAACCGACAGCGGCCAAGGAGCCGGAACGCACGGCTCAAGCTGCCGAGGTAAAGCCTGAACCCGCGGCCGAGGCGCAGCCGGAAGCCGTCGCCAGGACGGATACGCCGCTCATGCAGCGCGCCGCAGCGCCCGCAGCCGAACTCGTCGCAGCCATCGTCCGGCGCATCCGCGGCCGCGCAGCAAAGACCGCCGAGAAGGTGCCCGACCTTACCGTCGATCTGGCTGTCAGCATCCAGGACCTGATCAATCGCCAGCGCCTGACTGTCGAACTTCCGGATGGCGAGAGCCTGAAGGTTCAAATTCCCCCGGGTGCCGTCGATGGGCAGACCATTCGCCTGGCGGAACAGGGTTATCGCGTCACCGGCATGAGTCGCGGCGATGTCGTCGTCACGCTCAGGGTCGATCAGAGCGGCACCTTCCGCACCCGTGGCCTTGACCTGCTCACGACCCTACCGATCGATCTGCAGGGTGCTGTCCTCGGCTGCGAGGAGCGCATCGAGACGCCGGTTGGTCCGGTCACCGTCGTCGTGCCGGCCTGGTCCGGTTCGGACAAGATCATCCGTCTCGCAGGCCAGGGCCTGCCCGGAACCTACGGGACCCATGGCGATCTCCTGGTGGAGCTGCGGCTGGTCCTGAAAGACACGCCGGATGAGAAGGTGACCGATCTGATGAAGTCGCAGCGCGACGGATTCTATCTGTGACGGTCCATTTGTGACAGTTCGCTGACACTTTGAACCAATATTACGGGGACTAACAGTTCCTGATCTCAGGCGCGCTTGAACCACCCTTGCCACTATGCCATAGGCAATTCTCGACAATTTGCCGCACCCGTTCGGTGGGGTGTGTATGACATTTGTGAACTTTGGCACCGGCGCCGGCCGTTGCTGGAAATAGTATTGGGGACTTACCATGGCTCAGGCATCCGGTCTGATGAAGGGCAAACGCGGCGTCATTATGGGCGTTGCAAACAACCGTTCCATCGCATGGGGCATTGCCAAGGCCATCCATGCGCAGGGTGGTGAAGTTGCGTTGACCTATCAGGGCGATGCGCTCAAGAAGCGCGTCGAGCCGCTGCTCGCCGAGATCGACGGCTTCATGGCCGGCCATTGCGACGTTAGCGACGAAGCCAGCATCGACGCCGTCTTCGATACGCTCGAAAAGCAATGGGGCAAGATCGATTTCGTGGTGCACGCGATCGGTTTCTCCGACAAGGACGAACTCACCGGCCGCTACGTCGATACCTCGCCCGAGAACTTCGCCAAGACGATGCAGATTTCGGTCTACTCGTTCACCGCGGTTGCCCGTCGCGCTGAAAAGCTGATGACCGATGGCGGCTCGATGCTGACCCTGACCTACTACGGCGCCGAAAAGGTCATGCCGAACTACAACGTTATGGGTGTGGCCAAGGCTGCGCTCGAAGCCAGCGTGAAGTACCTCGCGGTCGACCTCGGCCCGAAGAACATTCGCGTCAATGCCATCTCCGCCGGCCCGATCAAGACGCTGGCTGCCTCCGGCATCGGCGACTTCCGCTATATCCTCAAGTGGAACGAGTACAACGCGCCGCTGCGCCGCACCGTGACGATCGAGGAAGTCGGCGACGTCGGCCTCTACATGCTCTCCGACCTGTCGCGTTCGGTCACCGGTGAAGTCCACCACGCCGACAGCGGTTACCATGTCGTCGGCATGAAGGCGGTGGACGCGCCCGATATCTCCGTGCTCAAGGACTGATCGGCACGGCTTGCCGGTTCGACGGCCCCGCTGCCCGGAGACATGTTGTGCTGATCTATGTGATCCGTCACGGACAGACCGACTGGAATGCCGAAAGCCGGCTCCAGGGGCAGAAGGACATCCCGCTCAATGATTTCGGTCGCCAGCAGGCGACCGGCAATGGCGCAGCACTCGCCGGTATCCTCGGCACCGACGCCGCGCATTTCGATTTCGTCGCGAGCCCGCTTGGCCGCACGCGCGAGACCATGGAGCGCGTGAGGCTGGCGATGGGGCTCGATCCCGCCGCCTACCGTACCGACGAACGGCTGAAGGAGGTATCCTTCGGTGACTGGGAAGGGCACACGCTTCCCGAGCTCAAGCGCTCGGCGCCGCAAAGGATCGCCGAACGGCGCGCGGTGAAGTGGGACTTCATTCCGCCGGGACCTGATGCCGAGAGTTACGAAATCCTGTCCTGGCGTGTTGCCGCCTGGCTAAAGGACGTGACGAAGCCGACCGTCTGCGTCAGCCACGGCGGTGTCATCCGATCGCTTTTCAAGCTCTTTGGAGAAATGGAGGCCGAAGAGGCTGCGTCTGCGGCGATCCCGCAGGATCGCCTTCTGCGCATTTCCGGCGGTGCCATCGGCTGGATCTGACGGCCGGAACGATAACCCGCCCCAAAGCAATGCCAGGAAAAGTATGGAACGGTTTCCCGTCCGGAATTGCGTGATCTGAGGGACGGGTCGCTGCTTACTGTACGATTTCGAGGTCGTTGATGACCCGCTTGCCATCGACTTCGGTATAGAAGACCAGCACCTTCACGCCCTCCTTCAGGCCCTCGAAATTGAATTCTTCGGGTGCCTGGTAGCTCTTGCCGTCATCGAGCTGCAGGCTGAGACGTTCCGTGTCGACACCCGTAATGGTCGCTTCCACGTCGGCGCTTTCCGCAAGAGCGGACAAAGGCGAAAGCAAGCCGGCGGCGGCCATGAGCGCGGCAATGACAAAACGCATCTTTCTTGCCCTTTTCAACGATTCTGCGAACATTCTTGTCATCACCCTTGGTCCCCGATTGTGGCAAAAATTGCCTTGTAACTTGGCTTTTGGCCGTCAGGCCCCGGTTTTTTGATGGCCTGTCCGACGCCGCAAGACTGGACGGCGACATCGTTTTTTTCAAGCGGGGGAGCGTCGAAGTAGGGGAGGCGGAATATTGATTTCCCCATGAATCATAGGGTTTTCCAAGGATTTGTGACGAAAGCCAATCTTAAGGTTCGCTCGCTACCTTTGGTTGGGGATCGAGGGGAAAAGATTGAAGATCATCGACGTTCTGCGCCAGCGCATTCGGGCGGCAGCCAGATTTGCGAAACCATCGCTCATACCAGCGGCGATCGCCGGCCTCGTCGTGTTTGCCGGCGGGTACGTCTATGAGCGGCAGAATCGCGAAAACTTCCAGAGTGACCTCAGGATCGATGTCGAGAACGAACTGAACCTCATCGCCAACCGGTTGCAATCGGAGATAAACACCAACATCGCCGCGCTGAACGGATTTGCCAACAGCATCGGCGTGCACCCGGCGATGACGCCTGACGATTTTACCGTCATGGCAACGAAGCTTCTTCTCCAGAACCCGCAGATGGTGCGCGCTTCGGCTGCGCCCGCCGGTGTTGTGCGGATCGCCTTTCCGCGTGAAAGCCAGCAATGGTTCGTCGGCACCGATTTCAACAGGTTCGGCGCGACAAGGCACGCGATAGAACGCGCATCGTCGACGGTGAGACCCGTGATGATCGGCCCCATTCGCTTGCCGAGCGGCCGCAACGGCTTCGAGCTTTTCTTGCCTGTCTTTTCCAAGATCCAGGGACGGATGGAGCGCTGGGGCTATGTCGAGGCCATCATCGATGAAAGGGCGCTCTATCGCGCCGCGCGCCTCTTGGAGGCGGGCAGCGAAACGCCGGAACTGACGAAGGATCATCGCCACGTCGACGTTCACCTCGCGATCAGGGATATCTCCGAGCAGGAGCGGATCCAGGATGCGTTCTTCGGCGACGACGCGCTTTTCCGCAAGGCACCGGTGACGCGTCGGCTGGATCTGGCGGGTGGCGCTTGGGAGCTCGCAGCCATGCCGGTTGGCGAGTGGGACCAGCTTCCCGAAAACATCGATGCCATTCGCTTGGCGATCGCCGCCGCTGTCGCAATCGTGGTAATCCCGATCCTCTTGACCGGCGGGCTCTTCAACGAACGGCAGCGCAACATTGCCAAGCTGAAAGCGCGGGAAGGGGAGGTGATGACGCTCTCCCACCGGCTGAACCTCGCGCTCGACGCGTCCAAGATCGGCGTCTGGGAGATCGACGTCGAAACGCAGCAGCGCTCTTGGGACGATCGCATGTTCCACCTGCATGGGCTGGAGGTCCATCTGGAGGAACCGACCTATGAGGAGTGGCGTGCAACAGTGCATTCGGAGGACATCGGCATCGCCGCCAACGCGCTGTTCCGCAGCCTGGACGACGGCCTGGAATATCGCTCGCAATACCGGGTCGTGCTGTCTGACGGAACCTTGCGCCACATCCGCAACGTCGGATCCAGCCACCGCGGCGCCGATGGGCGCGCAAAGGTCACCGGCATCAGCTGGGATGTCACAGACGACGTTATGAAGACCGAGCGGCTGACTGCGGCCAAGGCCCAGGTCGATCAACAGAACCTCGAGCTCGAACAGGCACTGAAAGGTCTTTACGAGCGTGAGCAGGATCTTGAACTGCTTTCACGCCGGCTCGACCTGGCACTCGATTCCTATCGATGCGGCATGTGGGAGGCGGACCTCGATAGCGGAATGACCTATTGGGACGACCGCATGCACCAGCTCTACGGCCTCGTCTACACCGATGGCACCACCAACGAGGAGACATGGCTCACCGCGCTTCATCCTGATGATCGGGCGCCGGCGCTGGACGCGGTCAACCGCGCAATCGCGGCGGACGAGACCTATGTGCACCAGGCGCGCGTGTTTCTGCCGGCTGGCGGCGTCCGCCACATCCGGTCGGTCGGCAAGCTTCATGTGGCGCCGGATGGTGCACGCAAATTCGTCGGCATGGCGCTCGACGTCACCGAAGACGTGCTGATGACCGAGCAGTTGCGGGCAGCCAAGGCGATGGCGGATGCGAAGAACGCCGAGTTGGAGCAGGCGCGGGTACGGATCGAGCACAACGCCCTGCACGATCCCCTGACCGGTCTTGGAAACCGCCGCATGCTCGACAAGGCGCTGGAGCGGCTGGCGAGGGCCGGTGATCACGAGGATATCGCCGTCCTTCATATCGATCTCGACCGTTTCAAGCAGATCAATGACACGCTCGGCCACGCAGCCGGCGACGCCATGCTGATCCACGCTTCCGAAATCCTCCGGGCAAATATCCGGCCCGGCGATATCATCGCCCGCATCGGTGGTGATGAGTTCGTGGTCGCGGTCACCGGTGCGCCGGGCGAGGCGGCGCTGGCGGCGCGCTGTGACCGGATCATCGCCGCGATGCGCCAGCCGGTCGATTACAACGGTTTTCCCTGCCGCTTCGGTGTCAGCATCGGTGTGGCGGTGGGCCGTGGCGCGGAGATCGATGCGCGCAAGCTGCTCGTTAATGCCGATATCGCGCTCTACCGGGCCAAGGAGGCGGGCCGTAATCGTTATCAGTTCTTCACCGAGGTGTTGCAGGCCGAAGTGGTGACCGCCAAGCGGATCGCCGACGAGATCCTCGAAGGCATCGAACGGGACGAGTTCGAACCCTGGTATCAGCCACAGTTCGACGCGACCACGCTTGCGCTGTGCGGGGTGGAGGCGCTGGTGCGCTGGAACCACCCGCGTGAGGGCATCCTGACGCCGGACCGTTTCCTTGGCATCGCGGAGGAATTGAATGTCATGGCGGCGCTTGATCGCCTCGTGCTGGAGAAATCGCTGATCGACCACATGCGCTGGGCGGCCGCCGGCCTCAGAGTTCCTAAGATCTCCGTCAACGTTTCGGCGAAGCGGCTTCAGGAGGATGATCTGCTGTCCTCGCTCGAAGGCTTGAGCATCGCGCCCGGCCAGATCTGTTTCGAACTGGTGGAATCGATCTTCCTCGACGAGAGCGACGACATCGTTGCCACCAACATCGAAGGTATCAAGAAACTCGGCATCGATATCGAGCTCGATGACTTCGGCACCGGTCATACCTCGATCGTCAGCCTGCTGAAGATCAAGCCGAAGCGGCTGAAGATCGATCGGCAGCTCGTCGTTCCGGTTCTGAGCGCGCGGCGGGAGCAGGCCCTGGTCCGTTCGATCATCGAGATCGCCCGCTCGCTCAACATCGAGACCGTTGCCGAAGGTGTCGAGACGATGGCACATGCGGAGATGCTCGGCATCCTCGGCTGCGACGTCCTGCAGGGCTATGCCTTCTCCCGGCCGTTGAGCGCGGAGAAGTTCCTCGCCTTTGCGACCGACCGCGGCCTGCGCCTGGCATCGTGACGAAGCGACGGCGGCAGGCGCAAAAGTCTTTCCCCGTCCCCGGCTTTCCACTAAGAGAGGGCATCCGTGTACGAAAAACGTACGGCCGTTGCTTGCTTAAGGTCCGGTAGCCTTCATGTCGCATAACACTTTCGGTCACCTCTTCCGCGTCACCACCTGGGGCGAAAGCCACGGCCCGGCGCTTGGCTGCGTGGTGGATGGTTGCCCGCCCGGCGTACGTTTCACGCTCGCCGAACTTCAGGCCTGGCTCGACAAGCGCAAGCCCGGGCAGTCGCGTTTCGTGACGCAGCGCCGCGAGGATGATCTCGTCAAGGTGCTCTCCGGCGTGATGTTCGACGAGGACGGCGAGACGATGATCTCGACCGGGACGCCGATCTCCATGCTGATCGAGAACACCGACCAGCGTTCGAAGGACTATTCCGAGATCGCCAAGCGTTACCGTCCTGGCCACGCCGACTACACCTATGATCTGAAATACGGCATCCGCGACTATCGCGGCGGCGGCCGTTCCTCGGCGCGCGAGACCGCGGCGCGCGTTGCCGCCGGCGGCATCGCCCGCAAGGTCGTTCCGGGGCTCGTCGTGCGCGGCGCCCTCGTCCAGATCGGCAAACACAAGATCAACCGGGCCAACTGGGATTGGGCCGAGGTGGGCAACAACCCCTTCTTCGCGCCGGATCCGGAGATCGTGCCGGTTTGGGAGGAATATCTCGACGGCATCCGCAAGGCCGGCTCCTCGATCGGCGCCGTCGTCGAAGTGGTCGCCGAGGGCGTGCCCGCCGGCATCGGCGCGCCGATCTATGCCAAGCTCGATCAGGACATTGCCTCCAACCTGATGTCGATCAACGCCGTCAAAGGCGTCGAGATCGGCAACGGCTTCGGTGCGGCCGAGATCACCGGTGAGGAGAACGCCGACGAGATGCGCATCGGCGCCGACGGCAAGCCGGTCTTCCTCTCCAATCATGCCGGCGGTATTCTCGGCGGCATCGCCACCGGCGAACCCGTCATCGCGCGTTTTGCCATCAAGCCGACGTCGTCGATCCTCACCGAGCGCCGCTCGGTCGACAGCGATGGCAAGGAAGTCGATGTCCGCACCAAGGGCCGCCACGACCCCTGCGTCGGCATCCGCGCCGTGCCGATCGGCGAGGCGATGCTTGCCTGCACGATCGCCGATCACTACCTGCGTGACCGCGGCCAGACCGGCCGGCTTACTGCATAATTCCTTAAATCGGAATCGATTTAAGGACAAAATTATGCAGCAACTTAAAGTGTTACAGCGACCCTTTGCTCGTCTACGAGACGCGCGGCGCTGTAAGTAATTCGCCCTCTATTTCGGGAAGAGCACCATGTCCTATGACCAGAAGCGTGTCGTCGACGCCATCCGCGCCTTCGAGGCCGGCGAAATCGTTGTCGTGACCGATGATGACGGCCGCGAGAACGAGGGCGATTTGATCGTCGCCGCGGTGCATTGCACGCCGGAGAAGATGGCCTTCATCGTGCGCCACACGTCGGGCATCGTCTGCACGCCGATGCCGCGCGAGGAGGCGAAACGCCTCAACCTCAATGCCATGGTTGCTGAAAACGATTCTGCCCATACGACGGCCTTCACCGTCTCGGTCGATTTCAAGCACGGCACCACGACCGGCATTTCCGCCGATGACCGTACGTTGACGGTGCGCAACCTCGCCAACCCCAATGTCGGGCCGACGGACTTCGTTCGCCCGGGCCACATCTTCCCGCTGGTCGCCCGCGAAGGCGGCGTTCTCATGCGCTCCGGTCACACGGAAGCCGCCGTCGACCTCTGCAAGCTCGCAAGCCTGCCGCCGATCGGCGTCATCTGCGAACTCGTCAACGATGACGGCACCGTCATGCGCGGACCGCAGGTCGCGAGCTTTGCCGAGACCCATGGGCTGAAACAGGTTTCGGTCGCCGACCTCATCGCCTACCGCCAGCGCAAGGAAACGCTGATCGAGCAGGGCGGATCCTTCGATATCGAAACCCCCTACGGTGCGGCCAAGGGTCATTCCTATTCGCTGCCCTGGGATCCGATGCAGCATCTTGCCGTCGTCTTCGGCGATATTCGCGACGGCGTCGATATCCCGGTCCGGCTGCACCTCGAAAATGTCGGCGCCGACGTGTTCGGCAAGGACTGCCAGATCGATCGCGTCATGAAGCGCATTGCCGACGAGGGCAGGGGGGTCATCGTCTACCTGCGCGAAGGCTCGGTCGGCGTCGGCGTGTCGCAAACGGCCCGCAAGGGCAAACACGATCGTGAAGCACATGACGAGGCGCAGGCGCGCGAGAACGAATGGCTGGAAATCGGCCTCGGCGCCCAGATCCTGAAAGATCTCGGCATCAGCTCTATCCGCCTTCTTGCCTCCCGGGAGCGCCACTATGTCGGCCTCGAAGGCTTCGGCATCAAGATCGCCGGAACCGACATCATCTAAAGCACGACGTCTCTGAATACGACAAAGCCCGGATCGTGGATCCGGGCTTTGTCGTTTGTGCCGGCGCCTGCCAATAAAAAAGCCGCGCTCGAAGCGCGGCCCTGTGTCTTGTTTGTGTGGGGTCCGGCGACCGGTCAGGGCAACGCGTCGTAGCCTTCGCCGAAGCCCTTGAGATCGACCGGGATGCCGATGCCTTCTTCCGGCGACTGGAAGACGATGAAGGTCGCCGTCGCGCCGGAGCGGAAGGTCTTCAGCAATTCATCTTCAAGCACGACTTCCGCATAGCAGCCGTCGGAGAAGCAGCGCACGAAGTAGGCGCGGCCGATATCCTTGCCGTCGACGTTGAGGCCGAGGCCGTTTGGCAGCAGCACGCCGAGCGGAGCGAGCACGCGCAGGATCTTCGCCTTGCGGTCCGCCGTCTTCAGCACGACCACCGACAGGCCGACTTCCGGCCGGTCCTCGGCAATGACGTTCTGCATCAGCGCGCACTGGTCGGTGGATGCGCCTGCCGGCTGATCGCAAACGATCGACCACGCGCCGTGGTTGGACTTGACCGTGCCGGGTGTTCCGGCGGGCTGCTGGGCCAGGCTCTGAGCGGGGAGAGCGAGAACGGCAAGGCCGAAGGCGGCGAAGGCCGACAGTCGCGAAAAGAGGGGCAGGCCCATGTAAACCTCAAAACGTCGAATCATCAGGGCTATTCTTGAAGCGCGCGGGAATAAATGAAAAGCCCTGCGGGGCACATTCCAGCGTCATATGGCGGAAATTGGGCGGGTTAACGCCCTATCCCGTGTGTTGCCGCGCGAACCGCGTGCGATCGCGCCTTTAGGGGCGCGGAAGACGTCATATAAGTCGATTCGTGACGGCTTCTAAGGGGTGCCTGTGTGAAAAGATGCGTTTGTGCAAAAATGCCGCATGGGGTTGATTGGTCAGATGTTGCGGCATCGGACAAACTGTGGTTTGAAGCGCAGCAGTATCGCAGGGATTCTGCGTTCCGGTTTGATCCTGATCAAGCGCATTGGGGAGACATATTGTGAAAAACAAGGCTTATGCAGTTCTGGCAGCGCTTGCCTGTCTGCTTTTTGCTTCGAGCGCCTTTGCTGACAAGCCTGTCGATTGGCAGACAAACTTTCAGTCGGCCGCTACGGGCATCATGGAAGAAATCACGTGGTTTGAACATTATACCCTGTGGTTCATCATTCCGATCACCCTCTTCGTTCTCCTCCTGCTGATCATCGTCGTGGTCAAGTTCCGCGAGAGTGCTAACCCGGTTCCCTCCAAGACCAGCCACAACACCGCCATCGAAGTCGTTTGGACCGTCGGTCCGGTCATCGTGCTTCTTTTCCTCGCCATTCCGTCCTTCCAGCTCCTGACCGCGCAGCTCACGCCGCCGGCCAATCCGGACCTGACGGTCAAGGCGACCGGCAACCAGTGGTACTGGTCCTATGAATATGAAGTCGGCGAAAGCCCGCTCTCCTTCGACAGCCTGCTGGTGAAGGATGAAGATCGCGCCGCCCTCGGCAAGGAAGACAAGAAGGAATATCCGCGCCTGCTCGCCGTCGACAACGAAGTTGTCATTCCAGTCGGCAAGACGGTTCGTGTCCTCGTCACCGCCGCCGACGTGATCCATGCCTTCGCAATGCCTGCCTTCGGCGTGAAGATCGATGCCGTTCCCGGCCGCCTGAACGAAACCTGGTTCAAGGCTGACCGCGAAGGTCTGTACTACGGCCAGTGTTCCGAGCTCTGCGGCAAGGATCACGCCTATATGCCGATCGCGATCCGCGTTGTTTCGCAGGAAAAATACGACACCTGGCTCGCAGCCGCCGCTACCAATCTCGGCGATGCGAACAAGGCGCTCATGGCGTCCATCGATGCGGCCAAGACCGTCGACGTCGCCGCAAACGCCGCACAGTAATCGGAAGGGGAGCTCGACCCATGGCTGGAACAGCCGTTCATCACGATCAACGCCATGATCACTCCGATCATGGCCACGCAGACCATGCGCATAAGCCTCTGAGCTTCTTTCAGCGCTGGTTTCTGTCGACCAACCACAAGGACATCGGCACGCTGTACCTGATCTTCGCGATTTTCGCGGGCATCATCGGCGGCACGCTCTCGGTGTTCATGCGCGCCGAACTGCAGGAGCCGGGCATCCAGATCTTCCACGGTCTGGCGCAGATGGTCTACGGCTTCGAGGGTGATGCTGCCATCGACGGCGGCAAGCACATGTTCAACGTGTTCACGACCGCGCACGCGCTCATCATGATCTTCTTCATGGTCATGCCCGCGCTGATCGGCGGCTTCGCCAACTGGATGGTTCCGATCATGATCGGTGCGCCGGACATGGCGTTCCCGCGCATGAACAACATCTCCTTCTGGCTGATCATCCCGGCCTTCCTGCTGGTGCTCCTGTCGATGTTCGTCGAGGGACCGGCCGGTGCCTATGGTGCAGGCGGCGGGTGGACGATCTATCCGCCATTCTCGACATCGGGCATGCCCGGGCCGGCCATGGATTTCGTGATCCTCGGCCTGCACATCGCCGGCGCATCCTCGATCCTCGGTGCGATCAACTTCATCACCACGATCCTGAACATGCGCGCTCCGGGCATGACGCTGCACAAGATGCCGCTCTTTGCCTGGTCGGTTCTGATCACCGCCTTCCTGCTTCTGCTCTCGCTGCCGGTTCTGGCAGGCGGCATCACCATGCTGCTCACCGACCGCAACTTCGGCACGGCCTTCTTCGCGCCTGAAGGCGGCGGCGACCCGATCCTGTTCCAGCACCTGTTCTGGTTCTTCGGTCACCCGGAAGTGTACATCCTGATCCTGCCGGGCTTCGGCATCGTCAGCCACATCGTTTCCACCTTCTCGCGCAAGCCGATCTTCGGCTACCTCGGCATGGCCTACGCCATGGTCGCGATCGGCGCTGTCGGCTTCATCGTGTGGGCGCACCACATGTACACCGTCGGCATGTCGCTCGACACGCAGCGCTACTTCGTCTTCGCGACGATGGTTATCGCTGTTCCGACCGGCGTTAAGATCTTCTCGTGGATCGCGACGATGTGGGGTGGTTCGATCCGCTTCACGACCCCGATGGTCTGGGCGATCGGCTTCATCTTCCTGTTCACCGTCGGTGGCGTCACGGGCGTTCAGCTCGCCAACGCCGGCCTCGACCGTTCGCTGCACGACACCTACTACGTGGTTGCTCACTTCCACTACGTTCTGTCGCTCGGCGCCGTGTTCGCGATCTTCGCGGCCTGGTACTACTGGTTCCCGAAGATGACCGGCTACATGTACTCCGAGTTCGTCGGCAAGCTGCACTTCTGGGTCATGTTCATTGGCGTGAACCTGATCTTCTTCCCGCAGCACTTCCTCGGCCTCGCCGGCATGCCGCGCCGCTACATCGACTATCCGGACGCCTATGCCGGCTGGAACATGGTTTCGTCCTACGGCTCCTACATCGCAGCCGTCGGCGTGCTGATCTTCCTCTTCGGCGTCTTCGAAGCCTTCGCCAAGAAGCGCGTCGCAGGCGACAACCCGTGGGGCGAGGGCGCGAACACTCTGGAATGGCAGCTGTCTTCGCCGCCGCCGTTCCACCAGTGGGAGCAGCTCCCGCGCATCAAGTGACGGGCAACGAACAGAAGCCGCCGGTTCCGGCGGCTTCACCCCGCCGGGAAACCGGCGACACACGGCCATTGCGGCCGGGACTTGCACAGGGACACGACATGACGGTCATCGACAATCACGAAGCAGTCGGCATGGAAGGCGTTGCGCGCCTGTCCGAAGCCTCTGCGCGCGATTATTTCGAGCTTCTGAAGCCACGTGTCATGTCTCTCGTCGTCTTTACGGCACTCGCCGGGCTGGTGCTCGCGCCGGGCCACATCAATCCCTTCATCGGCTTCATCGCTATTCTCTGCATCGCCGTCGGCGCCGGCGCCTCCGGTGCGCTGAACATGTGGTATGACGCCGATATCGACGCAGTCATGAGCCGTACCGCCAAGCGCCCGATCCCGGCAGGCAAGATCCTGCCGCAGGAAGCGCTGGCTTTCGGTCTGACGCTCTCCGCCTTTTCCGTGATCATCCTCGGGCTCGCCGTCAATTGGCTCGCAGCCGGGTTGCTCGCCTTCACAATCTTCTTCTACGTGGTCATCTACACGATGTGGCTGAAGCGCTCGACGCCGCAGAACATCGTCATCGGCGGTGCGGCCGGTGCTTTCCCGCCGATGATCGGCTGGGCCTGCGTCACCGGCGCCGTATCGATCGAAAGCATCGTTCTCTTCCTGATCACCTTCCTGTGGACGCCAGCCCATTTCTGGGCGCTTGCCCTCTTCAAGATGGGCGACTATGGCGCCGTCGGCGTGCCGATGATGCCGAATGTCTGCGGCCAGGCGACCACCAAGAAGCAGATCGTCATCTATGCCGTGCTGACCGCGCTCATCGGTATCTGTCCCACCTTGCTCGGTTTCGCGAGCATCGGTTACGGCCTCGTGGCAGCGGCACTCGGTCTCGGCTTCATCTGGTATTCGATCGGCGTGCTGCGCATGCCTGAGACGGATGAGCGCATGCTGCCCGCCAAGAAGCTGTTTGCCTTCTCGATCATGTATCTGTTCGTGATCTTCTCCGCCCTGATGGCGGATCACCTAATCGTCAATATCTGGCTGCACGCCGGGAGTATTGCCTGATGGAAACCGTCAAGCTCACTGATGCCCAGAAGAAATCGCGCCGCGGTCGCAACATCGCGCTCGGCTTCGTCCTCTTCGGGCTTGTCGTCCTGTTCTACATCGTCACGCTGATCAAGTTCGGCAACGGCATGGTCAACTGAGGCGGGATGGCATGACGAATTCATCGGAAACCACGCCCAAACAGCGCTCGAACCGCGTCGTCGTCGGCACTTGCCTTGCCTTCGTCGCCGGCATGGTCGGCATGGCCTATGCCGCCGTGCCGCTCTACGACATGTTCTGCCGCGTCACCGGCTATAACGGTACGACGCAGCGCGTCGAGCAGGCTTCGGACGTGATCCTGGACGAGAAGGTGAGGGTCACCTTCGACGCGAACACCTCGGGCGGTCTGCCCTGGGAGTTCAAGCCGGTCCAGCGCGACATCGATATCCGCATCGGCGAAACTGTGCAGGTGATGTACCGGGCGAAGAACCTGTCGTCGAAGCCGACGACGGGCCAGGCGACTTTCAATGTCACGCCGATGCAGGCCGGTGCCTATTTCAACAAGGTACAGTGCTTCTGCTTCACCGAGACGACGCTACAGCCGGGAGAGGAGATGGAGATGCCGGTGGTATTCTTCGTCGATCCGGAGATCGTCAAGGCGGTGGAGACCAAGGACATCAAGACGTTGACGCTTTCCTACACCTTCTACCCGCGCGAACCGTCGAAACCGGTGGCGCAGGTGAAGACGGAAGAGAACAAACTTTGACTGGAGGTCCTTTTCGGCTATGCCGGAAGGGCGACAAGAGAGAGACATTTCGGGGATTACTGACATGGCCGGTGCGCATCAGAAGAATCACGACTACCACATCATCGACCCGAGCCCCTGGCCGTTGCTTGCCTCGATCGGCGCCTTCGTCATGGCGTTCGGCGGCATCTGCTACATGCGCTACCTCGCGGGCAGCTCGCTGAAGATCTTCGGCCTCGAGCTCGCCAACGTCTGGATCCTGCTCGCCGGTCTGATCATCGTTCTCTACACCATGTTCGGCTGGTGGTCGGACACGGTGAAGGAAGCGCATGAAGGCCACCACACCCGTGTCGTGTCGCTGCACCTGCGCTACGGCATGATCATGTTCATCGCTTCGGAAGTGATGTTCTTCGTGGCCTGGTTCTGGGCCTTCTTCGATGCGAGCCTGTTCCCGGGCGAAGCCATCCAGGCAACCCGCGCCACCTTCACCGGCGGCGTCTGGCCGCCGAAGGGTATCGAAGTGCTCGATCCGTGGCACCTGCCGCTCTACAACACCGTCATCCTGCTGCTTTCGGGCACGACGGTCACCTGGGCACACCACGCGCTCCTGCACAACGACCGCAAGGGCCTGATCTCGGGCCTGATGCTGACGGTCGCGCTCGGCGTGCTGTTCTCCTTCGTTCAGGGCTACGAATACGCCCACGCTCCGTTCGCCTTCAAGGACTCGATCTACGGCGCGACCTTCTTCATGGCGACCGGCTTCCACGGCTTCCACGTTCTGGTCGGCACGATCTTCCTGCTCGTCTGCCTCATTCGTGCCCTGCGCGGCGATTTCACGCCCAAGCAGCACTTCGGCTTCGAAGCGGCTGCCTGGTACTGGCACTTCGTTGACGTCGTCTGGCTCTTCCTCTTCTTCTCCATCTACATCTGGGGCAGCTGGGGTGCGCCGATCGCTCACGGCTGATAGCGCGAGCATCTCGATCTTTATGAACAGGGCGGTTGCAGCCATGCAGCCGCCTTGTTCTTTTGGTGGCTTGTGATGATGGCAACGCGACGGGGGTGCGAAATGCGGGTTGCGTCGATCATGGTCATGGCGGTGCTGGCCGGCTCCGTCTCGGCTGCGGCGGCCGACGTTGCGGATAGGGTCGTCGTCCACAAGGAACGGCGGCTCTTGCAGCTCTTCCACGGTGGCCAGTTGATCCGCGAATATGCGGTCGCGCTCGGCGGAAACCCCGTTGGTCACAAGCGGCAGGAAGGCGACGAGAGGACGCCGGAAGGGCTCTATCTCCTCGATTGGCGCAATCCGGGAAGCGGCTACTACAAGTCCATCCACGTCTCCTATCCGGCGCCGGAAGATACCAAGGCCGCGGTCGCAAATGGGGTCGATCCCGGCGGCATGATCATGATCCATGGCCAGCCCAATTATTTCGGTTGGCTGGCGTTTTTGACGCAGCGCTTCGATTGGACGAATGGCTGCATTGCCGTTACCAATGCCGAAATGGAAGAAATCTGGACGATGGTCCCCAACAACACGCCAATCGAGATCAAGCCGTGAGCGAAGATAAGGCACATTTCCCGCCGGTGGACCCGGTGATGACAGGGATCAAGGGGCTTTGCCCGCGCTGCGGCCAGGGCAGGCTGTTCGACGGCTTCCTCAAGGTCAAACCGGCCTGCACAAGCTGCGACCTGGACTATCGCTTTGCCGATGCCGGCGATGGCCCGGTGGTCTTTGTCATCCTGATCGTCGGCTTCGTCGTCGTTGGCGCGGCGCTTTGGGCGGAGGTCAACTTCAACCCACCGCTGTGGCTGCATTTCCTGTTGTGGATCCCGCTCGCGACCATCCTCAGCCTCGGGCTGACACGCATTCTGAAGGGCGTCCTGATCAACCTGCAGTACCGCAACAATGCGCGCCCGGGCGAAATCGACCGTGGCTGAGATCGAAGTCAAGAAGCGCGGCCTCCTCGGACGCCTCGGCGCCTTCCTATTGCTCGCCGTCGCCTTCGCCATCCTTATCTCGCTCGGCACCTGGCAGATGCAGCGGCTGCACTGGAAGGAAGGCCTGCTGACCGCGATCCAGGAGCGTCGGTCGGCGCCTCCGGTGTCGCTTGGCGACATCGAGAAGATGCTCGCAGATGGGGTGGACATCGATTACCGCACCGTCACGGTTACAGGCACCTTCGATCACAGCAAGGAGCGGCATTTCTTCGCGACCTTTAACGGCCGCACCGGCTATTACGTCTTCACGCCACTGACGCTCGACGATGGCCGCGTGCTCTTCGTCAATCGCGGCTTCGTGCCCTTCGAACAGAAAGAATCGTCGACCCGTCTCGCGGGCGAGCTTCCGGCCTTCGTAGGTGTCCACGGTCTTGCAAGACCGAAGCTCACCGAAAAGCCGTCGTCGCTCGTTCCGGACAATGATCTCGCCAAGAACATCTTCTACTGGAAGGATCTCGACACGATGGCGTCGTCGGTCGGGCTTCCGGCCGACAAGGTGCTGCCGCTGTTCGTCGATGCCGATGCGACACTCAACCCTGGCGGTCTGCCGATCGGCGGCGTTACCCAGTTCGACCTGCCCAACAACCATCTGCAATACGCCCTGACTTGGTATGGGCTGGCGGCAGCTTTGGTGCTGGTCAGCGGCATTTACGTGGCGCGCCGCGGGCGATAGCCCGGACGGCGCCGCCGTGCTAACCCTGCTGAAGGGATCGACAGCGGGGAACAAGGATGGCGATTATCGCGAACACTCTGATTGCGTTGACGGGTTTGCTGCATGTCGGCTTTCTCGTGCTCGAGATGTTCCTGTGGACAGGACCTCGGGGGAGGGCTGTCTTCCGCATGACACCGGAGCAAGCGGAGACAACACGCGTCCTTGCGGCGAACCAGGGTCTCTACAATGGTTTTCTCGCGGCCGGCCTGTTCTGGTCGTTGATCCAGTCGGAACCGTCCTTTGCCTTCGAGCTGAAGGTGTTCTTCCTTGTGTGCGTGATCGTTGCCGCTATATATGGCGCGTGGTCGGTCAAGCCGCGCATCCTCTTAATCCAGGGCGGCCCGGCGATCGCAGCGCTTGTTTTCCTTCTATTGGCATTCTGATCCATGGCATCATCAGCGGCAGCAAAATCCCCGATCACCATTCGCCTCTGCGGGCCGCGCGGTTTTTGCGCCGGCGTCGACCGGGCGATCCAGATCGTCGTCCTGGCGCTGAAGGAGTTCGGCGCGCCCGTCTATGTCCGCCACGAGATCGTGCACAATCGCTATGTCGTCGAGGGCCTTGAGGCCAAGGGCGCGATCTTCGTCGAAGAGCTCGACGAGATCCCGCCGGAGCACCGCAAGCAGCCGGTGGTCTTCTCGGCCCATGGCGTGCCGAAATCGGTGCCCGCGGATGCTGACGCCCGCAATCTCTTCTATCTCGACGCCACCTGCCCGCTGGTCTCCAAGGTCCACAAGCAGGCGATGCGCCATCACCGCCTCGGTCGGCACGTCGTGCTGATCGGCCATGCCGGTCATCCGGAGGTGATCGGCACCATGGGGCAGTTGCCGGAAGGCGCCGTGTCGCTCGTCGAAACGGTCGAAGATGCCGACGTCTACCAGCCGCCGGACCCGGACAATCTCGGCTTCGTCACCCAGACGACGCTGTCGGTCGACGATACGGCCGGCGTCATCAAGCGGCTGCACGAGCGCTTTCCGAACCTGACGGCGCCTGCTGCAGATTCGATCTGTTACGCCACCACCAACCGTCAGGAGGCGGTGAAGCAGGCAGCGCCGGGCTGCGACCTGTTCCTCGTCGTCGGCGCGCCCAACTCTTCCAATTCCAAGCGACTGGTCGAAGTGGCGCTGCGGGCCGGCGCGAAGAAGTCCGTGCTGGTGCAGCGTGCATCGGAAATCGACTGGGATGCGATGGGCGATATCTCGACGGTAGGTCTGTCGGCCGGCGCCTCGGCGCCCGAAGTGATCGTCAACGAGATCATCGAGGCATTCCGCGAACGTTACGACGCGAAGGTGGAACTTGCCGATACGGTCGAGGAAAACGAAAACTTCCTCGTCAACCGCGAGATCCGCCATGTGCCGCTGACATCAGCCGATATGGCCTTCGTCAACGGCGAATAATCACATTTCTTGCCCGCATTTCTTGAGAGTGGAAGCCCTTGGCAGTTTACACCGATATCACGGAAGACGATCTCTCCCGTTTTCTCACCGCCTATGACGTCGGCCAGCTGACCTCCTACAAGGGGATCGCCGAGGGCGTCGAGAATTCCAATTTCCTGATGCACACGACCAAGGGCTCCTACATTCTCACGCTTTACGAAAAGCGGGTGAACGCCGATGACCTGCCATTCTTCCTGGGATTGATGCACCATCTGGCCGACCGCGGCCTGTCCTGCCCGCTACCGCTGCCGCGGGCCGATGGCAAGCTGCTCGGTGAGCTCTCCGGCCGCCCCGCCGCCGTCATCTCCTTCCTCGAGGGCATGTGGCTGAGGAAGCCCGAGGCAAAACACTGCCACGAGGTCGGCAAGGCGCTTGCCGCCATGCATCTTGCCGGCGAAGGCTTCGCGCTGAAGCGCACCAATGCGCTTTCGGTTGGCGGCTGGCGGCCACTCTGGGTCAATTCCGAGGCGCGCGCCGACGAGGTGCAGTCGGGTCTCAAGGACGAGATATCGGCGGAACTCGAGCATCTGGAACGTCATTGGCCGCAGTCCTTGCCGGATGGCGTCATCCACGCCGATCTCTTCCCGGACAATGTCTTCTTCCTCGGCGACCAGCTTTCCGGCCTGATCGACTTCTACTTCGCCTGCAACGACTATCTCGCCTATGACGTTGCCGTTTGCCTGAATTCCTGGTGCTTCGAGAAAAACGGCTCCTACAACATCACCAAGGGCATGGCGATGCTTTCGGGCTACGAGAGCGTGCGCAAGCTGACGCCGGCGGAGGTCGACGCCCTGCCGCTGCTCTGCCGCGGCTCGGCGCTGCGCTTCTTCCTGACGCGGCTCTATGATTGGCTGATGACGCCTGCCGGCGCGCTCGTGGTCAAGAAAGATCCGCTCGAATATCTGACGAAGATCCGCTTCCACCGCGCCATCGCTTCGAGCGCTGAATACGGCCTGAGACGCGAAGAGGGCCGGGCATGAAACACGTCGACATCTTCACGGACGGCGCCTGCTCCGGCAATCCGGGGCCGGGCGGCTGGGGCGCCGTGCTGCGCTACGGCGAGGTGGAAAAGGAACTCTCCGGCGGCGAAGCCGAGACAACCAACAACCGCATGGAATTGTTGGCGGCGATCTCGGCGCTCGATGCGCTGAAGAGCGCCTGCGAGGTCGATCTGCATACCGACAGCAAATATGTGATGGACGGCATCTCCAAGTGGATCCACGGCTGGAAGAAGAACGGCTGGAAAACCGCGGACAAGAAGCCGGTGAAGAATGGCGAACTCTGGCAGGCGCTGGACGAAGCCAACCGCCGACACAAGGTGACCTGGCATTGGGTCAAGGGCCACGCCGGCCATCCGGAAAACGAGCGCGCCGACGAGCTCGCCCGCAAGGGCATGGAACCCTACAAGAAGGGGCGCCGTCCGGACTCTCTTCTCGTGAAATGAAAAACGGGCCCGTTGAGGCCCGTTTCCATTTGCACATACTTCTGCGCTCAGAGCTGCTCGAGCATCGCCGCAGCGCCGGAAACGGTCGCCTGTCCCGGGCTTTCTTCGAGATTGAGCGACTTCACCACGCCGTCTTCCACCAGCATCGAATAGCGCTTCGAGCGGACGCCAAGCGTGCCGGCCGACAGGTCGATGTCCATGCCGAGTGCCTTGGTGAAAGCGGCGTTCCAGTCGGAAAGGAAGTGGATTTTGCCCATGCCGCCGGATGCGGTTGCCCAGGCACCCATCACATGCAGGTCGTTGACCGAGACGACGGCGATATCGTCGATGCCGCGGGCAAGGATCGCGTCGCGGTTTTCGAGGTAACCTGGCAGATGGTTGAGCGAGCAGGTGGGCGTGAAGGCACCTGGAACGGCGAAGAGCACGACGCGCTTGCCCGCGAAGAGCTGATCGGTGGTGACCTCCACCGGACCGTCGGCGGTTTTTTCCTTGAAGGTTGCGGCTGGCAGTTTGTCTCCGACGGCAATGGTCACGGCACTCTCCTTGCGTTGCTTGCGTCTTCGCTTCTCCGCACTCGTCGGAGAACTCGGCGGACTATAGATGCGGCCTAGTCAAAGGCAAGGGTCGTCTCCATGCTGCGGCCCTTGGCCCGTATGGTGACAACGATCGGCTTGCCCTTGAGTTCCCTGTCCTTGCCGGAGAGGCGAACCGGGACGGCTGCGCTGAGGCCCGCCTCGCCCTCGATCGCGATCTCGGGCTTGCCGAAAGAAACGCCGGAGGGGCCGGCCAAGAACAGCTCCGGATGGTCCGCGCCATCAGGCAAGTGCACGGAGAGGTGCAGCACGGTTTTTTCCGCATCATAGCGGCTCGCCGTGACGGCAAAGTCCTTGGACGGCGCTTCCGGCAGGGCGGCAACGGCGTCATCGATGCGCGCGCTGTCGAGCGGATTGTCGAAGTCGCCCTGCTTCAGCGCCAGCGTCAACTCGCCCTGGACCGGGATGCAGATGTCTTCGCAGATGCCGAGAAACACCGAGGCGCGAATGGTCACGTCGCCCGTGCCCTGGACGCGCTTCAGCGTCAGCGGGAAAGCGACCGACTTGTCGTAGCCGACGTAGCGCACCACGCCATCGTCGAACGTCTTCGGCACGGGGAAGCCGACCTTCTCGAGTACGACGCCGCTCGCCGGATCGATCGTCACCTGCGGAGGGATGCCGCTTGCGCCGGGCTCGCGCCAATAGGTCTTCCAGCCAGCGTTAAGCTTGACTTCGAGCGTTGCGGGGATCGTACCATCCTGCCTGGGTTGGGCTGCGACGAGGCGGATCATGCCGCCTGGAGAGGTCACCCAGTCGCTGGTGGCCGCCTGTGCAGCGACGGTAAGAAAAAAAGCGGCGATGAGGCTTGCCGCGCCAATGAACTGGGCCATGTTCTGATGTGTGGAGCGCTGGATCATGTCGGAAGCAATATCGCTTTTGCCGATGCTGCTCCAGACGCTGCGAAGAGAGCAACGATCATAATCGCTTGATCGGACACGGCGAAGTGAACGTCGTGCGTGCAATATTTCCCGGCCGCGACGCTGAGGCGCTTTTCATTTCGCGGTGAATTGGTAGGCTGTTCCCATGATGTCGACTCCGATGGCGCAGAAGAGACGGGAGCGAGGTTTCCTTGACGGTCAATTCCTGATCGCCATGCCGGGAATGTTTGATGCCAATTTCGCCCGCACGGTCATCTTCATCTGTGCTCATTCAGACGACGGCGCCATGGGCTTCGTGCTCAATCGGCCTCAACAACTGACCTTTCCGGACGTGTTGCTCCACCTCGATATTCTCGACGAGGAAGAGGCGATCCGGCTTCCGCAGATGACACGGGATTTCCAGATTCAGGCCGGTGGGCCGGTCGAGACTGGGCGCGGCTTTGTGCTGCATTCCGACGACTATCTGAGCGATTCCAGCATTCCGGTCAGCGATGACATCTGCCTGACGGCAACGCTCGATATCGTCCGCGCCATTTCGCGCGGGGAGGGGCCAGTCAGGGCGACGATGATGCTCGGCTATGCCGGCTGGGGTCCGGGGCAACTCGAGGCGGAAATCACCCAGAACGGCTGGCTCACGAGCCCGGCACGCGAGGAACTGATCTTCGACAAGGCGCTGGACGACAAATACGACCGGGCGCTGGCGCTGATGGGCGTGTCGGCCGCGATGCTCTCGGTGGACGCAGGCCACGCCTGATCGCCGTCTTAGCCGGCGTTCTTCAATCATTCATGTTGAAATGAAAAGCCCGCCGGGCTGTAGCCGACGGGCTTATGGCGATGTGCGCGCTGAGCGGCGTCGTGTTGCCGAACTCACGCCCGCTTCATCAGCGGAAAGCGCTCCTTCAACAGTCGCTGGATCGATTCCGAGCCGATCGGCGGGCCGAAGAGGAAGCTCTGGCCGTAGTCGCAGCCCATCTGTGAAAGCTGGATTGCATCGTCTTCGGATTCGATACCCTCGGCCACCACCTGCATGTCGAGCTCACGCGCCATGGTGATCACCGAGCGCAGCAGGATGCCGCGTTTGTCGCTCGGGTCGCGCACCAGCGCCTTGTCGATCTTGATCGTGTCGAAGGGGAAGCGGGTGAGGTAGGAAAGCGACGAATGGCCGGTACCGAAGTCGTCGAGTGCCAGTTTCAATCCGGCTTCCTTCAGCTTTTCGAGGACGAGACGGGCTTGCTCGGGATTTTCCATCACGAGCGATTCCGTCAGTTCCATCTTCACTTTACCCGGATCGCAGCGGTTTTTGGTGAGAATTGCGCGGACGTCGTCATAGAGCTCGTTGTTGAGCAGCTGCGCGCTCGAAAGGTTGATCGAGACGAAGATCGGCAGGTCGCCGGTCTGGACTTGCCATTCCGTCAGATCGCTCGTTGCCTTGTCGAAGGCGAACATGCCGAGCTGGTTGATGAGGTCGGAATTCTCGGCAATCGGAATGAACTCGGTCGGCGAGATGTTGCCGCGCTTCGGATGATCCCAGCGCATCAGCGCTTCGAAACCGGCGATCTCCGCATCATTCAGCCGGACGATCGGCTGATAGACCAGCGAGAGCTCCTTGCGTTCGATCGCCCGCTTGAGATCGGCTTCGAGCTGAAGCCGGTCCGATCCAGAAGTACGGAAAGCAGGGCGGAAGGGCTCGACACGGTTGCCGCCTTCCTTCTTTGCCCGGAACATGGCGAGCTCGGCATCGTCGAGCAGGCCTGCTGCGCTTTGCTCCTGGTCGAGCCAGGAGACGAGGCCGATCGAAGCCGTCAGGTTGATTTCGCGGTTGCCGTAGTTGAGCGGCACCATGATCGCCTTGCTCACCGCGTCGGCGAAATCCGCGACCTTGGCGGGATCGCGCTCCGACATCAGGATCAGGCCGAACTGGTCGCCGCCGAGGCGGGCAAGCGTGTCCTGCGGGCGCAGGAGCCGCCGCAACCGTCGCGTCAAGGCGATCAGGATGTTGTCGCCGGCGGCGATGCCCAGGAGATCATTGACCTGCTTGTAGCGGTCGATGTCGATTGCGAGCACCGTCGGGCGCACCGAATTGCTGCCGTCGGCCATCAGCAGGATCGCCTGCAGCCGGTCGAGGAAGACCTGGCGGTTCGGAAGGCCGGTCAGATTGTCGAGCAGCGCGTTGTGCAGCAGACGCTCCACGGAATTGCGCTGTTCGGTGATGTCGATGATAGTGCCGACACAGCGGATGATTTCGCCGTTGGCGCCGAGCACTGGCCGGGCGCGAATGGAAAGCCAGTGATAGTGGCCGTCCTCGGCGCGCACGCGGAATTCATGATTGAGCTTGCCCCGGCGGCGCTCCAGAAGCACGTCGAGCGTCGCCCGGAAGCGGTCGCGGTCATCAGGGTGGAGCCGCGGCAACCAGTTGCGCAAGGGGCCGTGCATGCTGCCGAGCGACAAGCCGAGCTGCGTCGAGATATCGGGCATGGTCACCACGCGGTCGCGGGCGACGTCCCAGTCCCAGACGGTGTCGCCGGAGCCGGTGAGCGCGAGCGACTGGCGTTCGAGATCCGAGAACAGGCCCTGCTGGTAGCCGCTGCCGGCAACCGCATGCTGCATGACGGTGAAGCCGATCAGGAGCACGATGAGGACGAGACCGCCGCCGAGCGCCGGCTGCACGATGTCGTTGGCGAGCTGGCCGGTGACGGTCAGCCACGCGCCGAAGAGCCAGACGAGTATGAGCAGCCAGGCCGGCACCAGAAGGATTGCGCGGTCGTAGCGGTTGAAGCCGAGATAGGCGATCAACACGATCCCGACGGTTGCCGTCAGCGCAAAGGAAAGGCGGGCGATGCCGGACGCAATTGCCGGATCATAGACGGCGACGCCGAAAAGCAGGCCGAGGCCCAGGATCCAGGCGAGTGTGGCGTAACCCAGATGCTGGTGCCAGCGGTTGAGATTGAGATAGGTGAACAGGAAGATCACGAGGCCCGCCGCGAGGAAGACCTCGGTGCCCGCTCGCCATATTCGTTCGTCGCCTGCGGTGACGCTGATGAGCTTCGACAGGAAGCCGAAATCGACGCAGATATAGGCGAGAACCGCCCAGGCGAGCGCCGCCGTTGCCGGCAGCATCGAGGTTCCCTTGACGACGAAAAGAATGGTCAGGAACACCGCGAGCAGGCCGGCAATGCCAAGCACGATGCCGCGGTAGAGTGTGAAGGCGTTGACCGTGTCTTTGTAGGAGTCCGGCTCCCACAGATAGATTTGTGGCAGCTCCGGCGTCGCGAGTTCGGCGACGAAGGTGATGATGACGCCCGGCGCCAGCGTGATACGGAAGACGTCCGCCTCGTCGCTCGGCTCGCGGCTGAGCGCGAAGCCTTCGCTGGGTGTAATCGAAAGGATGCGCTTGGAGCCGAGATCCGGCCAGAAGAGCTTGGAATTCACCAGCCGGAAATGCGGCGCCACGATCACGCGGTCGAGCGGTTCGGCCGAAACGTTGGCGAGCGCGAACACCGCCCAGTCGCCCTGATGGTCTTCGCTGCTGGAGCGCACTTCGATGCGGCGCACGATGCCGTCGGTTCCGGGCGCGGTCGAGACCTGGAAGGCCTCGTTACGGCCGCTGTAGATCTCGGTCGTTGCCGTCAGGTCGAGCGCGGTGTCCTCGCGCGAAATCTTCACCGGCTCCAGAGCCTGGGCCGCACCGCCGAGCGCGCAGAAAAACGTCGTGAGCGCAATTAGAAACGCTGCCAGCTTCGAGGCTGACCAAGCGAAGGGCGAGCGGGCTAGAGGCATCAAAGGGGCATATTCCTGTTCGGTAGGGCATCGTCGGACAGGAGAGAAAAGAGCACGTGGTCTCGCCACTGGCCATTGATTCTCAAGTACTGTCTTAAGTAGCCTTCACGCTCAAAACCGGCCTTTTCAAGGAGCCGGATGCTTCTTGAGTTGTCCGGAATACAGGCTGCTTCAATACGGTGCAACTCAAGGGTCGAAAAGATGTAGGGAATAGCGAGCCTCAGGGCCGCGTACATATGGCCCTTGCCGGCGTGGCGCGCGCCCATCCAGTAGCCGATCATGCAGTTTTGCCCGGCGCCGCGGCGGATGTGGCCGATGGTCAGCCCCCCGAGCAGCGTCTCGTCTGGCTTGTGGAAAAGAAACATCGGCACGGCCTGGCCGGACGAATATTCCTGTTCGTTGCGGATGACCCGGCTGCGAAAGGAACTCTCTGTCATCTCGTCAGTACGCCAGGATGGTTCCCAAGGCTCCAGGAAGGCGCGGCTCTCGCTTCTGAGCTGGTACCATTGACGATAATCGGCATAGCGCGGGAGCCGCAGCAGATAATTCTGGTCGGCAATTTCGATCGCCTCCGGCTGCCGCGACAGGAACCGAAAAACCGATCGTGTCATAGCTGCCTCCGAGGCCGTCCAGTTTGCGTGCGGGGACCTTTTATCATCCGCCCGGCAGCGCGCCTTTGCGCTGTCCAAACCGAAACGTTGCACAACTTTGCGCGCAAATCGAATCCGAATTTGCGAAAAGGCGCAAAGACTTCACCATTTGGATATGGTGTTTGCGTCCTCGGCGGCCCGGGGCAATTTCAGGAAAAGTGGCAAACGCTTTCCGCCAGGAGTTGCCTACAGCGCCGCGCGTCTTGTCAGACGCGCAAAGGTCGCTGTAGCACTTTGATTTTCTGCATGTCTTTGTCCTTAAGTCGAGGTCGATTTAAGGAGACATGCGGTCGCCTCGAAAAGGCAAGATCATTTCACGGTTTCGATGAAACCATGAAATGATCTGGGCCTGTTTAGCTGGCGACGGCGTGCGGTACGGCGGCCTTGCCGGTCAATGTCGACAGGATGTCGCCCATCGGGGCAAGCTGCTCCAGCGGGCCGATCGCCGAGAGCGTCGGCGTCGTATCGAAGAACAGCCGGCCGGCAAGATCGGTCAGGCGTTCGATGGTAATGCCGGACAGGCGCTCCATCAGTTCTTCGTTGGGGATCGGGCGGCCGTAGAGCATCATCTGGCGGGCGATCTGGCCGGCGCGGGCGGCCGGGCTTTCCTGGCCCATCAGCAATTGTGCACGGATCTGGGCGCGGGCCCGCTCGATTTCCTGCTGCTCGATGTTCATCGAGGACTTGCGCAGTTCGTCGACGATGACGGGCATCAGTTCCGGCAGGTTCTCGCCGCCGGTTGCCGCGTGCACACCGAAGATACCGGTGTCGGAAAAGCCCCAATGGAAGGCATAGACCGAATAACAGAGGCCGCGATGTTCGCGCACTTCCTGGAAGAGGCGGGAGGACATGCCGCCGCCGAGGATGTTGGCGAGGATCTGCGAGCAATAGAAGTCGCGGGCGTGATAGGCCTTGCCTTCGAAGCCGAGCAGGACCTGCGCGTCCATCAGGTCGCGCGTCTCGCGGCTTTCTCCGCCGGTGTAGCGGGCGGTTTCGAGCACCGGGGTCGCGATCGGCGTGCGCGGCAGCGAGGAGAAGCGTTCCTCGACCTGGCGAACGAACGCGTCGTGTTCGACGGCGCCGGCGGCGACCACGAACATGCGGTCGGTCGTGTAATTGCGGCCGAGATAGTGGCGGATCTGGCCGGCGGAAAACGACATGACCGTCTCGGGGGTGCCGAGGATCGGACGTCCGACGGTCTGGTTGCGATAGGCGGTCTCGGCGAAGCGGTCGAAGACCACGTCATCCGGCGTGTCGTCGGCAGCGCCGATTTCCTGCAGGATCACCTGCTTCTCGCGCCGCAGCTCCTCGTCGTCGAAAGTGGATTCGGTGAGGATGTCGGCGAGAATGTCGACCGCCAGCGGTACATGGTCCTTGAGGACGCGCGCATAGTAGGACGTCGTCTCGGTCGACGTGGCGGCGTTGACTTCGCCGCCGACATTTTCGATTTCTTCGGCAATCTGGCGGGCGGTGCGCCGCGCGGTGCCCTTGAAAGCCATGTGCTCCAGCAGGTGGGCAATGCCATGTTCGCCCAGGGTTTCATTACGCGAACCGGACTTGATCCACACCCCGAGCGCCACGCTTTCGAGATGCGGCATCTGCTCGGTTACCACCGTCAACCCGGAAGGGAGCCGGGTGCACTCAACTTTCATCATACGTTTCTTCTCGTTCTTACCCCCGGAGACGGGTGCGCTCGCCGATAAAGGTCTCGACGCTCTTCAGGTCCGCATCCAGGATATCGAAACGCTCCTCCCTGTTCATCAGGTCAGCAAGCCACGTCGGAAGCGCCGGGTCAATACCACTGGCCGATTTTACCGCGTCCGGGAATTTCGCCGGATGGGCGGTGGCGAGCGTCACCATGGGAGCAGACGGCTTCTCGTACTTCTCGGCAACGAAGACGCCGACAGCGCTGTGGGGATCAAGAAGATAGCCGGCTTCTTCCAGCGTCTTGGCGATCGTCTTGTCCACTTCCTTCTCCGAGGCGCGGCCGGCGCGGAATTCCTTGCGGATGGCCTTCAGCGCCTTATCGCGAATGGTGAAGGAACCGGACTGCTTGAGGCCGTCCATTGCCGCGCGCACTTCGCCCGGATCACGGTCGCTCACCTCGAACAGAAGCCGTTCGAAGTTCGACGAGATCTGGATGTCCATCGACGGTGCAGTGGTCGCCTTGACGTCGCGCATCTCGTAGCGCCCGGTCTTCAGCGTGCGGGCGAGGATGTCGTTTTCGTTGGTGGCGATCACCAGCTTGTCGATCGGCAGGCCCATGCGCTTGGCGACGTAACCGGCGAAGATGTCGCCGAAGTTGCCGGTGGGCACCGTGAAGGAGATCTTGCGATCCGGCCCGCCGAGCGCGACCGAAGTGGTGAAATAATAGACGATCTGGGCCATGATGCGCGCCCAGTTGATCGAGTTGACACCCGAAAGCTTGACGCGATCGCGGAAGGCTCCGTCGTTGAACATGGCTTTGACGAGGTTCTGGCAATCGTCGAAGTTGCCCTTGACGGCAATGGCGTGAACGTTTGATGCCTGCGACGTCGTCATCTGTCGCTGCTGCACCGGCGAAACCTTGCCGTGCGGGAAGAGGATGAAGATGTCGGTGCGTTCGCGGCCGGCGAAGGCGTCGATCGCCGCACCGCCGGTGTCGCCCGAGGTCGCGCCGACGATGGTGGCGCGCTCGTCGCGCTCGGCCAGCACATAGTCCATTAGCCGCGCAAGCAGTTGCATCGCCACGTCCTTGAAGGCGAGCGTCGAGCCGTGGAACAGCTCCATGACAAAGGCATTCGGGCCGGTCTGGACGAGCGGAGCCACGGCCGGGTGGCGGAAGGTGGCGTAGGCTTCGTCGATCATTTCGCGGAACTTGGCCGCCGGGATCTCGCCGTTGGTGAAGGGCTCGAGGACGGCGAACGCGATCTCCTGATAGGATTTGCCGCGCAAGCCGCGGATTTCCTTCTTGGAAAACTTCGGCCATTCTTTGGGGAGATAAAGACCGCCATCGCGCGCAAGACCGGCAAGCAGCGCGTCGCAGAAGCCGAGAGGAGCGGATTCGCCGCGCGTCGAGATATACTTCACCATGATTGTCCTTCGTCCCACCTGCCGATCGCGACGACCCTAGAAAGCGGCGCCGCGGTTTGCCCGTCTTATTGCGTCAGTCCTTGACAAAGTCTGCATCTATTCTTGTCACCGACGCAATTTCCGACCGTAGATCAGGTTTCGGAAAATTCGGAAGGGACACGCCGACCCAATCGATTTTTCAGTTTGTCGCTGCTATAGACGATGCCCGAAGGCCATGAAAGGTCTTCCGGCCGAGATTTCGGTCAAGGAGTTTCAACCGGTCCAGCAGAGGTTGTTCAACGTGTTTGGCAAAGTATCCCGGCCTGTTCTCGCAATATCTTTTCTCGCGGTCCTCGCCGGCTGCAACAAGACGCAATCCGGCGGAGCGATCGATGCGGGCGGCAGCGCCACCGCTCCGACGCCAGCCGTCGTCCAGGCGGCATGCCCGCAGGTCGTCCTGCGTGACGGCACAAATGTGTTCACCAGCTACGCCAAGGGTGCCAAAAACGACCCGTCGAAGCTCGTCTACCAAGCCTCTCTTGCCGACACGACGCGCCAATGCGTGCAGAGCGAGAGCGCGATAACCATTACTGTCGTGGTCCAGGGCCGCGTCGTCAGCGGTCCCGCCGGCGGTCCCGGCAAGATCACCATGCCGATTCGCGTGGCTGCGACCGACGACGACAAGACGCTCTATTCCGAGCTGACGCAGCATGCGGTCGAAATTCCTTCGACCGGTTCGGCGCAGTTCGTCTTCACCAAGGCCGACGTGACATTGCCGGCAGGGTCCGGTTCCAACGCCACGGTCTATGTCGGCTTCGACGAAGGTCCGCCGGCAAAGGGCAAGAAAAAGTAAGCTGCGATTGCAGCCTGCAAACAAAAACGCCGGGGCAAGCCCCGGCGTTTCTATTTTATATCGCGCTCTAGCTTATTCAGCCGGAACGCTCTTGCCGCCTTCCCACTTGTAGAGCGAGAAAGCCTGCGAGGTGAGGTCGCCGGCTTCGCCATAGGTCAGCTTGCCGAGCACCGTGTCGATCGCTTCGCCGGACTTGATCGCAGTGGCAACCGCAGTCGCGTCTTCGGCGGAGCCGGCCTTCTCGATGCCAGCCTTCAACACCTGCACGGCGGCGTAGGCGTTGAGAGTGAAGGCTTCGGCCGGAATGTTCTTCGCCTTCAGCGCTTCGACGGCTGGAGCTGATGCCGGGTTGCGGGTCGCGTCGCTGGCGTTGGTGTAGACCGTGCCGGTCGCAGCTTCGCCGCCGATTGCCCAGAATTCCGTGTTCGACAGGCCGTCGCCGCCAAAGATCTGTGCCTTCACGCTCTGATCGTGCATCTGGCGTGCGAGCAGGCCGCCTTCCGGATGGTAGCCACCGAAGTAGACGACATCGACATTCTCGGCCTTCAGGCGGGTGACGATGGCGCTGAAGTCCTTGTCGCCCGGGTTCAGGCCTTCATAGACGACCTCGGTGATGCCGCCTGCGTTGATCGCCTTCTTGAAGCCGTCAGCGAGACCCTTGCCGTAAGGAGCCTTGTCGTGCAGCACGGCGACCTTCTTGTCCTTGAGGTTCTTGACCACATAGGCAGCGGCGACCTCAGCCTGCTGGTCGTCGCGGCCGCAGGTGCGCAGCACGTTCCAGAGGCCGCGGGTGGTGAGGTCAGGCGTCGTTGCCGTCGGCGTCACCATCAGAATGCCGTTCTCGGCGAGAACGTCGGAAGCCGCCATCGAGGTGCCCGAAAGCACCGGGCCGACCACGTAGCGGATGCCTTCGCCAGCCGCCTGGTTGGCAACCGAAACGGCCTGCTTCGGGTCGCCGGCGTCGTCGAGCAGCTTCAGGACGATCTTTTCGCCGTTGATGCCGCCAGCCTTGTTGATCTCTTCAGCGGCCGTTTCCGCCCCGTTCTTCACCTGCTCGCCATAGGCCGCGACCGGGCCGGTGAGCGGCGTGATGACGCCAACGGTGATATCGGCAAAGGCGAGCGGGCCGAAGGCGACGCTGGCCGCCAGGGTCAGGCCAGTCAACATTGAAAGACGCATAGTGTTTCCTCCTAGAAATACCCCTGATGGGGCTTGCTTGATATGGCCCTCGTGCGCGGCTTTTCGAAAACCTGGGAGATTTTCTAGGGGACGCGACGCGACTGCAATGTGTCATCGTGTCCCTCGACGCCTAATTGGACGCCTGCCGTGGTGGCCGAAGGCTTCTTTCCCGCTCCGGCTGAAGGCCGGGGCGAAAGGGGGCAAAATCGGTCGGCCGCGGCGTCTCAGGCTGTCAGCGATTCCGACCATTCGGAAAGTGCTGCGATCACGCCCGGAAGGGCCGTCATGCGCGAGATCACGGTCTCCGCGCCGGCTTCCGTCAGCTTGTCGGCATGCGACGGGAAGGTGTGGGAGCCGCCGGTGAAGCCGACGACGCGCATGCCGGCGGCACGCGCGCCGTGGATACCATGCACCGAGTCCTCGATGACCAGCACCCGCGACGGGTCCACGCCCATCTGCTTGGCACCATGCAGGAAGATGTCCGGCTTCGGCTTGACGCGATCGGGTCCGAGGTCGCGCGCCGAGTAGATGCGCGGGCCGAAGTGGTCCTTGATGCCGACCTTGCCGAGCATCATGGCGAGGCGCGCCGAGGTGGAGTTCGAGCAGATGCAATGGGGCAGGGTGAGCTGCAGCAGCATCGGCTTGACGCCGTCGATGATCTTGACGTCGCGCTCCAGACGTTCGTCGAGAATGGTGTCTACCTTGCCGATCAGCGACGCGGAAAGCGGGATGCTCGCTTCCTTCTCGATCTGCAACAGCGTGTTGTGCCAGGTCATGCCGGCAAAACGCTCAGCCATTTCTTCGACGCTGATCGGATAACCCGCTTCGGTGAGCAGCGCGGCTTCGACTTCCGAAGCGATGATTTCGGAATCGACGAGAACGCCGTCGCAATCAAAAATGATGAGATCGATACCGGACATTTGAAACAGTTCCCTGGGAGAAGAAGGCGCCGCAGGCAGGGGGAGGATAGCTTGCGCGGCGCGGGGCTTTCGTACGCCAGAGCTTTATACGAAGGCGGCCGAAAGCTCAACCTTTGGAAATTATCGAAACCGCTGTTCCGCTTGCTCGACAGTATTGTTTCGCGGCTCTATCTGTAGGCGATGGAAAAGCAACAGGACGACACACTTGCAAGTCGCATCAGCAGGGCACTCGCCGAGAGGATCATCTCCGGCATTTTGATGCCCGGGGAGCGCTTGCGGCAGGATCACATCGCCGAGGAATTCGGCGCGAGCCACGTTCCCGTTCGCGAGGCTTTTCGGCGGCTGGAGGCCCAGGGGCTTGCCGTCAGCGAACCGCGCCGCGGCGTCCGCGTCGCCTCCTTCGATCTCAAGGAGGTGAGGGAGGTTGCGGAGATGCGCGCGGTTCTCGAGGTTCTGGCTCTACGCCATGCGATCCCGCATTTGACGCCGGCGATCCTTGATCGGGCCGAAGCGGCGACGGTCGCCGCCGACACCTCGCGCGACGTGCGCTCCTGGGAAGCGGCGAACCGCGCCTTTCACCGATTGATCCTGCAGCCCTGCGGCATGCCGAGGCTCTTGGCCGCGATCGACGATCTGCATGCGGCAAGCGCCCGTTTTCTCTTCTCTGCCTGGCGCACGAGCTGGGAAGCGCGCACCGACCACGATCACCGCGCGATCCTCGCAGCCTTGCGCGAAGGCCGCGGCGACGAGGCTGCAAAGATCCTGGAACGCCATGTTGGATGGATCGGGAAGACGCCGGTGAGGACAGCGGCCGGCGAAACCCGCGAAGCCTTCTCGATCGTCGGCTAGCAGCAATTCCAGGAAAAGTGTGAGACGGTTTTCCGTCCGGAATTGCGTTAACTACGAAGCAATTCCAGGAAAAGTGTGAAGCGGTTTTCCGTCCGGAATTGCGTCGATTGAGACGCGCAGCCACTACTGCGGGAACAGCTCCGAAAACGCCTTGTCGCCATTGGCCGTAAAGCGGATGGCGCGGCTGTTGGCCTCGCGTTTTGCCCAGCCCTTGTCGATGAACAGCGTCAGCAGCGCTTCGCCCAGAGATCCCGCGAGATGCGAGCGACGCTCGCTCCAGTCGAGACAGGTGCGGCAGATCGGCCGCCGGGATTTTTTCAATGCGGCATAGTCGATGCCGAGCGCCTCGATCCGGCTCTGGCCGGCCGGCGTCAGCGCCAGGTCGTCGCCTTTGACCTCGATCTGCTTCTCGGCAATCAGGCTGTCATACATGCGTACGCCATAGTCGCCGGCGAGATGGTTGTAGCAGACGCGCGCCTTCCGGAGCGCCGGATCCTTAGGGCCTGGTCGATGGCGGTTCATGCCGCGGCTGGCGGCAAAACCCATCAGGTTCTCGAGCATCAGCCCGACTTCGTCTTCCGCGAGTTGGAAATAGCGGTGCCGTCCCTGCTTGCGCTGGGTGAGCAGGCCACCGGCTTCGAGTTTGGAAAGGTGGGAACTGGCGGTCTGCAGCGTGATGCCGGCGTGGGTCGCAAGTTCGGTCGCCGTCAGGGCACGGCCGGCCATCAGCGCCGTCAGCATGTTGGCGCGGGCGGGATCGCCGATCAGCGATCCGATGAGAGCGATGTCAGGACCTTCCTTCATACTTCGATCGTAGTCGAAGCATCCCTATCGAACAAGCGGGCATACTCCACTCATCGAAGGCCCGCAAAATGCCGTGGCCACAAGGAGACGACGATGATCACCTGCTTCATCCGCTACGAAATCGATCCCTTCAAGAAGGAGGAGTTCGCCACCTATTCGCGCAACTGGGGCGAGGCGATCCCGCGCTGCGGCGCTGATCTCATCGGCTATTTCGGACCACACGAGGGTTCGGCGACAACGGCCTACGGGGTCTACAACATCGAGAGCCTCGCGGCTTACGAGGCCTATCGCGCCCGGCTTGCCGCCGATCCGCTCGGCCGAGAGAATTACGCCTTTTCCCGCCGCGAGCGGTTTATCCTGAAGGAGGAGCGAATCTTCCTGAAGAACGTATCTATGCCTGCCGGAGGTAAGTGAAACATGATTGCCGTCATCTTCGAAGTCCTGCCGGCCGAGGGTTGTCGCGACACCTATCTCGGCATTGCCGCCGATCTGCGCCCACTGCTCGACGACATCGATGGTTTCATCTCGATCGAGCGGTTCCAGAGTCTCGCCAATCCCGACAAGGTGCTGTCCCTATCCTTCTGGCGCGACGAGGAGGCGGTGAAGGCTTGGCGGAACGGCGCCGAACATCGCGCTGCGCAGGATGCGGGACGCCATGGCATCTTTGCCGACTATCGCCTGCGCATCGCCTCCGTCATCCGTGATTACGGGCTGAACGAGCGCCGTGAAGCGCCGGCCGACAGCCGCACCTTTCACGACGCCAAATGAAACGCCGCTGCAAAAGTTCTCACTAACATGGCGTGAATACGAACTTTTTCGGAACGGCCTTCAGGCTTTGGTAACCATCTTCGGTAACCATAAGCTCCATAGTCCGTTCCGAGTAAGCGTATTTGCGAGTTGTCCATGTCTTCAGTTGTTTCGCTTGCCGAAGTCTCCCGTTCCACCCGCCCGCTGGGCTGGCTCGACAGCATCATCAAGGGTGACTGCGTTGCGGCGCTCAATGCGCTTCCCGACAATTCTGTCGACGTCGTTTTCGCCGACCCGCCCTACAACCTCCAGCTCGGCGGCATGCTGACCCGTCCCGATCAGTCGGTGGTCGATGCCGTCGATGACGAATGGGATCAGTTCGCCTCCTTCGAGGCCTATGACGCCTTCACCCGCGCCTGGCTGCTCGCCTGCCGCCGCGTGCTGAAGCCGACCGGCACGCTCTGGGTCATCGGCTCCTACCACAACATCTTCCGCGTCGGCGCCATCCTGCAGGACCTGCACTTCTGGATCCTCAACGATATCATCTGGCGCAAGACCAACCCGATGCCGAACTTCAAGGGTCGCCGGTTCCAGAACGCCCATGAAACGCTGATCTGGGCGACGCCGAACGCAAATGCCAAGGGCTACACCTTCAACTACGATGCGATGAAGGCGGCCAATGACGACGTGCAGATGCGCTCCGACTGGCTGTTTCCGATCTGCTCCGGTCACGAGCGCCTGAAGGGCGACGACGGCAAGAAGGTGCATCCGACGCAGAAGCCAGAAGCACTGCTCGCCCGTATCCTCATGGCCTCCACCAAGCCTGGCGACGTCGTGCTCGATCCCTTCTTCGGCTCCGGCACGACCGGTGCCGTCGCCAAGCGCCTCGGCCGCCATTTCGTCGGCATCGAGCGCGAGCAGGATTATATCGACGCGGCATCGGCACGCATCGACGCGGTCGAACCGCTCGGCAAGGCCATGCTGTCGGTGATGACCGGCAAGAAGGCCGAACCGCGTGTCGCCTTCAACACGCTGATCGAAAGCGGGCTGATCAAGCCCGGCACGGTGCTCACGGACGCCAAGCGCCGCTACAGCGCGATCGTCCGCGCCGACGGCACGGTCGCTTCCGGCGGCGAGGCCGGCTCAATTCACCGCCTGGGCGCCAAGGTCCAGGGGCTTGATGCATGCAACGGATGGACATTCTGGCACTTCGAAGACGGGAACACCCTGAAGCCCATCGACGAACTCAGAACCGTCATTCGAAATGATCTGGCAAAGCTGAACTGATCAACCAGTTCGCCGGATCCTTCGAAAAGCGCTCCGACCGGTTTTTGTACCTTCAGTCCCGGAAGGAGTGCTTTAAATGCCCGGAATCCTCGAAAAGGGGATTCCGGGCATTTGTATGTTTCCGGTACGCTTGCCGGGTTGATGCGATAGGCAACGAAGCTTCGCCTGATTGCCAGTCCTTGCGTCCGGAAATAGGGTTCGGAGAAACCAGTCTTCACCCGAACATGGGGTTCCTTCCGCATGACCTCTCCCGATCGACTCAAGCGCGTGAAGCAATGGGCGCGTCAAATCAAACGCGACGTCGTAGCACTCTGGTTCGCTGCACGAGATCCTCGAACGCCGCTTTCAGCGAAATTCGTTGCCGGCGCCGTGGCGGCCTATGCGCTGTCGCCGGTCGACTTGATCCCCGATTTCATTCCGGTGCTCGGCTACCTTGATGATCTGGTCATCGTTCCGCTCGGCATCCTGTTGGCGGTGCGTCTCGTGCCGCCGGCGCTGATGCACGAATTTCGGGAGCGGGCGACGGCACAGGAGGGGCGCCCGTCCAGCCGCGGCGGTCTGGTCGCGATCCTATGCATCTGGCTGGTGGTCGCAGCGCTTGCTGGCTGGGTGGTGTGGCGCATGGTTTCGGCCGAAAGCTGACGATACCGCAACTTAGCTGGCCATCGGCTGGTTTTCGGCGAGACGGCCTGCGTCAGGGATGGATGCCGTAGGCGACGAGGTCGGCCTTCAGTTTCTCCGGATCGACGAAGTGTACCGCATGCCAGCCGGCGAGCCGTGCGGCTTCGACATTCGGCACGCTGTCGTCGATGAAGAGCGTGGCCGAGGGGGTAAGCCCGAAGGTGCGGGTGTGCGTCTCGTAGATGGCAATATCGGGTTTGATTAGCTTCACGTCGCCCGAAACCGTGACGCCGCGCGGCAATGTCAGGAAGGGATAGAGCTGCTGGGCCTCACGGAACGTATCAGAGGCGAAATTGGTCAGCATGGTCACGTCGCGCCCTTCGGCGATCAGCCGCTCCAGCAGCGAGACCGTTTCGACATAGGCGTGCGGCACCATCTCCTGCCAATACTTGCGGAACGCACGGATCTGCTCTTCGCGTTCCGGATGGTCTTTGATCAAAAGCGCTTCGGCTTCCTCCCAGGGGCGGCCACGGTCCTGCTCGATGTTCCAGTCATGGGTGCAGACATTGGCGAAGAACCATTCGCGCTCGGCCTCGTCCGGAATGATGCGGCTATAGGGCAGGTTGGGGTCATAGTGGATCAGCACCTTGCCGATGTCGAAGACGATATGGCGGATATCGATGCTGCTCATAGCTGCATTCCTTGCTCGATCTTTCAGCCTTCAGCCTTGAAGGCGTCAGGGATCGCCTGGGTGATCGCCTTTTTCATGACCGTCGGCAGCGCCTGGGCCCCGAGGGAGTGAACGGGTTCCCACCAGCCGTCGCCCTCCGCTCCGGCGCGCGCGACATTGGCGCGGTAGACGGAGAGACGCAACTCGAAATGTGTGAAGACGTGGCTGATGGTTCCGCAGTCTTCCCAGGGCGCAACGAAGGGTTGGGAGGCGAGCGAGGTGTCGCCGTCCTGTCGCGATGTCCAGTCGGTGCCGGGTACCTCGGTCATGCCGCCAAGAAGGCCGGTTTCGACCCGCTTGCGCAGATAGACGGCATTGTCGGCATCGATCGCGACGAAGGCCGCGCCGCGCCGAAGTGGCTTTTCTTTCTTCTGCGCCTTGCGCGGAAAGGTCTCGGGATCGGCAACCGAGAGTGCGCGACAGTGCGCACGGAAGGGACAGAGCGAGCAGGCAGGCCGCTTCGGCGTGCAGATCGTCGCGCCGAGGTCCATCATCGCCTGGGCGAAATCGCCCGGACGATCATCAGGCGTGAGGATGGCGACGCGCGCCCGCATTTCGGGCTTCGCTGCCGGCAGGGGCGCTTCGATCGCATAGAGGCGCGAGATCACCCGCTCGACATTTCCGTCGAGTACGGCGCTCTTGCGATTGAAGGCAATCGCCGCGATCGCGGCTGCGGTGTAATCGCCGATGCCCGGAAGGGATTTCAGCCCGTCTTCCGTGTCGGGAAAACGGCCACCGTGACTGTTCGCGACGGCTTCGGCACATTTCTTCAGGTTGCGGGCACGGGCATAATAGCCGAGCCCGGCCCAGGCCTTCATCACGTCCTCGTTCTCGGCGCGCGCCAGGTCCTCGACTGTCGGCCACAGCGACAGGAACTTCTCGAAATAGGCCTTCACTGCCTGGACCGTCGTCTGCTGCAGCATGACCTCCGACAGCCAGACGTGATAGGGATCGGCAACGATCCCTCGGCTCGCCATAGGCGGAGAGACCCGCCAGGGCAGGTCGCGGTGGTGCCTGTCGTACCATTCCAAAAGTAGGGGAGCGGCGTCGGCCGCTGGGATTGAATCGTGCATGATTTGCCGGGAGTTCTCTTTCCGGCCTATACTTGGCGAAGCGGAGCCGCGGCATCAAGGCTCAATCGACGTTGCATACAGAAAGTCGCTTTCGTGAGTGAGCAGAAGCCCCGCAAGGGTGTCGTCCAGATCAGCGAAGTCGCCAACGGCCTGATCGACCCCGTCCTCGCCAAGCGGGCAGGCATCAACACCATGCTGCTCGGCTCCTGGGACGAAATTGCCGGGGAAGGCTTCGCCGATTGCACGCGGCCGGAGAAGATCGCCTGGCCGCGCCGCGCCTCGGAAATCTCGGGTGAGGGCGGCTACCAGCCGGGCGTGTTGACGGTCGCTTGTGAAGGCGCACGTGCGCTCTTCCTGACCCATGCCCAGGGCGAACTGATCCAGCGCATCAACGGTTTCTTCGGTTTCTATGCCATCGGCCAACTGCGCATCGTTCAGAAGCCCGTGTCGCCGCAGCACAAACACCGTGGCAAGCCGAAGCCACTTTCGGGCGAGCCCGCGCGCCGGCTGGAAGCGATGGTCGAGGGCATAGAGAGCGAAGAACTGAAGGCGGCTTTGCGTCGGCTTGGGACGGCCGTGCTCGCGCCGCGTCGGCGGTAGGGCCATCAGCCGGTCACAATTCTTTGAATTCTGTTGACGACCGGCCACTTGCCGCCCCGCGCGCAGCAAGATATCGAATCCACACCATAAATCCCTCCGAACACGGGTCAAATTCATGTCCGCTTCCGCAATGAACCTTACGAAACGCCTGCTCAGCGGTGCCGCCATCGCAACCGTCGCCCTGGTGCTTGCTGCCTGCAGCGACGAAAAGAAGGAAACGGCATCAACCGCGCCGACCGAGGCGAGCGAGACGGCGGCAAATCCCGCTACGGACGCCATCACCACGGCATCGACGGCCGCGGCCCCTGCAAGCACCGAAGCAAAGCCGGCTGCAGGCACCGAAGTCGCCCAGTCGACCGCCGCTCCCGTGAAGGTCGAGCTTCCTTCTTCGGAAGGCTCGGTCGATCAGGCAAAGCTGCTCGAGCCGGGCGTCCTGCCGGAAATGGCGCTGGGCGAAGCCAATGCGCCGGTCACCATCGTCGAATACATGTCGATGACCTGCCCGCACTGCGCGGCCTTCCACAACAACACGTTCGAAGCGATCAAGACGAAGTACATCGACAGCGGCAAGGTCCGCTTCATCGTGCGCGAATTCCCGTTCGATCCGCGCGCGGCCGCCGCCTTCATGCTGGCGCGTTGCGCGCCGGAAGGCCAGTATTTCCCGATGATCTCCATGCTCTTCAAGCAGCAGCAGCAGTGGGCCGCGGCCCAGAACGGCCGTGATGCGCTGCTGCAAATGTCCAAACTCGCCGGTTTTACACAGGAGAGCTTCGAGGCCTGCTTGACGAACCAAAAACTTCTGGATGATGTGAACTCTGTCATGCAGCGGGGCGCAAAGGATTTCGGCGTACAGTCGACGCCGACCTTCTTCGTCAATGGTGAGCACTATTCGGGGGACATGTCGGTTGACGTTATGTCGGCCCTCATCGACAGCAAGCTCTGATCCTTCGCTTTTCCTGAAAACGGGCGACGGCAGCAGCCGCGCGCCCGTTTTTTTCGTTTCGCGGCGCTGTAGAGGGGGGTATCTCGTCGCCCCAGCGTCGCCCGCATGAAGTTCAACAAGCTCCGCCTGCTTGGCTTCAAATCCTTCGTCGAACCGACCGAGTTCATCATCGAGCGGGGCCTGACCGGCGTCGTAGGACCGAATGGTTGCGGCAAGTCGAACCTCGTCGAAGCGCTGCGCTGGGTGATGGGGGAAAACTCCTACAAGAACATGCGCGCCTCCGGCATGGACGACGTGATCTTTTCCGGATCCGGCAACCGTCCGGCGCGCAACACGGCGGAAGTCGGCCTCTATCTCGACAACGGCGATCGCACGGCACCGGCCGCTTTCAACGACAGTGACGAGATTCAGGTGACGCGCCGCATCGAGCGCGAACAGGGCTCCGTCTACCGCATCAACGGCAAGGAGGCGCGCGCCAAGGATGTGCAGCTCCTCTTTGCCGACGCCTCCACGGGCGCGCGCTCGCCGTCGATGGTCGGGCAGGGGCGTATCGGCGAGCTGATCGCCGCCAAACCGCAGGCGCGTCGGCAACTCCTCGAAGAAGCAGCCGGCATTTCCGGACTGCACTCGCGCCGCCATGAGGCGGAACTGCGCCTCCGGGCAGCGGAAACCAACCTTGAACGCCTCGACGACGTAACCTCGCAGCTCGAAAGCCAGATCGAGAGCCTCAAGCGCCAGTCGCGTCAGGCCAATCGCTTCAAGATGCTTTCGGCCGATATCCGCAAGCACGAGGCGATCCTGTTCCATATCCGCTGGGTGCACGCCAAGGAGGCGGAGGCCGAGGCGACGAGCCAGCTCAATCAGATCACGGCGCTGGTCGCGGAAAAGGCGCAAGCGCAGATGCAGGCGGCGAAGGATCAGGCGATTGCCAGCCTGAAGCTGCCGGAGTTGCGCGAGAACGAGGCGCGGTTCGCCGCCGCCTTGCAACGCCTGCAGATCGCCCGCTCGCAGCTTGAAGAGGATGCCGGCCGTATCCTCAGGCGGCGCGACGAGTTGCAGCGCCGTCTGGCGCAGCTTGCCGAAGACATCGCCCGCGAAGAGAGGCTTGTCGTCGACAATGCCGGCATCCTGGCGCGGCTCGACGAAGAAGAAGCCGAACTCAGCGACATGCTGGCCGAGGCCGATGACCGTGCGACGGAAGCACGCGAGCGGCTGGAAGAGGCGAACGAAAAGCTTGCCGGCAACGAAGCGCTGTTGGCGCGGCTGACGGCCGAACGTGCCGAGGCACAGGCCGGTCGCAACCAGCTCGAGCGCACGCTGCGCGATCTCTCGGAGCGCCAGGCCCGGCTTGCGTGTCAGCTCGCCGATCAGTCGCGCGATCTCGACGAGCTAAACCGGCAGATGGCCGCACTTCCCGATCCGCATGAGAAACAGGGCCAAGTCGAGGTTGCCGAGGCCGCGCTCGAAGAAGCGGAAATCAATGTGCTTGCGATCGAGGAGGCTCTGGCAGAGGCGCGCCGCGCCGAGGTCGAGGCGCGTCCGCCTGTTGATCGTTCACGCGCTACTCTCAACGGCATCGAAACCGAAGCGCGCACGATCCGGCGGATGCTGGAAGCGGCATCGGGCGGCACCTATCCCGCCGTCGTCGAGGAGATGAAGGTCGACCGAGGCTTCGAAATCGCGCTCGGCGCAGCCCTTGGCGACGATCTCGATTCACCGCTCGAAACGGACGCGCCGGCCCATTGGCGCGCCCCGGGAGATCATGCCGGCGACGCCGGCCTGCCGGAGGGCGTTACGTCGCTGATTGCGCACGTGAAAGCACCGGATGCGCTGACCCGCGCGCTGAAGCAGATTGGCATTGTCGCAAGCGAAGCGGACGCGGAACGGCTGCTGCCGCTGTTGAAGCCAGGCCAGAGCCTCGTCACCAAGCAGGGCTCCGTCTGGCGCTGGGACGGGCACGTGACCGGCTCCGAGGCGCCGAGTGCGGCCGCCCTGCGACTGGCCCAGAAGAACCGGCTGGCAGAACTCGATGCCGAAGCCGAGGGCGCAGCAGAGGCGCTGCGCCGCGCCGAGGCCGAACTTGCGGCCGCCGGTACACGCATCCACGCCGAAGACGAAAGACTGCGGCTTGCGCGCGATGCGCAGCGCATGATCACGCGGCAGCTAGCTGAAGCCCGTGACGCCCTTGCTGCCGCCGAGCGCGCCTCCGGCGATCTTGCTCGCCGCCGTGCGGTGTTGGCGGAAACGCGCAGCCAGATCGAGGTCCAGGTCGAGGAAGTGGCCGAGCAGATCGAGACGGCCAACGACGCACTGGCGGATGCTCCCGATCTTTCGGAGCTGGAACTGAAACTGCGCACGCAGACCGCCGACGTCGCTGCCGATCGTGCAGCAGTTGCCGAGGCCCGTGCCGCCCATGACGGCCTGGCGCGCGAGAACGAGGCCCGCCAGCGACGCATCACCGCGATAGCCAACGAGCGCCAGACCTGGAAGGCGCGCGCCGCGAGCGCCGAGGAACATATCGCCACGCTACGTGACCGCGAGGCCGAGGCTCGCGACGAAGTGGAAGAACTGATCGACGCGCCCGACGAGTTCGATGACAAGCGCCGTGCGTTGATGAACGAATTGCAGAAGGCAGAAGCGGCACGGCGCGAGGCGGCTGACCTTCTCGCCGAGGCCGAAAATCACCAGCGCGAGGCGGATCGGCTGGCGGCGACGGCGCTCTCCGAGCTGGCGGAATCGCGCGAGAAGCGTGGCCGCGCAGAGGAGCGGCTGGTTTCGGCCCGTGAGCGCCGTGTCGAAATCGAAGCGCGCATCCAGGAAGCGCTCTCCTGTGCGCCGCACGAGGTGATGCGCCTGACCGGGCTCGCTGTCGATGCGGCGTTGCCGGACATGCGCAACATCGAGCGCGAACTCGAACGGCTGAAGATCGAACGCGAACGGCTTGGCGCCGTCAACCTGCGCGCAGAAGAGGAGCAGAAGGAGCTTTCCGAAAAGCTTGCTCTTCTCCTTAGGGAGCGCGACGACGTCATCGAGGCGATCCGCAAGCTCAGGAGCGCCATCCAGAACCTGAACCGCGAGGGCCGCGAGCGCCTGATCGCCGCGTTTGATGTGGTCAACGTGCAGTTCCAGCGGCTCTTCACCCACCTCTTCGGCGGCGGCACCGCCGAGCTGCAACTGATCGAGAGCGACGATCCGCTGGAGGCAGGCCTGGAAATCCTCGCTCGCCCGCCGGGCAAGAAGCCGCAGACCATGACGCTGCTTTCGGGCGGTGAGCAGGCGCTGACGGCGATGGCGCTGATCTTTGCGGTATTCCTCACCAATCCGGCGCCGATCTGCGTGCTCGACGAAGTGGATGCACCGCTCGACGATCACAATGTCGAGCGCTACTGCAACCTGATGGACGAGATGGCGGCCTCGACCGAGACCCGCTTCATCATCATCACCCACAACCCGATCACCATGGCCCGCATGAACCGCCTCTTCGGCGTGACCATGGCCGAGCAGGGCGTGTCCCAACTCGTCTCCGTCGACCTGCAGACGGCAGAGCGGTTGAGGGAAGTGGTGTAGCCACTCACTCGAATTCGGTGATGAACCCCGGCACCGGCCGCAATGCATCGCGCGCTCCCCAGGTATCGATGTAGGCGGCCAGGGGGACTTTGTTTGCGCGATATGCCGCATATAGCGTCGCAGCGCCTGCCTTCTCCGGCGGTCGCCTGAACCACCTGCTGTAGGTGACAACGGCGCCCGTCACCCAGGTCCATGCGTCGCCGATGCCGTTCTCGTTGACGAGCCCGAGCCAGGGTCCGACGCGGCGATGTTCCCCGCCTTCGAACAGGCTGTTGAAGAACCTGGCGTCCGTGTTTACCAGCGAGGCGACGAACGCATTTTCGTCACTGGATTCAATCGTGGCAAGGTGACCGCCGCAGCGTTCGGCAGTCGCCTTGGCTTCCTGCCAGCTGATCTGCTGCGCATTGTAGGCGGCCGCGTAGAGGCGCCCGTCGAACATGCCGTAGGTCAAGGACAACGGCGACAGGCAACGCACCATGGCCACCACTGCCGCATCCTCAAGCCCCTCGAGATCGGCGGCATCATAGCGGCGTGCGATTGCAGCCGAGAGGATTTGGTGGTCGACGCGAGCAAATCCCAGGCCCAGGGCGGCGCTGGTCTCCTGGTCGAGAAATCCGGATTGCGTCAGACCGCGGGCTGTCTGAAACGAGGTTACCGCCCGGCGCGTCTGGCCACCGAAGGTCCCGTCTGTCTGGCCCGTATCGAACCCTTCGCTGCGCAATGCCTCTTGCGCGCTTGAACGCTTTTCCCTGCTGTCGAACACCTTTTGCTCCTGCGCCATCGCTACCAATGGCGACCGCAGGTCGTCAATTGCTCCGAGACGCCGAACGGATTGGCGGGCTGCGTCGGCGTAGCTGCCGCTGCCATGTTTGGCGATGAAGCGTTTCCAGGTTCGAATGGTGTCGACACGCATCGCCTTGCCAAAGTCGAGCGCGGCGAGATCCACGGTGGTCGCCGCCGAATGGGCAGGCTCGCTAACGGCTGTGTCGCGGCCGAGATAGAACTCCAGATCGAGCGAAGACAGAATCTGCGGTGACTGTTTCCCGTCCGTCTCTGAGCGTACTTCCCGGATCACGCGCTTGAAGGCCGTGCCGATTTCAAGGCCAGGGCCGGAGAGATTGGCGATCAGCGCACGGGTAAAGGGTGAGTGCCCGTCGGTGCCGTCTGCGGCGACCTGTCCGGGTGCCGCGGCAAAGGCCACGAGCGTGCCTGCACCCTGTGTGTCAATCGGTGCGAGCCCCCTGATGGCGCCACCGCGGCTTGCGCCCTACACTTCGCGATTGAGCCGGTCTGCGAGCGGATTGTTGCGGCAGGCATCGAGGAAGATCAGCGAGATCTTCGCACGCTTTTCCAACGCGTTGACAATTTCGGAGAGTGCCATGGTTTCGGCTGGCACGTCGAATTCGCTTTCGAGCCTCGCATCGGTTGCGACAAGGAAATTATCGCCGTGCAGCTGCATGCCATGTCCGGCGTAGTAAAACAGTGCAACGTCTTTGGGGCCGATCTTGCGCGAAAAGCGCGCAAGCGCCTCGGCGAGACCCCTGCGATTTGTATTGAGCACGAGGTCGGCCTCAAAGCCCTGGTCATCGAGGAAGGTCTTGAACGCTTCGGCGTCGCGCGAAGCATTGGGCAGAATACCTGCAACGACGTAGTTGCTCATGCCGACGATCAGCGCCAACCGTTTGCCGTCCTCCTCGGCGAGGGCGTGCCCGACTGCAAGCAGGACGATCAGGGCCGAGGTGACCCAGGACGTGAGTTTTGTACGCCATTTCATGACCTACCCTCCGAGCCTCTGAGCCTGAACGGATCGCCATGACGGGACATTCTTGAATGCACCCCATCGCCGGAATCGATATGCGTGACTACTCAAATTCAAGAACGAGGCTCGGGGACATGTTGATGAGCCCCATGTCTTGCCACGTGTTGAGGTAGGTACTCCTCATGTCTTGCCGGCCGTCACGCTGGGTAAAATACATCGCGGAATCGGCGCCCGGCTTGAATTCGTATGGCGCGCCTGGGACCCATTTTGTGTAAGTCATCGCCTCGCCGCTGTCCCAGTGCCAGCCGCCTTTTGGCTCTTTGCCTTGCGGGTCCTGAACCAGGCCAATCCACGGCCCGATTTTGTAGCTGATGTTGTCCGGAGCGTAGTAGCCCATATCGAAAAAGCCCGGGTCGGCGTTAAACAGCGATGCGATAAAGGCATTTTCCGCGTCCGATGTGATCGAGGCAAGATATGTGCCGCAGTTCTTGGCGACGGTTTCGGCATAGGGTGCGCGAGTCGACCCCGTTCGTGCCACGACATAGAGATGGCCCCCGAAAGCACCATAGACGGACGGCTCGTGACCCAGGCATTTGATGGCGGCAAGGACACGCTCGTCTGTTTCGAGCCCGGTAAGGTCGTCGATGTCATAGATTCGCGCCGTCGTTGAACTGTATATGCCCTCTGCCCTGTCGTTGACCTTTATGCCAAGGGCTGCTGCAGTGAGCTCGGTGATGAAACCGCTCGCCGGCTGACGGTTGGTGCTTTGGAAGCGTTTGATCGCTTCGCGTGTCTGTCCGCCGAAAACGCCGTCGGCCACGCCGGATGCAAAGCCCTTGGCTGCGAGTGCTAGCTGGACGTTTTTGCGCTGTTGCTTGTCCGGCAAGAGCCGCGCTTCTACCGACAGCGGAAGATGCGACTGGTTGCGCACCGCTGCGGGTTCGATCTGTGCCAGTGTCTGGCGCGCGAGTTGCGCATACTCGCCGGTGCGGTGCTTTTCGACGAAGAAGTGCCAGATCCGTGGCGTGCCGATCCTCAGGGCCTTCTTGAAATCCGCTTCCGCCCCAAGCGCAGCCGGGTCGACTGCCGGTGCCTGTATTGCAGGCAGGGTGGCATTGGTATGCGGCACTATCATCTCCGGCCCGAAGTAGAATTCCAGCGACAGGGAGGACAGGATTTGCGGCTGCTGTTTGCCCTGCGTTTCCTTGCGCACGTCGCGAACGACCCGCTTGAAAGCGGTGCCGACCTCAAGGCCAGCGCCGGAGAGATTGGCGATCAGCGCGCGGGTGAACGGCGAATGTCCGTCGGTTCCGTCGGCTGCGACCTGGCCAGGGGCGGCGGCGAAGGCGACGAGCGTTCCGCCACCCTGGGTCTCGATCGGCGCCAATCCTCTGGTTGCGCCGCCGCGGGTGGCACCCTCAACTTCGCGCGTGAGTCTTTCGGCGAGTGGGTTGTTGCGGCAGTCGTCGAGGAAGACCATCGATATCCTGGCACGTTTCTCCAGTGCATTGATGATCTCGGAAAGCGCTACGGTTTCGGCCGGGACGTCGAATTCGCTCTCAAGCTTTGCATCGGTCCCGACGAGGAAGTTTTCGCCGCGCAGCTGCATGCCGTGCCCGGCGTAGTAGAACAGGGCTGTGTCTTCAGGCCCGATCTTGCGCGAAAAGTTTGAAAGCGCGCCGGCGAGACCCTTGCGATCCGCGTTGAGCACGAGGTCGGTTTCAAATCCCTGGCCCTTGAGGAAGGCGTCGAACGCTTCGGCATCACGTGAGGCATTGGGCAGCGTTCCGGCAACGACGTAGTTGCTCATGCCGACGATCAGCGCCAGCCGTTTGCCACTTCCTTCGGCAAGAGCGTTCCCTGCAGCAAATAGGACCATCAGCGCCGAGAGGAGCCAAAATCTCAGATCCGCACGCCATTTCATGACCTACCCTCCGAGCCCTCGAGACTGAAACGGATTGCCATGACGGGATATTCATGGATGCGTCCCCATCGCGTGAATTATATTAGATAATTGTGATTTATCCAGTTATGCGGGCGTGCCGACCTGCGCGGTGGTCCAGGCGGTCACTCGAATTCGAGAATGAGACCGCCCGTTCCGTCGGTTGGCCCCATATCGTCCCAGGTGTCGACATAGACGGACTTCGTGTCGGCTCTGCCGTTGCGGTGCGCGTAGTACATGCCGATATCGTCGCCCTTCTTGCCCTCGTTCGGCATGTCCTGGAACCATTTCGTGTAGGTCAGCGGCTTGCCATTATCCCAGTGCCAGCCGCCCTTGGGCTCCTTGCCCTGTGGATCTTGCGTAAGGCCGATCCATGGGCCCATCTTGTAGCTGACGTTTCCGGTGGGATCGTAGCCCGTCTGGAAGAACCTTTGGTCGGCGTTGAAAAGCGAGGCGACGAAAGTGTTCTCTTCTTGAGAGGAAATCGCCGCAAGATGCGCGCCGCAACCGCTGGCTATCCCGCGCGCGTAAACTGCCAGAATCGTACCCGTTTGCACGGCGACATAGAGATGCCCGCCGAACGCGCCGTATACGGTATCGAAGTGGCGCAGGCAGGTTAAAGCCTCCAGAACACGTTTATCGGTTTCGAGACCTTCGAGGTTGGCAACATCGTAGCGTCGGGCTTTGGTCGCGCTGTAGATGCCTTCCGCGCTGTCGTTGACCTTGATGCCGAGGGCTGCTGCGGTGCGCTCGGTAATGAAACCGCTCGCCGGCTGGCGGTTGGTGCTTTGGAAGAGTTTGATCGCTTCGCGCGTCTGTCCACCGAAAACGCCATCGGCCGTGCCCGCCGCAAATCCCTGGGCGGCAAGTGCGAGCTGGACGTTTCGCCGCTTGTCTTTGTCCGGCAACAGCCGTGCTTCGACGGATTGTGGCAGATGAGACTGGTTGCGCACCGCCGCGGGCTCGATCTGTGCCAGCGTCTGGCGAGCGAGTTCCGCATATTCGCCGGTGCGATGCTTTTCGATGAAGAAGTGCCAGATCCGAGGCGTGCCGATCCTCAAGGCCTTCTTGAAATCTGCTTCGGCCTCCAGTCCTTCGGGGTCTATGGCCGGTACCGCAACGGCCGGCAGGGCGGCCTGGATCTGCGGCGCGGCCGCTTCCGGTCCGAAATAGAATTCGAGCGAAAGCGATGACAGGATCTGAGGCTGCTGCTTGCCCTGCGTTTCCTTGCGCACGTCGCGAACGACGCGTTTGAAAGCAGTGCCGACCTCCAGGCCAGCGCCGGAGAGATTGGCGATCAGAGCGCGCGTAAACGGCGAGTGCCCGTCGGTTCCATCGGCGGCCACTTGCCCGGGCGCGGCGGCAAAGGCGATGAGCGTGCCGGCACCCTGGGTCTCGATCGGCGCCAACCCTCTGGTCGCGCCGCCGCGGGTGGCGCCTTCGACTTCGGTATTCAGCCGGTTGGCGAGCGGGTTGTTGCGGCAGGCATCGAGGAAGATCATCGATATCCGGGCACGCTTCTCCAGCGCGGTAATGATCTCGGACAGGGCTATGGTTTCGGCGGGAACATCGAACTCGCTCTCGAGCTTAGCATCCGTGCCGATGAGAAAGTTCTCGCCGTGCAACTGCATGCCATGGCCGGCGTAGTAGAAGAGGGCGACATCCTCCGGGCCGATTTTGCGCGAAAAGCTTGAAAGCGCGGCCGCAAGGCCCCTGCGATCTGCGTTGAGCACAAGATCGGTTTCAAATCCCTGCCCGTTGAGGAAGGTGCCGAATGCTTCGGCGTCGCGTGAGGCGTTGGGCAGCGTTCCTGCCGCCACGTAGTTCGTCATGCCGACGACGAGCGCAAGCCGCTTGCCGCTCTCCTCGGCGAGGCCATGCCCGACCACGAGCAAGACCATCGCGACCGAGAGGAGCCAGGATCTCACTTTCGCACGCCATTGCATGACCTACCCTCCAAGCCCACGGGACTGAAACGGATCGCCATGACGGGATATTCTTGGATGCGCCCCATCGCGTGCATTTATATTAGGTTTTTATAATGGATCGGGCAATGTCGACACTCAAGCCTCTGGCGAGCATTTGTGGTGCCGATAGAAGAGGCAAAGCCCATGTTGTGCGGGTTCTGCCCCTCGGCCTGCCAATATGTTGCATTGTTACAGAAAATGATGCGGTGCAGCATAAATCTTCGCCGGATGCATTTTCAGCCTGAAGCATATACTGTAAATCGTCATAAAACACTGTATCTGGGTGGAGAGCAGGCATGACGAAATGGGTTTACACCTTCGGTGGGGGCAAGGCCGAAGGACGTGCAGGTGACCGCGAGCGGTTGGGTGGCAAGGGCGCAAACCTTGCCGAGATGTGCAACCTCGGCTTGCCGGTGCCGCCTGGCCTGACCATCGTCACCGATGCCTGCAACAACTTCTTCGACAACGACAGGCAAATGCCTGACGGCCTGCACGATCAGGTGCGCGAGGGTATCCGCCGGATGGAGGAGGTGACGGGCCGCGTCTTCGGCGACACCAGCCATCCCTTGCTGCTTTCGGTTCGCTCCGGTGCCCGCGCCTCGATGCCGGGCATGATGGATACAGTTCTCAATCTTGGGCTCAACGACGAGTCGGTGCACGCGCTCGGCCATGACGCCGGCGACGCGCGCTTTGCCTGGGACAGCTACCGTCGCTTCATCCAGATGTATGGCGACGTGGTCATGGGCGTCGATCACGACGTCTTCGAGGAAATCCTCGAAGATGAGAAAGCGCGTCTCGGCCACGAACAGGACACCGAGCTTTCCGCGGTCGAGTGGCAGCATGTCATCTCCCGCTACAAGGAGGCGATCGAAGAGGCGCTCGGCGAGCCGTTTCCGCAGGATCCGGAAGTACAGCTTTGGGGCGCCATCGGCGCCGTCTTCTCAAGCTGGATGAACGCGCGCGCGGTGACCTATCGTCATCTGCACGGAATTCCGGCTGCCTGGGGCACGGCGGTCAACGTCCAGGCGATGGTCTTCGGCAATCTCGGCAATGCGTCGGCAACCGGCGTCGCCTTCACCCGCAATCCGTCGACCGGCGAGAGCGAACTCTACGGCGAGTTCCTCGTCAACGCGCAAGGCGAAGACGTTGTTGCCGGCATTCGCACGCCGCAAAACATCACCGAGGCCGCGCGTCTCGCCTCCGGTTCCGACAAGCCGTCGCTCGAAAAGCTGATGCCGGAAGCCTTCACCGAGTTTCGGTCGATCTGTGATACGCTGGAGCGTCACTACCGCGACATGCAGGATCTCGAGTTCACCATCGAGCGCGGCACGCTCTGGATGCTGCAGACGCGCTCGGGCAAGCGCACCGCCAAGGCAGCGCTGAAGATCGCCGTCGATATGGCGGAGGAGGGCCTGATTTCCGAGCAGGAGGCCGTCGCCCGCATCGATCCGGCCTCGCTCGACCAGTTGCTGCATCCGACGATCGATCCGCATGCGCGGCGCGACATCATCGGCTCCGGCCTGCCGGCCTCGCCAGGTGCTGCGACCGGCGAAATCGTCTTCACCTCCGAGGAGGCGGTTCAGGCCGACAAGGAAGGCCGCAAGGTCATTCTCGTGCGCGTCGAAACCAGCCCGGAAGACATTCACGGCATGCACGCCGCCGAAGGCATCCTGACGACGCGCGGTGGCATGACCAGCCATGCGGCCGTCGTTGCCCGCGGCATGGGCACGCCTTGCGTTTCCGGCGCCGGCAGCATTCGCGTCGATCTTCGCAACGAATTGCTGACGGCCGGAAGCGTGACGCTCCGCAAGGGCGACGTCATCACCATCGACGGCTCGTCCGGTCAGGTGCTGAAAGGGTCGATCGCCATGCTGCAGCCGGAGCTTTCCGGCGACTTCGGCAAGATCATGGCCTGGGCGGATGCCAGCCGCCGCATGACTGTCAGAACCAATGCCGAAACCCCGGCGGATGCGCGCGCGGCGCGCTCCTTCGGCGCCGAGGGCATCGGCCTCTGCCGCACCGAGCACATGTTCTTCGAGGATGACCGCATCAACGTCATGCGCGAGATGATCCTCGCCGACGACGAGGCCGGCCGGCGCTTGGCACTCGCCAAGCTCCTGCCGATGCAGCGCTCGGATTTCGCCGAATTGTTCTCGATCATGCATGGCCTGCCGGTGACAATCCGCCTGCTCGACCCGCCGCTGCACGAGTTCTTGCCGAAGACCGACGAGGAGATCGCCGATGTCGCCGGCGCACTTTCGCTTGATCCGTCGGCACTGCGCCAGCGTGTCGACGAGCTGCACGAGTTCAACCCAATGCTCGGCCATCGTGGGTGCCGTCTGGCAATCTCCTATCCTGAGATCGCCGAGATGCAGGCGCGCGCCATCTTCGAGGCTGCCGTCGAGGCCGCCCGCGAAACCGGCGCGGCCGTCGTTCCTGAAATCATGGTGCCGCTCGTCGGCCTCCGGGCCGAACTCGACTACGTCAAGGAGCGCATCGACGCGGTCGCCAAGGCGGTGATCGGCGAAGCCGGCATCGGCATCGACTATCTCGTCGGCACGATGATCGAACTGCCGCGCGCAGCACTCCGCGCCGGCGTAATCGCCGAAGCGGCCGACTTCTTTTCTTTCGGCACCAACGACCTGACGCAGACGACCTTCGGCATCTCGCGCGACGACGCCTCGCAGTTCCTGGCGACCTACCAGCAGAAGGGCATCATCGAGCAGGACCCCTTCGTCTCGCTCGATTTCGAAGGTGTCGGCGAACTGATCCAGATCGCCGCCGAACGTGGACGACGCACCAAGAACGGCCTGAAGCTCGGCATCTGCGGCGAACATGGCGGTGACCCGGCCTCGATCCGCTTCTGCGAGGACGCCGGTCTCGACTACGTCTCCTGCTCGCCGTTCCGCGTACCGATTGCCCGTCTTGCCGCCGCCCAGGCGGCGATCAACGGCAAGGGGTAGGGGGGCCCTCTGCGTGTTGCAACGATGCAACGCGCGGACGCCGGCGCCGGCCGCCTCCTGGGCGTCGTACCGACGATCGAGCTTGGGGATTTGCGCTTCGAAACCTTGCGGGCCGGCGGGCCCGGTGGCCAGCATCAAAACACTACCGATAGCGCCGTGCGGGCGACGCATGTCCCCACGGGCCACACGGTCGTTTGCCGAGAGGAGCGATCGCAGCATCGCAACAAGGCAACTGCAATTCGCAGGCTTCAAGCCATTCTGGATCTCAGGCCGCCGGGAACGAGCAGCAAGAAAAGACGGCCTTGTTCATGGCCAGCAAGGAGCTGGAGCGGGGTAACGCGGTCAAGACCTTCCGCCTGTAGCCTTCCTTGGCGACCCGGGCTTGTGCGCCCGGGTCGCCTTGATACGCTGATCGTCGAGCCGCGACATTACCGGTTGCTTCGGTTGAACGCCTCCGTCAGCGCATGATGACGACGGGGCGGTCCCAGCCCCACATCATCACGTCGTTCTGATAGCGGAAGGCGCGCGATTCAGCGCGCCGGTCGAGTTCGATGCGTTGCAGGCAGGTGGCAAAGGCGTCGGTGCCGCGGCGGAAACCGTAGGAGGCGCAGGTGTTGCCGTCGGCGATGCGCCGCTCTTCCGGTGTCATGGTCTGGCACGCCGTCAGCAGCAGGGCGGCTGCGACTAGGATCGTCAATCGGGTCGTCATGATGTTCGTGTCTCCTGGGTGCCGCCTTCGTATTCATTTCTCGAATCGCAATTAATATAGGGAGTTGCGCCGAAAATCGAAGCGGACCACGCCAATTCTGCGGCAGGCGCGCGGTCGCACGCAGGGGAGACGTAAAGCGTCCGATGTCGTCCTGAAAGTTGATTTTCTGAGGCTTGGCCCGACGTGATCAGCACGCCAGAACCGACACGTCAGCGCGTAGGTCTTTCGATTGAAGCCAGTTTAAACCGCCGCCGGCAGGCGGCGATCACATGCGTTCGAGCACGCCGACGAAGGACTCGGCGAAGCGCTCCAGGTCTCGCGTGCCATCGCCCGGGTGCTCGAGGCGGATGGTCGTGCCCTGCTCATCAAGGCAGGCAAACAGGATCGATGTTTCGCTGTCCTGCTCGCCATGCCGGAGCACGGCGATACTCAGGCAATCTTCGACCAGTTCCGAAGCAGGCAATGCAAACAGAAACTCGCCGCCGGCATTGTCGGCAACGGTCCGGACAAAACCAGGGAAATCGTCCTTGTTTCCGGAAAAGCCGTCGAGGGAGAGTTCGAGCTCGAGGAGCCCCATCGGAATTCCGCCGTCACGCGGGGGAAGAGGGGTAGGGGTGGCAATGGCCACGGCTGCCTGCGATGCGCCCATGTAGGTTCTCCGTCGATCGCCGCGTACTTTCACATGAAGCCGTGCGCGGCCGTTGCCTCCGATTGAAACTCCGCGCGCCTTGGGCGCGCGGGCACATTCCCATGTGTTGATAGGTGGTTAACGAGAATGGCGATTTTGCGGCGAAGCCTCAGGCATGGCCCGCGGCGCGGCGGCCGACTGGGCATTGCCTGTTTTCACGGCACGGGGCATGGTCTAAGAATGCGATCTGTTTCGCGGCAGGGGATTGATTCAACTACATGATGGTCCGGTACGAGCGTCCCTATTCCTATGCCGCCCATTGGGCGCGTCGCTTCGCCCGTGTCTCCTTCGTGCTCTTCTTGCTTTCGCTGCTGGCGCACCGCTTCGGGCCACTGACGACACCGCATTTCCTGGCTCTTGTCGGCCTGTCCGGCATTTTCGCGCTGCTCGGCGTATTGCTTGCCATCGTCGGTCTTGCACGCCTCTGGCAGGTCGCCGCGATCGGCGGCCTCGCGTCTGCTGCGGCTCTTGTCTATGCCGCGCCGGCGCTCGGTTTCATCGGCTTCGGCGTCGTGCAATATCTGACCCGCCCGGCGATCTACGATGTCAGCACCGACACGGTGACGCCGCCGCCATGGCTCAAGGTACCGCAGACCGAAGAGAGCTGGCTGAAACGCAAGGGCGCTGTGACGCCCGAGGACCGGGAAGCGCAGATCCTTGCCTATCCGGGCCTCACCGGCCGGCGCTACGATGGCGCACTCGACCGCGTTTACCAGGGCGTGCGCACTGTCATCGAACAGAACCGCGTCGGCATCACCGAGGAGCTTGGCGTCGAAAACGCCCGCGCCGATCTCGAGGATCTGACCGTACGGCCGAATGCCGGGGCGGAGACGACCGTCGAACCGGAGAACGTACCGGTGCCGGCGGCGCGGCCGGAACTCTCGCTCGAAGGGGCGATTGCGGGGCGCCGCGCCAGCGACGTCGTGCTCCAGGGCGAATGGCGCACGCTGATCGCCGGCTTCCGTTTCGATGTGTTGATCCGGCTGCGCGAAGAGGCCGAAACAACCTTCGTAGACCTGCGTGTCGCCTCCCGCTATGGCCCGCATGACCTCGGCATGGGCGCCGCCTTCGCTGATCAGTTCCTGCGGGCGCTCGATGCCGAGCTGCTCGGCATTGCCGGCGATTGATCGGCAGAGTACCGCCAGGAGACGTCAGTCGTTCACGGCGGCGCCGCGGCCATCGAATTGAGCGGTAGCTTTTCGGTCGAGGGCGGGCGCCCGCAACGACGTCGACTCATCGGCTGGTGCAAGCCAGCCGAGATAGCGCACGATCAAGCCGGTCAAGGGGCTTTCGACCTCCACATGGAAGTGAAACAGGCCGTCGCGATCTTCCTCGAACGTCCGACCGCCCGGCGCGAGCCGCAAGGGAAGCGGGAGGCCGAGGAAGGACCAGGCGCGAACCGAGAGGTGCAGTCGATCTTCTGCAGGCTCCAAGGCACACAGGATGCGGAACGGTCCGAAATCCTCCGCCAGCAGTTGTTCGTTTCGCCTCTCTACCTTCTGCTGCGAACTGCGCAGGATCTTTTCGCCGAAGCGCCGGGTCCAGACCTCCCGACCGTTGCCGCATGCGAAGCGGATTTCGACCGGCACATCCGCACCGGCGCTGGGAAAGCCGAAGATAGAGGCGACAAGGCGGGCCCAGATCGATCCGCCTCGCTCGACGACCGCACGTCCGCGAAAGGTTGCGTGTCCTTCCGATCTATCATGCAGGGCTTGGATCGAGGCCGGCACGAGATCCCAATCGCGTCCGAGGATCCGCCGGTAGAGGCTCTGCTGTTGGACCATGATTTCCGTCGTCATGCGATGAAGCGGCCACGCTCCTCGGGCGTCGGCACCATGCAACTCTGACGGCGCCCGGCTATGCGATAGCGGTTTCTCGCCACGAGATCATAGAGTGGGTCGCGAAGGGCAGCGGGCAGGATACGGCAGACGTTCACCAGCGACCATGGCAGGCCGAGCCGCGCAAGCGTCCGCATCGAGCCGTCGGATTTGAAGCGGGCGACGCCGTCCTCGATCAGGATGTTGCTTTCGAAGCTGCTGGCGTCGAGGCCGTAGTGCCGATAGAGCGCCTGGCCAAGCGGCGACTGCGCCGTGAGATAGCGATATTGCGCTCGCCGGTCATGGCGAAGCAGGAAACGTACCCAGCCGGAACAGAAAATGCATTCGCCGTCGAAGACGATTACGGGATTGTCGTCGGCAAAGGCAGGCACCGCGGCATCGCTGCGATAGCTGTAGGCGACCCGCCGCATGGTCAGCCGGCTCCGCCAGGCGCCAGCCGGTAGGCGCCAAGGAGCGAGGGCGGCCCATCGGTCTCGACCCGCCCTTGCTCGATCAGGTCTTCCAGATGGGCAAGGACCGAAAGTGCCGCCGCCCCATGCAGCCGGACATCGGTCGAGGCATAGATGACCTTGACCATATCCGGGATATGGCTGTCGCCGGCGCGAATACGTTCGAGCACTGCGCGCTCGCGCATCTTGCGGTGGGCGCGCAAGCCCCGAAGAAACGAGGCGGGCTCGGTCACCGGCCCGCCGTGGCCGGGCAGGTAGAGGTGCTCGTCTCGGTAGAGCAGTTTTTCAAGCGAGGCCATGTAGTCCGCCATGGCCCCATCCGGCGGCGCGACGATCGTTGTCGCCCAAGCCATGACGTGATCGGCGGAAAAGAGGATACCGGTGCCGTCGAGTGCGAAGGCCATGTGGTTGGCCGTATGGCCGGGCGTCGTCAGCCCCGTCAGGCTCCAGCCATCGCCCTCGATCCGCCCGCCATCGGCAAGCACGAGATCGGGGGCGAACTCCATGTCCGAACTCTCGGCAAAAGGATTGGTCTCGCCCGTATGCAAGGGGCGGGCGGAGCGGTGCGGGCCTTCGCCCACGATCAGCGCACCGGTCGCAGCCTTCAGCCGGCGCGCAAGCGGCGAGTGGTCGCGATGCGTATGGCTGACGGCGATATGGGTGACCTCACGGCCGGCAAGGGCCGCCATCAGCGCCTGAAAATGCGCCTCGTCATCCGGGCCGGGGTCGATCACCGCAACGGAACGCTTTCCGACGATATAGCTGTTGGTGCCGTGGAAGGTGAAGGGGCCGGGATTGTTGACGGTGATGCGCTGCACATCGTCCGCAACCGTCACCGCCTCGCCATGGGCCGGCTTGAAATCGAGATCGAAGTCTGGCCCCTGCATGCGTCTCTTCCTGGCTTTCACTTGTACTCGATCTCGATGAACGACATCGGCTCGCTGCCGGCATTGACGACATTGTGCGACATGCCCGCCTCGCGGCGATAGGCCGCTCCCTTGGCGATATCGACACGGCGGCTGCCGCCTTCCTCCTCGAGCAGGAACTGGCAGTCGGTCATCGGCACGACGACATAGCCGAGACCGTGCACATGGTGGCCCGTATCGGCGCCGGGCTCGAAATCCCAGCGGGTAATACGCACCACCGCGTCATCGACGAGCACGCTCGGAACGGCAGGAGGGCGGGCGCGAAACTGGCTCATGATCTTCTCCATTTCGGCGGGACAATAGGAGGTGCGATGCAGGAAGGGAAGGGTGCAGGCGGCAGCGGCAGACGTTGTGTCGCGGTGTGCTCGCCGGCCTTTTGCACAGCTGATCGACAAATCCGCCGAAAAACCAACTTAGTGTCAACTTAGTGATTGTTACGGACGGCGAGCTTTGATAATCAGGCGCTCGATTTGGCGGGCTTGTTTTTCCGTCAGTCCAGTTGGGGCGTCGCCAAGCGGTAAGGCACCGGTTTTTGGTACCGGCATTCCCAGGTTCGAATCCTGGCGCCCCAGCCACATTCTTCCAATCGTCCGATCCCGAACGGCCAAACCCAGCTTTGGGCCGGGCCTCTACTTGCACTCTTGTCAAGTCACGCTGCAACTGACACGCTAGTTTCGGTGATTCCTACTTGTATGAGGGAGAAGATGGCTCACAAATTCGAAATCTACAAAGACAAGGCTGGTGAATACCGGGTTCGCTTCAAGTACAACAGCGAAGTGATGTTCTCGACCGAGGGCTACAAGACCAAGGCCAGCGCGCAGAACGCCATCGACTCGATCAAGAAGAACGGTCCCGACGCACCCGTCGAGGACAACAGCAGCAGCTGAGTTCGACATTCTTTCCATAGAAAAAGCCCGCCGATTTTCACCGGCGGGCTTTTTTGTTTCTTGGCGTTTAGCTTGCGGTTGCGGCCGGCTTGGTCTGCGCCGGCGCGCCCAGGAACTCTTCGCACCAGCTCGGGCCATCGGCACGCTTGCGGTCGCCGGCAATGCGGATCGAGCGGATGACATAGTCCGACGAGACGGTAAGCTGGACGGCGCAGCTCAGATATTCCGTGCGGGCCGACGCGATGCGCTTGCCGCGCTTGCCGTCCTTGGTGGTTTCGTACTGCGCCGGAACCTTGCGGGTCTTGTAGCCGCCCTTCCAGCTATAGACGGTGGAGCTGCCGCTTTCGACGTCGGAGATCGGCGGACCGTATTGAGCGAAAAAGCCGCCGGCCGGCTGGCCGAGCCAACGCGCTTCGACCGCGTTCTTGGAGATCCCCGTTCCGGTCGTCGTGCAGCCGGCAAGCACGAGCGCAAGGCCCGCCACCGTCATCATACGGAAGTTCATGTTTCTGTCCCTTTGGTTCTCGTTCTGAAATAGGCATGGCGCGGAAGCCCGTATCCCCTGGTTTTCCGCGCTTTCCGTTGTGCCTCTAGCGCCAAACCAGGCGAAAGGAAATCCACGCCGCGCCTTGCATTTCAGGAAAATATGAAGCGTTGCACAAAGTCCCTATCGGGCGCGCTTTCAGGCGCCGACGCCCCCGGAAAACGGCAATTTCCGCATGAGTTTTCCACCGTCACAAGTTTTTTGAAAAAGGCGCAAGGTTTTTCGAGATAGGCGCTTGTGAAATCAAAATGCCTGTTCTATAGAGGCGCCGCTGGTCACGGAGTGTAGCGCAGTCTGGTAGCGCACCACGTTCGGGACGTGGGGGTCGCAAGTTCGAATCTTGCCACTCCGACCAGCCAAATCAATCCTTTACCCGATCATTCCCTTGCATGCCGCTCGGCGCCGCACCGTATGCGCTTGCGCTTTGCGCGCCTGTTCCGGCGTCGATCTTTACGCCCACTCGTCCTCCATGTTAGCCGTTCGTCGCTCCCTCGAAGCCGTTGGTCGAATAGCCGTGCATTCGCACCCGGGTCGGCCTGTCTGCGCGAAGGCGAAGGTTCTAGGTTCCCGTCATTCGATCAATGACGACGAGGAACGGGAATGTCGATCAAGCATCTATTCATTGCAGCGGTTCTGCTTCTGGCCGGCCATTCGGTGGCGGTGGCGCAGAGCTGCGAGAAGAATTTCAAGGCTTCGGGCGTGCCGCTGGTGACGCCGGTCTTTTACAAGACCTGGCAGGAGTTTCCGAAGCTGAAGCCCGAGGCCGCCTTGCAGCGGATGGCACGGGGTGTCGCGGCGGAAGGATTTTCGGGAATCGAGATCAACAAGTCGCTCGGGACCATCGAGGCCTATCAGGATACCGCCGGCTCCGGACGGCTGCAGACGCTGCGCGTCGTTGCCCGCAAGCGCGGTTCAGGCACGCGGGTTGATGCGATGTTCGATATTCAGGTGGGGCAGGTGACCACCAAACAGGTGGTGCAGGAGGGGCTCTGCAATATCATCCGCTCCGCAGTCGAGTAGGGACCAGCGGGCGCAACGGACAGGCAGCAGCAGGAGAGCGTTTCCATTGTCGATATGGTAACGCTCCGTCCGCTTGTCAGCCCTGCCGTTCGAGCGCCTTTAGCGTCGATTGGGCCGCGGCCTGTGCTTGCAGCATCGACGTGAAATTGCCCTGGGCGGGATAGGTGACGCCGCGATACTTGATGACGAAGCACCATTTGCCGTTGACGCGTTTCTCGACCTTCACGGTGGTTTCCGGTTGCTTGTCCGTGCTCACCTTTTCGTCTCCCTGATTCGGCGCATCGTTGCGCGAAAGTCGTCCAGATACGCCGGAGAGGTCGGCTCTGTCCATCGATACCCCGCATACATGGGGCGCTGTGGCGGGGGAGAGGCCAGGGAAGAGCGCCTATGCCGGGCAGGAGCCTTGCTGCCGGGCCACGGTCAGGCGGACTGTCCCACAACGTCCAGGAACGGTGAAACAGCCCTATCGATCCTCATGATCGACGCGCCAACTTACGAATGCGGAGACGGATGAAAAGGTGCGATCTGTGCGATTTCGGGTCAAGGTGAAGCGATCGCCAGCCCCTGTCCTGTTTTGGGACGGTGGCGGCTTCAGGGCGGGAAGCGGATTCAACAGCGCCGGATCACTCATGCACCAGCAATGCGCGGCTTTATTGTTCACTTTGAAACGACGTGTTCACGGAATGATGTCTTATCAGAGTGAACAATCAGGGCGATATTTCCATCAACACTTGTTCTTGCCCGAGAGGCCCAGATGTTGAAGGAACCGATATTCACCTTTCGCGAGATCGCCATATGGACCGCCATACTTGGCAGCGTCGTAGGCTATCAGCTTTGGCAGCACGCCGAACCGGCGCCGTTGACGATGGTTCTCCCGGCGATCGAGCAGCAGCTTTGATGATGAATGCCGGCAGGAGTTCACTCCTCCGGCATGCCGTTGCGCCTGGCCGCCTGCAGCAGGTCGATTTCGCCGGCGACCGGACCGAACTGGTTCTCCAGCCGCTCGGCTTCCTCCGCATCGAGCCGATATTTCCGGGCAAATGCTTCGATCGATACCATGCGCCCGCGAAAGCCTTTTTGCCTCGCATCCTCGCCTTGATGTTCCGTTTTCATGGTGCTTCTCCCATGCGCCAGGGACATAGGGCGACGGACTTCTTTGAAAAGGCCCAAATCGACCGGTAGCAACCGCGGTTTCAGCAACGAAAAAGGGGCCTTGGTCAGGCCCCTTTTTTGTGTGTGCTGCGGCTGTCGATCAGCCGTCGATATCGTCGATGATCTCGACCGCCTTGCCGGCGCTGACGCGTCGGATTTCGGCCTCCTCGCGGCGGCCCGCGAAGAGTTCGGTCGCCATCAGCTGGTCGGCGAGGTCCGCCGGCAGCGAGAGGATAACGCGGGCGTCTTCCGTGTGGATGCCGCCGAGTGCCGAGCGCTTGGCCGTGATCATGCCGCCAGCCACCGTGTTGTTGGTGTCCGGATCGATCAGGATGAAGGCGCCGGTGAAGCGGTTCTGCTCGTAGGTGTCGAAGATCGCCTGCTCGTCGAAGGCCAGATGCACCTTGCCGATGGCGTTCATCGGCAGCTGCTCGGCATGGTTCCACTTGCCGGTCTTAAGGTCGAGCTGGCTGGCAGGCTGGATCTGGACGCGCTGGCGGCGGCTGCCGCTCTTCAGCCAGTAGCGCTTGCCCGGCTGGATGCCTTCCGGCTGCAGGGCAACGAGCTGGGCATCGAAGGCAAGGCCGGTCAGCGGCTGGCTGTCGATGGCCACGATCATGTCGCCGCGCGACACGTCGACCTGGCGGTCGAGCACGAGCGTGATCGCGTCGCCGGCGACGGCGGCGTTGCGCACGAGGTCAAAGGTGACGATCTTGGTGACGTTGGCCACCATGCCGGAGGGCAGGATCACGACACTGTCGCCCGGCTTCACCGAGCCGCCGGCAACCGTGCCCTGATAGCCGCGGAAGCTTTCGCCGGGCCGCGAGACGCGCTGTACCGGCAGGCGGAAGCCGACGGTCTGGGCCGAACGGGTGGTTGCCAGTTCCAGCACCTCGATCAGCGTCGGGCCGTCATACCAGGGCATGGAAGCGCGGCCGTCGTAGACGACGTTCTCGCCCTTCAGAGCCGAGACGGGAATAGCTGTGACCTGGCGCACGCCAAGCGACAATGCCAGTTCCCGGAATTCGTGGTTGATCTCTTCGAAGCGGGCGCGATCGTAGTCGGTGAGGTCGATCTTGTTGACCGCCAGTACGAACTGCTTGATGCCCATCAGCGTTGCGATCGTCGCATGCCGGCGGGTCTGCTCGAGCAGGCCGACGCGGGCGTCGACCAGCAGCACGGCGAGGTCGGCGGTCGAGGCGCCCGTTGCCATGTTGCGGGTATATTGCTCGTGGCCGGGCGTGTCGGCGACGATGAAGGAGCGCTTGTCGGTCGAGAAATAGCGATAGGCGACATCAATGGTGATGCCCTGTTCGCGCTCGGCCTGCAGGCCGTCGAGGAGCAGCGCGAAGTCGGGCAGGCCGAGATCGTTCTGCTTGCCGTTGGAATCGCGCTGGAGCGTCGCGGCCTGGTCTTCCTTGACCGCCTTGGTGTCCCAGAGCAGGCGACCGATCAGCGTCGACTTGCCGTCATCGACAGAGCCGCAGGTAATCAGGCGAAGCGGGCGGCTGTCACGCGCGGCGCGCGCCGGCTCCTGCGCCGGAAAGGCCAGAACCTCGCCGGCAGCAACGTGCTCAACGGCATTCGCGGTTGCGGGTGCAGTCATCAGAAATATCCTTCGCGTTTTTTCTTTTCCATCGAGCCGGACTGGTCGCGGTCGATGGCGCGGCCCTGGCGTTCGGATACGGTCGCGGTTTCAAGTTCGGAGATGATGTCGTCGAGCGTCGTCGCGCTGGAGCGGATGGCGCCGGTCAGCGGGAAGCAGCCGAGGGTGCGGAAGCGGATCACTTCCTCGCGTTTGGTCTCACCCGGCAAGAGTTCGAGGCGCGGATCTTCGGCCAGGATCATCATGCCGTCGCGTTCGACGATCGGGCGCTTCTCAGCGAAGTAGAGCGGCACGATCGGAATCTCTTCTGCCTGGATGTAGCGCCAGATGTCGACTTCGGTCCAGTTGGAGAGCGGGAAGGCCCGCACGCTTTCGCCCTTGCGGATCATGCCGTTATAGACGTTCCAGAGTTCCGGGCGCTGGTTGCGCGGATCCCAGCGATGATCCGGCGTGCGGAACGAATAGATGCGTTCCTTGGCACGGCTTGCTTCCTCGTCGCGCCGCGCGCCGCCGAAAGCCGCATCGAACTGGCCGGCGTCGAGCGCCTGGCGCAGCGCCTCGGTCTTCATGATGTCGGTATAGAGCGCCGAACCGTGGCTGAAGGGCGTGACGTTCTCGGCTGCACCGCGCGGGTTGATGTGCTCGATCAGGTCGAGGTCGTAGCGCTCGACGATCTCGTTGCGAAACGCGATCATCTCGGCGAACTTCCAGCCGGTGTTGACGTGCAACAGCGGGAAGGGCACGCGGCCAGGATAGAAGGCCTTACGGGCGAGGTGCAGCAGCACCGAGGAGTCCTTGCCGATCGAATAGAGCATGACCGGGCGTTCGAACTCGGCGGCCACTTCGCGAAAGATGTGGATCGCTTCGTTCTCGAGTGCCTTCAGATGCGGATCGAGCGGCGGCTTGGCGCTCTGCGGATTGTGCAGTTCCGTTTCCGGATGGATATGGGGCATTTCAGTCTCCGGGAGGATTTGTCTTCAGACGAGCGCGCCAGCCTCAGGCGGCGCTGCTCGAATTCGGGATGATGGAACTGGCGGCAGCTTCCGGAACGTGCAGACCACATTCGCGCTTCTCGTCGTTTTCCCACCACCAGCGGCCGGCGCGCTCCGGCTCGCCGGGCTTGATGGCGCGGGTGCAGGGCTCGCAGCCGATCGACGGATAGCCGCGGGCGTGCAGCGGGTTGACCGGAACGGCATTGGCGGCGACGTAAGCACGGATGGTCTCGATGTCCCAGTCCGCCAGCGGGTTGATCTTGATGAGGCCACGTTCGGCATCAGCTTCCGCGAACGGGGTCGATGCGCGATTGCCCGACTGGCCCCGACGCAGGCCGGTGACCCAGAAGGTTACCCCTTGGAGTGCGCGCGCAAGCGGCTTCAGCTTGCGCACGTCACAACAGGCATGCCGGGCCTCGACGCTCTCGTAGAAGCCGTTGAGGCCATAGCGCGCCGCATAGGCGTCGATGTCGGCCTGTTCCGGATGGTAGCGCTTGATCAGGATCCCGTAGGCTTCTTCGGTTTTTTCGATAAGGGCGACCGTCTCGTTGAACAGGCGCCCGGTCTCCAGTGTCGCGACATTGATGGACAGCTTGTTCTCGCCGATGGCCGCGGTAATCACCTGATCCTCGATACCGAGCGAGGTCGTGAAGACGGCCTGCCCTTCAAGGCTTGCGACAAGCGCCAGCCGGCCGGCGAGATCCAGGCCTTCGAGCGTCTCGTTCAGTGCCTTGGCGGTGGTTTCGAGGGATGACGTGGTCATGGCTGCGTCCTGTTCCAACTTGGTCGGAATATCGCAGCCCAATGCGACAATGGACAGAAATAGCGGTTTCTAATGCTGTTTGTTTGGAGCAAATCTGCCTCTCAGAACGAAAGGCAGCGAAAAACCGAATATAGACTAGTAATTTACTAGATTTTATACTGTATGGCTACGACGGCAACCCTTGAAGAGGAGGCGCGAACCTTGCGGGCCCGCGCCTCCTGCCAAGGGGAGAGCCAGACCGTCAGAACGCTGCCCAGCCGGCCTCCTGTGCCTGCGGGGCACTGCGATAGGCCGTGGCGAGTTTGCGGCCCAAGGCGCGTGCGGGCGAAGGGGCAGCAATCTCGCTCGTCACGAGGCGTGGTGCCGCCGCTTGGCCGTTGCCCGTCTTGAAGCGCATCAGCAGATCGTTGAGCGCGCCGGCCTCGCGGGCGAGGCTATGGCTCGCGGCGGTCGATTGCTCCACCATTGCCGCGTTCTGCTGCGTTCCCTGATCGATCGCGTTTACCGCCGTATTGATCTGCTGGATGCCGGCGGCCTGTTCGCGGGCGCTTTCGACGATCGCCGTCACGTGGCTGCTGATCTCCTTGACCTCGGTGATGATGCTTTCGAGCGCCGTACCGGTCTCGCGCACCAGCGTGACGCCGGATTTGACCTGCTGGCCAGATGTGGCGATCAGCACCTTGATCTCCTTGGCGGCCTGCGCCGAGCGCTGGGCGAGCTCGCGCACCTCCTGGGCGACGACGGCAAAGCCCTTGCCGGCTTCGCCCGCGCGAGCCGCCTCGACGCCGGCATTCAGCGCCAGGAGGTTCGTCTGAAAGGCAATGTCGTCGATGACGCCGATGATGCTGGAGATCTCCCGCGACGAGGCTTCGATGCCACTCATCGCGGTGACGGCATTGCCGACGATCTCGCCGGACTTCTCTGCTGCACCGCGGGTGCGCGTCACCAAGGTGCCTGCCTCCTCCGCACGCCGGCTGGCATCCGCCACGGTGGTCGCGATCTGGTCCAGTGCAGCCGCCGTTTCCTCGACCGAAGCCGCCTGCTGTTCTGTGCGCTTGGAAAGGTCACCGGCCGCAGAGCGGATTTCGCTGGCGCCGGCATTGATGCTGCGGGCGTTCTCGCCGACCGAGCGCAGCGCATTTTCGAGATTGGTGACGGAGCTGTTGAAGTTCGTGCGTAGCGTGTCGAGCCGTTCGGCAAGCGGCGTGTCGATGCGATAGGTGAGGTCGCCTTCCGCCAGCCGGTCGAGACCGAAGCCGAGCGCATTGACCGCGGTCTGGATCTCGGCAGCTTCCTTGACCTTCTGCGCCTCGCGCTGCTCGCGCTCGCGTTCGGAAAGTGTTCGACCCGCCTCCGCTTCCTGCTCGAGCCGCTGGCGTTCGAGCGCATTGTCGCGGAAGACAGCGACGGCACCCGCCATCTGGCCGATCTCGTCACGGCGGCCTTCGCCGAAGATCGTGGCCTTGAGGTTGCCGGCTGCAAGCTGCCGCATGGCCTCGCACAGCTGCGTCAGCGGCCGAAAGAGACCGGCGGCCACGAACCAGACTGTTGCCCCAAGAAGCGCGATGGCAAAGGCGGCGATCATGACCTGCCAGCGTGTCAGGGTGTCCTTCTCCACCTTGGCCGCCTCCAGCTCCTGGTCGGCTTCCGCGAGCTGGAGCTTGACCAGGGCGCCGATCGGTTCGGCCAGCGGATCGATGGCCGCGTAAAGGCGGCTGTCGATAAACCGGCCGAACTCGGCGATGTCCTGTCGATCGATGATCTCGAGCATGTCCCTGACCGCCTGCTCGCTGCCGACGCGGGCTGCGTCGAAGGTCTTCGCAAGCTTCTTTTCCTCAGGCGTCAGTCTCGTTGCTTCATAGGCGCGCCATTGTTCGTCGATGGTGGCAAGCGCCGCGTTGATCTTCTCCTTGCCGTCAGCCCACCCAAGCGCGCCGCTTCGCATCTTGTGGGTCGTATCGACGATTTCGACGGCGTACATGTCGGCGACGGTATCGAGCTGCGCCACCGGCAACAGCCGGTCGGCGACGATCGATTCGGTGCGCTTGGAGATCGATGTCATCGCGTTGAAAGCCGTGACGATCATGACCAGCATGGCGACGGCGAGCAGGGACAAGCACACGAGCAGGCGTGCTTTGATTGTCATGAAAAACGCTCCTCGGTTGCCCGCAAGGCAAATCATCCTCGGCCGGTGACCGCGGACAAGGCCGCATGGTCATCGGGAAGCGAGCTCGCCTTGGCAGGGAGTAATGACGATGATGGGGATGGAGCACGCGTTACTACGCGGCGAAACTGCCCTCATGGCACGTTCGCCCAGCGTTCACTCCGTCTTATCTAGACATAACAACCGGAGATTAAGAGTGGCTAAATTTTAAGGTGTTGGACAAAGCTCGCGCAACCCATGGTCATCGCAACCACAGGAGGCGGTTGGCGATGCTCAAGAAGTGTTGAAGACCACATCCTTTCGCAAATCGTTCTTCGGGTTCAAGCTGCCACCTCTCCGAAACAGGCGAAGGAGCACGCACATGTTGAAAGCCATTTCACGCCGTGGCGTTGCAGCGGGTGTCCTGACGGCGCTTCTGGTCACCGGCGCCTATGCCCATCACGGATGGTCCTGGGCCGAGGCCGACCAAATCGAGCTCAAGGGCATCATCCGCGAAATATCGATGGCGCCGCCGCATCCGACCTTGCAGGTGGAAACGACCGCGGATGGCATGTGGCACGTCGAACTCGGCAATCCCCGGCAGACGGAGCGCTCCGGCTTTGTGGAGGGATCAGCCAAGGCCGGTGACGCCGTCGTCGTTCTCGGCAACCGCTCGCTCGACCCGAACGAAAAGCGCATGAAGGCGGTGCGCATCACGGTCTCCGGCAAGACCTATGACATCTATCCGGAACGCATCCGGGCCGGTGGATGAGTGGGGCGGAGCTTGTCGAATGGATCGCCGGCTGGCCGGTCGGCGCTGCGCTCAGGCGTTCGGCGCTTCTCTATCTCTTGGTCAATGCGGCCCACATTCTCGCGATCGGGCTGCTGATGGGCACCATCGTGCCGTTGGATTTACGGTTGCTCGGTTTCTTCGGCAACACCTCACTTGAAGTGCTCGGACCGTTTCTGTCGCGTGCGGCGGCAGTTGGCTTAGCATTGGCGATCACCACTGGCTTATGCCTCTTCAGCGTGCGCCCGGCGGCCTATGTCACGAATGCTGCCTTTCTCGCAAAGATCGCTCTGTTGGGGATCGGTGCCGTCAACGCTGTCAGTGTGCATATGGGCGGCGCCTGGCGGGCCGCCGTAAATGGCGGCCCGGTCTCATGGCGTCTTCGCATCCCGGCAGCCGTCTCGCTGACGGTGTGGCCGGCAGCGCTCCTGGCTGGGCGCTGGATCGGCTTTCTCTGATGCTGGTTCTATCGGTCGTTGGCCGTTTTCCACGCGGGGAGGGCTGGCTCCTGCTTGAGCGCTCTGCCGCGCACGAACTGCAGCGTCGCTTCGGCCACCCGTTGCCCGAGATGCGTTGCGGTGGCGAGATCGGATTGCGGCGGCGCAAGATCGGCCCCCTGGTCGACATTCGACTGCGCCCCAGCACCCAGCCAGAAGCCTAACCGGTTGAGATTGTCAGAAGATCCTGTGGTCGAGTGGTTGGCCGGCGGCAGATCGAGGTTGATCCAGTGCATGCCGTGCTGGGCAGCAAAGAGTGCAAGTTGCATCAGCGTCGCGAGCTTGTCGCCGGAAGCGGTTCCCGAATTGGTGAAGCCAGCGGCGATCTTGTCTTTCCAGAGATAGCCTTTGGCCATCACCGCGTTCGAACTTGCCTCCTGGAAAGATTTGAACGCGGCTGATGGACCCCCGACATAGGTTGGCGTGCCGAAGATGATCGCCTCAGCCGAGAGCAGATCGTTCCACCGGTCCGGTGCTTCGTCGACGGTCAAGAGCAGGCATTGCGTGCCGTCGACCCGCTCGATTCCGGCTTTGACGGCTTCCGCCTGACGTGCGGTGTGGCCGTAGCCGCTGTGATAGATAACGGCGATGCATATGTTGCTCATGGTTTGGTCTCCATTGGTTTTGGGTGATGGATCTGCAGCGCGCGAGCGAAGACGCGCGCCGGCGGCGCGTTGCACGTTGAAGGCAACGCTGGTCAGGATCGGTTGATGGGGCGGTGGCTCTACAGTGCCGCGCTTCTTATGAGACGCGCAAAGGTCGCTGTAGCACTTTGCCTTGCTGCAAGTTTTTGTCCTTAAATCGGCTACGATTTAAGGAAACATGCAGTAGCGACCGCGTGCGATCGTCAGGACGCAGTCACTGTCGTTCAATGAATGGCGTGACCATCGAACTGCCTCAGCGTCTCCGGGAGATGTTTGAGCTTCTCCGGATTGCGCGTGACATAGATGGCGGTGATCCGGTCCTGTTCGATCTCAAGGGCGGTTGTCTGCAGGATCTCACCGTCTTCGATGGTGATGAAACCGGGTAGCCCGTTGATGAAGTCGTAGCGCACGAGCCGCGACATCGTCTCCGCAAAGATCAGCGCCAGCGACGCGTGGAGTTTCATGACCTTGTCGAAGCCCATGATTGGCCATCTCGGCGCCACTGTCTTGCCGCCGCCGTCGGCATAGACGATCGCCTCCGTTGCGAGCAGCGAGCGAAGCTGCTGCATGTCGCCGCTGCGCGAAGCCGCGAAGAAAGCGCAGGCGATTTCGAGGCCTTGTTCCCGGGGCATGACAAAGCGGCGACGAGCGCTGCGGATATTGACGCGGGCGCGGCTGGCAAGTTGACGGCAGGTCGCCGGTTTGCGGCTGAGCGTCTCGCCGATTTCATCGAAGCTGACGCCGAAGACATCGTGCAATAGAAACGCGGCCCGTTCGAGCGGCGACAGGCGCTCCAGCGCCATCATCAGTGGCAAGGTGATGTCGTCGAGGTCGTCGTTTTCCTCGACGACCGGTTCCGGCAGCCATGGTCCGACATAGGTCTCGCGTCGGTGCCGCGCCGACTTCAACTGATCGAGGCAAAGTCGCGTCACGATGCGGCGCAGGAAGGCTGACGAATCCTTGACGGCGGTGCGGTCGGCGTCGAGCCAGCGCAGGAATGCCTCCTGGACGACATCCTCGGCTTCGCTGACCGAACCCAGCATCCGATAGGCGATGCGGATCAGTCGGGGACGCAGCGGCTCGAAGGTCGTTCTGACGTCTTCGTCGGTCATCACGCCCCCCATCGCCGTTCGGGGCAATCGGCTATGGCATGGCCGGCAGGCACGAGGAGCCATGATGGCATTGCCGCTGGAGTAACGGCAAGCAGGTCCAGCCTCGGTGTCATGTTCGTCTCCTTCTTCTCGGGCACTCGAGAAGATAGGACGAGATAGCGTCGGCGAACGTGACATGCCGCAGACATTGCGGCTGTCGAATGCGAGGAAAACGTGCCGCCTAGAGCATCCCGCTTTCAAGTGGAATCACTGAAAGCGGATAAGATGCTCTAGAATCAAAGTGCTAGAGCGCCGTGCGTTCGTCTGAACGCACGGCGCTCTGGTGCACGCGATCCTTATCGGTCGCTGACCTCCCAGCGCGGGTTGATCCACGGCTCCTGGTTGGAGCGCGCCAGCGGCTGCTTGCCGAGAATGTGGTCGGCTGCCTTCTCGCCGGTCATGATCGACGGGCTGTTGAGGTTGCCGTAGGTCACATGCGGGAAGATCGAGCTGTCGGCGACGCGCAGGCCATCGACGCCGATGACGCGGGTTTCCGGATCGACAACCGCCATCGGATCGTCCTTGGCGCCCATCTTGCAGGTGCCGCAAGGGTGATAGGCGCTTTCCAGGTGCTCGCGCAGAAATTCGTCGATCTGCTCGTCCGACTGCACCTTCTCGCCCGGCTGGATCTCCGGACCGCGATAGTGGTCGAAAGCCTTCTGGCCGAAGATCTCGCGGGTGAGGCGCACGCAGTGGCGGAACTTCTCCCAGTCCTCCGGGTGGCTCATATAATTAAAGCGGATGACAGGATCGGCCATCGGATCGGAGGAGCGCAGCGTGACGTTGCCGCGCGACTTGGAAAGATTGTAGCCGACATGCACCTGGAAGCCGTGCGTGTTGGCGGCCGCCTTGCCGTCGTAGCTGATCGCCACCGGCAGGAAGTGGTACTGGATATCCGGCTGCTTGACGCCGGGTGCGGAGCGCAGGAAGGCGCAGGCCTCGAACTGATTGGAGATGCCGAGGCCCTTCTTGAAGAACAGCCATTGCGCGCCGGCAACGCCCTGCCAGAACCACGGCAGCCAGGAATAGAGCGACACAGGCTTGGTCGAAATCTGCTGGAAATAGAACTCCATGTGGTCCTGCAGGTTCTGGCCGACGCCGGGCCGGTCGACCTTCACCTCGATACCCATGTCCTTGAGGTGCTGTGCTGGACCAATGCCCGAGAGCATCAGCAGTTTCGGCGAATTGAACGACGAGGCCGAGACGATCACCTCACGGTTCGCCTTGACGATCTCGATCTTGCCGCCGCGCTCGATCTCGACCCCGGTCGCCCGGCCGTTCTCGATGATGATCCGGCGGGCGAAGCAGCGCACGAGCGAGACGTTTTGCCGTTTCATTGCCGGCTTCAGGTAGGCGTTCGCCGCCGACCAGCGCCGTCCCTGCCAGACGGTCTGCTCCATCAGCCCGAAGCCTTCCTGCTTCGAGCCGTTGTAATCGTCGGTGAGTTCGAAGCCGGCCTGTTGGCCCGCTTCGATGAAGGCGTGGAACAGCGGGTTGTGGACCGGGCCGCGCTTGACGTGCAGCGGCCCGTCGGTGCCGCGCCAGCCGGCTTCGCCGCCATGCGATTTTTCCATGCGCTTGAAATAGGGAAGCACGTCCGCATAGGCCCAGCCGCGTGCGCCGAGCTCGTCCCAGCGGTTGTAGTCTTCCGCATGGCCGCGCACATAGACGAGACCGTTGATCGAGGAGGAGCCGCCGATCACCTTGCCCCGCGGCGCGGTGATGCGCCGGTTGTTGAGATTCGGTTCCGGTTCGGAGAGATAGCCCCAGTTGTAGCGCTTCATGCTCATCGGCCAGGCAAGGGCCGCCGGCATCTGGATGAAGGGGCCGATATCCGAGCCGCCATATTCCAGCACCAGCACCGTGTTCTTGCCGTCTTCGGACAAGCGGTAGGCGAGCGCCGAACCGGCGGAGCCGGAGCCGATGATGATGTAATCTGCCTGCATAAGCGTGGTCTTTCTTCTAGCGTCTCGCGTTCGACCTATCTGGCGCTTTCACCCCTCATTCCTGTGCGTGTCACAGGAATCCAGCCAAGCGACGTCTGTCGCTTGAAGACTCTTGTGCGCCACAGACGTGGCGCTGCTGGATCCCCGGAACTCGCTTCGCTCGCCCGAGGATGAGGGAGGTGGAGCCGCCTCTCGATGGAGGCCCCAATTCTCAATACGGCGCCTGTACCGGCCCCATGCCGACATAGACGGTCTTCAATTCGCTGTAGTGGTTGAGCGCGGCGACCGAATTCTCGCGGCCGAAGCCGGACTGCTTCGAGCCGCCGAACGGGATCTCCACCGGGCAAAGGTTGTAGGTGTTGATCCACAGCGTCCCGGCCTCGAGCTGATCGACGACGCGGTGCGCGCGGGTGATGTCGGCGGTGAAGACGCCGGCCGAAAGGCCGAATTCGGTCGCATTGGCCCGCGCGATCACCTCGGCCTCGTCGTCGAAATCGAGCACGCACATGACCGGCCCGAAGATCTCTTCGCGGGCGATCGTCATGTCGTCGGTGACGTCGGCAAAAACCGTCGGCTGGATGTAGGTGCCTTCTGCGTTGACGGCATTCGGAATGCCGCCGCCGGTCAGGAGCCGTGCGCCCTCCGCCTTGCCCTTCTCGATATAGGAAAAGACCTTGTCGCGCTGCGGCATCGATACCATTGGGCCGAGCTGCGTCGCCTCGTCCATCGGGTCGCCGATGACGATCGCCTCGGTGCGGGCCTTCAGCCGGGTGAGGAACTGTTCCTTGATGCCTTTCTGCACGAAAACGCGGGTGCCGTTGGAGCAGACCTGGCCGGTCGAATAGAAATTGCCGAGCATGGCGCCGCCGATGGCGCTTTCGAGATCGGCATCGTCGAAGACGATCAGCGGCGACTTGCCGCCGAGCTCCATGGTGACGTGCTTGAGTTCGGCTGCGGCCGCACCGGCTACCTTCTTGCCTGTCGGCACGGAGCCGGTCAGCGACACCTTGGCGACGTCAGGATGGTTGACGAGCAACGGACCGGTGGTGCGATCCCCCTGGATGACGTTGTAGAGGCCCTTCGGCAGGCCGGCCTCGACCAGGATCTCGGCGATCTTCAGCGCGCCGAGCGGCGTGTTCTCCGACGGCTTGAAGACCATGGCATTGCCGGCGGCAAGCGCCGGCGCACCCTTCCAGCAGGCGATCTGCTGCGGATAGTTCCAGGCGCCGATACCCACGCAGACGCCGAGCGGCACGCGCTTGGTATAGGCAAAATCGCCGCCGAGCGGGATGTAGTCGCCGTTGAGCGCCGTGGCGATGACGCCACCGAAGAATTCGAAACTGTCGGCACCGGACGTCGGATCGGCGACGATCGTCTCTTGGATCGGCTTGCCGGTATCGAGCGTCTCGAGCTCCGAGAGCTCGCGGTTGCGCTCGCGCATGATCTCGGCAGCGCGCTTCAAAATACGGCCACGGGCCGTCGGGCTCATCGCCGCCCATTCCGGTTGAGCGCGCTTGGCGGCTGCAATCGCCTTTTCGACGATCGCCGGCGTTGCCGCATGCAGCCGGGCGATCACTTCGCCGGTCGCCGGATAGATGCTCTCGATGACGGTGCCTTCGATGTCCTCGACATATTCGCCGTCGATGAAGTGCGAGGCTTGCGGTTGGGCTTTCATGTCATTCTCCCCGCGGATAGCGTTTGGATTCCTCGAGATTGTCGAGGTTCATATGGTTGCGCATGTAGCGCTCGGATGCTTTCTGCAGCGGCTGGTGATCCCAGGGGTAGTAGGCACCGTTGCGGAGCGCCTCGTAGACCACCCAGCGCCGCGCCTGGCTTTCGCGCACGGCCGCGTCGAAAGCCTCCATGTCCCAATGGGTGGCGCACATCTCGCGGAAGGCCTGCAGCGTTGCCGCCTGCACCTGCGTTTCCGGATGGGCCGCCAGATTCTTCAGTTCCAGCGGGTCGGCGTCGAGATCGTAGAGCTGATCCGGATCGAGCGCGCAGTGGATGTATTTCCACTTGCCCTCGCGGATGGCGACGAGCGGGGCGTAAGAAGCTTCCGCTGCATATTCCATCAGCACCGGCTCGCTGCGCTCCTCACCTTTGATCATGGGCACGAGACTCATGCCGTCGGTCCACGGCTTCACCTCGTCCATCGAAATACCGGCGAGATCGGCAAGCGTCGGCGTCACGTCGAGATTGGAGGTCGGGGCCAAGTGCAGACCCGGCGTCACACCGGGGCCTGCGACCATCAGCGGCACGCGGGCTGAACCTTCGAAGAAATTCATCTTGAACCACAGGCCGCGCTCGCCGAGCATGTCGCCGTGATCCGAGCAGAAAAGGATCAGCGTGTCGTCGAGCATGCGGGTGCGCGTCAGCGTGTCGATGAGCTCTCCGACCTTCTCGTCGAGATAGGAGATATTGGCGAAGTAGGCCTGGCGCGACCGGCGGATATTGTCTTCCGTCAGGTCGAAATTGACATAGTCGCAGGAATGCATGATGCGCTTGGAATGCGGGTCCTGCTGGTCCTCCGCCAGCATGCCGATCTCGGGCAGCAGATGCTCGCAATCCTCGTAGAGATCCCAGAATTTCTTGCGCGCCACATAGGGGTCGTGCGGGTGGGTGAAGGAGACGGTCAGGCACCAGAGACGGCGTGTCGCGTCGTCGTTTTCGCGCGAGAGCTGATAGAGCTTCTGATTGGCGAGGAAGGCGACCTCGTCGTCATATTCCATCTGGTTGGTGATCTCGGCGACGCCGGCGCCCGTGACAGAGCCGAGATTGTGGTACCACCAGTCGATGCGCTCGCCGGGCTTGCGATAATCGGGCGTCCAGCCGAAATCGGCCGGGTAGATGTCGGTCGTCAGCCGCTCCTCGAAGCCGTGCAGCTGGTCCGGCCCGACGAAATGCATCTTGCCCGACAGAGCCGTGTAGTAGCCGGCGCGGCGCAGATGATGCGCATAGGTCGGGATCGAGGACTGGTACTCGGCAGCGTTGTCGTAGACGCGGGTGCGGCTCGGCAATTGCCCGGCCATGAACGAGGCGCGGGCAGGGGCGCAGAGCGGCGACGAGGTGTAGTTGTTGCGGAAGCGGGCCGAGCGCGCGGCGAGCGCTTTCAGGTTCGGCGCATGCAGGAACGCGGCCGGTCCGTCCGGAAAGAGCTTTCCGTTCAGCTGGTCGACCATGATGATCAGGATGTTCGATCTTGCTGTCATGCGGCCGTTCCCTGGTATTTGAGCCGATCGATGTGCGAGCTGACGTAGTCTTCCGTGAGCGCGATCGATGCTTCGATGCTGATCGGCGCGGAGCGCAGACTCTGGCGGATATAAAGCCCGTCGATCATCGCAGCAGCGCCTTCAGCGATGCGTTCCGCGTCATCGTCGGCACAAAGGGCCTTGAGGCTCGCCATGAGGTTGGAGCGCAGGCGCCGGGCATAGACGACGAGCAGCCGCCGCACCTCCTCAGACCGTTGCGCCTCCGAATAGAAGGCGAGCCATGCGGCAATCGTATCTGGGGCGAACTGGCTTGCCTGGAAGGAGACGCGGATCAAGGCGCTCAGCCTTTCGCGTGGGCCTGCCACCGTGCGAAGCGCCGTCACCGTGTCGTCGCGCAACTGCCGTAGAAGGCTGCGGATCGTCTCGATCAGCAATTGTTCCTTGCTGCCGAAATAGTGGTGGGCAAGGGCAGGGGAGACGCCGGCGTGGCGGGCGATCTCGGACATGGTGACGGTCAGCGTGCCCTGGTCGCCGATCACGCGAAGTGCTGCGTCCACCAGCGCCTTGCGGCGCACTGGCTCCATTCCGACCTTTGGCATCCGTCTCTCCCTTGACGGAGGTCAGTTTATTTTTGATTGACTCATCAATCAATAAAGATCTTCGGTGTTTTCGCTTCCCTTTTTCGAAGAAATCCGGCTCAATCCTCCCGGTAGCGATCCCGCGATCTGAAGGACTGGAGGTTGAAATGACCCATGCATTCGATCACGCCGACAAGACGGCGGTTGCCCGCAAATGGGGGTGGTTCGTAGCACTCGGCGTGCTGCTCATCATGTGCGGTGGCCTTGCCTTCGGCAATCTGCTGATGGCCACGGTCGCTTCGGTCTATTATGTCGGGATCATCATGCTGGTCGGCGGGCTTTTCAATCTCGCCCACGCCTTCCAGGTCAAGGGCTGGGAAAGCGTACTTTACTGGGGGCTCAGCGGCGCCTGTTATACGATCGCCGGCCTGTTTGCCTTCATCAATCCCTTGCTTGCCTCGTCCTTCCTGACCTTCGTGATGGCGATCGCCCTCATCGTCGCCGGCTGCTTCCGCATCTGGGTCGGTCTCAAGCTCAGGCCAGTACAAGGCTGGGGATGGGTGGCACTCGGCGGTCTGGTCACGCTTGCCGCCGGCCTCATCATCGCCGCCGGCTGGCCGGTCAACAGTCTCTGGATCCTCGGCCTTTTCCTCGCCGTCGACCTGGTGATGCAGGGCCTGTCGCTGATCGCCTTCGGCGTGCTGGCGAAGGGATAACCGCCCCCTTCCTGTGGGGTTCCGAGCTGGGTGCCCGGCCGTACGAAAGCGGCCGTTATCGGCGCCCGGGCAACCGCAGCAATCGCTCATGAAACTACTGATTTCATTAGAATGTTTGCAGTAGATCAAGGGCGGTAGCGACTGTCATATACCTTTCATCAAAGCTTCATAATGGGGAAAGACTTCGTTGATAGTTGGCGGCCATGCTGCCGGCGTCCGATCGTCCGTTCCCCTGTCTCTGGAGCCCGGCATGTCCGCCGCCCCCGCCGAAATCCTCTCGTTGCGCCGGTTCGGCGACGACCAGATCGTCACGCTCGCCAAGCTGGTGATCGAGAGTGCCTTCCAGCCGATCACCGAAGCGGCGACCGGCACCGTCTTCGGTTACGAATCGCTGATGCGCGGCTTCCAGAAACTGGGCTTTGCCTCGCCGCTGGAACTGCTCGACAAGGCGGAAGAAGCCGGGCAATTGCTGGCGCTGGAGCACATGATCAACAGCCGCGCCGTCGCCGGCTTCGCGACGCTGCCCGATCATTCCGCCCGCACCCTGTTTCTGAATTTCGACTCGCGCCTCGTCGGCGGCGAGGGCGACATCGTCGAGCGCCTCGTCAACCATCTGAAGCGCGCCGGTATCGCCCCTTCGTCGCTCTGCTTCGAGCTTTCCGAGCGTTTCGACAGCGGCAAGATGCCGGACTTCTCCGCGCTCGTGCGCGATCTCCGGCTCGCCGGCTTCAAGCTCGCCATTGACGATTTCGGGGCTGGCTTCAACGGGCTGAAGCTGCTCTGCGACCAGCCGGTCGATTACGTGAAGATCGACAGGCACTTCATCTCCGGCATCGAGGCTGACGCCCGCAAGCGCCACCTCGTGCGCCACACCGTCAACACCGCGCATGTGCTTGGTACGCGGGTCATCGCCGAGGGCGTCGAGACGGAGGCGGAGTTCCTCACCTGCCGCGACCTCGGCTGCGATCTCGTGCAGGGCTATTACGTCGCCCGGCCGACCACCCATCTCAGCGAGCTTCTGCCCGCCTATCCGCATCTCGATCAGAGCGTCAGCGTGAGGCGACCCTCGTCCTCGCTCGACAGTATCCTGATCCGCAAGCAGATCGAGCAACTGCCGACGGTGCGCGAAAGCGATGAACTCGATTCCGTCTTCGATCTCTTCCGGCGAAACCCGCGCCAGGGCTTCTTCCCGGTTCTGAACGCCAATGGCGAGCCGCGCGGCATTCTGCATGAGTATCACGTCAAGGAGCTGATCTATCACCCCTTCGGCCGTGATCTCCTCAAGAACCGGATCTACCAGCGGCGGATCTCGCATTTCGTCAGCCCGGCACCGATCGCCGATCTCGATACGCCCGCGGATGAAATGCTGAAGATCTTCGCCGGCATGGACGGCAGCGATTGCCTGATCCTTACGGAGAACATGCGTTACGCCGGTACGCTTTCGGCCTCGTCGCTTCTGAAGATCATCAACGAAAAGCAGCTCAAGATGGCGCAGGAGCAGAACCCGCTGACGGGCCTGCCCGGCAACCGCGCCATCCGCGACTACGTCCAGGACGCGATCCTCGACGGCGATCAGACCCGCTATTTCTGCTATTGCGACTTCGACGACTTCAAGCCGTTCAACGACACCTACGGCTTCCAGAAGGGCGATCTCGCGATCACGCTGTTTGCCGCGCTCCTGCGCCGCCACTTCATCGGCGAGGAGAAGTTCCTCGGCCATGTCGGAGGAGATGATTTCTTCGTCGGCATCAGCGGCTGTTCGGTCGAGGAGCTGGAGGCGGTGCTGAACCGCCTGCTGGACGATTTCCGCTCCGACGTGCGCCAGCTCTACTCGGCGGAGCACCAGGCCGAGGGCCGCATCAGCGGCCATGGTCGCGACGGTGCGCCGAAGGAATTCGCGCTGATGCGCTGCTCGATCGCCGTCCTCGGCCTGCCGGAGGGCTTCGTCTTTTCCGATGCCCAGGCCGTCAGCGCCCGCATCGCCGAAATCAAATCCCGCGCCAAGACCAGCGAAGCCGGTCTTGTCATGGACGCACTCGGCGGCTGATTTCCCGTCTTCGGGCTCGCTTAGGTCGCGGGTATGCGATGGGCGAGATAGTCGCGCATCTGGGAAAGCGCCGTGTCGCGCGTCAGCCCTTCCGATTGCAATCCGAGCCTAAGCCAAAGGCCGTCGATCAATGAAGTGATGCCGAGCGCCACGGTCTCGCAGTCTTCTGCCGGCAACAGGTCCACGAGCGCGGAAAGCAGGTTCGAGCGCATGCGCGCGTGGATCACCTTCTGGATGCGGGCAAGCTGCGGCTCGCGCGGAACTTCGGCACAAAGGGAAAGCCAGGCATGGCAGACCGAAGGCTGGAAGAAGCGCTCCTCGAAGTTCGCCTCAATGATCGCCTCTAGCCGCTCGCGCGGCGTGCGTGCGCGGTTCAGCCGAACGACCACCGCTTCCTTGAGCGCGGCGTTCGCCTCGCGCATGGCATGTTCGAAAAGCTCCTGTTTGTTGGCGAAATAATGCAGCACGATGCCCTTGGAGGCGCCGGCGTGTGTCGCGACCTTCTCCAGCGTCGCGCCGGCCATGCCCTCTTTCTGCAGCACCTCAAAGGCCGCGCGGCGCAGCTCGCGCCGCCTGATCTCGCTTATCCTCGTCAGTCGCATCAGCCGCCTCCAAACGATTCCCACATTGACAAACTTTCCGGAAAGATCAAATGTTGACCCATGGGACAATTATTAGTCCGAATGGACAAACTGGAGGATGCGATGCCGAAGCTGAAACTGTTGATGTCCACCATTGCCGTTGTCGCCGTCGCCTCTCCGGCCTTGGCCGGCGAGGCGCAATCCTGTCGGCAAGTCCGGCTGGCCGAGCCCGGTTGGAACGATCTGGCGTTCACCACGGGCGTCGGGCTGACAGTCCTCAAGGCATTGGGTTATGAACCCGAAAGCAAGCTGCTCGGCATTGACGTCATCTACACCAGTCTGCGCAGCGGCGATCTCGACGTCTTCCTTGGCTATTGGGACCCGGCGATGGTCTCCTATTACAAGCCCTACAAGGACGACGGTTCGGTTGAAACCGTCCGCACCAATCTGAAGGGGGCCAAGTACACGTTCGCCGTACCCGATTATGTCTGGGAGGCGGGCGTCAGGGATTTCGCGGACCTGAAGACCTTTGCCGACAAATTCGAGAAGAAGATGTACGGCATCGAGCCCGGCTCCAACCAGCTGATGCTGGATGCCGTCAAGGACCAGGGCCTCGGGCTTGATGGCTGGGAAGTGGTGGAATCAAGCGAGCAAGGCATGCTGGCGGAAGTCACGCGCCGGGTTCGCGACAAGTCCTTCATCGTCTTTCAGGGCTGGGCGCCGCATCCGATGAACACGGCCCTGTCGATCAAGTATCTGACCGGCGGCGACAAGTTCTATGGACCGGACTTTGGCGCGGCGACCGTTTCGACCCAGGTGCGCAAGGGCTACCTGCAGGAATGCCCGAATGTCGCCAGGCTCCTCAACAATCTGAGCTTCGATATCGACTTCGAGAACCGCGGCATGGGTTCCCTGATGAGCGACGGGCTGGCGCCGGAGGAGGCCGGCAAGAAGGCCATCGAGCAGGAGCCGCAGCGGCTCGACGCCTGGCTTTCCGGGGTGACGACCTTCGACGGGCAGCCGGGGCTTGCCGCGGTCAAGGCCGCGCTCGGACTGTGATCGTCATCGACCAGCAAGATTGGTCGCCGCTGAAGCGGCGGCTCGAACTGCCCGGCGGGCGCCAGTTCGCCTATGTCGATCGCGGCGAGGGGCCGGCGCTGTTGCTGCTCCACGGCTATTCCGACAATAGCCGCTCTTTCTCGCTGGTCGCGCCCCACCTCGTGGGCTATCGACTGATCATTCCGGATCTCGCCGGCCACGGCGCGTCGCAGGCGGGGCCGGGGGCAACGGTTGCCGATTTTTCGCGGGATCTCGCTTGTCTGGCCGATAGGCTGGCGCTGAGGGATATCGTCGTCATCGGCCATTCCATGGGGGCAATGACCGCCATTGCGCTTGCCGCCCTTCGCCCGGACCTGGTCCGGGCCCTCGTTCTTTTATCCGGCAGCCTGCAGCCGGGCCTCGACGCGAGGAGTCCAACGGCGCGGGCGATCCGCGCGTTGAAGGATCCGCTGGATCAGGAACACCCGTTCTTCGATGTCTGGCACGCCTGCAACCAACCAGTCGACCCGGCGTTCCTTGCGCACATGCGCAAGGAGGCCGCAGAGATACCGACGCAGACGTGGCTCGCTATCCTCGATGGCCTTGCCGCGACCGATCTTCGCGCCGCCGCGCGGCAGTTGCGTTTGCCGGTGCTGGCGATCGGCGGCAGTGAGGATCCGCTGTTCGACGCTGGGCATCGCCGGCTGCTGGCGGAAACCATCGGCTCGGCGCGCTCGATCAGCTTGGCCGGCCATGGCCACAACCCTCATTGGGAAAGCCCGGCACTGGTGGCTGGCGAGATCCTGTCCTTCCTGGCGGCCGAACCCTGATCGGCCAATACTACCGCCACCCTTTTCGCGGCACGCCGTCAGCGCTAGATGTGGCACATCAGCAGCATGAGGTGGTGCCATGTCCCTTCCGTCAGAAATGAACTTCGTCGATCTTCCGGCCCCAGGCGGACCGGAAAACATGGTCCTGAAAAAGGGACCGTTGCCTGAGATCAAACCGGGCGACATCCTCGTTCGGGTGGAGGCGGCCGGCATCAACCGTCCCGATGTCTTGCAGCGCAAGGGCGACTATCCGCCACCGCCGGGTGCAAGTCCGATCCTCGGCCTTGAAGTGGCCGGCGAGGTGGTGGCGCTCGGCGCGGGTGCGGAAGGATTTCAAATCGGAGACAAAGTCTGCGCGCTCGCCAACGGCGGCGGCTATGCGGAATATGCGGCAGTCCCGGCAAGCCAGGCGCTGGCCTGGCCGAAGGGCTATGACGCGGTGAAGGCGGCGGCTCTGCCCGAAACCTTCTTCACCGTCTGGGCCAATGTCTTCGACATGGCCGGCTTGAAGGCGAGCGAAACGATCCTCATCCATGGCGGCTCCAGTGGCATCGGCACGACGGCGATCCAGCTTGCCAAGGCCTTCGGCGCCGAGGTCTTCGTCACCGCCGGCAGCGCCGAGAAATGCCAGGCTTGCGAGTCGCTCGGCGCCAAGCGCGCGATCAACTATCGCGAAGAGGACTTCAAAACGGTCGTTATCGAAGAGACGGATGGACGCGGCGTCGACGTCATCCTCGATATGGTCGGCGGGCGTTACTTCGACCGCAACATCGCTTCGCTGGCGAAGGACGGCCGCCTGTCGATCATCGCCTTCCTCGGCGGCGCCAAGGTCGAGGCGGCGAACATCGCGCCGATCCTGACAAAGCGTCTGCATGTGATGGGCTCGGCGCTCCGTCCCCGTACGCCGGCGGAGAAGCAGGCGATCCGCGATGGTTTGGTGGCAAAGGTCTGGCCGCTGCTCGAGGCGGGCAAGGTCGCGCCGGTGATCCACTCCGTGCTGCCCTTTGCCAAGGTGGCGGACGGGCATCGCGAGATGGAGACCGGCGACCATATCGGCAAGATCATCATGTCCATGTGATCCCCGGATCGCCACGTGATTTGCGCCATTAAACCTTAGTCGGTCTTGCAAATACCGTGGGATCACCTACCTTGTTGCCATCTGAAACGAACAGAAAGGAAGGTGATCCAATGTCTAATGGGATTTCGGTCTTGGTGAAGGGCATGGGAGAGGTGAACACGTCGAGGCAGCCCTCGGCTTGATCCCCGCCTTCCTTCGGGCCTAAAGCCCGGGCCACTCACTTGGCCAGAACTCAGGGAAGGGTCGCCTCGGGCGGCCCTTTTCCATTTTCGGTATTCCCCGCCCGGGCCTTCAGCCTCAACTGTTGGAACTTTGCAGATCACACCCCGAAGCGTCCGAGCGCCGGGATCTTGATGCCGGGCTTCGCGAAATCAAATCCGGCGACGAGGCCGAAAAAGTGCAGTTCGAGGCCGCTGCGAACACCAGCCGAGATACCGGCGACGCCATAGAGCGTGGCGTGCATGTCACGGCCATCGGCATCGATCTGGAACAACTTGCCCTCCGGCAGATAATCGCGGCCGACGGCGTCGGGCGGCAGCACGGCGCCGAGTTCCGGCACGGAGCGCAGCACGTGGGCGACGAAGGTGTTGGAGTTCGGGCCCGGCCAGATCCGATAGCCGCCGGGTGCGTCATAGGGATAGCTTGCGATCGCCGCTTCGATCTTCGGGATCAGCCGGCTGGCTTCGGTTCCGGTGATCGAAACAACCAATCTCGGCTCGTTCGAATACCAGCGCGCATCGGCCGGATAGGCGTTGCGGCGGATCGGCTTGCCCCAGCCGACCTTGTCGTAGCGGTTGTAGGCGAGGGCGCCCTGTTGCTTGGTCACGATCCAGGCGTGGCTGGCGACGGCGCCCTTCATGCCGCCGGTCGTTGCCGAAAAGACGTAGATCGCCGCATCGGGCTCTCGGCTGTCTTCGGCAGGATGCCCGCCGAGGACCAGTCGGCAGAGCGCCAGCTCTGTGGCCGGTCCTGCATGTACCACCAGCCGGCCGAGGCTAGCGCCGGCAGAAGGTAGATGATGAGAAAGGCGGCGGCGAGCCTGCGGGCGAATTTCATGAAAACTCCGTTTCCTGCCTTAAGATTCCTGCTAAATGCACGGAGCAATTTCGGAAATTTGAGGGCAAGGCATGTCGAATCCCGTTCTCGTCGAAGTCACCCGCGGAAACCTCGTCGAAAGTCGCCATCGCGGACTTGTGATCGCCGTCGACGGCGATGGCCGGACCGTCTTTTCGCTCGGTGAGACTGACACCGCCGTTTTCCCGCGCTCCGCCTGCAAGGCGATGCAAGGGCTGCCCTTGATGGAAAGCGGTGCGGCCGACGCCTACGGTTTCGGCAACAGGGAACTGGCTCTTGCCTGCTCCTCCCATTCCGGCGAGCCGGAGCATGTAGAGCTTGCCGCAAAGATGCTCGCGGCGGCGGGCCTCGACGTCTCGGCGCTCGAATGCGGCGCCCATTGGTCGTCCGACCAGAGGACCTTGATCGGCCAGGCCCGCAGCCTGGAGGCGCCGACAGCGCTTCATAACAACTGCTCCGGCAAACATTCAGGCTTCATCTGCGCCTGCTGCCATTCCGGCACCGAGGTGAAGGGCTATGTCGGCTACGAGCATCCGCTGCAGCAGGAAATCCGCGGCACGATGGAAAGCCTGACCGGGGCGATCCTCGGCACGGACAATTGCGGGGTCGACGGCTGCTCGATCCCGACCTACGCCGTTCCGCTCAAGGGCCTGGCGCACGGGTTTGCCAAGATGGCGACCGGCGTCGGTCTTGGACCCGAACGCGCCCGGGCCTCCAGGCGGCTGATCGAGGCCTGCATGGTCGAGCCCTTCTACGTGGCCGGAACCAAGCGCGCCTGCACCCGGCTGATGAAAACGGCCCCCGGCCGCATCTTCGCCAAGACCGGTGCCGAAGGCGTGTTCTGTGCCGCCATCCCGGAAAAGGGCATCGCCATCGCGCTGAAATGCGAGGACGGCACGACCCGCGCCGCCGAAGCGATGGTGGCGGCAACGCTTGCGCGCTTCTTCAGGGATGAGCCGGACCTGCACGCGGCCCTGATGGCGCAGGCAAATCACTCGATGTACAACTGGAACGGCATCCATGTCGGCGACGTCAGGATCACGGACGCTTTCGCCGCCTGAGGTTCGCGGGCGACGGTTCTCGCCTGCAGCCCTCACGGACAGCCTCGGCGCGCTGGCACCGTCAGGCGCCGATCATCACAACGCTCGCGTCGTCATAGGGCGTTAGCATCTGGCGCTCGATTTCCACCGGTACGATGAAGCCGGCGAGATCGGCGATTCCGGCCACGCGATGTGGCGAAACTGCGTGGAATTTCTCCGCTGTCGCAAGCACATAGGTGTCGGCGGCCTGGGCGAGGATCGCGCGCTTGACGGCCGCCTCCTCGAAGTCGCCGGTGGAAACTCCGTGAACCGGATGAATGGCGGTGACGCCGAGGAAGAACAGGTCGATGCGGATGCCGGCGATGGCGGTGAGCGCCGCCGCGCCCGTCGCAACCATCGAATGTTTGTAGAGCCGGCCACCGATCAGGATCACTTCGGCTTCGTGGCGTTCGAGCTCGGCGGCAATCGTCGGGCTGTGGGTGACGACGGTCAGCCGCATCTCCCGCGGCAGTGCCCGCGCGATTTCCGCGTTGCTCGTGCCGCCGTCGAGAAAGATCGTCTGGCCCGCCTCGATCATCGTCGCGGCCTTTCGCCCAAGCCGGTGTTTGACGTCGCCGGCAATCTCCTGCCGTGCGGTAAAGTTTGGTAGCGGCGGGACCAGCGGCAGCGCGCCGCCATGTACGCGCTTCAGCAAACCTTCCGCCGCCATCTCGCGGAGATCGCGCCGGATCGTGTCTTCCGAGAGGTCCAGTTCGTCCGCCAGGCGCTTGGCGACGATCTCGCCGTCGCGCGCCAACCGTGCCGAAATCAAAGCCCGTCTCTGTGTTGTCAGCATGAATACCTCCTTGACTCTTCACGATATTGCACGAAATATCGTGAATATTCCAGAATGATCTGGATATTTCGTGCAGAAATTTGGAGAAGATCATGCTGATTTTGATCGCGGGGCCCTATCGCTCGGGAACCGGAGACGACCCGGCCAAGATGGCCGCCAACCTGAAGCGACTGGAGGAGCCGTCCTATGCGCTGTTTCGGGCCGGGCACGTGCCTGTCATCGGCGAATGGGTGGCGCTGCCGGTGTGGAATGCGGCGGGTGGCGAGCGCATCGGGGACGACCTCTACGAGGAAATTTTCCATCCCGTCGCCGGCCGCTTGCTGGCACTGTGCGACGCGGTGCTGCGTCTGCCGGGCGACAGCAAGGGTGCCGACAACGACGTGCGCATCGCCCGTGAACGCGGCATTCCCGTCTACTACCGCTTGGAAGACGTGCCCGGTTGCGGCGAGGCGCTGGTTGCCTGACCGGAAACGACCCGGCAGGGATACCTGCCGGGCCGTGGCGGTGCTTCTGAACTCCACCTCAATCTCGGCCCCAACCCGAGGATTGGGTCCGCATTGCGGTGAGGGAGGCGGGAGGCCTATTCGTGCACGTGCGGCTCGGCGACGAAGGTCAGCGTGGCCGTTAAACCTTTCTTGTCGGCGGCGATGTTGCTTTCGAGCGGGATCGCGTGGCTGACGGCAAGAATGTTGACGCCGGCGTTGCGCAGCGTCACTTCCGCTTCGCCATTCGCGTTCGTCTTTTCAGAGACGAGCTCAGGCAATCCGGCATAGTCGAGGGTGATTTCCTTGCCTTCGAGCGGCTTGCCGTCGAGCAATAGGCGGATGCGAAATTTCTCGCCCGGCTTCAGGCCAACAGGGTTGTCGAGCGGGATGATCTGCAGCGGCTGTGCCGGGAAGGCCGGCAGTGCGCCATGCGCATGCACCAGCGCGATGCTGTATTTGACCGAATGGCTCGCCTGTTTGGCGCCGGGCACCTCGTTCCTGGGCTTGTTCACCCATTTGCCGTCTGCGCCTTCGCTCCAATAGCCGTTGTCGAACTCCAGTGCGACGAGCGCCGGCTTGCCATCGAGTTTCAGCCTAGCGTGATTGTCTTCCGCCTCGATCGTCACCGGCAGCGCTTGACCGTCTTCGCCAACGGCCGAGACCGATTTCACTTTGGCCGGATCATAGGATTCGTCCGCGGGGCCGTGGCCGTAGATCACCGCCAGCGTTCCCCAGCGCTCGCCGATCCATGCGCCATGGGAGAAGGCGGGTGTGGCGACGGCGGCAAACAGGCCAGCAGCGATGAGGGTTGAAAAGAGCGTTTTCATAAGCAACTCCGAATAATGTTATAACGTAACAATGATCTTCTATTGAAATCCGTTCGGGCTTGTCAATCGGGCTGACTTCCTTTCTTCTGCCGCCGATCTTTGGTCTGGAGTTGAAACGTTAGGAAACGCACGGTTCATCGCACGCATTCCGCTTCCGTCCGCCAGAATGATAGGGCAGGGTCGGGTCTGTCGGCACCACGTCGTCCGATCCGCGTGATCGCAGAGGAGAGTTGAAGTGTTGAAATTGTTCTACGCCCCGGGCACCTGCTCATTGGCTTCGCATATCGCGCTGGAAGAGGCGAGCGCTGACTACGAGGCGCGCCGCGTCGATTTTTCGACCGCCGAACAGACCAAGCCCGACTATCTCGCGGTAAACCCGAAGGGCCGGGTGCCGGCGCTGTTGACCGACCGGGGCGTCATCACCGAAACGCCGGCGATCCTCACCTATATCGCCGAGACAAATCCGGCAGCGAACCTTGCACCAAGGGGCGATGCCTTTGCTTTTGCGCAGTTGCAGTCGTTCATGAACTATCTCTGCTCGACGGTGCATGTCGCCCATGCCCATGGACGTCGCGGCGCGCGCTGGGCCGACGATCCGGCGGCGCACGAGGCAATGAAGGCCAAGGTCGCCTCCAACATGGCGGCCTGCTTCGAACTGATCGAGAACACGATGTTGGAAGGCCCCTTCGTCCTGGGCGAGACCTATTCGGTTGCCGATCCCTACCTTTTCACCATCGCCGGCTGGCTCGAATCGGACGGTGTGGATCCCGCGCGTTTCCCGAAAATCCTGGATCACCGCAACCGCATGACCGCGCGTCCGGCCGTTGCCCGGGTCCTGGCCGCGCTCAAGACCTGAGCTGCGCGACCATCTGGGCTACATCAGGATGTAGTCCTTGGGCTGCGGCAGGGGCGGAAGATCAGTCTCGCCGAGCGCCTCGCGCAGGTTGATCTCGATCGTTTCGGCAAGCGCCATGATCGGCAGGTCGTTCGGTAATACGCCGAACGGCTCCTCCAGTTCGTCCCCGAGTGCATTGAGGCCGAAGAAGGTGTAGGCGACCAGCGCGGTGACAAAGGGCGTGGCCCCACCGAGCGCATCGGCAAAGCCGAAGGGCAGCAGGAAGCAGAAGAGATAGGCGGTGCGGTGCAGGAGCAGCGTGTAGCCGAAAGGCACCGGCGTGTTGCGGATGCGCTCGCAGGCGGCAAGCATCGCCGACATCCTGCCGACGGTGCCATCCAGTTGGGCCCACTGAAAGTCGCTGATCGCGCCCGAAGCGCGCAAGCCCGCGAGATCGCGGCCCATCTCACGCAGGAGGTAGTCCGGCGCGTTGCGGCTTGCCTTGTAGCCGGGAGCGAGATCGTCGGGCAGTCGCGCGAGCGCCCTGGTGGCATCATTGCCCGGCCGCAGGTGGCCAACCAGGGCGCGAGCAAAGGCGATGGCGGTGTTGAGGAGCCGTTGCCGCGCCGCATTCTCCGATGCTTTCGCGTCGACCAGGACCAGTGTCTGCCGGGCGAGATCGCGCGACGTGAAGATCAGTTGCCCCCAATCCTTCCGCGCCTCCCACCAGCGGTCGTAGCAGGCGTTGTTGCGGAAACCGAGGAACACCGAGAGCGCAATGCCGAGCAGGGCGAAAGGGCCGCTGTTGACGCTTGGAACGATGCCGGGATCGGCACGGTGTGCCCAGACGACGAAGGCGGAAAGGCCGAAGACGAACAGCACCTGCGGAAAGATCCGCTGAATGATCGATCCTCTGAGGATGAAGAACAGTTTCAGAAGGCTGGGGCGGTCGCGAACGATCATGGAAGAACACCTGTGTGGCCGTCAGCTTCCACCGGTATAGGCGCGAGCTCTGAAATGGAAGGCCGCTCATTGGATGCCGCCAGCCGCCGGCGCGAGATTTTTACCGCCTATGTCGGCTCAGTCGCCGCGCGCACGTCCTTGTTGCGTAACGCCAACAGGGAGACAACGACGATGCGCAAGGTGGTTGCCGGCATGCAGATGTCCATCGACGGGATGATCGATGGACCGGATGGCTATACGGACTGGGTCGATTCCTGGTCGGACACCTTCGACCTCCTGCCTGAGATCGATGCCTGCGTCCTCGGGAGCGGCATGTATTCGGGCTATGAGCAATATTGGAGCGCGATCAAACAGAATCCGCATGCGCCGCTGGAGTTTACCGGCAAGGTGCCGACGCAGGAGGAGATCGAATATACGGATTTTGCTTTGAGCACGCCGCATTATGTTCTCTCGAAAGAGCGCTCGGAGGTGCAATGGGCCAACGCCACCATCGTTCGCGATGCTGCCGAGATCGAGCAGCTAAGGCGCCAGCCGGGTCGGACCATCTATGTCGTCGGCGGCGCTCGCACCGTGTCGAGCCTGATGGATCACGGCCTGATCGACGAATTGCGTCTCACCATCCATCCCCTGGTGGTGGGGAAGGGCAAGGCGCTGTTCGAAACCATCGCCCAGCGCCACTACGTGCAACTCGATGACGTGAAGAGGGTCGATGACGGCAAGGTTTGCCTGATCTACAAGGTCGGGGATCGAAGCTGAAAGCGGTCAGCCGGCGAGTTTCGCAGCAAGCCGCTTTGGCGCCTTCTGGCGCCAGGCTGCAACCAGTCGCCCGGTCAGGCTCTTATCGTCGATCACCGAAAGCCGAACCAGCATCGCCGGCCAGCCTTTGTAGTGATCGGTCTCGAAATAGAGTTGCGGGTCGAGTTCCAGCAGCAATTCCTTTTCCTCGAGCGCACACATGACGACAAGCGTGTCGCCGTCCTTCATGCGCACGAAGCTCTTGTCTTTCACCAGCAGTGCCGGCGTGCCGTAGGAGGTGCCGATGGCAACCTCCGGCAAGCCGGCGGCTTCCGCCAGCTTGACGACCCGTGCGAAATTGCGGTCGAGATCCTCGCTCATCCCGTCAGCATATCACAGGGTCATTGTCCGTCACCGGCCCCCGGCTTGCAGGCAGTCGCTGGCGCACTCGGCCGCGCGCGGCCAGGGCCAGCCGGGGAAGGGCAGATCACCGAGTTCGCGTTCGTCCATCCGCTCGAGATCCGGGTGCTGCAGCGGGTCACGCGCCCAGGCTAGTCGCGTATCCTGCTTCCGACTTTCAAAAGTGGCGAATGCGGTCAACATCGAGAGAAGCTTCAACATGGCGGCCCATCCTTTCGATGCTTGGATGATCTGCCTGTCTCGCTGTCTTTTCAATTGAGAATAGCACCGAACGGGTTTAGGAAAACTATATGAGAGATCTGAATTCCGTCCATTTGAACGGGCTTCGCGCCGTGGAAGCGGCCGGTCGCCTTGGTTCGTTGGCGGCTGCTGCCGAGGAGCTCGGCGTGACCTCAGGCGCCGTCAGCCAGCAGATTGCCAAGGCGGAGGCCCAGCTTGGCCGCATCCTGTTCGAGCGCACGCCGCGCGGCCTCGTCCCGACCGACTTTGGCCTGCGTTTCCTCGTCCGCCTCAGCAACGCCTTTCAGGAGCTGGCGGAGGCCGTGGCCTCGGCTCGGCGACGCGACGAGTCGGTGCTGACGATCTCGGTGGCACCGGTCTTTGCCGCCCGCTGGCTGGTCTATCGGCTGAACCGTTTCGCCGAGCGCCACCCCGACATTCGCCTGCGCATCGATGCCACGACCAAGCTCGTCAATCTCGACACATCGGATGTGGATGTCGGCATCCGTGTGGGCTCGGGCGACTGGCCTGGCGTTAAATCCGAACTGCTGTTGCAGCAGGAGGTCTTTCCCGTCTGTTCGCCGGTCGTGGCGCAGAACTTGCGCGTACCTGCAGATATTCTAAAGCTCCCCGCCGTGATCGACGGACACTCGATGTTCAGCTGGGAGGTGTGGCTTCGCGAAGTCGGCCTCTCCGGTGCCGAAATGACCGTTCGCCACACGTTCAATGAGGCGTCGCTGGTGCTCGATGCGGCGATCTCGGGGCAGGGGGTCATGCTCGCCTGGCAGACGCTCGCCGGCTTCGCGATCACCCAAGGCAGTTTGGTCGTGCCCTTCGGTATCCGCGTGGGCACCGGCTACGGCCACTACTTCGTCAGCTCGCCATCGCGGCGGGAAAGCAAGGCCGCAGCCGCCTTCAAGCGCTGGGTTCGTGACGAGGTGGAGGAGGGCATGCGCCTGCTCGATCTCAGGGCGCCGCGCGTACGCTTCGACGCGGCGACCATGCGCTGATCACTTGAAACGAGCCCCCCTCCGGACGGCTCAATCCGCCGGCTCTTTCAGCCGCTCTTCCATCATCGCCTTGAAAGCCGGGCGGGCATGGCAGCGGGCAAGCCAGGCCGAAACGCGTGGATGCTTCTCGAAGAGCTGTTTCTGGCTTATGGCGTAGCGGAAGACTTCCGCGAGGTTGAGGTCGGCTACGGTGAAGCGATCGCCAACCAGGTAGTCGCGCCCGTCGAGGTGCTCTTCCAGGCGGGTAAACACCTTGTCGAGGGACTTGGCGCAGGTAGTGATCGTTGCCCTGCCTTGGTCGGTTTCCTCAGTGCCGTAGTCGTAGGTGAGGATGATCTGCACCGCATGCGGCTCGACCTCCGTCGCCGCCCACATCGTCCAGTTGCCCATCAGTCCCTCTTCACGGATATCAGCCGGTCCCAGCGGGCCGCCGTATTTGCGCGCAAGGAAAAGATTGTTGGCAAGCGATTCCGTCAGTACGACGCCGTCGTCTTCGATCGCCGGAATCAGACCCATCGGGTTGACGGCGAGGAAGGCCGGCGACTTGGTGTTGATGGGCGCATCGGCGGCAAGCGGATCTGCAACCCGGCGCGCCTGGATGACCGGAACGGACGTGAAGGGGATTCCGAGCTCCCGCGCCATCCAGTAATTGCGCGATGCGCGCGAGCGATAGACTCCGTAGATCGTCAGCATGTCGTCCTCCCGTCGTTGCCGTGACCTTGTCTTAAGCCAAGCGTGCTGGACGGCGAAAGCCGGCGCCGCTGATACCACACATGAAATCTTTTGATAGGCCATGCGGCCCATTGCCCGCTTGCCTTTCGCGCCGTTGGTCTTTAGCTGTCGCAGTCGATTTTGGGGGCACTTTTGGCGCGACGGTTTCTAGGCGATCGGTTGACGGACATGGCGGCGCGTTTGCTCTGCGCGCTTGTCCTCGTCATCTCGGCCCTGATCCAGCAGCCGGCGGTCGCCATGCCGGTTGCGCCTGATACGACCGCCTACGCGCTTCCCGATGGAACGTTTGCCGATCTCTGCCTCACCGGCCACGACGATGCCGACGGAAAAGGTGGTACGAGAGGCCATGGATGCCAGTCCTGCTGCCTCGTCGCCCCCGCTGATCTGCCGGCGCCGTATCCGATCGCCGCACCACCGCTATCTCTCGCCTGGCATGTGTCGGTTCCTGCCAATGAACTTCTGTTTGTTCGCGGTGTGCTCCGCGGCGGCACAGGGCCTAGGGCGCCACCATCGGGTTTCTCCCTGATATCCGCTTGAGCGGCGGCTGACGGCCTCCCAGGCGTCGAAACTGCTGTTCGACGTCGCCGGCCGTGATCCGCGACCGACCCGACCATCACGAGGCGAAGCCGCGATAATGCGGATTTCCCGGAGAAACCCATGACAACCGCATCCTTTACCGGCGCCGCAGCGCAGCCGGTCGCCGCCGAGCGCGGCATTTCCCTCTATCGCGCCATCTGGCGCTGGCACTTCTTTGCCGGCCTGCTCGTCATCCCGTTCATGATCAGCCTGGCCGTCACCGGTGGCCTCTATCTCTTCAACGACGAGATCGACGATACCGTCTTCGCCTATCGCAACATCGTGCCTGCCGGGACCGAACGGCTGCCGCCTTCGGCGATCGTCGCCACCGCTGTCGAATCCGTGCCCGGCAGCGCCGCCGTCTCCTATCGCACACCCGCCGGTGCCGATCGCTCGGCGCGCGTCACGGTGGGTATCGGCAAGGCCAAAATGCTGGTCTTCGTCGATCCCTATACCGGCGCCATCCTCGATCACGTCGCGCCCACGGAAGAGTTCAATCAGGTGGTCGAGGACCTGCACAGCCTCGACTATTTCGGTAAGTCGGTCGAAACGATCATCGAGATTGTTGCGGGCTTTGCCATTCTGCTGGTCTTCACCGGCATTTATCTCTGGTGGCCGCGCCAGCAGACCGGCGGTGTGCTGACCGTGCGCGGCACGCCCGCGCGCCGCGTGTTCTGGCGTGACCTTCATGCCGTGACCGGCATCGTCGCCGGGCTGCTGATCGTCTTCCTCGCCTTCTCCGGTCTTCTGTGGTCCGGCTACTGGGGCGCCACCGTCAACGGCAAGCTGACGGCCATGGGGCTCGGCTATCCCGCGGTGCTTTGGGACCAGGTGCCAACCGCGACCAAGGTTTCGACCGATGTCCTCCCCAGGGCGAACTGGCTGATGGAGAATGCTCCGGTCCCGACGTCGAGCGGCGTCGGCGTCGGCGCCGAGCCGGTCGGCATAGACCGCGCGGTCGCGATCGCCGATGAGGCCGGCATGCTGCCCGGCTATGAGCTGGCGCTCCCGACCGATGAGAGCGGCGTCTACACGGCCGCGATCTTTCCGGCCGAGCTCGCACGGGAGCGCACGATCCACATCGACCAGTACTCCGGCAAACCGCTTGTCGATGTAGCCTTTGGCGATTACCCGGCGCTCGGAAAGGCGATCGAATGGAGCATCAACGTGCACAAGGGGCAGGAGTGGGGGCGCGCCAATCAGTTGTTGATGCTTGCCGCCTGCCTGTCCATCGTGCTCATCTCGCTCTCCGCCGTCGTCATGTGGTGGAAGCGTCGCCCGGCGGGGCGCGTCGGGGTGCCGCCGATGCCGCCGAAGCGCAGTGTCTATGCAGGATTGTGGATCATGGCCATTTTCTTTGGCCTCACTTTTCCGCTGACGGGGCTTGCGATCGTTATCATGGTGGTGGCCGACCAACTGCTGATGCTCGCGCCGGCGGCGCGCCGACGTCTGTCCTGAAATCGACGAAGGGGTGGCGCCGTCACCCCTTCTTTTCAGGCACGCAACTTGGAGATTGCAACCTCTGCACGATTTTTCTACAAGTTATTTAGGAAAGGCTAACTCTTGCTCGTCTAACGTGCAGTGGGGAAAGATCGACCAGCGACGCGGCTGAGCGCGTCGGGAGGCCTTGCTTGGCGAAGAACACGTCTCGCAATCCGCGATATGCCGCCTTAAATGCTGGCGGCAACGAGGATACACGTCGCCTGATCGATGCCAGCCATCGGCTGGCGGAAGAAGTTGCGCGGATCTTTCCGACCGAACCCGACATCGCCGACCGCCACTACTGGTTGGAGACGATGATCAACCATGTGCCCGACTACATCTATGCCAAGGATGTCGAAGGGCGGTTCCTCATCGCCAACCAGGTGACTGTTGCCGACAACGGCCTGGAAGGTCTCAAGGATATCGTCGGTAAGACCGACTTCGATCTCCATCCGCCGCACATGGCACAGGCGATCGCCGACATCGAGCGCCGCGTCATCGAAACCGGCGAACCGATTTTCGGCATCGAGGAACGGGCGATCGTCAGCAAGGGCCGCGACCGCTGGCTGATGACCTCCAAGGTGCCGCTGCGCAACAAGCGCGGCGAGATTGTCGGCGTCGTCGGCGTGTCGCGCGATATCTCCGACAGAAAGGCGGCCGAACGCCTGCTCGAAGGGCAGGCCCGCCTACTGGAAATGATCGCCAACAGCCGACCGCTCGACGAATTCTTCCGCGACATGATCCTGCTGATCGAGGCGCTGATGCCTGGCATCAAGGGGTCGGTGCTGTTGCTGTCGGCCGATGGCCGCCACCTGTTCCATGGCGCGGCACCAAGCCTCGACGAGAGCTATTGCGCGACGATCCATGGCGTCGAGATCGGCCCTCACATGGGCTCCTGCGGCACGGCGGCCTGGCGCGGCGAACAGGTGATCGTCTCGGACATTCTCGCCGATCCTCTCTGGGACGATTATCGCGAGCTCGTTCGACCCTATGGGTTCCGCTCCTGCTGGTCGACTCCCGTCCATTCGCGCGACCGCAAGGTGCTTGGCACATTTGCGCTCTATTCCGGCGCGGTCTGCGTTCCCAACGAAGGGCAGAAGGAGCTGATTGCGATGGCGGCGCATCTCGCCGGTATTGCAATCGAGCGCAAGCACGCGGAGGACCGTATCAGTTTCATGGCGCATCATGATGCGCTGACGGGCCTGCCCAACCGGGCGCTGTTCGAGGAGCAGGTCGCCGAGGCGCTGGAGGCCCTGCGCGGCACCGGTCAATGGGCGGTGCTCGCCTTCCTCGATCTCGATAATTTCAAGCTGGTCAACGATACGCTCGGCCATGCGGCCGGCGACGAGCTGTTGAAGGTCACCGCCTCCCGCATGCGCTCGTCGGTGCGCAAGTCGGATATGGTCGTGCGTGTCGGCGGCGACGAATTCATTCTGCTTCTGAACGGCCTTCCCTGCGAACGGGATGTCGTGCTGGCAAGGCTTGAAGATATTCGCCGCGCCATCGCGGGGCCGATGCAGATCGAGGGCCGAAGCCTGCAGGTCACCTGCAGCATGGGCGTCGCCTGCTTTCCCAATCAGGGCAAGACCGTCGGCGAGCTGCTCGCCAATGCCGACATGGCGATGTATCGGGCCAAGGAGCTCGGGCGCAACAATCTGCAGGTCTTCACCGAGGAAATGGCCGCCAAGGCGCACGAGAAGCTGCGTCAGCAGGAGGAGCTGCGCAGGGCGCTGGCACACGAAGAATTCTTTCTGCAGTTCCAGCCGCAGATGAACCTTGCGAATGGCCGCGTTTTCGCAGCCGAAGCCTTGCTTCGTTGGCGTCATCCAGAGCGCGGCACGGTTTCGCCGGCCGAGTTCATTCCGCTTGCCGAAGAAACCGGGCTGATCGTGCCGATCGGTGACTGGGTGCTGCGCGCCGCTTGCCGCCAGGCCAAGGACTGGCAGGATGACGGCCTGCCGCCGCTGATCGTCAGCGTCAACGTTTCGGCGCGCCAGTTCCGCGAGCGCAACTGGGCAGGTCACGTGGCGGCAATTCTCGCCGAAACCGGGCTTGAGCCCTGCTGTCTCGAGCTTGAGCTGACGGAAAGCCTGATCATGCAGGACGTGCCGGGGGCGATTGCCACCATGCATGAGCTGCAGGCGATCGGCGTGCACCTGGCAATCGACGATTTCGGCACCGGCTATTCTAGCCTCAGCGCCTTGAAGCGCTTCCCGGTGCGCCGCCTTAAGATCGACCGGTCCTTCGTTGCGGATATTCCTGTCGATCTCGACGACAACGCGATCACCGCGGCGATCATCTCACTCGCCCAAAATCTTGGCCTGCGCGTCATCGCCGAAGGTGTGGAAAACCAGGCCCAGGTCGAGTTCCTGCGCCAGAGCGGCTGTGACGAGATCCAAGGCTATTTCTTCAGCCGGCCGCTCTCCGCGCCGGATTTTGAAACACTGATGCGCCAGCCACGTTTCAACGCTCACAGCGTCTGAGTTCTCTTCGTTTCACGCCAAGACGCAAGCTTCGGTCCAGTCGGAAATGCAAGCATCGCCCCATTCCGAGGGGCTGTGCGTAGTATTTCGTTAAGCAATTTCATGCAGCACTCCTCAGGCCGCACTCAAGCCCTTCAGAGTTCGATGTCCTCTTCAGTCGTCTTCTCCCGCCGTCAATTTCTCCGCTCGTCCGGATTGGCTCTTGCCTCCGCCGGTCTTGCAGGCTGCACCTCCTCGATGAACACGGACGTCTTCCGCTATGAGACGGCGCCTGTGTTCCGCAATCCTGCGCTCGAAGGACGCTTTACCGATCCGCGCGCGGAAGGCATCTATGAAAGGCAGGATGGCCCAGGGCCAGTTCCGACCGGTCTGCCGCCGCCGGGCCTCTATGTTTCGGATATTTATGCCTCCATGTACGACGGCGGCTATCAGGTGCCGGAGGTACCGTTCCGTCAGATCGACGCGCGCTTCTATCGTCAGGAGGTCAGCGATCCCTTTGGCGAACAGCCGGGAACGATCGTCGTCGATACCGGTGACCGCTACCTCTATCTGATCCAGCCGGGCGGCCGGGCACTGCGCTACGGCGTCGGCCTCGGCCGTGAAGGTTTCGCCTGGTCGGGCCGCGGCGTCATCCAGTGGAAGCAGAAGTGGCCGCGCTGGACCCCGCCGGACAGCATGGTCGCCCGCCAGCCGCAGCTGAAACCCTATTCGGCCAAGAATGGCGGTATGGCGCCGGGCCTCAACAACCCGCTCGGTTCACGCGCTCTCTACATCTTCCAGAATGGTCAGGACACGCTCTACCGCGTCCACGGAACGCCGGAATGGAAGTCGATCGGCAAGGCCGTCTCGTCCGGCTGCGTTCGCATGCTCAACCAGGATGTCATGGACCTCTACGATCGCGTGCGTGGCAAGGCGCCGATCCTCGTCATCTAACAACCACGGGCGTCGTCGCTCGCGGCATCCCCCAGTCACGAGGGGCGGCCTCTGCAAATGTCAGTCCGCGCCATGGCCGGAATTGAGCTGCCGCGTCAACTGATGCAGCGTCTCGCGGATTTCGCCCGCTTCTTCCAGGCTGCAGCCTGAAGCCTTGCCGATATCTATGAGAATACCGAAGGCCTCGCTTTTCAAATCGCGGCCTTTCTCCGTGAGGCGAACGATTACCTGTCGCTCGTCACCTGGGTCGCGCTGGCGCGCGACAAAGCCGGCTGCCTCCAGGCGTTTCAGAAGCGGCGACAGCGTTCCGGAATCGAGCCCTATCTCCTCGCCAATGCGCTTCACCGTCATTTCGTCCTGTTGCCATAGCGCAAGCAGCACGAGATATTGCGGGTAGGTGAGGCCGAAACGATCGAGCAGCGGCTTGTAGGCACGATTGAAGGCATGCGCCGCCGAATAGACGGCAAAGCAGAGCTGCTTGCCGAGCGACAGCGCCTCCTCCGGAATGGTATCTATATGTGCCGCTTTGTTTGCCATGGTCGCATTCTCGCAAAAACAGGGCGAAAATGCAATTTGCAAAATTAATTTGCACGCAATTGAATTTTGCGCTATCTAACCCTCATCCACTTGGAAACGCAAAGGAGACCGCCAATGCCTATTCTCTACCGCACCACTGCATCCGCAACCGGTGGCCGTGCTGGCCAGGCCAAGAGCGCCGATGGCGTTCTCGATGTCACCCTTACTGTGCCGAAGGAACTTGGCGGCGACGGCGCCCGCGGCACCAATCCTGAACAGCTCTTTGCCGCTGGCTACTCGGCCTGCTTCCTCGGCGCCCTGAAGTTCGTCGCCGGCAAGGAGAAGGTAAAGCTTCCGGAAGACACGAAAGTGACGGGAACAGTCGGCATTGGTCCGCGCGAAGATGGCACCGGCTTCGGTATCGATGCCGCGCTTGAGATCACGTCTCCGGGCGTCGACAAGGCGGTTCTCGAAGACCTCGTCCAGAAGGCGCATATCGTTTGCCCCTATAGCCATGCGACCAAGGGCAATATCGACGTCAAGCTGACGGTTGCCTGATATCTGAATTCCAATCGGAATCCAAAAGCCCGGCGGATCGTTCCGCCGGGCTTTTGTGTTCTCGGAGATCATGATGCTCCACGCAGGCGCTGCATGAGGTGGCTGCCGACGGAGAAGGCCGTCAGCCGTGGGCTATGCCTTCTTCAAAAACTCGGTGCGCAGCACCAGGCCCTTGATCTTCTCCACCCGGCATTCGACTTCATCAGGGTTGTCGGTGAGGCGAATACCCTTGACCATCGTGCCGCGCTTCAGCGTCGTAGAGGTGCCCTTGACCTTCAGATCCTTGATCAGGGTAACGTTGTCGCCGTCCTGGAGGATGGCGCCGTTCGAATCCTTAACGTCCATGCGAATGTTCCTTTCAAAATAACGACGCGCCTCGATCGAAATCAGGGCGCGGGCAAAATATCGACCTCAAGCATTGCCGGTTGCCGCGGCTATGTTCAGCGTCGGCTGAGGCTGCCGAGGATGCCGCGCACCAGGGCGCGGCCGACCTGGGTCGCGACGGTGCGAGCGACCGATTTCATCGCGGCTTCGACGACCGTCTCGCGCTGGTAGCCGGAGCTGCGTGGCCGCGCCTGCTTGCCCGCTGGTGCCGCCGCCTCGTCGTCGCCGAAGCCGGGCAGCGTCCAGCGGCTGCCGCCGGTATTCGCTTCCGTTGTCTGCTGTTCGGCCTGTTCTTGTGCTTGCGCCTGCGCTTCGGCCGTCTTCTTGGCGCGCGCGGTCAGCATCTCATAGGCCGATTCGCGGTCGAAATCCTCGTCATAGAGACCGCGGACCGGGCTCACATCCATCACCTTTTTCCGCTCGGCCTCGGTCAGCGGACCGACGCGCGATTGCGGCGGACGCACGAGCGTGCGCTCGACCATCGAGGGCGCACCCTTGCCTTCGAGCGTCGAGACCAGAGCCTCGCCGGTGCCGAGATTGGTGATGACGGTGGCGCAGTCGAAGTCCGGGTTCGGGCGGAAGGTGTCAGCGGCGGTCTTCACCGCCTTCTGGTCGCGCGGCGTATAGGCGCGAAGCGCGTGCTGAACGCGGTTACCGAGCTGGCCGAGGATCGTTTCCGGCACGTCGAGCGGGTTTTGCGTGACGAAGTAGACGCCCACGCCCTTGGAGCGGATCAGGCGCACGACCTGTTCGACACGCTCCGTCAGCACCTTCGGCGCATCGTTGAAAAGCAGATGCGCCTCGTCGAAGAAGAACACCAGCTTCGGCTTGTCCGGGTCGCCCACCTCAGGCAGTTCCTCGAACAGTTCCGAAAGCAGCCAAAGCAGGAAGGTCGCATAGAGCCGCGGGTTCATCATCAGCTTGTCGGCCGCCAGCACCGAGATCGCGCCGCGCCCGTCATTGGTCGTGCGCATGATGTCGGTGATCTTCAGCGCCGGTTCGCCGAAGAAATGTTCGGCGCCCTGCTGTTCGAGGATCAGGAGTTCGCGTTGGATCGAACCGACCGAGGCCTTGGAGATGAAACCGAACTGATTGGAGAGCGCGCTGGCATTGTCGCCCATGTAGTTGAGCAGCGCCTGCAGATCTTTCAGGTCGAGCAGCGGCAGGCCGCCCTCATCGGCGATCTTGAAGGCGATGTTGAGCACGCCTTCCTGCGCATCCGTGGCGTTCATCAGCCGCGAAAGGAGCAGGGGCCCCATTTCCGACATGGTGGTGCGGACGCGATGGCCCTTCTCGCCGTAGAGATCCCAGAAGATGACCGGGAATTCCTGGAACTCGTAAGGATTTGTCGGCAGGCCGATCTGCTCGGCGCGCTTCAGGATGAAATCCTTGGGCTCGCCGATCGCGCCGATGCCGGAGAGATCGCCCTTGACGTCGGCGCAGAAGACGGGGACGCCGGCATTGGCAAAACCTTCGGCGAGGACCTGCAGGGTGATCGTCTTGCCGGTGCCGGTGGCGCCGGTGATCAGGCCGTGGCGGTTGCCGAACTTGAGTTCCAGATACTCGCCCTTGTTGATCGAATCATCAGGCTTGCGGCTGGTGCCGATAAAGAGCTTGCCTTCTTCCAACATGTGGGCTTCATCTCCGTTTCATCAATGAAAGCGGGCGGTTCGCGGTTGATCGCAAGTGCCCGTCATCGAAATGTGCCTGGTTTTCTGTTATAGGTGCTGCGGTTGCGCCCGGCAACAAGGCTGTGCCAGCGCGCGACCGGAAAGCGGCGTTATCGACGGGCCGATAGTCACTGCTCACGGCTTGTTATTTGGTGGGCGATCATTTACCTTGACGTCAACGTCAAAAATCCAAGTGAGGGAGTTTTTCCATGAATGAACTGGTCACGCGCGTCGCGGAGAATGTCGGCATCGAGCCTGCAACGGCCGAAAAGGCTGTCGGCATGATCCTCGGCTTCCTGCAGCGCGAAGCCGCTGACGGCCCGGTTGCCCAGATGATCGAAGCGATTCCGGGCGCCTCCGAGCTCATCGCCCAGTACAATGGCGAAGGCACGGGTGGCGGCGGTCTGCTCGGCGGCCTGATGTCGGCGATCGGCGGCGGCGGCGTCATGGCGCTCGGCCAGCAGCTGATGAGCCAGGGTCTCGGCATGGGCGAAATCACCTCGCTCGCCAAGGAGACCATCGCCTTTGCCAAGGAAAAGGCAGGCGATGAAGTGGTCGACGAAGTCGTCGCCTCGGTTCCGGGCCTCAGCCAGTTCGTCTGATCCGCGGACAATCCGCCGGAAATGCCGAACCCACCGGTTTGCCGCCGGTGGGTTTTTCTTTGCGATTTGCTCTTTGCATGCAGGCCATCATCGCCGTTGGGCCTTGCTTCGCAGGGTCTGCTCCAGTGTGCTCGCAAGCAGGATGCAGAGAAGGGCGCCGACGCCGATGAAGGCCGCGCCCGAGGCCCAGCCGTAGCGTTCGATCGCCGTTCCGACTGCAACCGGCCCGACGAGTTGCCCCAGATTGCTGCCCTGCATCAAGAGCCCCATTGCCAACGGCGCAAGCGCCGGACGCGGCGACAGGATCGGCACCGACGAGATCAACGTGGCGGGGATCAGGCCGCCGATCGCGGAAAACAGCACGCAAAGCCCGAAGATCAGATTTCCACCGGACTGGCTCAGGAAGATCCATAGGCCGAACACACCCATCAGCAAGGCAGCGCTGGCGATCAACCGGCCGCGGGCAAAGCTGCGAGACAGCAGATGGCCGGCGGCAAGATTGCCGATGACGTTCACCAGTGTGATGATGGCGCTGAGGAGGCCGACGGTCCCGAGCGAGACGTGCATACGCTGGACCAACAGGATCGGCAGGAAGCTGGAAAGCGTGAAGCTCATCAGGCTGTAGAGCGAAAACAGAACGAAGAGCAGCACCGGGCCGCGGCTTGTAAGCGTTTCGGTCGCATCATCCCGGAAGCTGGCGGCGATGCTGGATGTTTCCCGAGACGGCGACACCGCCAGGAAGATGGAAGCCAGGCTTGCCAGCGTGATCAGCCCGTTGCTCCTCCAGATCGCTTGCCAATCGGGAAAAAGTGGCCCCGTCAGCATGGCGGCCGCGATGCCCGCCGGCATGAAACAGCTCCACAGCGAAAAGACGAGGTCGCGGCGATCCGATGTCACCAAGCGCATCAGAATGGCCGGGCCGGCGACGACGACAAGCAGGAACCCGAAGCCTTCGACGATGCGTGACAGAAGAAGCAGCGTGAACGCGTGGCTGGCCGCTCCACTGAAGGAGCCGAGCGCCAGCATCGCCATCCCGATGCCGACCAGACGCCGGTCCCCGGCAGCAGTGACGAACGCGCCGGCCGCCATGCCGCCGACGACGCCGACGATGGCGAAGACCGAGGTGATCCAGCCGAGGGCGGGGAGATCGAGCCCAAGGTCGGACTGAAGCAACGGACCGGCAATCAGCCCCTTGCCGACCTGCATGGCCGCGACCACGCCGGCGGCAACGACCGTCATCACGCCCGCCCAATCTGTTCTCTCCCGAGCGAAGGTTGTGGCCGTGGCCATCAGGCAATCTCCGCCACGCGCGCACGACCGGCGACCAGCGCCGCCGCCAGGTCTGCGACGTGGCGTCCTTGGAAGCGTGCGCCTTCCAGCTCGTTGGCGCTTGGCCGACGGTCGCCGCCGTTGCCGTCGTCGGCGAGCGTCGAGGCGCCGTAGGGCGAGCCGCCGGTGATTTCGTCCATGCGCATCTGACCCTTGAAGCTGTAGGGCAGGCCGGCAATCACCATGCCGAGATGGAGAAGCACGGTATGGGTGGCGAGGATCGTCGATTCCTGGCCACCATGCTGGCTTCCGGTCGAGGTGAAGACGCTGCCGATGCGGCCGACCAAAGCGTCGCGCGCCCAGATACCGCCCGCCTGATCGAGGAAGTTTTTCATCTGCGCGGCCATGTTGCCGAAGCGTGTCGGCGTACCGATGATGATCGCGTCATAGTCAGGCAGTTCCGCGACGGTCGCGACCGGTGCGACCTGATCGCGCTTGTAGCCCGCCTTGATGGCAACGGCTTCCGGCACGATTTCGGGCACCCGCTTGAGCACGGCGGTGGCGCCAGCGGCGCGCGCGCCCTCGGCAACCGCCGCCGCCATGGTCTCGATATGACCGTAGGATGAGTAGTAGAGCACGAGTATCCTGGCCATCGGGCCTTCCTTCCTGCTGAGCACTTGCTGTTCGGAAAAGAAGATGGATGCTTTCCATGATCTGATGAAGTGAGATAAATTTCATCAAATTGATCTATGGAATCGATCATGCTGGATGCCCTGACACTCGATCAGATGCGGACCTTCGTGACCGTCGCCGAAAGCGGGAGTTTCCGCGGGGGTGCAGCCCGGCTTTCCCGAGTGCAGTCGGCGGTCAGCCATGCCATCGCCAATCTCGAGACGGAACTCGGAGTCGCTCTGTTTGATCGTTCGGGCCATCGGCCGGTGCTGACACAGGAAGGGCAGGCCCTGCTTGCCAATGCCCGCGATATCCTGCTGCGGGTGGACGCCATGCGGGCCCGCGCGCGAGGGCTCGGCGAGGGGATCGAACTGGAGCTTTCGCTGATCGTCGACACGCTCTTCCCGATCGAGACGGTCGGGCTCGCCCTGAACGAGATGCGGACGATCTACCCCAATGTTTCAATCAGGCTTGCGGTTTCACCGCTGGGCGGACCGCTGGATGGCCTCGTCGAACGCCGCTTCACTCTCGGTATCATGGTCGGCGAGGATTTCCGCGATCCGGCTATCGCCCGCCAGGCGCTCTCGACGGTTCAGATCGTTGCAGTCGTTGCGGCGCATCATCCCCTGGGGCTGAGTGCCGGCGATGGTGCACTCGAAAACGCCGCGCTTGCCGACCATCTGCAGATCGTGCAGTCCGATCCGTCGCAGCGCACGGTGGGGCGGGATTTCGGCGTGCTTTCGCCGCAGACCTGTCGCGTCAGCAGCCAGGATACGAAACATGCGATGATCTGCGCCGGTCTCGGTTGGGGCCGGCTGCCGCTCTGGCAGGTGGAGCGGGATCTCGAAGAGGGCCGGCTGGTGCGCATGCCGACGACGGCCCTTGGCCGCAACAGTCAAGTCGGTGCCGAGGCCTATCTGGTGCATCGGATCGATGAGCCGCTCGGGCCGGCTGCCCGTGTTTTCGGTGAGGCGCTTGCCTTGCGCTGCGCCGAGGCCTAACGGCGCCCTGTCGCTGCAAACATCAGAGTGAAGAAGACGAGGACGGTGCCCACGCCGAGCGGGCCGGCGATAGGGTCGATGAAGTTCATCAGCGCGCCGGTGGCGCCCGACCCTGCAGCGCTGCCGGCGGCATAAGCGAGCGAGAAGGCGGCACTGCCGGCAACGAGCATGCTGCCGCGATATTCTTCGCCAAGCATCGTCAGGGCGGCCGTGTAGAGCGCGAAGCTGGCGGCGCCGATGAAGGCGAATGTCAGCAGCAAAGCCACGTTCGAAGACAGGAACGGCACCAGAAGGTAGCCGGTGGCGGCGACGGCGGCTGCTGAGATCGCCACACGGCGGCGCGGCAGCCGGTCGAGAAGCACGCCGATGAAGGGCTGCGCCAGCGCGGTCGGGATCGCAAGCGCCGTCACGCTGAGCGCGGCAAAGGCCTGGCTGTGGCCCGTTTTGACGAAGTAGACCGGCATTGCCGAGATCGCCGCGATATCGGCAATGCCGAACATCAGCACCATGAGGATCAGCATCGGTGCCTTCTTGAAGAAGGCGAAGAGGTCGCGTGTCGAGGAAGGCTCGGGCCGAGTGCGCGCACCCATGGTCAGGAGCCCGGTGAGGAAGGCGACGAGCGCGATATAGATCGCCAGCAGCGCAAAGCCGAGGCCGCCGCTGGTGCCGAGCAACGGGATCGCCAGCGGACCGGCGGCAAAGCCGCCGCACATGCCGGCGCCGTAAAGGCCGGAAACGCGACCGCGCAGCCGGTCGGGACAGGCCGTATTCAGCCAGGCTTCGCCGAGCATGAACACCATGCTGACGAAGAAGCCGAGGGCGAAGCGGGCGATAAACCAGATGGGAAGCTCTGACGTCGAGGCAAGCGTCGCGAGGCAGATGGAGCAGCCGCAGAGACTGGCGATGATCAGCCGGTCGGCGGAGGCAAGCCGCGTCAACCGGCCGAGAAGCAGGGTCGCCACGCCGAGACCGGCGGCAAAGCCCATGGCATTGAGGCCGATCATTCCGGCAGAGACGCCACGGCTTTCAAGCGAAAGCGAGATCAGCGGATAGGTGAGCCCCTGCGCCACCGAGAAGGCGGTGACCCCCAGGACGACGGCGATGATCGCCGGCCAATCGGGAGCGAAATCGCTCGTCTGCGCCTCATGCAAAGACATCGCCCCCTCCCTCTGATCGGTGTCTGCGGGGCATGTCCATATCGTATCCGCCGCCGGCTGGGAATTGGCCGGCGGCGAAATGGCGGAGCGGGATGAGGAAAAGTGTGAGCGGTTTTCCGCCCGCATCCCGCTCCACTACAAGAGAGTAGATCAGGCGGCCTTGTCCCAGACCGGAGCCAGACCTTCCGGATTGACGATGCGACCGTCGGGGCGGGCAAGCGCGTGGATCTCTGCCATCTCGCCGTCGCCGAGCGCGAAGTCGAAGATCGCGAAGTTTTCCTTCAACCGATCGATCGTCGCGGTCTTGGAAAGCGTGATCACGTCCTTCTGCTGCACCAGCCAGCGCAGCACCACCTGGGCGGCCGTCTTGCCGTGGCGTGCGCCGATCTCCTTCAGCAGCGGATCGTTCGGGACCTTGCCGTTCGCCATCGCGTAGTAGGCAGTGATCGACATGCCGTGCTTGCGCGCGATCTCGAGCACCTTGGTCTGGTCGAGATAGGGATGGTATTCGACCTGGTTGGTGGCGATCGGGGCGTCGCTGAGCTTCACCGCTTCTTCCATCTGTGCCGTGTTGAAGTTGCTGACGCCGATATGACGGACCTTGCCGGCCTTCTGCACCTCGTTGAGGGCGCCGATGCGCTCGGCCATCGGCACGTCACTGCCGCCCGGCCAGTGCAGGAGAAGCAGGTCGACATGGTCGGTCCTCAGCTTTTTCAGGCTCTCGTCGACCGAGGCGAGGAAGTCGCGATGCGCATATTTGTCGACCCAGACCTTGGTGGTGAGGAAGATGTCGGCGCGTGACACGCCGGAGTTATGGATGGCTTCGCCGACCTCGGCCTCGTTGCCGTAGATCTGGGCCGTGTCGACATGGTGGAAGCCGAGCTTGAGCGCTTCCGGCAGCACCCGCAGCACGTCGGCGCCGGGCATGCGGAAGGTGCCGAAGCCGAGCGCCGGGATGTTGGCACCGTTTGAATTGACGGAATGCATGGTGGGTAACTCCTTGTACTTGACCTGCTGTACTTGGCGAGCGCCCGGCCGGATGGCCGGGCGAAAAAGGAACGATCTATAGGTGGTCCTCAGGTGCGGCGGTTCAAGCCGGTTGGTAGGCGGCGCCGGCCCGGCGATCAAGAACGCCGCTCAAAAGCGTGAGCAGCAGCGCGGCGGCGACAAGCAGGGCGCCGATGACGGGCGTCATGCCGAGGCCGAGCGGTGAGGCGACGATCAAGCCACCGAGCCAGGCGCCGACGGCAATGCCGAGGTTGAAGGCGGCGATATTCAGCGCCGAGGCTACATCGACGGCGCCCGGCCGGTACTGCTTGGCAAGCTGCACGACATAGAGCTGCAGGCCGGGAACATTGGCAAAGGACAGGAAGCCGAGTGCGGCGAGCGTCACCAGCGTCAGCACCGGCGAGGGGGCCGTGAACGTAAAGAGCACCAGCACGGCCGCCTGGGCCAGAAACAGGCCGATAAGCGCCTTGACCGGATCGCGGTTGGCGATCTTGCCGCCGGCAATGTTGCCGATGGCGATCGCGACGCCATAGAGCACGAGGATCAGGCTGACGGCGCCTTCCGAGAAACCGGTGATGTCCTGCAGGATCGGCGCCAGGAAAGTGAAGGCGACGAAGGTGCCGCCGTAGCCGAGCGCGGTCATGGCAAAGACGATCAGCAGGCGGCCGGACCCGAGCACGCGCACCTGGTCGATAAGCTTGGCCGGCGGGGCCTTGGAGAGCGTGTTCGGCAGCAGGGCGACGATCGCGGTGAGCGCGACGACACCGAGACCGGTCACGGCCCAGAAGGTGGCACGCCAGCCGAAGGTCTGGCCGACCCAGGTACCGAGCGGCACGCCGGTGACGATCGCGACGGTGAGGCCCATGAACATCATGGCGATGGCCGATGCGCGCCGGTCTTCCGGAACGAGGTCGGCGGCGATGGTCGAGCCGACCGAGAAGAACACTCCATGGGCAAAGGCGGAGATGACCCGCGCAATGAGAAGCGGTTCGTAGCTCGGCGACAGGGCGGCCGCAGCATTGCCGACGATGAACAGCGCCATCAGGCCGATCAGGAGCGGCTTACGCTCGATCCGGCCGGTGAGTGCCGTCAGCACCGGCGCGCCGAAGGTGACGCCGAGCGCATAGACGCTGACGATCAGGCCGGCGAGCGGCAGGGTGACATTGAGGTCGGTGGCGACCGTCGGCAGCAGACCGACGATCACGAATTCCGTTGTTCCGATCGCATAGGCCGCGATCGTCAGCGCAAGGATAGCAATAGGCACGACGAGACCTTTCCCACCCGGCTGGGAGGAACCGGGCGCGTTGGTTGTTGTTGAAGTCGGGCGGAATATGAGCCTTGGCACTCATCATGATAATCAGCATAATGGTACAAAGGACTGTGAATTGGATTCAAAGGTGACGCATGGACAATCGGGCAGGTGAAATGGAGGTCTTCGTTGCCGTTTCGGAGACCCGCAGCTTCTCGGCGGCTGCGCGGCGCCTGAAGCTTTCGCCGTCGGCCGTCAGCAAACTGGTGACCCGTATCGAGGACCGGTTGGGCACGCGCCTGCTCGTGCGCTCGACCAGGACCCTGCAGCTGACGCCGGAGGGGGAAGTCTATCTGCAACGCGCCCAGCGGATTCTCACGGAAATCGCGGAGACCGAACAACTGGTCGCTGCCGGGGGCCGCATGACGCCGCGCGGGCTGTTGCGGGTGAACGCCGCAGTCGGCTTTGGCGAGCGCTACATCATGCCGCTCGCGCCAGAGTTCCTCGCCCGCTATCCGGAGGTGCAACTTGATCTGACGCTGACGGACAGCATGATCGATGTCGTCGGAGAGCGCGCCGACGTGGCGATCCGCACCGGTCCGTTGCGCGATTCATCCCTCAAGGCACGCAAGCTCATGGAAAGCCGTCCGGTCGTGATCGCATCGCCGGGCTATCTGGAAAAGCATGGGGTCCCGCAAACGCCCGATGAACTCGACGGCCACAATTGCATTCGTTTCAATTTCCGTCGCAGCGTCGACGAATGGGCGTTCCGCATGCCGGGGCAGCCGGCTGCGGAATTGCGCTCGGTCTTCGGCAACATGCAGGTCTCGAGCGGTTCGATCGTCCGCCAGCTTTGCCTTGCCGGCATTGGCGTTGGCCGTATCGGCCGTTTCCATGTCGAGCCGGACTTCGAAGCCGGAACGCTCGTGCCGCTGCTCGAAGATTATCAGTCGGGCGAGATCGAGACGGTCTACGCCGTCTATGCCGGACATGAGCATCTCGCCGCCCGTATCCGTGCCTTCATCGATTTCCTGGTCGAACGCATGTAGCGTCGCCCGGCGCTAGGCCTTCACCGCGACGATGAAAAATCTCGGGAAGCGCAGAAGGACCTTGCCGTCGCTCATGGCCGGATAGGCAGCGCGGATCCGGTCCGTGTAGTCGGCAGCAAAGGCGTCGCGTTTATCTTCCGGCAAGGCATCGAGATAGGGTCTGAGGCCGGTCCCCTTCACCCATTCGACGATCGCTTCGGCATTGGCGAGCCGGTGGTAGTAGATCGTGTGCCAGACCTCGATGCTGGCGGCCTGTGGCGCCAGGCGTTCGACATAGGTTGCCGGGCCCGGCATGGGATTGCGGCGGACGGTCTTGCCGGCAAAGGCGTCAGTGAAAGCCGAGCTGCGCGCTGTCTCCTCCATCAGCAAATGGCTCAGCTCCCCGAGATTGTCCGGCATCTGGACCGCAAGCGTGCCGCCTGATGCGAGCGCTCCCATCAGTCTTTCGAAGATCGTGAGGTGGTTCGGCAGCCATTGAAAGACAGCGTTGCCGTAAAACAGCGAAGCGCCGGCAGGGGGGACCCAGTTTGCGAGATCCGCCTTTTCGAAGGTGATGCCCGGCAGCCGCTTCGCCGCCGCAACGAGCATGTTCTCGTCGCTGTCGATGCCTGAAAGTGTGGCCTCGGGAAACCGGTCGCGGATGAGCTCGGTGGAGTTGCCCGGGCCGCAGCCGAGATCGAAGGCGATGCCTTCGGGCAGGTCGGGCACTTGGGCGAGGAGATCTCTGGCTGGGCGCGTGCGTTCGTCTTCGAACTTCAGATACTGCGCAGGCGACCAGACCATGGGGAGATCCTTCAGATACCGAATTGCAGACTTTCGAGAGAGGGCAGGATCAGCGCCGGCCCGTGATCACGATATTCGTCCGGCATGTCCGCCCGATTGATCCATACGGTGCGAAACCCGAATTTCGTCGCCCCGGCGATATCCCAGCGGTTCGACGACTGGAAGGAAACGGCATGCGGGTAAAGCCGGTAGCCGGTTGTGACGATGTCGTAGACGGCAGGCGCGGTCTTGAAGGCCTTCACCGCGTCGACGGAAAACACGTCGTCGATGACGATGTCGAGTGCCGCGTTGCGGACCGCAGAGGCGAGCATGGCCGGCGAGCCGTTGGAGAGGATGGCGATGCGGGCGCCGCGCTCCTTGAGCCCTTTCAGAACCGCCGGCACTTCCGGATAGCAGTCGAGCGTCCAATAGGCGTCGAGCAATCGCTTGCGAAGTTTCGGGTCGGCGGAGGGAAAACGTGCGAAGGCGTAGTCGAGCGACTGTTCGGTCAGTTGCCAGAAATCCTGATAGCTGCCCATCAGCGAGCGCACCCAGGAATATTCGAGTTGCTTGGCCCGCCAGAGTTCGGAAAAAGCCTGCCCGTCCGGGCCGATTTCCTGCGCGTGGCGCCTGACGGCCGCGTGCACGTCGAAGAGCGTGCCGTAAGCGTCAAACACATAGGCCGCGTGGGACATCTTTTCCTCCCGTCTTTTGTATTCGGCGCTGGCGGGTCAAGGTCGAATCTTCCCGTCAAAGCCCGTCCGAAAACAAAGGCTTACAGCATCATGCCTGATCAGGCAGTCAACTGTCACCGTTCTTTCGTGGGATCATGTCAAATCTTTGTGCGATGCACAACGGCTGGCGGCCAAGCTGCGTATTTCTAGCTTCAGCTTTTGGCTGGTTTCCAGACTTTCGCCGGGAAGCGTAGTGCCTGCTTGGCGAGCTTGCCCTTGAGCCCGAGCGCCGTGTCGCAAAGGTTGACGACATGCCTGTTCGGCTTGGCCTCCGGGCGCAGCGCATGGAGTGCGGCGGCGGCGTCCTCCGGTGGCATGTAGCGCGCCAGAATGCCGAGGGTGAGCGCGGTCGCGCGCCCAATGCCCCGAAGGCAATGGACGAGCAGATGGGCGTCTTCGGGCAGGCGGTCGACAAAGGCGAAGGTGGCTTCGATGGCTTGCGGGCGCGCCGCATCCGGCTCGTCCGGATCGGTGGTATCGCCGAAAAAGAGTTCCAGATGCTTTTCCGGCGGCAGCTCGATCATCGAGAGCAGTCGGCTGCCGGGAGCGCGGATCGAGATCAGGTGCGTTGGCGCCCAGAGCGCGCGATTGTGTCGCGCTTCGGTCTGTGAGCTGACGATTGCCCGGATCGGCCATCCGGCCGGATGCGCCGGATTGGCCTTGAGGATGGGATGATAGAGTTCATCCGTGGTGACGGCTGCCGCAAGCGCCATGGCAGGACCTCGCTCGTGATTCTTCTTTGCAGATTTTGCCCTGAAACCCGGCCGCGCTTAAGGGCAAAATCTTGGGAGGGGTGAAAAGCTGCCGTTGGAGCTGAGGCTCACCCCGAATGGATATAGCGCCGCGACCAGCGAGACGGCACGAGAACAGTGGCAAGCGCTAGCCCAGCGGCGAGCGCAAAGGACGCCCAGAGCGAGGCCGCGCCGAAGTGGCGCTGCAAGAGAGCGCCGGCGACCGCGCCGGAGAACATGCCGAGCCAGGGCACGATTTGCACCAGCCACTGACGGTTCCTGTTGCCGAGCAGCCAGCGGCCGAGACCGCGCCCGAAGCGGGAAAGTGCCCCCGTCACGTAGGTAAGCCCGATCGGCAAGCCCTCGATATGTTCGACCGCCGCATTGACCAGGCCCATGGCGAGCACGACGCCGTAGAAATAGAAGGGCCGCGGCATAAGGGCCCCGAAACCGGCGCAGAGCATCAGCACGAGGCTGACCGTCGAGAGCACGCCGACGACGCCGAGGCGCGCGGCTGCGATGACGCCAAGTGCGTTGCCGATGATGAACGCCCCGAGCGCGCCGACGAGCAGCAAGGCGCCGATAAAATCGCCATCGCCGAGGGCGATTGCTGCCCGGGTCGTGTTGCCGCTCATGAAGGAGACGAAGTCGCCAATGCTCAAGAGCCCGATCGCGTCGGTCATGCCGGCAAGGAAAGAGATCGTCGCGGCAATGGCAAGCGCCGTGCCGGTGCGCTGACGTTTGATCAACCTTCGCCGTCTCCCAATGGTCATCTGCCTTGCCCCCGATCCGGAACAAGGTTTAGCGCATTGAGGCCGTGAGTCGGAATGGGCATTGCCGGCACCCTCTCGTAGACGGCGCTTTTCCGGCCGCCCATGGCGCTATCAGAACCGCGTGATGACGCTGATGCCGAGGTCGGTTGCGCGGTCCATGGCGGTCAGTGCAGGGATCGCCTCTGAAAGCGAGATCTCCCGGCCGATCAATTGTTGCGGCTTCAGCTTGCCGTCGGCGATCATCGTCAGCATGGCGTCGTAGCGCCAGGCCTGCATGCCGTGGCTGCCATAGATCTCGAGCTCATGGCCGATCACCTGCGCCATCGGGATCTGCGGCGTCGCCTGGTCGCCGAGCATCAACCCGACCTGCACGTGGCGGCCACGCCGGCGCAGGTTCTTGATCGAGTTGAAGCAGGTCACCGGGTTGCCGAGCGCGTCAATCGAGACGTGCGCGCCGCCGCCGGTGATGTCTTTCACCGCCGCAGCCACATCCTGTACTTCTCGGCCGTTGATCGTCGCGACCGCGCCGAGCGTCTTCGCGAAGGCGAGCTTGTCCTCGGCAATGTCGATCGCGATCGGCTGGGCGCCGAGGGCGGCTGCGATCATGATCGCCGACAGGCCCACACCGCCACAGCCGTGTACAGCGACCCATTCGCCGCCCTTCACCTTCGCCTGGTCGGCGATGGCGCGAAACGAGGTGGCGAAACGGCAACCGAGGCTCGCGGCCGTGGTGAAGTCCATGCTTTCGGGCAGATGCACGAGGTTCTGGTCGGCAAAGTCGAGCGCGACATATTCGGCAAAAGAACCCCAATGGGTAAAGCCCGGCTGGAACTGTGCCTCGCAGACCTGCTGGTTGCCGGAGCGGCACTCGCCGCAGCGGCCGCAACCGGAAACGAAGGGCACGGTGACCCGGTCGCCGACCTTGTAGCGCATCACGCCGCGGCCGGCGGCGGTGACAACCCCCGCCAGCTCGTGGCCCGGTACGTGCGGCAACCGGATATCGGCGTCATGGCCCATCCAGCCGTGCCAGTCGGACCGGCAAAGCCCTGTGGCCTCGACCTTGATGACGACGCCGTTTTCGGTCGGGGTCGGATCGGGAAGGGTTCGGATTTCGGGCGTCTTTTCGAACGCATCGTAATACATGGCTTTCATCGGGGCGCTCCTTGCAATGCGGGTACGGCGCGGCCGTCGATGTGTCGCGCCATCAGAATTTCGTCGACCTCTACGTCTCCGTCGAGCATGCCCCCGGGGACACGGCCGATTTCGTGAAAACCCTCACGCGCGTAGAAGCGGATGGCCGTCGGGTTGTCGGCGCGTACGACCAGTTCCAGCAGGCGGATGCCGGACGCGCGGGCATGGTCGGTCAGATGGGTGAGAAGGTGCCGCGCCACGCCGGATCCGCGGGCTTCGTCGCGCACATAAACCATGATGATCGTGGCGCGGTGCGCCAGCCGGCTCGCGCGTTCGCGCATCAGCCCCATGATGCCGACAGGCTGGTCCCCGTCGAGAGCGGCAAAGACGGCGTTGGTCGTCAGCCGCGCCCGCCATTCCTCCGTCGAAAGGCGCTCCCAGTCTGCCGTAGTCGAGGCGAATGCTTGTGGCTCGCGGTTGAGCGCTTCCAGCCGTATGCGGCGGAAGATATCCACGTCGTCCTCGTCCAGATGCTTGATGCGCACGGCTGTCCCTTTCCTTTGCGCATGAGACTAAGCGAGAGGCCGTCCAGGTACCAGAATGGCCGCCATGACATTTTTTGATATACCCATTCACCACGATGCTGTTTTTTCGGGTTATGCCGAGTAAGCAGAACAAAAAACCTGAAGGAGACGCCGATGGCCGTCGATACATCCCCCCGCTCAGTGACCTGGACCTATGTCGATGGCGAATGGCTCTCGGGCAACCCGCCGCTGATCGGCCCGACCTCGCACGCGATGTGGCTGGGTTCGACGGTGTTTGACGGCGCCCGCGTCTTCGACGGCGTTGCGCCCGACCTTGATCTGCATTGCCAGCGCGTCAACCGCTCGGCGACGGCGCTTGGTTTGAAGCCGACGATGGCAGCGGAAGAGATCGAGGCGCTGACCTGGGAGGGTGCCAAGAAGTTCGACGGCGAGACAGCGCTCTATGTGAAGCCGATGTATTGGGCCGAGCACGGCGCTGCCGGGGTCGTCGCCATCGACCCGGAATCGACCCGTTTCGCGCTCTGCCTGTTCGAGGCGCCGATGGGCAACGGCCATGGCGGCTCGTCGCTGACGCTCTCGCCCTTCCGCCGACCGACGCTGGAATCGATGCCGACCGATGCCAAGGCCGGCTGCCTCTATCCAAACAATGCGCGCGTCCTGACCGAAGCCCGCTCGCGGGGCTTCGACAATGCGCTGGTGCGCGACATGCTCGGCAACATCGCCGAGACCGGCTCTTCCAACGTCTTCCTGGTCAAGGACGGCGTCGTCTATACGCCGGCCGCCAACCGCACCTTCCTCGCCGGCATCACCCGCTTCCGCGTGATGACGCTCCTGCGCGAAGCCGGTTTCGAAGTGGTCGAGGCGACACTGACCATGGCCGACTTCGAAACGGCCGACGAGATCTTCACCACGGGCAACTATTCCAAGGTGCTGCCGGTCACGCGCCTCGAAAGCCGAGACCTGCAGGCCGGTCCGGTCGCCGCCAAGGCGCGCGATCTCTATATGGATTGGGCGCACGCAGTCCGCGACGTCTGACGCACGCTCACATGCAATGCCCCGGCGCTCGGCGCTGGGGCAAAATGGCTGTCGGTTCGGGCACTCAGTACGAGCGGGGAGCGCGCGCCCTGACCAAGGCGCGCTTGTGGATCAGGTAGGCCTGGACCGACAAGCCTGCCAGGAAGATGACCAGCCAGGCAAGCAGCGTGGTCTGCACGATCGGCGATTCCGGCCCGCTGGCAAGCGGTTGCGAGGCGGGCAGGCGCTTCAGCGTCTCGGCGATTGCCGGCACGATCAGCAGGAAATAGCTGAAGGAGAAGCCCAACGTCGTCAGATAGGGTTTCAGGCGGCCAACGAAGGCCAACCGTTCGATCGCCAAGCTGCCGGCGATGACCGCCAGCGTCACGATGCCAAGCGCATGACCCTCGTTGAAGCCGCCGGTGCTTGAAAGCCCGGCAGCGGTCAGGACCGCCAGGACGAGCGTGGCGAGGTAGATCTTGCCGGATCGGGTGGCGGGCACGATCGCGCCGTAGCGGGCAAAGCCGTAGAGGCCGGTAACGACGGGCGCGAGGCTGATTGCGGTATGAATGATGCCGAGCGTGGAAAGCGGATTTGCCATGAGCTTACTCCTTCAGATTTCGACCGACTAGTTGGTCGATAACTTGGCGAAAAAGAGACGCGATGGATTTAGCTGCCCATCGCGTCCGTTGGTTTTGATTTTTAGCGCGGGTCTGCACAGTCCACCGTTCCCGCGGGAACAGCGTCCTGCACATGCTCGTTCCATCGCCGGCGCTTTCGGGTCGGCGATCAAGCTTCGACTGTCGGCTTGAGCCGGTCCAATGCGGGCCGGGCGATCGCGGAAAAAACGGCCGGATCGGAACCGGCGACGCGCGCGGCAAGCATCGCACCATGGACGGTGGCCATCAGGGTCTCGGCCTCTGCCTTCGGCCCTCGCACCGCCTTCAGATGCCCGCTGACCACGCCGTCCTCGATCACTGCGCCGAGCCAGCCGGAAAGGTCGGCAAAATGACCGCGTACCTGCTGAACGACAGCGTCCGGCAGCGAGGGTAACTCCGAGGCGAGCAGGGCGCCAATGCAGAAGGGCAAATCCTGCCTGGCGATACAGTCTTCCCAGTAGCCGACATAGGCTTCAAGCCGCGCGACCGGATCGCTGACGGCGGCAAACAATCCCTCGACGTGGCGCCGATTGCTCTTGCGGTAGCGAGCAAGCACCATAGCCGCAAGGTCAGCCTTGGTCGGGAAGTGATGGTGGATGGTCGCCTTGCCGACGCCCAGTTCGCCCGAGATGTCGGCATAGCTGAACGCGTTGTAGCCCCGCGACACCATGAGGTGTTCGGCTGAGTCCAGGATCCTCTCATAGGTATCGCTCACCATGACCAAGACTTATCAACGGGTCGGTTGAAGCTCAAGCGACGAGCGGCCGTCGAGGCGCTTGTGCCATTGTCTTGGTGCAGAGGCGCCCAGCCGGTCTGTGCGGCTGGGCAGACGAAGTCTGCGGCTGCCGGCCTATCGGCCTTGCAGGATCGCATGTTCGATTCGCAACTCATTGTGGCGGACGCCAACTGGCTGCAAACGGCAGGCAGTTCGTGGTCTAGGTCGGCTCTCGGCTATTTCTTCTTTGTCGGCACGCCCACCTTCACCGTGTCGGGCGTAAGCTCGCCGCCGAGTTCGACCGTCTTCTTTTTCTTGTCGAAGACGCAGATCTGCGTGACCGCGGCCTTGGAGCCCTTTGGCGTACCGATCACCAGCGCCAGACCGAAGCTCTCGGAGCCGAAGGGATCGACGACGGCGCTGGCCTTTTGCAGGGAGGTGGCGGCCGCCAGGCACTTCTTCGAAACCTCTGCCCGGAACGTCTCCCACGCATCGCCGGAAGAGGCCGCGGCACCGGATGCGGTGAAGGCCGCAGCAGTGGAGAGAACGAGAGCGGGGAGCAAGCGCTGTGGCATGGGTGATCCTTAGTGCATGATTGCAAGAGCGGCGAGGCTGCAGGCAAACCGTGGCGTCAATGTGCTCGAAAGTGTCATGCTTTCAAAATGATGTTGAAAGTATATTCCGTGGGTTGAGGAAAAATTGGCATTGCATCGGTTGCCTCCATGGGGGCCGGTGCCTATGTTCCCGCTCACAGATTTACCTGACGAAATCCCATGCCAAGAGGAGATGCCCACATGGCTTTCGAATTGCCGAACCTTCCCTACGATTACGATGCGCTGGCGCCCTACATGTCGCGCGAGACGCTCGAATACCACCACGACAAGCATCACCTCGCTTACGTGACCAACGGCAACAAGCTTGCTGAAGAAGCCGGCCTTGCCGACCTGTCGCTCGAGGAAGTCGTCAAGAAGTCCTATGGCACCAACCAGCCGCTGTTCAACAATGCCGGCCAGCACTACAACCACATCCACTTCTGGAAGTGGATGAAGAAGGGCGGCGGCGGCACCAGCCTGCCGGCCAAGCTCGACGCGGCCATCAAGTCCGACCTCGGCGGCTACGACAAGTTCCGCGCCGATTTCATCGCTGCCGGCACCGGCCAGTTCGGCTCGGGCTGGGCATGGCTCTCGGTCAAGAACGGCAAGCTTGAGATCTCCAAGACTCCGAACGGCGAAAACCCGCTCGTTCACGGTGCTTCGCCGATCCTCGGCGTCGATGTCTGGGAACACTCCTATTACATCGACTACCGCAACGCCCGTCCGAAGTACCTCGAAGCCTTCGTCGACAGCCTGATCAATTGGGACTACGTGCTCGAAATGTACGAAGCCGCGGCCAAGTAAGTCGCTCGTTTTCCGTGCATGACGTTTGGACCCGGCGCTTGCGCCGGGTCTTTTCATTTGGGCTGCGCTCCGGCAATAGATGGGTCAGGCCGCGGTCGGTGGCGTTTTCCAGCCGCTGACCCAGAGTTCCCTCAGGCGGTTGCCTTCGCCCGGGAAATACGCGCCCGCCGCCTCGCAATGTTCGACGCGGTCGGCGCGGAAATTGCGGATAGCCTGCCGCAATTCGCACCAGGCAACGATGTTGGCAGTTTCGGAATAGTAGATCAGCGCCACGGGCCGGATCATCCGCTCCGTCGCGCGGCCGAGTTCGTCGCGATAGTTGAGTTCGAGCTTCTGCTCGTCGCGGATCGCCCGGCGCACCAAAGCGAGATCGATGCCGGCGGGCGAAGGGGCGATCGTTCCCCAGGCATGCAGCGCCTGGGAACGGAAGGCGAGCCGGAGCGGCTCGGGCACCGCGGCAGTGATCTTCTTGTTGACGCGGCCGGCTGCCGCCTTCAGTTCTTCGTCGCCGGTCCGTGAAAGCAGCGCCAGCGCCACGGCGATCGCTTCCGTTTCTTCGATCGAGAACATCAGCGGCGGCAGGTCGAAACCGGGCCTGAGGATATAGCCGATGCCGCGGCCGCCCTCGATCGGCACCCGCATCGCCTGAAGTGCTGCGATATCGCGGTAGATCGAGCGCACCGTCACCTCCAGCGTCTCGGCCATCGCCGCGCCGGTCACGGGCTTTCGCGCAAGCCTGAGGATCTGGATGATCTCGAAAAGCCGTGCCGCCTTGCGCATCGAAAACCGCTCCCGTCGTCAACGCTCCTGACAATGCCTTGTCAGTTGCCCGGATTTATACCATCAGCCAACGAATTGAAAAAACAGCAATTCGTATAGAGAAATGAAAAATCAGGCGACGGACAACTGACATGACCTACACGGAAAATCTCTGGCTCTTCTTCACCTTGCTGTTCGGCATCATCATCGTGCCGGGCATGGACATGGTCTTCGTTCTGGCGAACTCGCTGACCGGCGGCCGGGCCTCCGGCCTGTCGGCGACGGCCGGCATCATGGCGGGCGGCGTGCTGCACACGCTCTATGCGGCGCTCGGGGTCAGCGTCATTCTGCATCTGGTGCCTGGTCTCTTCAACGTGCTGCTCGTCGCCGGTGCTGCCTATATCGCCTGGATCGGCTTTTCGCTCGTCAGGAGTTCGATCACCATCGGCGGCATCGAAGGCTCGGGGAAGCTCTCGCGCTGGACGAGTTTCCGGCAGGGTGCGCTGACGAGCCTGATGAACCCCAAGGCCTATCTCTTCATGCTGGCGGTCTATCCGCAGTTCCTCAAACCCCAGTTTGGGCCGATCTGGTCGCAGGCTCTGGTCATGGCCGCAATGATCGCGACAACGCAGCTCGCGATCTATGGCGGCCTGGCGCTTGCCGCCGGCCGCGGTCGTGATTTCCTGGTTGGCAGCCCCGGCGCAACGATGTGGATCGGCCGCGCCGCCGGCGTGGTGCTCATTCTGGTCGCGGCGTTCACCATCTGGCAGGGCTGGGCGAACTGATGTCCATCGTGGCCGCGAGTGAAGTATAAACATGATTATAAATGTCATATTTATACTTCTGACCGGTCGAAATCCCGGAAATACGAGGCGATCATTGGAAATTCTGCTGTCGTAACAAGCACATCAAAAAAATGTTACTTCCGCAGAATAATCAAGATGACATCATGCCGGCGCATTGGACATGAAGGCTTGCCAGGCAGATTCGCCAAACAGATTTGATTGACCGGGAGAACCTGATGAAAATACGCGCACTGATGTTGGCTGCCGCTCTTGCGGGCCTGGGGGTTACTGCCGTCACGGCAGCCGACGAGCCGCAGGTGGTTCGTCAGCAGCTGATGAAAAAGGTGGGTGCGGCGACCGGCGCGCTTGCCGGCATCGCCAAAGGTGAGAAACCCTATGACGCCGAGGTCGTCAAAGCGTCGCTGACGACGATCAGCGAAACGATAAAGACCTTCCCTGACCATTTCCCGGCCGGTTCGGAGACGGGGCATGAGACCGAGGCGAGCCCGAAGATCTGGGTAAACATGGATGACTTCAAGGCCAAGGCCGCCAAGCTCGGCACGGATACCGCGACGGTTCTGGCACAGCTCCCGGCTGACCAGGCCGGAGTCGGCGCGGCCCTTGGCGGCATCGGCAAGGACTGCGGCAGCTGTCATGAGAGCTATCGCCTGAAGAAGGATTAAGGGGCGGCGACGTCGCATCATGTTGACTAGGGAGGCACGCGACTTCGAGCCGCGTGCCTCTATCTGCATTTAGAGCCGGCCCGCCTGCGGCTAGGCATGAGGGGTGACAATGGGGCGTCGCACGAGAAAGCTGATTTCGGGTCTTGTGGTGCTGGGCGTCGTGGGTGGAGCAGCCTTCTGGTGGCTGACGAAGCCGGCGCCGTGGAGTGCGTCTCATTGGGAGGGGCTCGGGGAACCGGATCTTGCCAACGGCGAACAGGTTTTCTGGGCCGGCGGCTGCGTGAGCTGTCACGCCAAGCGGGGCGCCGAAGGTGACGCTCGCCTCGTTCTTTCCGGCGGCGCACCGTTGAAGAGCCCGTTCGGAACCTTCCATGCGCCGAACATCTCGCCTGACGAGACCGCCGGCATCGGCGGGTGGACGCTTGCGGACTTCGGCAATGCGATGACCCGCGGCGTGGGACGCAACGGCGAGCATCTCTATCCGTCCTTCCCCTATGGCTCCTATACGCGCATGACGCCCAATGACGTCAACGATCTCTGGGGTTTCATGAAGACCCTGCCGAAGAGCGCTTACGTGGCGCCGCCGCACGAACTGCCGTTCCCCTACAATATGCGGGTGGCATTGGGCGGCTGGAAGCTGCTGTTCCTGACAGACAAGCCACGCGTCGCGGTGGACGCCAACGATCCAAAGCTTGCCCGCGGCCAGTATCTCGTCGAGGGACCGGGCCATTGCGGCGAGTGCCATACGCCCCGTAATGCGATTGGCGGTTTCGAGCCCGATCAGTGGCTGGCCGGCGCGCCGAATCCGGAGGGCCAGGGCCGCATCCCCGACATCACACCCGGTTCCAAGAGCATCGGCGGCTGGAGTGCATCAGATATCGCCTCCTATCTGGAAACCGGCTTCACGCCGGAATTCGATTCGGTCGGCGGCTCGATGGTCGAGGTGCAGAAGAACATGGCGAAACTGACGCCGGCCGACCGGGAGGCGATTGCCGCCTATCTCAAGGCGGTCCCGGCGCTCTGACCCTTGATCTTCGCGTCGAGGCGCGCTCAACTCCTTCTGCATGCTTTCCCCGATGGGGAAAAACATGCAGGAATTCAAAGTGCTGCAGCGACCTTTGTGCGTCAAGAGGGGCGCGCGTTGCTGCAGGACAACGAGGAGGAGACTGAATGCGCCCACACGAAACCGTGCCCTATGACCAGTGGATCGAGCGCAGCCCCGAGGAGATGGCGACGCGTGCCGCCGACTTCTACGACGAGATCAACCGTCGGCGCACCACACGCTATTTCAGCGATCGCACGGTGCCGCGGGAGGTGATCGAAACCTGTCTGAAGGCGGCCGGCACGGCGCCGAGTGGCGCCAATCATCAGCCCTGGCATTTCACGGTCATCGAGAGCGCCGCGATCAAGGCCGAGGTGCGCCGCGCGGCGGAAGAGGAAGAGCGCATCTTCTATCGGGATAAGGCGCCGCAGGAATGGCTCGACGCATTGGCGCCACTGGGCACGGACGAGGACAAACCTTTCCTTGAGACCGCTCCCTACCTGATCGTCATCTTCTCGCAGAAGCGCGGCGGCCCCAATCCGGGCGACCTGAAGAAGAACTACTACATCAACGAAGGTGTCGGCATCGCCACGGGTATCCTGATCACGGCGCTGCATCATGCCGGGCTCGCGACACTCACCCATACACCGGCGCCAATGAATTTCCTCAATGAGATCTGCGGCCGACCGAAAAGTGAAAAGCCGTTCCTGATCCTGGTTGTCGGTTATCCCGCCCCGGATGCGACCGTTCCGGTCGCCGGCAAGGTGAAAAAGCCGTTGGATCAGATCTCGAACTGGCTCTAGAGCATCCTGCCCTCAAGTGGAATCGCTGTGGGCAGAAAGATGCTCTAGAATCAAAGTGCTAGAGCGACCTTTGTGCGTTCATAAGAACGCACGGCGCTTTAGCGCAAGTCTCAGCCGACGCTGCCGCTTTCATTCGTCCGATGCTCGTGTCCGTAGAGCGCGAGAAAGCCGTCGAGTTCCGTCGAGCCAAGGCCAAGTCCGTGCAGGATCTCGCCGGCAAAACTGATCGGCGCGGTTCCGGCGGCGGTGACGACATGGCCGCCGCGCAGTGCCTGCGGCTGATCGCGATAGTGCGGCCCACCGCGATAGCCGGGCAGCGCCGCAAGGCTTTCGGCGCTGTTGCCGGTGTGGTCGATGCCGTTGAGAAGACCGCTTGTGGCGAGCGCATTGACACCACCGCAGATGGCCGCGACCACCCGCTTGTCGCGATCGAAAGCGCGGATCGTTGTCGAGAGATCAGGAGCCTCATTCGTGTCCCAGATCGATCCGCCGCAGATCACCAAGCCATCGAAGCCCGCAGGATCGAGCGCGTCGATCGACAGATGCGCCGAGACGTCGAGCCCGCCCATCGACGTCACGCGTGCGCCGTCGGCTGTGGCGACCTCGACATCGATGCCGAGATGGGTGCGCGCCGCCGCCATCAACAGCGCACATTCCCAATCGGCGAAGCCTTCACAGAGCACGATTGCAAGACGCATCGTTCGATCCTCATCCAAGCTTCTGCATATAGCGCATGCCGGTCACCGGACGAGGCACGAAGCGTTCGGATTCGTAGAAATGATGCGCCTGGAAGTTGCCCGTGGCGGCGCTGACCGAAAGGAAGTCGCAGCCGGCCATCTTCGCCTGCTCGCGCGCCTTGGCAACGAGGTGACGGCCGATGCCGGTGCCGCGGCTTTCAGGGCGAACGAAGAGGTGATGCAGTTCCATGCCGCGTGCACCTTCGGCTGCCCGGTAGATCGGCACCAGGATCGCGTAGCCGATCAGCCGATTGCCGGCCTCGGCAACGAGTGCCGTGATCCAGGGCGTGCGGCCGAAGAGATCGCGCTCGAGCTGTTCGGGCGTGATCGGCGCGGCATCGCCGTGGTGGGCGGCAAGCTCGGCGATCATCTCGCGCAGTTCCGGCAGGTCGCGCTGCTTGGCGCAGCGGATCGTGACCATCGGTGGCCGCGTCGACGGGACCGGATGAAGGGTAGGGATGGCGGTCTGTAGCATGTCTTGGCTCCTCGGGTTTTCTCGCCATCAGGAGCCGGAAAAACAAAAGCCGCCTGATGGCGGCCTTGTTGAATATGATCAGCAGGCCGCTCCTATCGGAACAGCCAAAAATACACGCGGCAAATGGGTGCGTTCTTGATCATGGGCGCTAGATTGTTCGTTTTCGCGATTTTGTCAACGGGATTTTTTTCGCGCGAGCGACGGTGGCTCGGCAGTCTCAGTGCTCGTTTTCGCACATCGAGTGGTCGGCCAGGGCCCGGATCACATAGCAGTCGCCCACCGTATGGTTGCCGTCGCAGGCGACGATGCGTTCCAGTTCCTGCTCCAGCTTCTTCAGCCGGGCGATCTTCTCGCGAACGGTCGCCAGATGTTCGCTGGCGATCCGGTCGGCTTCGCCGCACGGGCGTTCCGGATGCTGGCTGAGGGCGAGCAAGTCGCGGATGGAATCGATCGACAGGCCGAGGTCGCGCGCATGGCGGATGAAGGCAAGTCGCTCGAGCTCGCTCTTCTCATAGCGCCGCTGGTTGCCTTCGGACCGTTCGGGTGCCGCGATCAGCCCCATCTGCTCGTAATAGCGGATCGTCGGGATTTTGACGCCGGTGCGCCGTGAGAGATCGCCGATGGAATACATGCTCGCCTCAAACCTATAGCTACTGGAGCAATAGATAATGACACGCTGTCGGGTGTCAATGGCAGTGGGAGGGAAGGGCCCATCTAGGCCCTCCCGAATGCCGAGACTGTGGCGTCGGCAAATCCTGGCCTGACCTACTCGAACAGCGCCAAGCTCAGCCATCTCCCGGCCGAAGGTCGCTTTGCGCGCCGGGCTCGCGGTTACAATCCATAACCGGACCGAGGCAAGCCGGACCGGCAATTCCGCTTGCTCAGAGGATGTCATCGCCGCCGTTCGCGATGTCCGTAGCGGCGTCATCACGTTGCTTTTCGACACCCATCGCACGTTCGATCGCCTGGCGGACTTCGTCCTCGACAGCCTTGCGCTGATCGGGATCCATCGCCTTGAGGTCTTCTTCACTGAGACCAAGCGATTCCAGGATCTGCGCGCGGATCTGTTCCGCCAGGCTCATCTTCGCGCGCTTCAGGAATTCGTCGCTGACCGAGTTGCCTGAGGGAGCCGCCCCTTCCTGGTCCGTGATCGAGGCCGTGCCGGTTTCGTCGCGGGTCGCGGTCGCCCACAAGGCGTTGGAGAGCGCATTCAACGTCGACGGCGGCGCAATCGTCGGGGCTTGGCGCGGGCGCGCGTCGGTGCCGGTCTCTTCTATCGGCGAAACCGTACCCATCTGCTGGCGGCGTTGGGAGAAGTAGTAGTTCGAGATGCTGTTGTCGATCTTCATGGGAAACCCCCGGAATCTGTCGTCCGGGGGAAGCTGCTTTTGCGGGCTTGCGCGGAGCTTGCCCATGCAACCTTCTAGCGAGAATTAGGGATGATTCTCGCACCTCAAGGCAGGGTGTAGGCGATGATGTAGTCGCCGGGCCTCGTGCCGATCGAGCCGTGGCCCCCGGCGACGATCAGCACATATTGCTTGTCGCCGACCGCGTAGCTCATCGGTGTCGACTGGCCGCCGGCGGGCAGGCGTGCTTCCCAGAGCTGGCGGCCGGTCGTCAGGTCATAGGCGCGCAGATAGTCGTCGACCGCGGCGCCGAGGAAGGCGAGGCCGCCCTTGGTGATCATTGGTCCGCCGATGCCTGGCACACCTACCTTGAACGGCAACGGCAGCGGCGTCATGTCCTCGACGGTGCCATTCTTGTGCTTGTAGGCGATCTTGCCGGTTCGAAGATCCGCGCCGGCGACATAACCCCATGGCGGCGCCTGGCAGGGAATGCCGAGCGGCCCGAGGAAGGGGCCCATAAAGACGCCATAGGGCGCGCCGTCGTTGCGGTTGAGGCCCTGTTCCGATCCCTTCTCGTCCTGTCCCTTTGGCGGAACCTGATCGCGAGGCACGAGACGCGAGGTGAATGCAAGGTAGGTCGGCATGCCGAACATCACCTGCCGTTCCGGATCGATGGCGACGGAGCCCCAATTGAAGGTGCCGAAGTTGCCGGGATAGACGAGCGTCCCTTCGATCGACGGCGGCGTGTAGCGCCCCTCGTATTTCAGCGACCGGAACGCGATGCGGCAGGCAAGCTGGTCGAAGAGCGTGACGCCCCACATGTCCTTCTCCTGCAGCGGCGCAGGCATGAAGGTGAGGCCGGAGACCGGCTGCGTCGGCGCGGTGAAATCCTCAGCGATCGCTCCGCCCGGCGCCTGAACCTCCTCAACGGGGATGATCGGCTCGCCGCTCCTGCGGTCGAGCACGTAGATATCGCCCTGCTTCGTCGGCCCGACCAGCGCCGGCACCACTGTGCCGTCTTCCTTGGTGATGTCGAGCAAGGCCGGTTGCGCCGGCACGTCCATGTCCCAGAGGTCGTGATGCACGGTCTGGCGCACCCAGCGCACGGCGCCGGAGTTGATGTCGAGCGCGACGATTGACGACGAGTATTTCTCGACGTGCTCGCTGCGGCCCATGCCCAGCTGGTCCGGCACCTGGTTGCCCATGGGGATGTAGACCAGGCCGAGGCCCTCGTCGTAGCTGAACACCGACCAGCTGTTTGGCGAGTTGGTCGTGTAGGTCTGGCCCTCGGGAAGGGGCGTCGTTACATCCGGGTTGCCGCTGTCCCAGTTCCAGATCAGCGCGCCGGTGTTGATGTCGAAGGCACGGATGACGCCGGATTGTTCCTGGGTCGAGTAGTTGTCGTTGACGGCGCCGCCGATAATGAGCTTGCCGGCAACGGCCACCGGTGGTGACGTCGAATAATAGTAGCCGGCCGGATTGTACTTCATGCCCGTTTCGAGATGCAGCACGCCGTTATCGGCAAAGCTGGTGCAGACGGAGCCGGTCGCCGCGTCGAGCGCGATCAGGCGCGCATCGGAGGTCGGCAGGTAGACCCGCTCGGCGCAGGGGCTGCCCGGCGCGGCAGCCGGATCGGCCCAATAGGTGACACCGCGGCAGGTCTGATGCTGGCGGTCGGGGTTCATGCCCGAGTTGGAATCATACTTCCATTTTTCCTCACCGGTTGCGGCATCGAGCGCGATCGCCCAATTGTGCGGCGTGCAGGCATAGAGCGTGTCTTTGATCTTGAGCGGCGTGACCTGATAGGTCGTCTCCCCGACGTCGTCGGGCCGTTTGACGTCGCCTGTCTGGTATTGCCAGGCAACCCTCAGATTGCCGACATTGTCCGGCGTGATCTGATTGAGCGGCGAATACCTTTGACCGAACGGCGTGCGCCCGTATTGATGCCATTCGCCCGGAGGCACCGAACCTCCCAGCGGCGGGTTGGCGGCAACGACATCGCTTGGCAGATCGCCGCGGATATCGTGCTGATCCAGCATCAGGGCATAGCCCGCCACGCCGATCGAGATGAGTATGGCGATCGCCAGCGGCCAGGCGCTCACCGCATAGCGCTCGCCCGTAGGGCTCTGGAAGCCGAGTGGCTGACGGACGGCCGGCAGCAGCAGCCAGAGCCCCAGAAGCACGATGACGCCGCCGCGCGGGCCAAGCTGCCACCAGTCGAAGCCGACTTCCGAGATCGCCCAGCCGAGCGAGCCGACGATAATGAACGCATAGAGCCAGATCGCCGCCGATTTCCGCATGAACAGGAGCACGGCCGTCAGCAGGAAACCGATACCGACGACGAGGTAGTAGGGGCTGCCGCCGAGTATCAGCAGCTTGGCCCCGCCGCCACCGAGCACGAGGCCGATGAGAGCGAAGACGATGGCCGTCAGGATGAGCATGATGGAAACTCCCGCATTGAAGAACGGTGCCGCGGCACGGTTTTTTCCATAACGCCGGTCCCCGTTCGGGGCCGCGTGAGACAGGTCGGTTTCGGAGTTGGCGGTCGCAAGCAACTTCGCGGCAGCCTGGCGTGGAATGGCGCGTTTGGCACCCTTACCGGTAGCACCTAACGCGCCGCACCTGCCTTTCAATAGCCACAATTCCGCAGCGCGGAAATTTAGAGGCATGCGATGGGGTTGTGCTCAAGGCGCCGAGGTAGCTGAAGGCAAGGCGGACATGCGCTTCGGCTCGGCCCGCTGCCAGAGAAAGCGGCGCTGCCTTCGCAGCGCGCAAAAACAAGAAGATAGAGCGTTTCGGTGAATCAATACCGGAGGAACTGTGCGGGATCGCTTCAAGGCGACGTTGCATCAGCTGGCTTGCTTCAGGCGGCGGTCAAGTGCCGCAGAAGGTTCGCTGCACTTCCTCTTCGGGCTTTGGCGGCTCCTGGTAGGCGGCAAATTGCGGTTGATCCTCGGAGGGCTTCGCGGTGACGTCGATCAGCGCTTCGAACAGCGAAAAGTCCGCGTCGTCGGTTGCCGCCGCGATCGCCTGTTCGATGCGGTGATTGCGGGGGATGTAGGCGGGGTTCACGGCCTTCATCGCCGCCGAGCGCGCTTCGGGCGTTGCCGTTTCGCGGGAAAGCCGTTGGCGCCAGTCCTGAAGCCATGGCTGGATTGCCTCGGCCGAGGCAAAGGTAGCGCTGACCATCGCATCGCCTGCCGGATCGCGGGCACTGTCGCACAGCCGCCGGAAGGTGAGAGTGAAATCGGCCTCGCCTTTGTGCATGGCGGTCAGCAGTGATTGCACGAGATCGAGATCGCTCTCTTCGCTCGTGGCCAGTCCGATCTTGGCCCGCATGCCGTCCAGCCAATGGCGCTGGAAGATTGCGCCGTATTCGCCGAGCGCATCGTTGGCCAGTTCGACCGCCGTGTCCGCATTATCGTCGAAGAGCGGCACCAGGGTCTCTGCGAGGCGGGCGAGGTTCCACTGGCCGATGCCGGGTTGGCTCGCATAGGCATAACGGCCGATCTGGTCGATCGAGGAGAACACCTTCCTGGGGTCGTAGGCGTCCATGAAGGCGCAGGGGCCGAAGTCGATCGTCTCGCCGGATATCGTCATGTTGTCGGTGTTCATTACGCCATGGATGAAACCGACATGCAACCAGCGGGCGATCAGCTCCGCCTGGCGCGCGGTCACCGCCTTGAAGAAGGCGAGATACGGCCGGTCCTTGTCCTTGATGTCGGGATAGTGCCGGTCTATCGCGTAATCGGCGAGGATCTTCACCGAAGCCATGTCGCCGCGCGCAGCGAAGAACTGGAAGGTGCCGACGCGCATGTGGCTCGCGGCAACGCGCGTAACGATGGCGCCGGGCAGGATCTGTTCGCGATAGACGGGCTGGCCGGTGACGACGGCCGCCAGCGCCCGTGTCGTCGGGATACCCAGGGCAAACATCGCCTCGCTGACGATATATTCGCGCAGCACCGGCCCGAGCGCCGCGCGACCGTCGCCACGGCGTGAAAACGGCGTCTGGCCCGGTCCCTTCAACTGAATGTCGCGCCGCGTTCCGTTTCGATCGATCACTTCGCCGAGCAGGATCGCCCGGCCGTCGCCAAGCTGCGGCACGAAGGTGCCGAACTGATGGCCGGCATAGGCCATGGCAAGCGGTTCGGCGCCAACAGGCACATGGTTTCCGGAGAAGATCTGTGCACCTTCGCGCTCGAGTGCGGCGACGTCGAGCCTGAGCTCCTCTGCCAGGGACTTATTGAGCTTGATCAGCCAGGGTTCGGCAACAGGGGTCGGCTCGACGCGGGCGAAGAACTGCTGTGGCAGCCGCGCATAGCTGTTGTCGAAGACAAAGGCTTCAGCATTTCCGGTCGGTGAGGGGGGAGCGTAGTTCATGATCAAGCGGTCAACGGCGTCTGCCGGGATAACCCGGGGCCGTCCTTTCCGCCCAAGTCTACACGAGATCACGATGATTGTGGGTCGGCGCGGCCAAAAATCATCGTGATCGATTCTTGGAAGTGAGCGGGATGCGGGCGGAAAGCCGCGCACGCATTCCTCATCCCTAACACTATGGCTTTGCGGGAGCCCAAAAACGCGGCGCCCTCCCGCGATTACTCGCGAGAGGGCCGGGAGGGCGAGGCCCCGTGCCTCAGGCGCTCAGCGCCGTCGGTGGAAGGCAGGCCTCGCAGATTGCCGCGATATGGCGATGATCGGTGCCGCAGCAGCCACCGAGGATGCGCAATCGTGGCAAATGCGCTGTCAGTGTTCTGTACCGCTGCCCGAGGTCGGCGGGATCGCCGGCATCGAGCGTTTCGCTATTGTCGAGTTCAGCATGGCTCATCATCGAGGCGTTGGCCCGGATGCCGGCAATGCGTTGCGTCCAGGTGCCTTCGGCGTCGAGGATTGTTTCGAAGTGGCTCGGATGGGCGCAGTTGATCATGTAGTAGTGCGGATAGCCGCCGGTCGCAGCGTCGACGGTCTCGATTGCTGTCTGAAGCGTGCGGCCGTCCGGTAGCCGACCATTTGTCTCCACCGTGAAGGAAATGGCGCAGGGCATGCCGTGGCTCTGGGCCGCACGGGCAATGCCGGTCGCTTCGTCGATGCTGGTCAGCGTATAGGCGCTCACCATGTCCGCATCGCTGACGGCAAAGGCCGAGATTTGCGGCGAATGGTAGTCTTCGGCCTCGTCAGGGCTCATACGGCCCAGGCGGTAGCCGTCGCCACGCGGCCCGATCGCCCCGCTGAGCACGATCGGTGCCTGCGGGCGCTCATATTCGCCGCGCAGTTCCGCAAGCATGTAGACGGCATTCTGGTTTGTGACGGCCAGTGCCTCGTCATTGTAGCCAAGCTTTACGCCCCAGTCCGAGCTTGCCCGCCATGTGGGCGTATCGAGCACGAAGCCGATGCCATGTTGCTGAGCGATCGCGAGGTAGCGCGCGTAGTAGCTCAGCAACCGACGCCGCCCATCGGCGGTCGAAAGCAACACGAAGGCTGCGAAGTGTGGAAGCGTGACGCCTTCGTGGAAAATCAGCGTCGTCTCCATGCCGCCGTCGCTCAGGAACAGCCCACCCTTCAAGAGTGGCAGGCTCCGTCGGTATTTGGCCATGTCGGTCTCCACCGGTTCAGTCTTGCTGATGGGGCTCGGGGACGCCTCCAATCCCGCAGAACCACGTAAATTACTGCCTTTTTATCGTCTTCTAAACTAGACGACTTAAGGTATACTATTGCTAATATATCCGCATATTGTAGCGAAATTAGTCACTTACTGCGTTGGTTCCGTCACGGCGTCGTCGGCTGATGGCCCCTTCGTTGTCGGAAACCGCACCAATGGTAGGGCAGCCGCTAATGCGAAAGGGTGAGGAAACGCGAGCGAGAATCCTCGACACCGCGGAGGCGGCGGTGCTGGCGAAGGGTTTCGGCGCGACCTCGATCGACGAACTGATCGCCGAGATCGGCATTACCAAGAGCGGGTTCTTCTACCATTTCCGTGACAAGAACGAACTCGCCCGGGCGCTGCTCGAACGCTACATCGAGAACGACGAGCGCATCTACGATGAGATCTTCGGTCGAGCCCATCAGTTGGCCGACGACCCGCTGCAGGCGTTCCTGCTCGGTTTGAAACTGCTGTCCGAAACTCTGTCCGACCTGCCGAACGGCCACCCCGGATGTCTGGTTGCGGTGATGTGTACCCAGGAGCGCGCCTTCGATCGCGAGACTCAGGAAATCAACCGGCAGGCGGCGTTGGCGTGGCGTCGACGCTTCGGCGCGATGTTCGCGGAGATCATGCGCGTCTATCGGCCCCGCGAACCGCTGGATGTCGATCAATTGGCCGACATGGTTTCGACCGTGCTCGAAGGCGGCATCATCCTGTCGAAAGCGCTGAAGCAGCCCGAAAGCCTGCCGCAGCAGTTGCTCGTACTCCGATCCCTGGTCCGGCTGCTGTTCCAGCCGGCCGCCGCCTAACCTTCCATCTCAAGCGCCAAAGCGGCGAGCTTGCGCACCGTATTGAGGTTGCGCGCGGTGCCGGCCTTTGCCGCCGGCAGCTTGAGCTTCGAACGTCCCGAGCCATTGGGGAAATGAATGTAGATTTCGTGTCCAGCCAACCGCACTTCCTCATCATCCGGGGCGACAAGCTTGTCGAGCGCGTCCGCGGGTGCGGGCTCCGAGAGGAACACGATGTGCAGCAGGTTGGGTTTGGCGTCCGGGAAAGGGGCGCGATCGGCGATCGCCTGCAATTGTGCGCCGGTCCGGACCATCACGCCCGGCGCCTTCCCAAACTTTTCGAGAAGGGCGCCGTCCAGCATTGCTGCTGCTTTGGCTGCCGGCAGATCCGAGCGGAACAGGACGTTGCCGCTCTGGATGTAGGTCTTGACGTCGGCAAAGCCGAGCCCCTCGCAGATTGCCTTCAGGTCTGCCATGGCGAGCGAAGTCGTGCCGCCGACATTGACGGCACGGAGCAGGGCGACATGGACGGGCATGGCAGTGCCTCCTAGATCACGATGATTTTGGGTCGGATCGACCCCAAATCCATCGTGATCGATTCCATAAGCTAGAGCGGGATGCGGGCGGAAAACCGCATACACTTTTCCTCATCCCGCACTGGTTACATCCTGCCGGCGACCTTGATCGCAAAGGCATACTCGAAGGCGATCTCTTCGAGCCGCTGGAAGCGCCCGGACGCGCCGCCATGGCCGGCATCCATGTTGGTCTTCATCAGGATCGGTTCGCTGCCGGTGGTCTTCTCGCGCAGCCGCGCGACCCACTTTGCCGGCTCCCAATAGGTGACGCGCGGATCGGTGAGGCCACCGAGCGCGAGGATCGCCGGGTAGGACTTTGCGCCGACATTGTCGTAGGGCGAGTAGCCGGCGATGATGTCGTAGAATTCGCGGCTTTCGATCGGGTTGCCCCATTCCGGCCATTCCGGCGGGGTCAGCGGCAGCGTGTCGTCGAGCATGGTGTTGAGCACGTCGACGAAGGGCACGGCGGCGATGATCCCGGTGAACTTCTCCGGAGCCATGTTGGCGATAGCGCCCATCAACATGCCGCCGGCCGAGCCGCCCTCGGCAACGATCTTTGCGTAGGATGTGAACTTCTGCTGATTCAGATAGTCAGCGGCGGCGATGAAATCCTTGAAGGTATTGGTCTTCTTGGCCATCTTGCCGTCTTCGTACCAGGCAAAGCCGCGATCCTTGCCGCCGCGAATGTGGGCAATGGCGTAGACGAAGCCGCGATCGGCGAGCGACAGGCAATTGGTGTTGAAGCCGGCCGGAATGGTGATGCCGTAGGCGCCATAGCCATAGAGCAGGCAGGGGGCGGAGCCGTCGAGCGGCGTGTCCTTGCGATAGAGCAGCGTCACCGGCACTTCAGTGCCGTCCCAGGAGGGGGCGAAGACGCGCCGGGTGACATAGTCGTCCGGGTTGTGGCCGGAAGGCACCTCCTGGGTCTTCAGCAGCGTGCGTTGACGCGTCGCCATGTCGTAGTCGAAGAGCTGCGACGGCGTCGTCATCGAAGAGTAGGAGAAGCGGATGACGTCGGTATCGTATTCGGCGGCACCCGAAAGGCCGAGCGAATAGGCCTCTTCGGCAAAGGCGATCGCATGTTCCTCGCCGGTCTTTCGGTCGCGGATGACGATTTCCGGCAGACCTTCACGCCGCTGCAGCCAGACGAGATGACGGGCATAGGCCATGTGGCTGAGGATCAGCGTGCCCGGCTTGTGCGGCACCACCTCGCGCCAGCTCTCTTTGCCCGGTGCATTTACCGGCGCTTCCAAGATCTTGAAGTCCTTGGCGCCGTCGGCGTTGGTCAGGATGTAGAAGACGTCGCCGCCCTCGGTCATCGAATATTCGAGACCGGTGACGCGCTCGGCGACGAGCTTCGGTTCTGCCGTCAGGTCGCTGGTCGAAAGCAGCCGATATTCGCTCGTCTCGTGGTCATGGATGTCGATGTAGATGAAGTCGTCGAGCAGCGAGCCGCCGACAGACATGAAGAAGCCCGGATCGTCCTCTTCATAGACCAGCCGGTCGTCCGCCTGGCTGGTGCCGAGCACGTGATGGAAGATCTTCGATGGCCGGTGGTTGTCGTCGAGCACGGTGTAGAAGAAGCTCTTGCCGTCCGGCGCCCAGGCGCCGCCACCGCCGGTGTTCTCGATGATATCGGTCAGGTCCTCGCCGGTGGAGAGATCGCGAACCCTCAGCGTGAAATATTCCGAGCCCTTGTCGTCATAGCCCCAGATGCCGAGGCTGTGGTCGGTCGAGTGGTCGAGGCCCGCGAGGCGGAAATAAGCCTTGCCCTCGGCCTCCTTGTCGCCGTCGAGCAGCAGTTGGCGGATCGCCTCGTCCTTGTGGTCGCCGTTGCGCGGAATGCGGAAGTAACGCGGCTGCTCGCCGCCGGTGACATAGGCGTGGCCGTAGGCAAACGGGCCGTCCTTGACCGGTATCGAGCTGTCGTCTTCCTTGATCCGGCCGCGCATCTCGGCAAACAGCGCCTTCTGCAGCGCCTTCGTGTCGTCCATGGCCGCGTTCATATAGGCGTTTTCCGCTTCCAGGTGCTTGCGGATTTCCGGATCGAGGATCGAGGGATCGCGGAACATCGCTTGCCAATTGTCCGCGCGCAGCCAAGCGTAGTCATCGGTGCGGGTAATGCCGTGGCGCGTGTCGCTCACCGGCTTTTTTGCGGCGACGGGAGCTTTGGGGAGGTTGCTGAATACGGACAAGATGCGTCTCCGGGATCAATGCGGCGGGAGACAATGAGATAGAGAGCCTGTCGAAAGCGATCAAGCGCAAACGAGCCGCCCAACGGATGTTGGCCATCGGGCGGCTGAGTTGCCCCTTCCTCCTTTGGTGGAGAAGGGGCCTCGTTCAGCTAGGACTTTTCCCCGACCTTTCGCCGGTATTCGTCAACCGGCAGTCCGCCGACACCCCAGTCTTCGAGCGCTACTTCGTCGATGACGACGAAGGTGGTGGCGGGGTCCTTGTTGAGCACCGTTTGCAGCAGATCGGTCACGCCCTTGATGAGGGCGGCCTTCTGTTCGGCGGTCGCGCCCTCGCGGGTGATCTTGATGTTTACATAGGGCATTTGCATCTCCTCATTTCGCGGGCTTGATGTCGTAGTGGAAGACCTTGGCGATGATCTGCCAGCGGCCGTCTACGAAGACAAGAGACAGAAGATCGGTGAAGTCCTTTTCGCCGATAGCGCATTGAACCTTCGCAAGTGCCGTCACCGGTCCCGCAAATTCGATCGAAAGGATCCGGTCGGCGTGCTCCTCGCCACGGCTTTCGGGCGAGGGACGCTTGTCGACAACAGGGAAATACCTGTCCATGTCGAGTTCCAGCAGGGTGCCGTCCGTCGCCGTAGCGTAGAGTGCCTTCGGATGGAAGACCTGCTTGAGGATGCTGGTGTCACTTCGGTAGAGCCCATCGAAGTAGCCTTGCAGCACCTCGACGATGGCGGCGAATTGCGGATCGTTCGGGGCGCCACTCATGCCGCGATCAGCCCTTCGGCTTGCATTGCCGCCTGCACGGACGGGCGCTGGCCGACCCGTTGCATATAGGCTGTCAGGTGGGGCCAAGGGCCAAGCGAAATACCCGTGACGCTCGTCCAATTGACGACGGTGAAGAGATAGGCGTCGGCTACGGAAAAAGCGTCTCCGAGCAAATGGGCGCGCCCATCGGATAGCAGCGTCTCGACGTTGCCGAGGCGTTTGCCGACCTGCGCTGCGGCGGCTTCCTTTGCGTCGGCGCTCGCCGTCTTGCTGAACAGTGGCGAGAACGCCTTGTGCAATTCGGAAGCGATGAAGTTCAGTTGCTCCTGCAGGCGAGTGCGCTCCAGCGTACCGTTGGCGGGCGCCAGCCCGGCCTCAGGAAAACGGTCGGCAATATATTGCACGACGGCCGCACCCTCAGTGACGACGTCGCCGGTTTCCAGCACCAGCGCCGGCACATAGCCTTTGGGATTGATCGCCTTGAAATCGGCGCCGCCTTCGGTGAGGTGGGTCGTGGTGTCGACCTTGACGATCTCAAAATCGACGCCGGCCTCGCGCAGGCTGATATGGGGCGAGAGCGAGCAGGCGCCGGGGGCATAAAAAAGCTTCATGGCCAAATTCCTTTTGCAATGGTGGTCTCTGTCGAAGACGGGCGGAACCTAACCTCAGGCGATAACTTTTGTATATGAGATAACTTTATGTTACCGATGTTTCCGGTTTCCCCGCGGTAACTGGAGAATTTTGCCCATGAGCTTGAAAATTCGAAAGAATAGGGCCGCCCCCTTGCCGCCTACCTGCCCGGTCGGCGAGTGCATGGTCATGCTCGGCGGCGCCTGGGCGCCCAACATCATCTGGTATCTGAGCGGCGGTCCGCGTCGCTTCAGTGAGCTCAAGATTGATATCCCCGGGATATCGGCGAAGGTGCTGAGCACACGACTGAAGGAGATGGAGGAGAAAGGCGCGATCGAACGGCGGATCGTGCCAACGTCACCGCCTTCGGTCGAATACAGGCTCAGCGACCTCGGTGAGGAATTCGTGCCGGCGATCCATGCGATCGTCGAAGTCGGCAATAAACTCAAGCTTCGCCGCGAGGCAAAGCTCGCGGAGGAAGCCGACCAGCAGAATGTCCCGCAGGCGGTGCCCGCCTTATAGCGTGGCTACCGGGCGATTGTGACGGCTACCACCGGCCCTTGAGCGACTGCACCGCATGGTCGATGAACGACCGAACCTTCGGTGTTTCCGCCTGGCGATCGGCAAAGCAGGCATAGAAGTCGAAGGGCTCGTGGTCGGTGTTGGCAACGCCTTCGCGAGGTGCGCCGCCAAACAGCGGCACGACCAGGCCGCGCTCCATCAGCGGCGCTGCGATAAAGGCTCCGAGGCGGGTGATGCCGGCGCCGGCGATCGCCATTTCGGCAAGCGTGTCGATGTCGTTGCTGACGATCGTCGCTTTCAGTTCCGGCTCGAAGCGCAAGCCGTCGCGGGTGAATGCCCAGCGAAAGATGCGGCCGTGCCCGGCATAGCGATAGACGAGGCAATCGTGGTGGATGAGGTCTTCCGGCCGTTGCGGACGGCCGCGCCGCTCCAGATAGGATGGCGCGGCGCAGATGATCATCGGCACGGAAGCAAGCTTGCGGGCGATCAAGCCCTGTTCCAGTTGCAGACCGAAGCGCACGCTGATGTCGATCCCTTCGCCGATATGGTCGATCTCCCGATCGGTGACGACGAGTTCGATCGAGACATCGGGATATTTGGCAGCGAAGGACGGCACCAGGGGTGCCACGACATGGCGGCCGAAGGCGACAGATGAAGCGATCTTGAGCGGTCCGCGCGGTTCGGCGTTGAGCGCCGAGACGGCAGCGGCTGCAAGCTCCAGTTCATGAACGACACCGCGTACCCGCTCGTAATAGATCCTGCCGCTCTCGGTGAGCCCGAGCTGGCGGGTTGTCCGGCTGAGCAGCCGACTGCCGAGCGTACGTTCAAGCCGCGCAATGTTCTGGCTTGCCGATGCGGGGGTGATCCCCAGCTTTCGCGCGGCCGCGGCGATGCTGCCCTCTTCGACGCTTCTGACGAAACTCTCCACCCCGCGCAGCGTGTCCATAATCCCATCCATCGAATATTGGTATCTATTCGATGGTTTTGCCTATTTCTGAAGGAGGCTGCAATGGCCTACATCGCCGCAGCGCGATCCGTATAAGTTCGGTCCGAAGCGAGGGGTGGTCCCCTCGGTCATCTCAGGAGAGCTTCTGATGGAAGACACCCTATCGACTCCGCGGATCGCGCGTCGCCGCAAGTTGCCGCCCCGAGCGGCGCCCATCGCCTTTGCCTTCTTCATGTCGGCGATCATGGCGTTTCTGATGTGCTGCGTCATCGTCGGCGCCAACACAGGCATCGATGCCGGTTATCCGGCCCGCGTGCTCAGCTCCTACGGACTGGCAATGCCCGTCGCCTTCATCTGCGTGCTTCTCGTGCGACCGCTCGTTGCCAGGCTCGTCGGCGCAGTCTGCCGCCTGCCGGTCTGACAGGGCACCGTCCCGGAAACCGGGAGGGGCGGTCCCCCGCATCGCCGGTGACCACCCGGTCACCTTCGAGTGCCGTCAACCAGAATAGGTCAACCCGATCGGAACAAAGAGAAGCCACGCCCAGCTGTCCGGGCGTGGCTTGCGCGTTATCGGCAACGGGCCGCGGCGTTGCCCTGGTCGAGTTTGGTAGCGTTGACTGTCAGCACCGAGCCGGGCGACTGGGTGATCGTTCCCGCCGACCAGCCGTTGTCGAGCAGGCAATCCTTCGGCGTGTTGGTGACGCTGACATTGCCCGTAATGTCCTCGGTCGGACCGGAGAAGTAGAGGCCCGCCTTGCCGGCCTTGTCGACCGTCATGTTCTTCAGCACGATGTCGCGCACCGGTCCTCCCAGGAACTCGTATTCGTTGCCGTAGATGTAGGCGCCATAGGTGCCGGCATTGGTAACGGCGACGTCCTGAAGCGAGATGCCCGAGACCGGATTGAAGAAGATGCCGGCATTGCGCGTGCCGTCGACCGTCAGGCCCTTTACGTTGACGTCGGTGGTCGTCGCATCGAGGTTCGGGCTGGAAACGAGCATCAGGCCGTTGATGCCGCCCATGAGCCGCATGTCGTTGATGGCGACATTCGAAGTGCCTTGGAGCACCACGAGATCCATGTCGCGATCCTGCTTGGAATTGTCGACCGAGACACGATCGAGTTTGACATCCTTGCCTGCGACGAGCAGCACACCTTCGCGGCGGGAGTTGCTGATCGTCACGTTGTCGATCGTGACGTTTTCCGTGCCGGTGACCAGCTCATAGTCTGTCCGGCCGACCTTCCTGAATTCGCCGCCGGCAAAGACGCCGTAGGTCACCTTGTCGATCGAGGTGTCGCGTACTGTCACGTGGCGGCTGCCGACGGAGCTGACGGCGGCAAAGGGCGCCTTGTTCGGATTGTAGATCGAGAATTCGCAGGTCGTGTTGTTTTCGCAGATGAAGAGATCGTGGATGCGGCTGTCCTGAACCAGCGCGCCATTGACCCGCGTAAAGCGAATGCCGTCGTGATTGGTGGCGGAAATATCGACGTTGTCGATCGTCACGTTCGCTGCATCGGTCGCCGAGATGCCGGCGAGACCGCCGCGGACCGCAAGCGACGAGACCGTGCTGCCGCTTGCCATCGCGATCACGTCCTGGGCCGGATTGTAGCCGGTGATCGTCGTGGCCGCGCCGTCATTGACGAAGGTGGCCGTCGCGCCGCTTCTTGTGCCGCGCACGGCAAGCGCACCGCCGCCGCCGAGAAGTGTCTGGCCGTTGCCGAGTGCGAGCGCTTGGTCGACGCCGAGATTGCCGTCGGTGAGGATCAGCGCGTTGGCGCCCGCAGCTCCGATCAGGGCGTTGATATCAGAGGCACTGCCCGAAGCCGAGGAAACTGTGACGACCCGTCCGGCGTTGCGGCCGCTGTTGGCGAGCTGGGCCGCTTCGATGTCGCCGGTGGCGCCTGCGTGGGTGTGGATCCTGGTCGACCTTTCGACACGTTGCGTCATCGGGTCGAAGGCGTTGCCGGTCGAACCGGTCGCTCCGAACGGAATGCGCAGCCGGGCCATGACGGCGCCCTTGAGCTTGTCCTCGTTGTCATAGGTGCCGGTGACGCCGAGCGAAACCGTCGAGCCGTCGGAGAGGCCGGGCAGGTCGGCGAAGGTCAGCTCCGCACGCAGCTTGGCGCCGAACATGTCGTCGAGGTTGCGGCCGCCATACCAGTAGCTGCCGCCGAAGACCTTGAGCTGCACCTTGGAGTCTTCCTCGAACACCGGCAGCCGGCCGCCGATTTCGGCATCGATGCCGCGCCGCGCCCGTTCCTTGCCTTCCTGGAAGACGAGCACGTGGTCGCGCACGTAGGCCGTATTGAACGCGCTGAGTGATTTGGCACCCGTCAGCGGCAGGTAGAAGTTGCCGCGCATTTCGAGGTCGCCGCTCAACGCCTCAAGGCCGAAGGACAGCTGGCTGAAGGAGTTGCCGTAGCTGCTCTTCAGATAGTCGTAATAGCCATAGGCGCCGATCACCCATTGATCGCTGGCGCGGAAGCGATAGCCCGCACCGATCGAGCCCTGACGGACGGAGTCATTTTCAATCGCGCCGCGTGTATCGATGAAAATCGCATTGCCCGAATCGAGCACGAAGGGCAGGAAAAAGCCGCCACTGGCACCCGAACCACCGCTGAAGAAGCCGCCTTCGATCTCCGCCTGGGGGCGGAAGTCAACGGCCAGGGCAGGGCTTGAAAGCAGGGTGCTGCTTGCCAGGGCAGCTATAAAAATATTCTTATTTTTCATATCATTAACTCCGCATGTATGTGGCCTTGGGCGAGGCCACTTGGGCATGCGGTTAAGATATATGAGTAAAATACTCAAGTTTATTGATCGACTAAGCAGCGGCTATCCAGCGACGTGTTGACGCAGGACTTCAAAAAGCTTCATCCGCAACTTTAGGAATATATAGTTCTCTGTCGGCATGCCGCCCGCCAGTCGGCGGGCGGGAGCGATCAGATAGTGATTAGCCTTTGAGCGCCGCGATGTTGTCCTTGGCGTAGGTCTCCACGCTGCGCGGCTCATGGCCCGTCATCGTCTTCACGTCGCCGGTCGGTTTGGCGACCCAGCCCTCGCGCACCGGATAGAAGATGGAGGCAAGGAAGCGGGCATAGTCCGGCAGCTGTCAGAATGTCAACGAAGGTATCGTCGTCGACCGGTGCATAGGCGATCGGTTTGCCGGTGACGCGCGACAGGATCGCGGCGGCTTCGTCGTAGCTCAGCGCCTCCGGGCCGGTGAGATTGTAGGCGCGTCCGTTGAAGGCGTCGCTCGTGAGGGCGGCTGCCGCACATTCGGCGATGTCGCGCGTATCGATGAAGCTCGTCTTGCCCTCGGCCGCCGGCACGGCGATAGCGCCATGACGGATGCCCTCGATCCAGTAGGTCTGGAAGTTGTCGGAGAACCAGTTGGGGCGAAGGATGACGAAGGGCGCGCCGGTCTTTTCGACAAGCAGTTCGAGCTGGCGGTAGGGGATCTTGTCATCCGCGTCGACGCCGATGACGGTCATCAGCACGATCTTGATGCCGCGTGCGGCAGCAGCGGTGACGATCGGGCCGAGCAGGCTCACCGGGTCGAGGTAACCTCCCGGCGTCAATACAAAGATGCGGTCGACGCCATTTAGCGCAGGCCCAAAGGTCGCGGCGTCCTGGTAGTCGAAGGCGACGGCTTCGGCGCCTTCGACCGGCGTCGCTTTGCGGGATGCTGCCTTGACCGTTTCCCCGGCTGCGATCAACGCGCGCACCACCTTGCTGCCGATCGTTCCATTTGCCCCGAGAACCAGAATCTTGCCTGCCATCGTCATGCTCCTTAGTATCAAAATGAAACCATATTGCGGATGGATACTAGATATAAATCCAGAAAAATGCTGTAAAGGAGGCAGGTTTTGGTGACATGGTTTCCGGCCGGAAACCGCCGTGGGGGCGTGCCTGATGGAATACGACGTCTATATCCAGACTTGCCCGACCCGCTTGGTGCTGGACCGGCTTGCCGACAAATGGGCGGTCCTGGTGCTCGGCAAGCTTGACGAACAGCCGGTGCGCTTCAATCAGCTGAAGCGCGAGATCGATGGCATTTCGCAGAAGGTGCTGTCGCAGGTTCTAAAGAAGCTGGAGCGCGACGGTCTCGTCAGCCGCAGCGTCTATGCTACCGTGCCAGTGACCGTTGAATATGCGATCACGCCGCTTGGCCGCACGCTGACGTCGACGGTCGCCGCCCTGACGCGCTGGGCCGAAGACAACATCGAGGCGGTGCTGGAGGCGCAGCAAAAATACGACCGCAGCGCCTGAGGCGGCTGCGGCCGACGAGTTGCCGCAGACATCATTCGTCTGCAGCCCGGGAGAGAGGGGTCAGGCGACCAGCTTGAGGCCGATGCCCCAGGGGTCGATGAGGCTGTAGCCATCGCCGGCGCGGTTGACCGGAATTTCCAGCGCATCGAGCTTGGCAAGCGCCGCGGCGCGTTCGGCCGGGTCCTTGTACTGGATCGTATAGTCCGAAAGCCCGGTCATATGGCCTTCGCGCTTCGGTGCGCCACGCGAATTCCAGATGTTGGCGGCGACATGGTGGTGGTACTTGCCCGAACCGAAGAAGCTCGCGCCCGGATAGCGTGCCATCAGCCCGAGCCCCAGCACGTCGCGGAAGAACGCGTCGGCTTCGGGGATGTTGGAGACCTGCAGATGGATATGGCCGATGGCGGTTCCATCAGCCATGCCGTCCCAATTGTCCTTGGGTGCTTCGTCATAGAGCGCCTGGAGATTGAGCGGCAGCGTGTCCATGCCGACGGTGCCGTCGGGGTTGAAGCTCCATTCGGAGCGCGGCCGGTCACGATAGACCTCAATACCGTTGCCTTCGGGGTCGGCGAGGTAGATCGCTTCGCTGACCAGATGGTCGGAAGCGCCCTGTAGCCTGGTGTTGTTGTGGGCGGCGTGGGCCAGCCAACGGCCGAGCTCCCCACGATTCGGCACGAGAAAGGCGTTGTGGAAGAGACCCGGCGCATTGCGGGGTGCCCTGGCAGCGTTGCCCTCGGTTGTCAGGCTGAGGAGCGGGTGGCCGGCAACGCCGAGCGTTTCGCCGCTTTTGCTCGTTTCGATCGGCTTCAAGCCCATGATTTTCTGGTACCAGGCCGAAACAACGGGCAGATCCCGGACGACCAGATGTGCGTGGTCGACATGCGCAGGCATGGCAAGGGCGTGTTCGGTCGGGGTATCCGTCATGTCTGCCTCCTTGGGCGTCGAAACCGTAGCCGCTCTGCCGGCCCAGTTTCGTTGAAACTGTTGTCAGGAATATGGGCCGGCTCGTCCGTTCACGGAAGCCCGTCAGTCGCTTGATGTTGTGTTCGATGAGCGTTGACAGTGGTTGCCGTCGCCCTACCTCCATTTGAGTAGGGTCACGCGAGCGCGGCGCTTTCGATTTGATTTCAATCAAAGCCGGGAAAGCGGTCGAGGCGCAATCTCCAGACGAGGGATTGGCCCGCCACATCTGGCGCGGCGATCCATGAGGGCAACAGAAGGAGTACAGCATGTACAAGAAGATCATCGTCCCGATTGCCATGGATCAGCTCGAGCACGGCGAATCTGTGCTGGGCATCGCCGAGAAGCTGATCGACGAAGGGGGCGAGATTGTCCTGCTCAACGTTGTCGAAGATCTGAATGCCTATGCGCAGGGCTACATGATCGTCGATTTCCCGTTGGAGATGGTCGAGGAATCCCGCAAGCAGGCAAAAAAGACGCTCGAGGACATGAAGACCAAGCACGGGATCAACGGCCGTGTTGAAATTCGCACCGGCGGTGCTGCCGGCACCATCAACGCCTGCGCGAGCGAAGAGAATGCCGATCTGGTGATCATCGCCTCCCACCGGCCGGGCCTGATCGATTACTTCATCGGATCGACCGCGAGCCGCGTGGTCAGCCATTGCCCCTGCGCCGTACTCGTCGACCGGTAACCCACCAACAATAAGAGCGGCTGCGGCGCGATCCTGCGCCGCCACCGCCGAGGAGTCTTCAGATGGACAAGTTTGCGCTTGACGATTTTCGCAGCCGCCTCACCCACCGCAAGGAGGAGCTGCAGGGGCGGCTGGTCAAGATCGAGCACGATCTCGATGAGCCCATGAACGCCGATGTGCCGGATCGCGTGACCGAGCGGGAAGGCGACGAGGTTCTGGAAGGCCTCGGGCTTGCCGGGCAGGAAGAGATCCGCGCGATCGACGCGGCACTCGACCGGATCGCCGCCGGCACCTTCGGCACCTGCGTCCGCTGCGGCCTGCCGATTTCGTCAGCGCGCCTGCAAGCTGTTCCCCATGCGCCGCTCTGTCAGGAATGTGCGGCGGAGGTTGCCCGGGGCGGAAGATGAACCATCGAGCGATCGCCGCCGTGCCCGCAGCGGCGATCTTCGGATGGTTATCTTAGTTCCAGCTTCAGTCTCGGCAGAAAGCGCCCCGGGATTACGGTCGATGCCATGACGCCGTCATCGACCGCGCCCATGCGGCGATAGAAATCGGCAGCGCCCGGATCGGCATCGATCGTCATGACCGTGGCGCCGCGGTTGAGCGCTGCTTTGACACACCAGGCGAAAAGGCTGCGGCCAATGCCAGTGGCGCGCGCGTCCGGATCGATGAAGAGCTTGTCGAGTTCGGCGATCTGGCCATCGGAGCGAACCTGCGCCAGACCGAGGATCCGCTCGCCATCGACGGCGATCTGCAGGTCCGAATCCTTCCAGTCCTCGGCCGTCAGCGTCAGCGCCGGACGGCAAGCCTCCAGGAAGGCGGCGTCGTATCCCCATACCGCTTTCGATCGCAGGCAAAGCTCGCTGAGCGCGGCCGCCAGTTCCGGCTGAGGGGTGCGCAACTTCGACATGGTTCTCCTCCCGATCGGCGTAATCTTGTCAGCGCATGTGGTCATCGCCGCGCCTGCGAACAAGGTCCCGCGCACTCAGCAGATATGTCATGCGATTGTTGTAATGCGTTGCAAAAGTTGATGCTTTCGCCACGCCACCATATCTTTGCGGCGGCCCAGGGCTGTGGCAGGATGGCGATGATGGCGCGACAGCTACGAGCGTGCCCGAGAAAAAGACAGAGACCCGGGAGAGGGATCGCGTGGAATTCGCTGGCGTCAAATGGAACTATGACCGCTCGGAATTGATTGCCGACGGCATCGTGCACGGCATCGGTCTTGCCGCCGCGCTCGTCGGTGTCACCGCACTGATCTTCTATGCGACGCTTTGGAGCACCAGCGGCCAACTCGCTGCCGCCGCCGTCTACGGGGCAGGGCTGCTCGCGACGCTGTCGATCTCGTTTCTCTACAATCTCTATCCGATCTCGCGGACCAAATGGTTCCTGCGCCGCTTCGACCATTCCTCGATCTTCATCCTGATCGCCGCGACCTATACACCGTTCCTGCAGCGCGGGTTGGAAGACCCGTTCCTGTTCGTGATGCTGATCGGCATCTGGGCGATTGCGGCCCTTGGCGTTGCGATCAAATGTCTTTTCCCCGGCCGGTTCGACCGGCTGGCGATCCTGCTCTATCTCGCCATGGGCTGGAGCGGCGTGCTCGCTGTCGGGCCGCTCTTGTCGGCGCTGACGGCAACGACGCTGGTGCTGATCCTGATCGGCGGCATCATCTATTCCGCCGGCGTGATTTTCCATGTCTGGGAAAGGCTGCGCTTCCAGAACGCGATCTGGCACGGTTTCGTTGTGACCGGTGCGGCCGTTCACTATTCGGCCGTGGTGAGCTGCTTCAGCGCCGCAGCCTGAGCGGCGGTCAGTTCGGCGCTTCGCCCGCAACCGCAGCGACAGGCGGGTGCTGACAGCCTTCCGATGGCCTGAGGGCCTCCGCCATCCGCGAGATCACGCCGTCGAAACTGGTGAGCCGGCTCTTGCGGTACTGAAGGCGGAAATAGGCGGCGCTGCCGTCGCAGAGCGCGATGGCACGGGTATAAAACACTTCTTCCCCACGGACGCCCGAAAAGCTTGCCCAGGCTGCCGTCACCCGCGCATAGGCGATCCGCCAGTCGCCCTCGCGCTCGATCCCGATGCGGTCGTTGACGTCAGTCTCGAAGTCGCCATCCAGCAATGTGCTGCCAAAGACCGAAAGGGTCGCACCATTGTCGTTGGCATGAAAGCTGGCGCCGTCGCCATTGTCGCCCTGGCTCTGCAGTTCGAAGCCAGGCGGAATGTCGAGCACGTAGCCGAAACGCGCATTGGCATAGGGTAGCCAATCGTCGGCGGCCGCCGCTGCCAGGGCAGACGAAAGCAGGAGCGTGAGTGCTGTCAGGATGCGTAGCATGCGGACCTCCTCTCGCTTGCTCGACCCAAAGTCTAGATAGCGCGGCTTCGGTGCAGGGCCTGTTCCTAATGGAACAGCAGCCCCCATGCCACTCCTTCCGCGCGCCGGTGTCAATCCTCGGTAAACGTCATCGCATGGCCGTTGAGGCAATAGCGAAGCCCCGTCGGCGGCGGGCCGTCCGGGAACACGTGACCGAGATGGGCGTCACAGTCGGCACAGCGGATTTCCGTGCGCACCATGAAGTGCGAGCGGTCCTCGATCTCGCGGATCGCCTGGTCGTCGATCGCAGCGAAATAGCTCGGCCAGCCGCAACCGGAATCGAACTTGGTGTCCGAGCGGAAGAGGGCTCGGCCGCAACAGACGCATTCATAGGTGCCGGTCTGCTTGTTGTTGACGAAAGGGCCGGTGAACGGACGCTCGGTACCCTGCTGACGGGTGATGCGGTATTGTTCCGACGAGAGTATGGCCCGCCATTCCGCATCGGTCTTCACCACCTTGGGCGTCTTAACGGTCGTCATGAAAGATCTCCTGTCGTTGCGGCGACTATATAGGAATGCCGCCGGAAGCGCGCAATTCACGTCGCGGCCCGGCATTGCGGTCGACGGCGTGGCGTCAGGCGATCTCGCGGCGGATTACGGTCGGGCCGGCGCCGCGCCGGCGCTTGCTGTTGTTGTAGAAGGCGATGAATTCCGCTGCGGGCAACGCCTTGGAGAACAGCCAGCCCTGGCCATACTGGACACCGCGTTCGATGAGATAGTCGGCCTGCTCCTGCCGCTCGATGCCCTCGGCGACGATGTAGAGATCGAGCGACTTGGCAATGTCGATGATATGCGGCGTAATCGAACTGGTGGCAGAGTCCGTTCCGATCGTGTCGATGAAGGATTTGTCGATCTTCAGTGCGTCGAGCGGAAGCTCCTGCAGGTATTGCAGGCTTGAGTAGCCGGTGCCGAAGTCGTCGATCGCCACCGAGTGGCCGCGCCGGCGGGCCTCCTCGATCGTTGCGCGGGCCGATTTCACATCCATGAAGCCCCGTTCGGTCGCTTCCAGCCAGATCTGCTGGGTCAGTATGCCGGTGTTTTCCAGCACCGCCTGGATCACCGGCAGGATGCGCCCCGATTTGATGTCGTCGGCGGCAAGATTGACGGCAATGTGCAGCGAGCGATCCGCAAGGAGGACCGTTTTCAGCTCGGCAATCGTGGCATAGATGACCTGGTCGGTGATTTCTTCGATCAGGCCGTTCTCTTCCGCCAGCGGTATGAAGAGATCGGGGCGGACCATTTGCCCGTCGGGCCGCCGCCAGCGTACGAGCGCTTCGGCACCGACGCAGATGCCGGTCTTCAGTTCGATGAGCGGTTGATAGTGGACGATGAATTCGCGCCGCTGAACGGCGATGGAGAGCTCTCCGAGCGGCGAAAGGCGGCGCCGCGACAGCCAGACGACGAGGCCGACCATAAGCGCTGCGACCAGGGCGCCGACCGGCAGAAGCAGCAGGCGCTCCCGGTCCATGTCCTTAAAAATGGCGATGTTGGGGGCGCTCGCGACGGCGATCCAGTTTGCTCCATGGGAGGTTGCGAACAGATCGTCGGCGTTGCTGCCGGTTTCGGGAAGTTCGGCGAGCCGGGCCGTAAGCGACGCGTCAGGATTGTTCAGAGTGCCGATCAGGACGCCGTTTTTCGTGGCGACTGCAAGCCGGGTGCCGGGCTCCGCAATCACGTCGACAAATCGAGCCGGGTTGGTCAGTACGGTGTAGGAACGATAGCGAAACGCCGTCATGGGGGCGCCGGTACTGATCGTCGGGTACATCCGCGGGATGACTTCGACGCCGTTGCTCGCGAAGAAATCGGCGGGCGGAGAGCGGGTGAGACGGCGCGGCGGATAGCCCCACGACGTGCACCTGAGCAGCCCGTTTTCGAAATAGCCGATGTCTTCGATGGAGGTCGTATTGACGACGAGGGAGCGCAGCGCTGCGATATGTGTTGCCATACAGGGCGGCATGTCAAACCGGTCGGCGGCTTTCAGCGCCCGGGAGGCTTCCTCGAGCGCCGCATCGGCGCGCATGATGGCGTAGTCGGCAAGATGGGAAAGCCGTGTCTGCTCGCTGCGCACCGCGATCGACCAGGAAAGATAATAGGCCGCCATCATCGGCAGGATCGCGCCGAGTGCAGCCAGGATACTGGCGATGACGACTATGCGAGATCGTTCCAAGCAGGCCTCGCCCGTGATCGTTGTGTTGTTCCGTTTCATGCTGCTTGCGGCAGAAAGACGGTCGATGAGCCGGCGCCTTGCGGTTCACAGATATCGTCGAAGGCAGACGTTCCGAGCAGCCGTTGGTTTCCGCCGGCAGGCGGATCCAGGCTTCGTATTATTTTGAATTGAAGAAGCCTTTACGTACAACTACCACGTCTTATTGTCCCGATTCTAGGACGTTCGATCCTGCTGCGACGACAACTGAATATTATGCTAACAGCATTTTAATTGTTGTCGGCCGCCGCCGCATGAAACGAACGAATCTGATAGTGCTTGGACTGCTGCGTCCGATCTCCGAAGCGACTTAACGGCACATAACGTCGATTTTATCTGGATAAGGCTTGAGCCGCCACAACCCTTCTTTTATGTCGGGTCTTCGATTGATTGTATCGTGAAAACATAAAGGAGCAGGCCAGGACGATGGATGTTGCGGCCCTGACATTTCTGGCTCTCGCACTCCCCTTCGTGGGGGCTTTGGTCGCCCCGCTGCTCACGCGCCTCCTCGGGCACAATGCGGCCTGGGTTCTGGCACTCTTCCCAGCGGCCATTGTCCTGCATTTCGCCCGCTTCTGGCCGGACGTGGCCAAAAGCGAGGTGGTCACCGGTGGCTATGCCTGGATCCCGTCGTTCAATGTCAGCTTTTCCTGGTTGATCGATGGTCTGTCGCTAACTTTCGTCCTGCTGATCGCCGGCATCGGCATGCTGATCGTGCTCTATTCCGGCGGTTACCTGAAGGGCCATCCGCAGCAGGGACGGTTCTTCTCGTTCATCCTGATGTTCATGGGATCAATGCTCGGGCTCGTCGTGTCCGACAGCTTCCTGATGCTCTTCGTTTTCTGGGAACTGACCTCGATCACGTCATTCCTGCTGATCGGCTTCGACCATTCGCGCGAAGCCGCAAGGCGCGCAGCCCTTCAGGCGCTGGTCGTGACCGGAGGAGGGGGCCTGTTTCTGCTCGCGGGGCTCCTGATCATCTGGAACGTCAGCGGCGTCACCCAGCTTTCGCTGCTCATGGCCTTTGGCACGGAGATGCGCGAAAGCCCGTTCTATCTGGCCGCGCTCATTCTCGTCCTCGGTGGCGCCTTCACCAAGTCGGCGCAGTTTCCGTTCCATTTCTGGCTGCCGAACGCGATGGAAGCACCGACTCCCGTTTCGGCCTACCTGCATTCCGCGACAATGGTGAAGGCCGGCGTCTATCTGTTGATGCGGCTCAATCCCGTGCTCGGCGGCACGCCCGAATGGCAGATCCTGCTGCCGCTCTTCGGCGGCGCCACGCTCGTCATCGGCGCAGCTCTTGCTTGCCGCCAGACCGATCTGAAGCTGATGCTCGCCTATACGACCATGGCCTCGCTCGGGCTGCTGGTCATGCTGACCGGTCTCGGCTTCCCGCACGCGATCGAGGCGGCGGCGCTCTATCTTGTCGCACACTCCCTGTTCAAGGGTGCCCTGTTCATGGTTGCTGGCATCATCGATCATGAGACCGGCGCGCGTGACGTGACCAGGCTCGGGGGCTTGGGCTCCGCCATGCCGCTTACGTTCGTCATTGCGCTTGCAGCCGCATTTTCGATGGGCGGCCTGTTCCCCTTCTTCGGCTTCATCGCCAAGGAGGAAATCTACTACGCGCTCTCCGGCTTCGACCGGCGCTCCGTGGTCTTTGCGGCAATCGCGATCCTTGGCAATGCTCTGATGTTCGCGGTGGCCTTTGCCGTCGCCCTCAAGCCTTTCATCGGTGCGAAGGTGGAGACGCCGAATGCGGCGCACGAGGCGCCGGTGCTGCTCTGGCTCGGGCCGGCGCTGCTTGCCGCCAAGGGGCTTTCCGCCGCCTTGCTCTCGGGGTTGACCCACGAACTCGTGTCGACGCCGATGGCATCGGCGATATCAGGCGAACCGCGTGCGGTCACGATGTCCGTCGTTCCGCATGTCGGGGTGCCGCTGGCCATGTCGACCGCGACCGCGTTGATCGGGATCGTTTTCTACCTGAAGCTCGATCGTTTGCGTGGTTTCATCGCCGCAATCCTTGCCGATATCGGCTGGGGGCCGGACCGTGGTTTCGACCAGCTCATCCGCGGGCTCGTTCGTTTTTCCGTCGGGCTGACGCGCCGGCTGCAATCCGGCCGCCTCGACGTCTACATGACGGCGACCTTCATCCTGGTTGCCTGCGTGCTGCTGGTCGTTCCGCTCACCTACGGCGAACTGCCGCGCGCGCCGTTCTTTGCACCCGACGTGCCACTGCACGAGCTTGCGATCATGGCCATCGCGGTCATCGGTCTCGTTGCCGTCGTGCTCGCTCCGGATCGGCTGACAGCGATCGTCTCGCTCGGCATCCAGGGCTTTGCCGTTGCCGTCATCTTCCTGCTCTATGGTGCGCCGGATCTTGCCTTCACCCAGTTCATGATCGAGACGCTGTCGGTCGTCGTCCTGGCACTGGTGATGACGCGCCTCAGGCTCTCGCCGTCCGACCATCGGCCGCTTGCCCAGAAGGTCCCGGATTTTGCCATTGCACTCGCCTGCGGCTTGGGTTTCGGCCTGATGCTACTGAAGACGACGGGCGTTCCCTTTGACTCCACGCTGACGGAATTCTTCAATCTCTATTCGAAATCGATCGCGCACGGCGCCAATGTGGTGAACGTCATCATCGTCGATTTCCGCGGTACGGACACGCTGGGTGAGATCGCCGTGGTGATGGTCACCGGTCTTGCCATCCTGTCGCTGGTCCGCTTGAGGGCTGGTTCTCTCCGCCGCATCGCCGACAATGATCCGGATGCGGAGGAACGCGCATGAAGTCGGTGATCTTCCGGGCCGTCGCCCCTTTTCTCACCAGCCTGATGGTGCTGTTTTCGATCTTCGTGCTGCTGCGCGGCCACAACGAGCCCGGCGGCGGCTTCATTGGCGGGTTGATCGCGGTTTCGGCGCTGGCGATCTACGGCATCGCCTGCGGCGTCGAGACGGTGCGCCGTGCGATCTATTTTCACCCGATGGCGATTGCCGGCGCGGGGCTGTTCGCAGCGACGGTCGCCGGCCTGATCTCGATTGCGGCACGCGTCCCCTTCATGACCGGTCTCTGGATCTATCCTTCGGTTCTCGGCCTGGAAGTCCCGCTCTCGACGGTGATGCTGTTTGATTGCGGCGTCTATCTCGTCGTCGTCGGGGCGATCAGCTCGATTGCGCTTTCGCTCGAAGAGCGGGGAGGCGAATGATGGAAGCCTGGTTCGCGCTGCTCGTCAGTATCTTCTTCACGGTCGCCGTCTACCTGCTGCTGTCGAAATCCATCATCCGGGTGTTGCTTGGTGTTGCCATTCTCGGCAATGCCGTCAATCTGCTGATCTTCACCGGAGGGCGGCTGACGCGCGGCGTGCCGCCGGTCGTCCCCGGCCACCAGGACGCGCTCACGGGACCGGCGGCAAACGCTCTGCCGCAGGCACTGATCTTGACAGCGATCGTGATCTCCTTCTCCTTCTTCGCTTTCTTGCTGGTTCTCGCGTGGCGCGCCTACGAGGTGCTGCAGACCGACAATACCGACGAGATGCGCGTCGCCGAGCCGAAGGACGAGCCGGCTCCGCCGCTTGGATACTGACCGACCCATGGCCGCTTCAACTTCTCCCCACGCAGATCTTTCCGCCGCACTCGTTCTCGAGCCGGCCGCTTCTGCCGATTGGCTGGTGATCCTGCCGGTCGCCTGGTGCCTGGCGATCGGCGCACTGCTTGTCATGCTGCGCCGAAAGATCGATTGGCACCCTTACATCGCTGTCCTCGGACTGGCCGGTCTCGTGTTGATAGACATTCTCCTGCTTCGGCATGTGCTTGCGAGCGGTCCGGTGACAATGGTCATGGGACGCTGGCTGCCGCCCTTCGGCATTGCCTTCACCGTTGATCTGACGGGCGCTCTGTTTGCGTTGACCGCCTCGGTGGTGGCACTCGCCGGCGGGATCTATTCGCTCGCGGATATCAACGACAGCGGTCGGCGCTACGGCTTCTACCCGTTCCTGATGCTGCTGATGGCCGGCGTTTCGGGTGCATTTCTGACGGGGGACATCTTCAACCTTTACGTCTGGTTCGAGGTGCTGCTGATCTCGTCGTTCGGCCTCATCGTGCTCGGCTCCGAGCGCGAGCAGATCGACGGAGCGGTGAAGTATGGTTTCCTCAATCTGGTCGCGACCACCCTGTTTCTGATCACGACAGGCTATCTCTATGCGAGCTTTGGCACGCTCAATATGGCCGATATCGCCCGCAAGGCAGAAGGCCTTGCCGGCACGGCGCCGCTGATGACGCTGACGGCGCTCTTCGTGCTGGCCTTCGGCATGAAGGCGGCGGCGTTCCCGGTCAATTTCTGGCTGCCGGCCTCCTACCATACGCCGCGCGTCGTGGTGTCGGCGCTCTTCGCCGGCCTGCTCACCAAGGTCGGCATTTACGCCCTGATCCGCGTCACCGTCATGCTGCTGCCGCTCCAGCGCGAGGAACTGAGCTTCGTCATTGCCCTTGCCGGCGCGCTCACCATGCTCGTCGGTGCCTTCGGGGCGCTGGCGCAATCGGATTTCCGCCGCATGCTCGGCTATCTCGTGGTCTCCGGCATCGGCTCGATCCTCGCCGGGATTGCGGTCGGCGGGCCGGGCGGCATTGGCGGTGCGATCTTCTATGCGTTGCACTCGATGCTCGTCATGACTGCGCTTTATTTCGCATCCGGCGTTGCGGCCAAGCTCGGCGGCAGCTTCTCGCTTTCGTCGCTGGCAGGCCTTTACCGTCGCCATGCCGGTTTCGCGGCGCTGACGCTCATGCTGGCCTTCGCCGTTTCCGGTCTGCCGCCATTCTCCGGCTTCTGGCCGAAGGTCATGCTGGTCAAGGCGGCGCTCGATATCGGCGCCTGGTGGCTGGCCGCGGCCCTGCTTTTCACCGGCTTCCTGACGACTGTTGTCACCGGGCGTTTTTTCCTGCTGGCCTATTGGCGCGATGCGGCAGCCGGGGAGGGCACGACGGTTTCCGCGACGATCTCGCCGGCGGCGCTGCTGCCGCTCACCGTCTTGGTCATCCTGGCTTTGGCGATTGGTCTCTACCCGGAGCCACTGCTTTCGACCATTCAAAGTGCGGCTGCCTCGCTCGCTGAGCCCTCGGCCTATCTGAACTCGGTTTTCCCGGGAGGTGCCCCGTGACCAAGTTCCTCACCATCAACCTGCTGTTCACGGCGATCTGGGGCGCGATCAGCGCCAGCTTCTCGCTGGCCAACCTGATCCTCGGCTTCGCCGTTGGAGCGCTGTCTCTATGGCTGATCCGCCGCGAGCTCCAGCCCATCACCTATCCGGTGCGTCCGCTCAGACTGTTGTTGTTGACCGCTCTCTTTTTCAAGGAACTCGCAATCTCGGCCACAAAGGTCGCGCTCATGGTCATCCAGCCGAAGATGAAGCTGAAGCCCGGCATCTTTGCCTATCCCTTGACGGTCAGGAGCGATTTCGAAATCGCGTTGCTCGCCAATCTCATCACGCTGACGCCTGGGACCTTGTCGGTCGACGTTTCCGACGACCGCCGGACGCTCTACGTCCATGCGCTCGATTGCGCCGATCCCGGCGGCCTCAGGCGCGATATCGCCAACGGCTTTGAACGGCGGATAAAGGAGGCTTTCGAATGAGCCTGCCAGACCAGATCGAAGCCCTCGCTACGGGCTTCGCACTTATCGCGCTGTCTGTTGCCCTTCTGATTACTGTCTGGCGCATCATCCGCGGCCCGACCTTACCGGACCGCGTGCTCGGCCTCGACATGTTGGTGGCGATCGCCATTGGCCTGATTGCCGTCGTCGCGATCCGCACCGGTTTCAACCTCTACATCGATATTGCCATTGCCCTTGGCTTGGTCGGCTTCCTCGCGACCGTCGCCTTTGCCCGCTTCATCCTGGCTCGCGGGCTTTCGCCAGAGACGGCCAACGTTGAGCGTAGCTCGCCGGAATCAAAGCGCGCGTCCGCACCGAGATCCAATGCGGTCCGTCGCAAGTATAAGGGAGGGCGCCGATGAACCCCGTCCTGGACATGGCCGTTGCTGTATTGGTTGCCGCTCTGTTGATCGTCGGCGCGATCTTTTCGCTGCTTGCGGCAATTGGCATCTTGCGTTTTCCCGATCTCTACACCCGTATGCATGCAGCGTCTAAGGCCGGCACCGTAGGTTCAGGCCTGTTGCTGCTGGCTGCGGGCGTTCATTCTCTGGATGCAGCGATACTGATTCGGGCGCTTGCAGGCTTCTTCTTCTTCGTTCTGACTGCACCAATCTCGGCTCATCTCTTGGCAAAAGCCGCACATCAGGCCGGTTACAAACTTACGAAGCTGTCAGTTGTAGATCAGCTTCCACAAAAGTAGAGCCACGTCATCGCTGATCGATGACATTTCTGAATCTGTATTTCAGAACTTTGCGATGCAGTGTGGCCATTTTAGCAATTCGGAGATAAAGTTGCTAACTGTCGGCAAATTTATGTTTGGACATTTCACGCATCGATGTTAATCGAGTAAATGTAAAGTGTCGTCGTGGAAATACTTTGATCTGAAATTCCAGCTTGAGTTGTGAATGTTGGTTGTTGCTTTGAGAGTTCGGTCGTCCCGGTGACTCGGCAGCAGGTTTCGTAATCAAAATTCCTACTCTTGATATCGTGGCCGGCGTTTGTCCTTGCCGCGTTTGATGGTCCATCCCAAGGCAGCGAAGGCTTCCTGGCGGCTCTTGCAAGCGTTCCTCCCCCCGAGACGCCGTTTCGGGTTGTGCTGAAGTCCGATAGGAGAAAGAAATGACTGAAACAGCGCTTGGCGCGAGCCATGAACTTCTGGTTGAGCTGACGGCGGAAATCGTTGCCGCCTACGTCAGCAATCACGTGGTTCCCGTCGCCGAGCTTTCCACGCTGATCGCAGATGTGCACTCGGCGCTCAACAACACCGCGGCGCCGGCACCGGTCGTCATCCCCGTTGAAAAGCCGAAGCCGGCCGTGTCGGTTCGCAAGTCCGTCCAGGACGACCAGATCACCTGCCTCGAATGTGGCGGCACCTTCAAGTCGCTGAAGCGCCACTTGATGACTCACCACAATCTGTCGCCGGAAGAATATCGCGAGAAATGGGACCTGCCGACCGACTACCCGATGGTCGCGCCCGCCTATGCGGAAGCACGCTCGCGTCTCGCCAAGGAAATGGGCCTCGGCCAGCGCCGCAAACGCCGTGGCAAATAAGACTTCAACCGTCTGGTGAAGCCTTGCGGCTGGTTGCTGCAATTTGCCTGACGGCATTTGGTTTGAACACAAGGGCCGGGCCTGAGCGTCCGGCTCTTGTGTTTTGTACTGTCACAGCGCGGTCGCTGCGGCAGGTCCTGACGGCGCCTTGAAGCCTTTCGCGCAAACGTGCGCAGCGGTTTTGCGATAACGACATGCGAAATATCATAAAACTTAAAGCGCAAGGCGCGAACCTGAGAGATCGCGACGCGCTTTAGGCGGCCAGCCGAAGCTCGGCTTCGTTCTTGATGCGGCGGATCATCGAGCGCAGGCCATTGGCGCGCTGCGTCGACAGGTGCTCGATCAGGCCGATCTTGCCGAAGGTATCGATCGCATCGGTCTTGGTGATCTCCGAGGCATGTTTGCCGGAATAGATGGCGAGCACGATTGCGACCAGGCCGCGCACGATATGCGCATCCGATTCACCTTCGAAAGTCAGGACAGGGTCCTCCGGATTGCCGGCCGTCTGGGTGACGAGCCAGACCTGGCTGGCGCAACCCTGAACCTTGTTTTCCTGGGTCCGCTTGGCTTCCGGCATGTCCGGCAGAGCTTTGCCGAGTTCGATCACATAGCGATAGCGATCCTCCCACTCGTCGAGGAAGGCGAAATCGTCGATGATCTGGTCAAGCGTCGTCATGGTCCGGGTCCAGTTATCAGGGGATTATACGCCCGCCGGTCCTTGCCGCGAACGAGCTTTGTCCCTGTTCATGCCCCTTTGCCATCAGGCATGCGGGCTTTCAGTCCTCATATAGGGGATGGCAAGCCCATTGAGAACCGCCAATAACAGTTACCTTGGGTGTCGGCGGCATTTCGCCGGCGCGGTCAGATCGAAACGCTTGACGGGAAGATGAAGGCATTTCCGGCGCCTGCATCGATCCCGCCGAGTTTGCCGACGGCCGCCGACAAGGCATGGCCGGCCGCGCGCGCATCGTCAGCGTCACGGGCAGATCCCTCGGTGTGCAATTCCTGCTCGGCCTTTTGCAACAGCTGCTTTATCTGCTCGGCAAGCGATTTGAGTTCGGCGGCCAGTTTCGTGGTGGCGCCGGACTCACCGTCATCGTCGCTGAATTCACGATAGGCGCGCTCCGCAAAGCTTGTCGGCTCTGCGGACGTGGCTGCATCGTTTCCGGCGATAGCACCTTCAACTTGCGCACTGCCGGTATCTGCCAAGGCGGCCACGGCCGCAGCGGAGGCAACGCCGTTTATCGCTCCGGCACCGTCTGCGCCGGCCAACTGCTGGGCTGCCGTGCCGAGTTGCTGAGCGAGTTGCTTGGCGAGCCTCGCGAGCGTTTCCGGATCCGATGCGAAGAACCGGAGCATCCGAAGCTGTTCCTTGATGTCGTCGAGCTTCTTCTTTGCTGCGGCGGCGCGGTCACCAGTGTCGTCATCGGTGCCGAGGAGCAATGCGGCCGATGCCGGGCTCTTGCCTTCGACGGCGGTCGATGTGCCGGCTGTCGCTGGCCGCGTCACGCCCGCATTCGAAAAAAGCCCGTAGATCTGCATTGGGTGCCTCCGCTTGCCGTGCGGCGGACCTAAGCAGCCACGGCTTGTGCGTGGCTGGCTCTTGGCGATCAAAGGTTGCGCCTGAAAAGAAAACGCCGCGAGGGGATGGGATCCTCGCGGCGGCCACGACAGGGCGGCAAGTCAGGCAGTTAAGTTGCGAATGGGTGGCCCGCCGGTCTCGACCGAGGGCTTGGCATGACTACTGGATGATCGCGGCCTTGGGATCGAGGCGCTTTTCCGGAACCGGCGTGCGCTTGAAGACAGGCTCTGCATCGATGGTGCTGACCTCGGTGGCGGGTGCTGCCACATCGGCAGCGGGCTTGACCGTGCCGGTCATGACCGGTGTGACCGTTCCGGTCATCACCTTGGCATCGGGTTGGGCCGCATCGGTTTCGGCAAACTGGGTATCCAGGAACTCATAGGCGATACGAGCGCCTTCGCGGGCCCTGTGGCCGAGGGCGACGAAGGTCTCTGCCCCTTTCTCGCAAATCTCAGGCTTCTGGATGCAGATGGCGCTGATGTATTGGAAGGCCTCATTGGCGGCGGCGAAGGTGTCGCCAAGCTCGACCTTGGGAGCGTGCTCCAGCTTCTGCGAGCTCGACGGATCGAGGAATGGCAGCAGCACCAGCACCAGCGAAAACCAAAATGTCGCCTTGATGAGAAACCACATGTTCTGCCCATACTTCGTTCAGCTGCCTGAGCTCGCCAGTCTTCTAGCCGGCTTTTGTGCCTTCGGCATCCCGCAGCGCCGTCGTATCCCCTGATACCCGTTCACGCTGCCGTCGTTTCCTCGGGGAGCTGCTGCCTTCGAGGCAGCATCCGTCCCTTTGTTGACACCGACATTAGGACGGGAATCACAAGACGGCTTTTCAAAATCGCGCGGCATTTGCTTCAAATTTTAATGAAATGCCGCCGCCGAGTGCTTTGCCGCGCATTTGTGTCGCATTTTAGCTTTCGCCGTTAAGGTTCGTGGCGGGACCCTGTGTGCGAAGCCCGGAAGCGTCGGCAATGGCGTGCCGGCGGGCTCGCCACAATCGTTAACGCTGTGCAGAAAATGCACAGAAATCCGTTGCTTACGCCCCGTTAACCACAAGAAATGAAGGTCGCTCAATTTGCTCCAAAACGGGATTTTTCGGCCGTTTCGCACCGTTCCGGCACGGGCGCGTTTATTCTTTCATTAAGCCGGGGATGCGAGATTCCGACATGTCACGAGGCGGTCTGAACCGCGGTTTCCAAATAGGGGAAATCGGTCGCGCCAGCCTCGCAAGAACAACAAATGTAGCAGGGTAAAGCGTGAGCGTATTGCGTAACATGGCTGGCAGATGGGCGTCCCGCGTGGACGAGATCGCGGCCCTGTGGCTGCCCCGTCGTGAGGCTTCTTCGCCCGCCGGGCGCCGCGACACGAAACGTTTGCGCACTGTTGCGGCCGTGTCTTTGACGACACTGCCGGTGGCGCCGCTCGCCCTGTCGCTCGCCATACCCGTGTCCTCGGCCCTGCCGCTCGGAACCGCTCTTTGGGCTTCCGCTTCGCTACTGGCGGCAGCCGTGGCGATCGCTCGCGGCCGAGCGCCGGAAACTGCTGCGCCGGCTCCGTCCGATCCCGTTCTCCGGGACCTCTCGGCAGCCTATGACCTGTTTGCGGGCCTCGTGACCGTGCATGACCTGCGCGGCAATGTCCTTTCCGTGCATGGGCGCGATGCCGCCGAGCACCTGACGCTGATGCGCGACCCGGCGGGCCGCGGCTTCATCGAGCAGATCCACGTCTCCGACCGCATTACGTTCCTGAGCGCGATCGACATCCTTCGCCAGGGCGGCGATCGGGCGACGGTCGATATCCGTATCGAACGGCGGACCTTGCCGATCGAAGGCGAACAGTTCGTCTACATGTCCTGCGACTTGGCGCCCTTGCGCGATCGCGATGGCAACTTGACGGCGATCCTTGCGCAGTCGCGCGATGTCTCTCAGGAGGCAGGCCTGCGCGCCGAGGCGGCGGCCCGGACCGCCGAAGCGGAGTCTGCGAACGATGCCAAGACCCGTTTCCTCGCCGCCGTCAGCCACGAGCTGCGCACGCCGCTCAATGCGATCCTCGGCTTTTCCGACGTGCTGGGCGGCGAGTATTTCGGCAAGCTCGAGAACGATCGCCAGCGCGAGTATGTGAGCCTCATCCACAAGTCGGGCGAACATCTGCTCTCCGTCGTCAATACCATGCTCGATATGAGCAAGATCGAGGCGGGACGCTACGAGCTCATGCCCGAGCCGTTCCGCGTCGCCGAGGCGGTTGCCGCCTGCGAGGCGATGCTGTCGCACCAGGCCGCGGAAAAGGGCGTCAAGCTCGTCAGCCGCGTCACCCGCGGCATTGGCGAAGTCAATGCCGACCAGCGCGCCTTCCAGCAGGTTCTCATCAACCTGGTCGGCAACGCCGTGAAGTTCACCGACCATGGCGGCGTCGTGACGATCGACGCTGAAGTGGACGGTGCGATGCTGAAGCTCTCGGTCAGCGACACCGGAATCGGTATTGCCGCCGACAAGCTGGAGCTGCTCGGTCAACCTTTTGTCCAGATCCAGAACGACTATACACGCCGCTACGAAGGCACGGGTCTTGGCCTTTCGCTGGTCAAGGGCCTCGTTGCCCTTCATGGTGGCGACCTCACGATTCGCAGCCGCGAGGGTGAGGGGACCGTCATCGTCGTGACGATACCGCGCGACGGCTCCGGCATCGCCGTTGCCGAGCAAGAAGAGCAGCGTTCGTCGGTGACGGTGGAATTTCCGCCGCGCCTACGCGACGGAGAGGCGAGGCCGGCCGCCGAAGGAGGGCGGTCCGAAGACGTTGGTTTGAACGAGGAACGGGGATATGGCGCCGCGCAAGCGAAAACAGCCTGAACGGAAGAAGGCCGCGCGGCGTGCGCCTGGCCTGGCCGTGCGCGGGCTGGCTCTTGCCGGACAGGGTGTTGGGCTTGCCGGCCGGCTGATGGCGCGCCATCCCCTGGTCTCTGGCGGCTCGGCCGCCTTCCTGGTCGTGTTTTCCTTCGTTGCCGCCAATGCCATGTGGTACCAGCACGGTGTGCACCCGTCACCGCTGATGCGCACCCGCGTGCCGCTCGTCAGCGCCGAAACCGCGCAGCGGATCGCCATCGCCAAGGGCGAAGAGATCGAGCCGCGCAACGTGACCACCTTCGTCATCGAGCGCGAGGGCGAGGCCAAGGCGGACAATGTCGAGGACGTGATAGCTGCGGCTTCCGCGGATCTGCCGACGGAAAAACCGTCGCCTGAGCGCGTGGCAAGCGTGCCCGGTGGCGCGACCTCGAAGCTCGTTGCCGACATCCAGAAGGAACTGAACCGCGTCGGCCTTTATGACGGCGCGCCGGACGGGCGCAGCGGCCCACGGACGGCGGCCGCGATCCTGCGCTTCGAAGCGCAGGCCGGCCGCGCCGAGACGGGTTCGGCCAGTACAGAGTTGCTGCAGGCACTTCGGGCGGCACCTGGCGATCAGGCTGCTCAGGTCATGCCGGCGGGAAGACCTCTCGCCGAGGCCAAGGGCAGTGGCGTTGAGATCGATCCGGTCGCTGCCGCCATTCGTTCCTCCGAGAAGGAGAGCAATTTCGTTCCGCGTGCCGAAATCCCGGTTTCGAGCGCCTTGGTGCTGAACATCCAGAAGGGGCTGAGCAACCTCGCCTATGCGGATGTGACGGTCGATGGCGTCGCCGGAGCGCAGACGCGGGCGGCGATCCGCCATTTCGAGAAACATTACCGCCTGCCGCAGACCGGTGAACCGAATGCCCAGGTCTTGAAAAAGCTCAAGGAAATCGGCGCACTCTGATTGCCAGTGGGGTTTGACCGCGCCGCCGATTTGCCTGCGCCGTCCAGCGCGTGTATCAGCCTTTCATGCGCCTGAAGTCTCACATCTTCGTCTCGTCCCTCTTGCGCCGCGCGTTTTCGCTCGGCGGCTATGCGGCCGTGCTGCGCAAGGGAGCGGAGGAGGCCGGTGCGATCTTCATCCGCCAGCGGACGCGGCTCGGCACGGAGACGCTCTTTGCCCCGGCGCCGCAGAATTTCTTCGACGACGAAGTCGCGCTCGGCCGCAAGTTCGAAGTGAGGCTGCGCGACAGCGATACTGAGCGGGTCGATGCGGCGCTCGCAGGCGAAATCCGCTTCGATCCGGATTGCTGGATCGTGGAGATCGAGCTGGACGACCATGGCGATCTGTTCGAGGTGGTTCCGGAGGAAGGGGCAAGCCGGCCCTGACACCGTCTTGCCGATCGCAATGGCCGCATCGCAGGACCGCAGGCTCCGACGGGTCGCGAGTGGAGTTGGACCATCGAAGCGATGAAGCAGCTTTTCTAGGGCGGGCGAGGACTCACCGGTACGCCCAGGCATGTTCCCGAAACGGGAAGCAGACCGCGTCAAGGCGAGGAGCAGGATGAGTATTTTCTGCGCCTAGCCGCGTCGCCGGCCGAAAAGCCGCTGGGGCTGCACATTGCCGGCGGCCGCTGCAATCTTGCGGGCGCCGGTCTGCCGCGCATCGTTGGCGGGATTTTCGGCAAAGTAGGCTTCGTGCCTTGCCGCTGGAGCGCTTTCTTCGGCCTCTGCCTCGAACCAGCCATCGAGCTGTTCGCGGCAGGCGGTACGGTTCATGGCGCCGATCAACGCTTCCGCATGGCTCGTCTCGCCGAAGGGCTCACGAAGATGCGGATACAAGGCCTGAAGCACGAAACCGGCATCGGTCGCCTGGACATCGAGCGCGACGAGGCTCGTCGCAAGCCGCTGTCCGGAAATATCGAGCAGGATGCGCTCGACGTGGGCGTCCTTGGTGCCGAGCGCCTGGCCGAGGACGCGCGAGAACAGGATGATCTCGCCGCTGCGGGCAAAGCGAACAAGCAATGCAGCATGCACGTCATTGATTGCCTCGGATGAGGCGGCCGGCGTGGGGTTGCGTGACCCCGCTCGCGCCAGGGTCTTGATCTCGTGCCTGAGCGCTTCTTCGCGGGCGGTGCGCAAGGAAGCGGCTGCAGCCTCCGGGTGTGTCTGTTCCGCCACCGCCTGCTTTGCCGCGCTGCTGCGCGCGGCAAGCCCGAGTGGATTGTGGTGCTCGACCAGGGCATCGACGACAAGAGGGGAGAGGTTGGGACGCCGCGCGATTGCTGCGGCATGTTCCGGCCCGCGCTCGCGGATGACCGCAATGAGAGTGCGGTCGGCTATCGCCTTCGAACGCGTCAGGAAAATCGCGGCAATCGAAATCGGCATGCCGCCGATCAATGCGGCGACTGTTTCGGGGATCTGCGAGCACTGGGAAAGGGCTGCCGCCGCCTGACGGCGCGCTTCGTTGCTGGAGCCGAGGAAGAGCGGTTCGAACAGTTCGGCAAACTGCTTCATATCGGATTTGCGGGGGATGCGCAGGCTTTCGAAACCGGTAACCGTCGCCATCAGGACAACGTCCTTCAAGCGGCCGGTCTGTGGCCTTTCCAACTCACGAAAGCGATCCGTCACGGTAATTCCCTGCACGCAAAACATGATCGCCGTTTCCGGTGATCCGGAAAGGCACACGTCGCAAAAATTAGAAGAAAAGCGTTAGCGCACTGTTAACTATGGATGTTGGAGCTTTATTCAGGCTTACGGCACATGCGTGGCGCGCGACAGGGCCGCCCATTCGCCCCGCTGGCCCCGCATTTCTCGGGGACATCCGCGGCATCAGCCATAAAAAATCCACATGCGGTCAGGAGTTATCGCGGCGACGGTCAAGGGCTCCGGACGCCCGCCGACGTTTGGAGGCCAAATGAAGAGGGGCCTCTCATGGGAGATATGGAACTGTGAAGAAATTTATCCTGCGCGCAGCGGCGGTCTGTGCGCTCCTCGCGGCCCCGGTTGTCGCCGAGGCTGCCGAAGGCTTTGCCACTGCCAATGTGAACATGCGCTCCGGTCCGAGCACCCGCTATCCGGCGGTATCGATGATCCCGGTCGGCGAATCGGTGGAAATCCACGGATGCCTTGCAGATCTGCCGTGGTGCGATGTCTCGTTCTACGGTGGGCGCGGCTGGGTCGCCGGGCGTTATGTCCAGGCCGACTATCGCCGCAATCGCGTTTACGTCGAGCCCCGCTATTATCGCCCGCTCGGAATTCCAACGGTCGTCTTCCAGTTCGACAACTATTGGGACCGCAACTACCGCGGTCGTGACTTCTATCGCGAGCGCGATCGTTGGCGCCACGGACCGGATTGGGTCGACGACCGCCGGAATCGTCGCGACTGGGAGCGCCAGCGCGAGCGCGACCGCCGCGACTGGGAAAGTGACCGCCGCCGCGAGCGCCGGGACTGGGAAACCGGTGAACGTGAAGACGAGTGGCGGCGCCGCGAGAGCGAATGGAACCGCGAGCAGACCGTGCGTGAAGAGCGCCGCGAATGGGAACGTCGCAGCGACGGCGTGCGCGTTCGCCAGAACGATGACGGCATCTACGAAGGCGCCCGCCCGGCACCGTTTGTTCGGTGCCAGTTCGACGATCCGAACTGCGAAAACTGACGTGGAGCGCCTGAAACGGCGTTCTTGCGTTGGACTGGAAAACGGGCGGCTCTGGCCGCCCGTTTGCTTTTCGGCGCTCCGGTTTTCTGCAGCTTCTGGCGGAACCAAACGCCATCCGGAGCGTTGAGACGGCGCAGACAAGGGAGCATTGTAATGGTGGAAAAGAAACTGGAGGCCGTGCAGACAGTCAGCGAAAACGTTTCGCAGGCGCAAGCGCGGGCTGAGGTTGATGTGCAGATTGCCGAACTGCGGGCGGAAATCGCCCGGCTGACCGAAGCAGTCTCTGCGATTGGCAGCGGCACGAGGGCAGTCGTGCAGGGCGAGGCGGAGTTGATGGTGGAACGCGTTCGCGAGCGCGTGCGCGAGGAGCCGCTGTCGACGCTGGTGGCGGTTGCCGGGGTGTCGTTTCTGTTTGGCCTGATCTCGCGACGCTAGCGAAAAGCCGCGGTTTGCGAACCGCCGCTCCGGGTTGTTACCTCGGATACATCTCGGGGGCTCGTCTGGCGAGATAATGAATCTAGGTTGGTGTCGCAGCGGTGTATTAGCAATCTGTTAACCAGCCTATGGCTCAATCGGGGCGGACCCGTTATCATCGGGCTGCGTCGTGTGAACCAGAAGAGCAACATCCGGGCGACCGGAAGAAGGAGCAAACGAGAAAAGCGCGCCTGTCCAGGCAAGGCCTGGAAAAATGCGCTGGCCCGAGAGGGCAGGGTGAAATCTGTACGGTAGTTCATCCGTCTCAAGACTTTGTGGAGACGAGCATGGCAGACGTGATCAGAATTCAGGACCGAAAGGTTCGCGTACCGCCGCGTAGACCGCCGGCCATATCGGGCGGGGCCAAAGTGCTTCTGTTTACCGGTATCCGCTACGAACGCCTCGACCGCGACCCGCAGCCGACGGCACCCGATGGACGCCGGATCAAGAAGCAGTAACGTTCGATTTCCCGCATCGGCGGCCGGTTACGACCGGGCGCGCGTCCTTGGCCCGAAACCTCAGGGTCCTTCACCATAATTCCTGCACTGAACGTAGTCTTTGCGTTGGCTGTCTGCCGCGCGCAACCGCGACAGCGCGGTCAGATGCCTTCACGTCCGAAGCATCTAAAGCGCCGTGCGTTCAAATGAACGCACTAAGGTCGCTCTAGCACTTTGTTTCTAGAGCATCTTTCCGCTTCCAGTGATTCCACTTGAAAGCGGGATACTCTAGCGCCGAAATGGCTCGCAGCTTGATTCCGCAAGGAAATTGCGGACCTGCTCCTCGAAACTGTCGACTGGCGCCATCGCTCTCAAAACGGCGTAGCCGTCCTGTTCCTTCATCTCCACCATGATCGATTGTGCCAGTGCCTCCGGCGGAGACTTGCGCAGTTCTACCAGCTGAATCGGCGTCGCGACGACAAGATCGAGCTTGCCGTTGACCGCCGTGTGGTCGTTCATGCTGAAGACTTCGTTCGAATTGCTGTCGAAGACCGCGAGCGACCAGAACGGCACGCTGCCGCTGGCGAGGAAGCGCGCCGGCCCGTCCGAGATCGAGAAGCTGCAAACGGCCGCCCTGAGATAGGGATCGTCATTGGCAAGGCCGGTCGACCCCGGCGTGCTCGTCAGCGCGAAGAAACTGTCCATCTCGAGCAGCCCCAGCACGCGGGTATAGGCGTCGCGGCCGGTAAATTGCGGCAGCGACAGGATGATGATGATGTGCAGCAGGGCGGCGCCTACGAGGCCGAGGACCGTGGCGAAGAGAACCTTACGCATCGCCGCACCCGGTCTTGGTGATAACAGGCATGGCGAGGTCGATCAGGCCCGAGGAACCTGCAGTCGGCGTGTCGAGCAGCGTCAGGACCAGCCGGAAGGTCCCCGCATGGCGCACGGCCAGCCAATTGTCCGGCTGGGCGTTCGGCGACACATGGATAGTGAAATTGCTGTTTTCGCTACGCAGCACCATCCAGGAATTGAGGGCCGAGGGCAGGTCGGAGCCGGGACGCAACGGCAGGCCGTCGGCATTCGCGGCATAAAGCGTCCAGAAGCGAGCCTGCGGCGTCAGCCCCGTGACGTCATAGGAGCAGGTCGCCTGGAGCTTCTGGCCCTTGTCGTCGGTCTGGGCGCTGAACATCAATCCTTCGGCGCCACCGTACAGAAGTTCGCCCGCGCGCGCCCGGTGCGCCTTGGCATAGGGATCGGCATTGATCGTCTGCGCTTCCGGAAAAGCAACCCACGGGCCGATCGCGATCGAGCCGAAACCGACGGTCGCCTTCAGCGCCCATACGGCCGAGGCAATGCCGCCGCCGAAGGCGATGGCAAGAGCGAGGGCGACGAGGAAGGGGATTCGAAACAAGGGCGGCTCTATCGGAAATCGTTCGGCGGCGGGGCAACATGGGGTTGCCTCCATATCTCGCCGAAATTGGCGCCCGGCGCAACGGCGACTGACGGGGCGCGCGCGGCCTCACGATGAGATGGATGCCGCGGGCCTGGCCGGGAGACTTTAGTTGCTGGCGGCATTGGGGTCCGTCTGTCCGGAGCGTTTTTCTTCGGCAGCGCCGAGGGCGGCGAGCCTGCCGCCGGCCTTTTCTGGCGCTTTCAGTGCTGGGGCCTTTTCGAAGGTCTCGCCGATCGTGCGCAGCAAGCGGGTGACCTCGGCCGACAACGAGCGCGGGCGGACGAGTGGCGGCAGGGCGTTCTCGTCCGGCTTGGCCGTCGCGACCTCTGGCTGCTTCGCCGGCGCCGTCGGGGCGGTGACGCCGGGGATAGCGCGGTGCTCGATGCCTTGCTCGGCATAGTCCATTAGCCGCTTGAAGGTCATCGCCGGCAGGGAGCCGCCGGTCATGTTGTTGGTGGACGTGTAGTCGTCGTTGCCGAACCAGACGGCGGTCGTATAGTCGCCGGTGAAGCCGGCGAACCAGGCGTCGCGATAGGCCTGCGTCGTGCCTGTCTTGCCGCCGACGACAATGCCGTTGTCGAGCGCAGCCTTGCGCGCCGTGCCGATGATCGGAATCTGCGTCAGCATCGAATTCATCGATGTATTTGCGGTTTCCGAAAGCACGCGCCGCGCCGGCGGTTCGTCACGCCCGAAGTCGTAAAGAATGTCGCCGTCATAGTTGAGAATCTGGCTGATCCCGTGGCGGCGCGACTGCATGCCGCCGGCCGGAAACACGGCATAGGCGGTCGCCTGATCGAGCACTGTCACTTCGGAGGTACCGAGCGGCATCGTCTTGTCGGTGCGCAGCGGTGTTTCGATGCCCATTGCCTTGGCGGTCTGAGCGATCAGATCGGTGCCGAGCTTGTCCTTGGCGAGGCGCACGGGGATGGTGTTGATCGACTTGGCGATCGCCGTCAGGATGGTGATACGCCCGGCATAGCTGCGGCCGTAGTTCTGTGGTGACCAGCCGCGCCAAGTGATCGGTGCGTCGACGACGACCGTTTCCGGCGTCATGCCTTTTTCCATCGCCGCTGCGTAGGTGTAGACCTTGAAGGAAGAGCCTGGCTGGCGCAACGCGCGGGTCGCCCGGTTGAACTGGCTCTCGCCATAGTCGCGGCCGCCGACCATGGCCCGCAACGCGCCGCCATTTTCGATCATCACGAGCGCGCCCTGCTTCACATGGAAGCTCTCTCCATATTGGCGCAGGCTCGATTCGACCGAGTCCTCGGCAGCGTTCTGCAGGCCCATGTCGATCGTGGTGCGCACGATCAGCGAGTGCTGCGCGAAGGGACGGGCGATGCGCTGGACTTCGTCAAAGGCCCAATCGAGGAAGAAGTCGGGTGCCTTCACCTGGGCGCGATCGATCACGGTTGCGGGAGTGAGCCGCGCCGCAATCACCTGGCCTTCCGTCATCAGCCCGCCCTGGACGAGGTTGCTCAGAACCTCGTTGGCGCGTCCGCGCGCGGCCGGCAGGTTGACGTGCGGCGCGTAACGGGCCGGCGCCTTGAAGAGGCCGGCCAGCATCGCCGATTCCGCCAGGCTGACATCGGTGATCGACTTGCCGAAATAGAACTGCGCTGCCGCTGCCGCGCCGAAGGTGCCGCCGCCCATATAGGCGCGGTCGAGATAGAGCCTTAGGATTTCCTTCTTCGAAAGGTTGCATTCGAGCCAGACGGCAAGGAAGGCTTCCTTGATCTTGCGCTCGATCGTGCGTTCGTTGGTGAGGAACAGGTTCTTGGCGAGCTGCTGGGTCAGTGTCGAGCCGCCCTGGACGACACCGCCGGCGCGGGCATTCTCGGTCATCGCCCGGGCAAGGCCGAGGAAGTCGATGCCCCAATGGTCGAAGAAGCGGCGATCTTCGGTCGCCAGCACCGCCTTGATCAGATGGTCAGGCAGTTCGTCGATCGGCACGGAATCTTCGTGAATGATGCCGCGGTGGCCGATTTCATTGCCGTAGCGGTCGAGGAAGGTGACGGCGAAATCGCTCTGGGCGCGCCAGTTTCCCTTGGTTTCCTCGAAGGCGGGAAGCGCGAGCGCCAGCATCAGCACGGAGCCGACGGTGCCCCAGTTCATGCCTTCGCCGAGCACCTCGAAGACGACCTTTTTCCAGCCTGTGACGCGGAAACGGCGGAAGAAGATGGTGGTATCTTCCCACCATTGCGACAGCTTGAAGCCGGCATTCCAGACCGTGGAATCGATCCAGGAGTCGACCCTGAGAAAGATGTGCCGTTTTTTCGGCCGGTTATCGTCTTTCCTCGGTTCCCGCACGTCTCAACGTCCTGAAGGCTTTGTGGCATCATGCCGGCGCCGGGCAATATTTGCACGACGTCAAATTCCAATCTACTTGCATATCGCGCCGCCGGCCTTAAAAAACCGGCAATTTTCTGCGAAATTTCTGTATCGCGGGCTATTTGACGAAAGTGTGATGACGATGGGCGAAATGCCTTTCTGGAAGGCGAAAAGCCTTGAGGACATGACCAATACGGAGTGGGAAAGCCTTTGCGACGGCTGCGGGCTCTGTTGTCTGAACAAGCTGGAGGATTGGGATACCGGCGAGATCGCCTGGACCTCGATCCGTTGCACCTTGCTCGATGGCGAGAGCTGTCGTTGCAAGGACTATGAAAACCGGCAGGCGACGGTGCCCGATTGCATCCAACTGACACCCAAGGCCGTGCGCGAGATTACCTGGCTGCCGCCGACGTGCGGTTACCGCCTCGTTGCCGAGGGGCGCGATCTCTATTGGTGGCACCCGCTGGTTTCAGGCGACCCGGACACGGTTCATGCTGCAGGCATTTCGGTGCGTGGCCGCACCGTCGCCGAGGATGGCATCGATATCGAAGACTATGAAGATTATCTCGTCACCTGGCCGCTGGAAGTGGGACAGGAAAGCGTGGATTGAGAGGGGACCGGCCGGCGCTTCGCAATCGCCCTGAGAGCGGAGCGCTTTGCATTCCGGCGAGGCGGCTATCCGCTTTTCGAGCCAGCGTAATGCGCGTCGCGATCTTTCAGATTCGCGCCTTGCGCTTTAAGTTTTTGATATTTCGCATGTCGTTATCGCAAAACCGCTGCCCACTTTTGCGTGACAGGCTTTAATGGCTGCCACCGTTCTTCTTGACGAGGTTTTTCGGCGCGACGTTACGCCAGGCGGTTTCCATCGACTGGCGGACGAGACCTTCGTCCGCTTCGACGAAGTAGAATGAGGTCCAGCCGCGGTCTCCCCAGCCGCCGGGCACGGCAGCGCAGACCCCGGGCTCCATTTCCAGAAGCATGCGCTGCTGGTCAGGCGTGAATTTGAAGACCGCGCGACCCGCTTCCGGCAAGCTCATAAAAATGCGCTTTCCCACCCGGAAGTCCCGTGTGCCGAAATGCGCGTTTTCTTCCGTTCCCGGCAAGCTTAGCGCGAGTTTTTCGATCTCTTCGGTTAGCATTCGGGAAGAGTAACATGGTTTTTCCGAATGGCCAAAAGGCTGAAAATCGCCACAAAAATCGAAGGGCCGCAGCATTTGCCACGGCGCCTATCCGTTCGAGCGGCGACGGAACACGCGGCATTGCAGGACGTGTTTCATCCCGACCCGAAGGTTCAACTCCGTGTTGCGTCTTCTCTATGTTGGGAGGGTCATGGCGCGCGACAATCGATGCGCCGTTGACAGGCGTTACTCAGCCGGTTGGATCGGCTTCGGGGTGCTTTCGCCGGCAGCGCGCATGGCGCGCCATTCGTTTTCGAAACGGTCGAGCAGCGATTGCGGTACTTTGGACTGCTGAGATGCGGGCTGGTTGTTGGCGAGCGTCTGCATCCGATCCTCCCGGGCCTATGACGGTTTCATGACGTTTGATGCGGCGGACAATTTCATATCGTAAAGACTTTGTAAATCAGTGGCTTAAATCATTTAAACGATTGAAAAATATTTAAATCGATTAATTTTTCGTTGATCCACAGCCGTCCGTCAATTCACAGATGTGGTAGTTCAGATGCGACTAAATTGGCTGTTCTTTTGAAGTAATTTTGCGAACGTCTATTCTTTGTACGCGAACGCCAAGCTTCACGTATTCAGGCACGAATAGGATGTGCCGAACGTCGGCACGCTGCCGGAATCGGGCTGCGATCGACTTGACTCAACCTCGCAGGGTGTTGACTCAGTTTTCGAACGATCGCCGCCAAGGGATTCAAAGGAATCGGGAATCGCTTCGTGCTTGATGTGCTGTCTCAGTGTTCGGGCTATGGCGGATGCCCTGGCCATCGCGACGCGCGAGCCTATGACGACGTCTGAAGTCTAGCGAAACATACTTAACAAAAGGCTGCCACGACCAAGGCCGGTGAGCTTCAAGCTCTGTTCTCCCAGCAGCCGCGCAGATGAAACTGTCGCATGAAGTGGCTATCGCTTGCCGAACGAGGGCCTTGGCCCGGGTTCCGTCAGGGATGGAATCGCTGCAATCTAGGGTCGGAATTCCAGTTGAGTCTGTGGGTTTTCCAATGGGTTCCTGGTGGCTCGGAAGGCCGACATTCATTTGCCATTCAGCCTCATTCGGTTATTGCTTCTGCCATGATGCTTCCCAAGTCGAAAGTGCGTTCATGTCTTCACCAGTGATCATAGCCGCGCTTGCTGCAGGCCTCGCGGGCTTCAGCCCGCCTGCGATCAACGTGCCGTCGGATAATGTCGTCCGTGTGGCCGGCGATTGCAGCGCGGCCGCTGCACAGGTGGTCGCCGACACCGGCGGCGAGTTGTTGTCGGCACAACCGACGTCCGATGGCCAGTGCGTGATCACGGTGCTCGTTCCCGGTAACGGTGGGCGACCGAAAAAGGTGACCGTCAAGGTGCCGATGTAAGCGATCCCTGCAGTACCGTGCGTCTTGTCCGATGCGAAAAGGTCGCTGCAGTGCTTTGAATGCCTGCATGTTTCTGTCCTTAAATCGGCTAGGATTTAGCGAAACAAGCAGCGGGGATGGCCGCGAGAGGAAGTAGAGGCGAATGCGCATTCTGATTGTCGAGGACGACGCCAACCTGAACCGGCAGCTCGCCGAAGTGCTGAAGGAGGCCGGCTATGTCGTCGATCAGGCCTATGACGGCGAGGAGGGGCACTATCTCGGCGACGCCGAGCCCTACGATGCCGTGATCCTCGATATCGGCCTGCCGGAGATGGATGGCATCACGGTTCTGGAGAAGTGGCGGGGCGATGGCAAGACCATGCCGGTGCTGATCCTGACGGCGCGCGATCGCTGGAGCGACAAGGTCGCGGGCATCGATGCCGGCGCCGACGACTATGTTGCCAAGCCCTTTCATGTCGAAGAGGTTCTCGCTCGCATCCGCGCCCTGATCCGTCGTGCTGCCGGCCATGCAAGCTCGGAGATCGTCTGCGGCCCGGTGCGCCTCGATACCAAGGGTTCCAAGGCAACCGTCGATGGCGTGGCCCTCAAGCTGACGTCGCACGAGTTCCGGCTGCTTTCCTATCTCATGCACCACATGGGCCAGGTCGTTTCGCGCACGGAACTGGTCGAGCATATGTACGACCAGGATTTTGACCGCGATTCCAATACGATCGAAGTGTTCATCGGCCGGCTGCGCAAGAAGATCGGTAACGACCTGATCGAAACGGTGCGCGGTCTCGGATACCGAATGCAAGCGCCGGGCAATGGCAATTAGATCGCTCACAGCCCGCGTATTGGCGGTTTCCACCGTCTGGGCGGTCGTCGCCCTGGTCGTGATCGGCGTGGTCATTTCCGAACTCTATCGGCAGGGCTCCGAGCGCGGCTTCAAGGACCTCTTGCGCGCGCAGCTTTTCAATGTCGTCAATTCGATTTCGGTCAACGAGAAGACGGTCCTCTCTGGAAGCCCGCAGCTCGGCGATCTCCGCTTTTCGCAGCCGCAGACCGGCTGGTACTGGATCGTCGATCCGATCGGCGAATTCGACACACCGCCCTTGATCTCGACGTCGCTCGGCAACGGCAAGCTGCCGATCGCCAGCGTCGATGAGGTTCCGTTCGACACCGGCTACGTCCGGTTCTACACCACCAAGGATCCGTTCGGTAACGAGGTCGAGGTGTCCGAGACCGAGGTCGTGCTCGACATTCAAGGCCACACCGCGCGTTTTCGCGTGGCTGGCAACCGCGACGTGCTCGAAGCCGACATCAATCGCTTCACCCGCAACCTGACCATCGCGCTCTCCATCTTCGGTCTCGGCGGTCTCGGGGTGAACGCGCTGACCATCCTCTTCGGCCTGCGTCCGCTCGATCAGGTCCGCCGCTCCCTGGAGAAGATCCGCACCGGCGAAAGCGAAAGGCTCGACGGGGCCTTCCCGCGTGAAATCCAGCCGCTTGCCAACGAAGTCAACGCCTTGATCGACAGCAACCGCCGCATCGTCGAGCGTGCGCGCATGCAGGTCGGCAACCTCGCGCATTCCTTGAAGACCCCGATCGCCGTGCTCCTCAACGAGGCCCGCGTGCTGGATGCATCGCACGGCGAACTGGTGCGCAGCCAAGTCGATGCGATGCAGATGCAGGTTCAGTCCTATCTCAGCCGCGCGCGGATCGCGGCGCAGCGGGAATCCGTCCTGGCGAGGACCGAGGCGCAGCCGGCGCTCGAACGCCTGGTTCGGGTGATGCGCAAGCTCAACCCGGAAAAGCAGGTCCATCTGTCAATCAACCCGCCGGGATTGGTGCTCGCGATGGAGTTGCAGGACGTCGAGGAAACCGTTGGCAACCTGCTTGAAAATGCCGCCCGCCACGCCCGTGGCGAGGTGTGGCTGAACGTGCGGCCGGCGCCGATCGAGCTGCATGCGAAGGAGCCCGGGAGGCAGTGGATCGTGCTCGACATCGATGATGACGGCCCGGGGCTCAATCCCGACCAGATTGCGCTGGCGATGAAGCGCGGCAAGCGGCTTGACGAAAGCAAGCCTGGAACCGGGCTCGGGCTTTCGATCGTCAGCGAGATCGTGCGGGAATATCAAGGCACCATTGAGCTGTCGCGACGGGACGAAGGAGGCTTGCGCGCGCAGCTCCTGTTGCCGGCCGCGGCCTAGTGCAAGATGAGGAAGGGCGTACGCGGTTTCGTGATCTAGGTGTCACACCCGTGCTCGAAAATGTCACATCGGCAGGGCACGCCGTTGCCTCGGCAGGCGGGGAATGCCAAAAGAAAATCAAGGACAAGTCGTCATTTGACCCGAATGCATGGGGTTCTTGAATGCGGCTTCGGATAGGGATGATTGAGTGTCGCGGATCATGAGGAACCAGGCAGAAATGACACGGACTTTTGTCGTTGGCGGTAGGATCGTGGTGATCGCGTCGGCCGTGGCTCTTGCCGGTTGCGGCACCACCTCGGGCGGCAAGGGTGGTGTCGCCGGCCTCGGTTCGACCGCGACCCGCGCTGTCTCCTCGACAACCTACATCGCTGCGCTTCAGGGCGGCGTGATCGGTCGCCTTGCCGATCTCGATATCGGTACGTCCGACCGCCAGCGGGCGCTTGAGGCGGAGTATCGCGCACTCGAGGCGGCACCGGGTGGCCAGCCTGTGACCTGGAACGGACGCGGCGTCAGCGGCTCCGTCGTTGCGGCCGCTCCCTATCAGGTCGGATCGCAGAATTGCCGCCAGTACAGCCATACCGTCACGGTCAAGACCCAGGCGAAGACGGCCCGGGGTGCCGCGTGCCGCAATCCCGACGGCAGCTGGACGCCGCTGACCTGAGCGCAGCTTCTCTGAGGCGTCCGAGCGTTGTCAGGGACGGGCTTGGCCGGCCGTTGCGGCGAAACGCCTCAAATCTCCGTCATGACGGGTTTTCGAGTTGGAATGGCATGGGCCTCATAGTATTGAGCGTCCATGTTGTTCTGGATCCTCGTCGCCACTTTGACGGCGGCCGTCGCCGCCGTGCTGATCCTCCCGCTGATGCGGGCAGGGGAAGCCCCATCGTCTCCCCACAGCCATGACATCGAGGTCTATCGCGACCAGCTCGACGAACTGAAGCGCGATCAGGACAGCGGTCTGATCGGCAGCGACGATGCCGAGCTTGCGCGCGCCGAAGTGGCGCGCCGACTGCTGGCAGCCGGCGACAGCGATCGCGCTGTGGCGACGGCTGTTTCGCCACGGCGCGGGGCCAATCGTCTGGCGCAGATATTCGTGCTCCTCTGTCTTCCCGCGGTTGGGCTCTGTCTTTATTTGCTGACCGGCAGCCCGGGCGTGCCGGCGCAGCCGCTTGCCGCTCGTCTTGCCGATCCCAACGGCGACATCAATGTCCTGATCGCCAAGGCAGAAAACCACCTTGCGGTGAACCCGAACGACGGCGCCGGTTGGGATCTGCTCGCACCGATCTACATGCGCAACGGCCGCATTGAGGAAGCGGTTGACGCCTATGACCGGGCGATCCGCTTGCTGGGGCCGACGCCGGCGCGTCTCGGCGGATACGCGGAGGCGCTCGTTGTGCAATCCGACGGCCTCGTGACGACGAAGGCGCAGGAGGCGCTCCGGCAGGCACTGACGCTCGACCCCAATGATCCGCGCTCGGAATTCTACCTTGCCCTCGGTCTCAAGCAGGAAGGCAAGAAGGAGGAGGCGCTGACTGCCTTCAACAGGCTGGTCGCGACGTCGCCTGCGGACGCGCCATGGCTGCGGCTGGTCAAGCAGCATGTGGCAGAGCTGACGGGCGCCGGCACCAGCAGCGCTGCCGCACCTGGCAATCCGAACGCCGAGGATGTCGCTGCCGCCGAGAGCATGAGCTCCGGCGATCGTCAGGAAATGATCCGCGGCATGGTCGAAAGCCTCGAAAGCCGCCTCAAGGAAAATCCAGATAACCTCGAAGGCTGGGCGCGACTGATCCGCTCCCATGTTGTCCTTGATCAACGAGACAAGGCCGCGGCAGCGCTAAAGGAGGGCCTGAAGACCTTCCCGGCCGATGGCGACGGGGGCAAACAGCTCCTGACGCTTGCTCGTGAACTCGGGATTGCGACCGATGGAGTGACGCAATGACGCGCAAACAAAAAAGACTGGCGATCATCGGCGGCGGCGTCGGCTTCCTGGTTCTCGCAGCCTTTCTTGTCATGTTCGCCTTCAGCCAGGCGATCGCCTATTTCTACGTGCCGAGCGATCTCGCCAAGGCGAACGTCTCTCCGGGTACGCGCATCCGCCTCGGCGGTGTGGTTGAAGGGGGGTCGGTGAAACGCGGCGACAGCAAGACGGTCACCTTTACCGTCACCGATACGCTTGCCGGCGTGCCGGTAACCTACACGGGCATCCTGCCCGACCTGTTCCGCGAAGGGCAGGGCGTGGTGACGGAGGGAGCCTTCGTTCAAGGGAGTTCCGTCTTCGTGGCGGATACGGTTCTCGCCAAGCATGACGAGACCTATATGCCGAAGGACGTCGCCGACCGCTTGAAGGCCCAGGGCGTTGAGCTCAGCGGGAAGGAAACCATTAAATGATCATCGAGCTCGGACACTACGCGCTGGTCCTGGCATTGGCGACCGCGGTCATCCAGGCCGCTTTGCCGATCCTCGGAGCACGGCTGAACGATCGCGGCTTGATGGAACTGGCGTCAAGCGCAGCGGTCGCCTGTTTTCTGCTGGTCGCTTTCGCTTTCGTTGTGCTCACCTTCGCCTATGTGACCTCGGACTTCTCGGTTCGCAACGTCTGGGAAAACTCCCATTCCCTGAAGCCGCTGATCTACAAGATCTCGGGTGTGTGGGGGAACCACGAGGGATCGATGCTGCTGTGGCTGCTGATCCTGACGTTCTTCTCGGCACTGGTCGCAGCCTTCGGGCGCAACCTGCCGGAAACGCTGAAGGCGAATGTGCTTGCGGTCCAGGCCTGGATCGCGATGGCCTTTGCGCTCTTCATTTTGCTGACGTCCAATCCGTTTGCGCGGTTGATCCCGGCGCCTGGTGAAGGCAAGGACCTGAACCCGATCCTCCAGGATGTCGGCCTCGCCATTCATCCGCCGCTGCTCTACCTCGGTTATGTCGGCTTCTCCGTCTGCTTCTCCTTCGCGATCGCGGCATTGATCGAGGGCCGCATCGATGCCGCCTGGGCGCGCTGGGTGCGCCCGTGGACGCTTGCCGCTTGGACGTTCCTTACTGCCGGCATTTCCATGGGCTCCTACTGGGCCTACTACGAGCTTGGCTGGGGCGGCTGGTGGTTCTGGGACCCGGTGGAAAACGCGTCCTTCATGCCCTGGCTCGCGGGCACGGCGCTGCTGCATTCGGCCCTGGTCATGGAGAAGCGCGAAGCGCTGAAGATCTGGACCGTGCTGCTCGCGATCATGACCTTCTCGCTGTCGCTGCTCGGCACCTTCCTCGTGCGTTCAGGCGTGCTGACCTCGGTTCATGCCTTCGCCACGGATCCGACCCGCGGCATCTTCATTCTCGCCATCCTCGTCTTCTTCATCGGCGGCGCCTTCACACTCTTCGCTTTGCGCGCCTCGCACCTGAAAGCCGGCGGCATCTTCGCGCCGATTTCGCGCGAGGGCGCGCTGGTCTTCAACAACCTGATCCTGACGACGGCGACCGCAACGGTTTTGACCGGCACGCTTTATCCGCTGGTGCTGGAGGCGCTCACCGGCGACAAGATCTCCGTCGGTCCGCCGTTCTTCAACATGACCTTCGGTCTCTTGATGCTGCCGCTGCTCTTCGCCGTGCCGTTCGGTCCATTGCTCGCCTGGAAGCGCGGTGACCTCGTCGGCGTCGCCCAGCGGCTCTTCGCTGCGGTTGCGATAGGTCTCGTCTTCGGTACTGGCTACTATTACGCAATGAATGGCGGCCCGGTCCTGGCGGTCTTCGGCATCGCTCTTGGCGTCTATCTGATCGCCGGTTCCCTGACGGATCTCGGCTTGCGCTCCGGTCTTGGCAAGGTCGCGGGCAACGTGGCCTGGCGGCGCTTCACCGGCCTGCCGCGCTCCGCCTTCGGCACGGCGCTTGCCCACATTGGCCTCGGCGTCACCCTGATCGGCATCGTCGCCGTCACGGCGTTCGAAACCGAGACCGTGGTCGAGATGAAGCCCGGCATGACGGTCGATGCCGGTGGCTACACCCTGCGCTTCGATGGCATGCGTAACGGTAGCGGCCCGAACTACACCGAAGAATCCGGTCACTTTACCATCAGCCGCGGCGGCGTTGCCGTGTCCGAAGTCTGGTCGTCGAAGCGTCTTTATCAGGCACGCCGCATGCCGACGACGGAGGCCGGCATCCGGACCTTCGGGCTCAGCCAGCTCTATGTTTCGCTCGGTGACCAGATCAGCGAAGGCGGTATCGTCGTGCGCATCTGGTGGAAGCCGATGATCCTTTGCATCTGGGGCGGAACGCTGTTCATGATATCAGGCGGTTTCGTGTCCTTGAGCGACCGTCGCCTGCGGGTCGGCGCGCCGACCCGGGCGAAGCGGCCGAAGACAGTACCGGTGGGAGCTGCCGAATGATCCGTCTGCTGCTAGCGCTCCTGCTGCTCCTCTCGCCTGTTGGCTCGGCCTTCGCGGTCAATCCGGACGAGGTACTCGCCGATCCCGCGCTGGAGGCGCGTGCCCGTGCAATCTCGGCCGAGCTGCGCTGCATGGTCTGCCAGAACCAATCGATCGACGATTCCAATGCCGAGCTCGCCAAGGACCTGCGGGTGCTCGTGCGCGAGCGCTTGGCCAATGGCGACAGCGATGAAGCGGTGATCGATTATGTCGTGTCCCGTTACGGCGAATTCGTGCTGCTGAAGCCGCGCTTCGAGACAAAGACGCTGATCCTGTGGGGCATGCCGGCGACCCTGCTGCTCGTCGGGGCGATCACCCTTGTCATTGCGGCCCGCCGCCGCGGAGCCCAAGCAAAGGGAACGCCGCTTTCCGAGGATGAAAAGGAAAAGCTGAAGAAACTGCTTCAGCCCTGACGTCTGCCAAAAGCGACGTGGCGCAATTTGCCGCTTCGCGCTCCTCGTCTCCAGGCCAACATGTTGAAACCGTTGGGGATCTCTCCGGTTGGAGAGCGGAGCCATTTGTGATGGCCCACGCTTTGGAACGGGCTTGAGCAGCGTCCATCTTCGCTGTCGCCGAACATTACCAAAAATTCATCTTCCGGACAGAACTCAGTAAGGTCCCATCCGTTACATCTTTCGTCATCGGCTGCCCCTCCAGTCAGCCAACCGAGCTCGTCTTCCCTGAGACGGGCATCGCAACCAGGTTTCGGTGCGGCCGCTCAGGCAGCATCAAGGAAGAGAAAAGGCAAAACGGATGTTTACGACCAAATCCCTGCGTCCCTCCCTCAAGACCGTTCTGAAGGCCTCGACGGTTGCCGGCCTTGCCGCCGTCATGCTGACCTCCGGCCTGCCGGCGCGCGTCTCCCAGTCCTCTGCGGAAGCGGTGAAGGTGGAAGCACCGTCGGTGCCGAGCTTTGCCAATGTCGTCGAGGCGGTTTCGCCGGCCGTCGTTTCGGTGCGCGTTCAGTCGCGCGTCAATCCGGTTTCCGAAGAGGGCAACAACTTCACCTTCGATTTCAATGGTCGCGGTTTCGACGATCTGCCTGATGACCACCCGCTGAAGCGCTTCTTCAAGGAATTCGGCCCGCGCGATGGTGACCGTGCTGAGCGCGGCGGCCCGGGTCGCCGTGGTCCGCATGGCGAAGGCCGCCTGCGTCCGACTTCGCAAGGCTCCGGCTTCTTCATCTCCGAAGACGGCTACCTCGTCACCAACAACCACGTCGTCTCAGACGGCGCAGCCTTCACCGTCATCCTCAATGATGGCACCGAGCTCGACGCCAAGCTGATCGGCAAGGACAGCCGCACCGACCTCGCCGTGCTCAAGGTCGACGACAAGCGCAAGTTCACCTATGTCAGCTGGGCTGACGACAGCAAGGTCCGCGTCGGCGATTGGGTCGTGGCCGTTGGCAATCCGTTCGGCCTCGGCGGCACCGTCACCTCGGGCATTATCTCCGCCCGTGGCCGTGACATCGGCTCCGGCCCCTATGATGACTACCTGCAGGTCGACGCGGCCGTGAACCGCGGCAACTCGGGCGGCCCGACCTTCAATCTCTCCGGTGAAGTGGTCGGTATCAACACCGCGATCTTTTCGCCGTCGGGCGGCAACGTCGGTATCGCCTTCGCCATTCCCGCAGCGACTGCCAAGGACGTCGTCTCCGACCTGATCAAGGATGGTTCGGTTTCCCGCGGCTGGCTGGGCGTGCAGATCCAGCCGGTGACCAAGGACATCGCCGAATCGCTCGGCCTGGCTGAGGCAAGCGGCGCGCTCGTCGTCGAGCCGCAGGCCGGCTCTCCCGGTGAAAAGGCTGGCATCAAGAAGGGCGATGTTGTCACCGCTCTGAATGGCGACACGGTCAAGGATCCGCGTGATCTTGCCCGCAAGGTGGCCGCAATCCGTCCGGGCACGACCGTCGACCTCGCGCTGTGGCGCAACGGCAAGTCCGAAAGCGTGAAGCTGGAAATCGGCACCCTGCCGAAGGATGACAAGGAAGCAGCCAAGAGCCAGGACGACCAGTCCGAAGAAACGCAGCCTTCGAGCGAACAGGCGCTGGCTGACCTCGGTGTTACCGTCGTGCCGTCCGACGACGGCAAGGGCGTCACCATCGCTTCGGTCGATGAGGACTCCGATGCCAGCGACCGTGGCCTGAAGACGGGCGAGAAGATCGTCTCCGTCAACAATCAGGAGGTGAAGTCTGCCGACGATATCCTCAAGGTCATCAACGCTGCCAAGAAGGACGGCCGCAGCAAGGCGCTCTTCCAGATAGAGGCCGAGAACGGCAGCCGCTTCGTGGCCCTACCGATCGATCAGGGCTGATCGCGGCAGTCAATGATTGACCGGAGCGCCGCGATTTCCAAGTGATTTCGCGGCGCTCGCCGTTTGGAGCGGGATGAGGAAAGGTGTGTGCGGTTTTCCACCCGCATCCCGCTCTCACTTACGAAAATCGATCACGATGATTTTGGGTCCATACGACCGATGCTTTCGCGATCGAGGGCATTCGCCAATCCGGTTGTCTGGCCGGTTGTCGGAAGGCCGAAACGGGTTGAGACAGATAGGGGTCCGGGACTATGGTCGCGCGTATGAAGATTCTCATCATTGAAGACGATCCCGAGGCGGCAGCCTATCTGGCGAAAGCCTTCCGTGAGGCAGGCATCGTTTCCGATCACGCCAGCGACGGCGAGAGCGGCCTCTTCATGGCCAGCGAGAACAGCTACGATGTTCTGGTGATCGATCGCATGCTGCCGCGCCGTGATGGCCTGTCTGTGATCACCGAGCTCAGGCGCAAGGATATCCACACGCCGGTGCTGATCCTGTCGGCCCTCGGGCAGGTCGACGACCGTGTTACGGGCCTGCGGGCCGGCGGCGACGACTATCTCCCAAAGCCCTATGCCTTCAACGAGCTGCTGGCGCGTGTCGAGGTGCTCGGCCGCCGCAAGGGTACGCCCGAGCAGGACATGGTCTACCGCGTCGGCGATCTCGAACTCGACCGTCTGTCGCATTCCGTCCGCCGCCAGGGCAAGGAGATCCCGCTGCAGCCGCGTGAGTTTCGCTTGCTCGAATATCTCATGAAGAACGCCGGCCAGGTCGTCACCCGCACCATGCTGCTGGAAAACGTCTGGGACTATCACTTCGACCCGCAGACCAACGTCATCGACGTGCACGTGTCGCGGCTGCGCTCGAAGATCGAGAAGGACTTCGATGTACCGCTGCTGCGCACCGTGCGCGGCGCCGGCTATATGATCAAGGATGACCGGGCCCCCGCATGAGCAAGCTTCGCGTTCTCTTCAGAACGACCGCGGTTCGGCTTTCCGCCCTCTACCTCATCCTCTTTTCGCTCTGTGCGGCCTTCCTCGTCTTCTATGTCACCGGCATGTCGGAGCGGTTGCTGCAGCAGCAGACCCGCGATGCCGTGACTGCGGAAGTGGCGCAGATCGAGCAGGTCTACAACCGCGCCGGCATGAACGGTCTTCTGCGCTCGCTTGAACGCCGCGCGCGTCAGCCGGGCGCAAATCTCTATGTCATCGCCGGGCCGAGCGGCGAAATTCTTGCCGGCAACGTCGCAAGCCTCGAACCGGGACTGCTTGATAGCGAAGGCTGGACCGAACGTCCCTTCGCCTATCAGCGCTATACGGACGAGACGAAGAAGGACAGCCATGTGGCGCTCGCCCACGTGCTGGTGCTCGACAATGGTCTGCGCATTCTCGTCGGTCGCGATCTGCAGGAGCCGCAGAAGTTTCGCGCGCTGGTGCGTCAGGCGCTGATGGTGGCGCTCGGCGTCATGGGGCTTGGCGCGCTCGTCATCTGGTTCGGCATCGGCCGCAACGCCTTGAAGCGTATCGACCGCATGTCGGAGGCGAGCACCAAGATCATGGCCGGCGATCTCTCGCAGCGCCTGCCGATGAGCGGCTCCGGCGACGAGTTCGATCGGCTGTCGGAATCGCTGAATGCCATGCTCGGCCGCATCGAGAAGTTGAACGAAGGTCTGCGCCAAGTCTCCGATAACATCGCCCATGACTTGAAGACCCCGCTGACGCGCCTGCGCAACAAGGCGGAAGCCGCACTTGCCCGCAAGGGAACCAGCCAGCGCGGCGCGCTCGAGGAGATCATTGGCGAGTCCGATCAACTGATCCGGACCTTTAATGCTCTCTTGATGATTTCGCAGGTCGAGGCCGGCTCGTCCGCGGCCGAGATGAGCGAGGTCGACCTTTCTGAGATCGTTTCCGATTGCGTCGAATTGTACGAGCCCGTTGCAGAGGATGTCGGCTTGAAACTCGAAGCCGAGGTTATCAAGAACGTCGGGATATCGGGCAACCGCGAACTGATCGGACAGGCCCTCGGCAACCTCATCGACAACGCCATCAAATATGCTGACGGTGCGGACAATCCGCTGATCAAGGTCTCTCTGGAAAAGCGCGATGGGTATGTGCTGCTGTCTGTCGCCGATCATGGCCCTGGCATACCTGCAGCAATGCATGACGAGGTGGTGAAGCGCTTCGTTCGCCTGGATGAGAGCCGGTCCAAACCGGGCACGGGCCTCGGCCTGTCGCTGGTGGGGGCGGTCATGGAGACGCATCACGGCTCGCTGCGTCTTGCCGATACCGAGCCCGCGGCCGGCGACGGTGGCAAGGGTCTGACCGTGCAAATGGTTTTCCCGATGGCTGCAACCTGATAGACCGGTTCCCGGAGAAGAGGCGGTATGAGGAATGTGTGCGCGGTTGTTCCGCCACACCCGCTGCAGCGGAAGGGAGAGGGCATGCAGGAACAGGTGCAGCAGTGCTGGGAGATCGAGACGGCGCCGATCCGTCCTGCAACCCAGGCCGACGCCAAGGCGGCGCTCTCGGTGCTGAAGGACATGGCCAAGGGTCATGACCAGATCGCAAGCCTGCTCGCTTCGGAGAGCCCGTTCAAGACATTCGTCGTCTCGGCCTTTGCGCTGTCGCCCTTCCTGCGCGACACCGGTGCCAGCCGCCCGGCCATTCTCGAAGAACTTCTGTCCACTGATCTTACGAACTTCCTGACAGAACGGGTGCGGCGCGCCCGCGACGCCTGGAAGCCGAACGAGGGTGGCGCTGCTTTGCCCGACACGGAGATCATGGCGCGGCTGCGGAGAGCCAAGCGCGAGCTTGCCTTCGCCGTGGCGCTTGCTGACCTCTCCCGGCATTTCGACGGCCGCGAAACCACGCGCTGGCTCAGCGAATTTGCCGGTGCTGCCGTGTCGGCGACGATAGATCACCTGCTGCTGAGTGCGCACGAGAGCGGCAAGCTGATCGTCAAGGACGTCGCCTACCCGAGTGTCGGTTCCGGCGTCGTCGTGCTCGGCATGGGCAAGCTCGGCGCCTTCGAGCTCAACTACTCCTCCGACATCGACCTCGTCGTCTTCTACGATCCGCAATCCGGCATCATCGTCGATCGCGATGATGCCTCGGAAACCTTCGGCCGCCTGCTGCGCCGCCTGATCCGCATCCTGCAGGAGCGCAGCGGCGACGGCTATGTTTTCCGAACCGACCTGCGCCTGCGGCCGGACCCGGGCTCGACGCCGCTCGCGATCCCGGTCGAAGCGGCGATGCTCTATTACGAGAGCAGGGGGCAGAACTGGGAACGGGCCGCCTTCATCAAGGCGCGGCCGGTGGCCGGTGATATCGAGGGCGGCGAGCGCTTCCTGCGCGAGTTGGTCCCCTTCGTCTTCCGCAAGTATCTCGACTATGCGGCGATCGCCGACATTCATTCGATCAAGCGGCAGATCCATGCGCACAAGGGGCATGGCGAGATCGCGGTCAAGGGGCACAACATCAAGCTTGGCCGTGGCGGCATCCGCGAGATCGAGTTCTTCGTGCAGACGCAGCAGTTGATCGCCGGCGGCCGCATGCCGGAGCTGCGCCAGCGGGCGACCGAGCCGATGCTGCGGGTCCTCGTCAAGGCCGGCTGGATCGACGAGGAGACAGCCGACGAACTTGTCGAGGCCTATTGGTTCCTGCGTGATGTGGAGCACCGGATCCAGATGGTGCGCGACGAGCAGACCCATGTCCTGCCCGAGACCGAGGCAGAGCTGAAGCGTATTGCCTATATGCTCGGCTTCGAGGACACGGCCGCTTTCTCCAAGGCGCTGTCGCGCGTGCTGAAAACCGTCGAGCGCCGCTATGCCCAGCTTTTCGAGCAGGAGGCCAAGCTCTCGACCGAGACCGGCAACCTCGTCTTCACTGGCCAGCGCGACGACCCCGATACGCTGGAGACATTGCGAAAGCTCGGCTTCCAGCGGCCGTCGGACATCTCCCATACGATCCGCACCTGGCATTACGGCCGCTACCGTGCGACGCAATCGGTGGAAGCGCGCGAACGGCTGACCGAGCTGACGCCGGAGCTTCTGCGCGTCTTCGGCGAAAGCCGCCGGGCCGACGAAGCGTTGCTGCGGTTCGATAATTTCATTTCCGGCCTGCCGGCGGGCATCCAGCTCTTTTCGCTGCTCGGCAACAATCCGGGCCTACTGTCACTGATCGTCAACGTCATGTCGTCGGCGCCGCGGCTTGCCGAAATCATCGCCGCGCGTCCCCATGTTTTCGACGGCATGCTCGATCCGGGCCTGCTCGCCGAACTGCCGACCCGGGACTACCTCGCGCCGCGCATCGCCAATTTCGTCGGCGGCGCGCGGCACTATGAGGAGGTGCTCGACCGCCTGCGCATCATCGCTGCCGAGCAGCGCTTCCTGATCGGCATCCGGCTTTTGACCGGCGCCATATCGGGTGCCCAGGCGGGCCGCGCCTTTACCGATCTCGCCGACCTGATCATCGCCGCGGCGGTGAAGGCGGTGCAGGACGAAGTCCGCTCCGTGCACGGCGATTTCCCCGGCGGCCGCATCGCCGTTGTCGGTATGGGAAAGCTCGGCAGCCACGAGCTGACCGCGGGCTCGGACGTCGACCTGATCCTGCTCTATGACTACGATGAGGCGGCAACCGAGTCCGATGGCACCAAGCCGCTGGACCCGACGCGCTATTTCACGAGGGTGACGCAGCGCCTGATCGCGGCACTTTCCGCGCCGACCGCCGAAGGCATTCTCTACGAGGTCGACATGCGGCTTCGTCCGTCCGGCAACAAGGGGCCGGTCGCGACCAGGATCAACGCCTTCGCCAAATACCAGCGCGAAGAGGCCTGGACTTGGGAGCATCTGGCTCTGACCCGGGCGCGCTGCATCTGTGGCGACGACAAGCTGATTGCCGAGGCCAATGCGATCTTCGCCGAAATCCTCGGCCGCAAGCGCGATGTTGCCAAGGTGAGTGCCGACGTGATCTCCATGCGCGAGATGATCGATAGTGAGAAGCCGCCGAGCGACATTTGGGATTTCAAGCTGATCCCGGGCGGTCTCGTCGATATCGAATTTATCAGCCAGTACCTGGCGCTCGTCGCGCCGGCGAATGGCGTTCAGCCGCTGACTGCCGGCACCAATACCGGCGATGCGCTGAAGCTGCTCGGCGACGCCTTGATGAACCCAAACGATCTCGATGTCGCCCTGGAGGCGCTGCATCTCTTTACCGAGTTGTCGCAGATCGTGCGGCTGTGCATTGAGGGAGAGTTCGAGCCGAAGGAGGCGCCGGCCGGGCTGATCGATCTCGTCTGCCGGGCAGGGGACTATCCGGACCTGAAAACCTTGGAGGCAGACATCCGCCGCCTGTCGAAGGCGGTGCGGCGCGTTTTCCAATCGGTGGTTTCAGGCTGAGCGTCGTTCACTGACGCGTTAAATCATCGCGATCAATATGCTGAGCGGGATGCGAGCGGAAACCGTTCGCACTTCTCCTGATCCCGCTTCAGGCGCGGTCGGGGATTCTAACCGAGATGATGGTGCCGACGTTTTCCGTCGAGTGTATTTTCATGCTGCCGCCGTGCAGGCGGGTGAGTGAGCGCGAGATCGCGAGCCCGAGGCCCGATCCGCCCTTGCTCTTGGCGTATTGGCTCTGCACCTGTTCGAAAGGCTGGCCGATCTTCTGAAGGGCGTCGCGCGGAATGCCGATGCCGGAATCGGCGATCGTCAGTGTCACGGCGCCGGTCACCTTGCGCGCTCGAAGCGAAATGCGCCCGCCATTGTTGGTGAACTTGACGGCGTTCGAAAGCAGGTTGAGCAGCACCTGCTTCATGGCGCGTCGATCGGCGACCATGGTGAGGCCCGACGAGATCTGTTGCACCACACGGATGTTCTTCTGCTCCGCCGGGATTGTCGTGAAGCGCAGCGTCTCTTCAATCAACGGCGCCAGATCGATCCTCTCGCGGCTGATGCGCATGTGCCCGGCCTCGATCTTCGACATGTCCAGGATGTCGTTGATGACGTTCAAGAGGTGCTTGCCGCTCTCGTGGATGTCACGCGAGTATTCGTTGTATTTCTCCGAGCCGAGCGGCCCGAACATCTGGTTCTGCAGGATCTCCGAGAAGCCGAGGATGGCGTTGAGCGGCGTGCGCAGTTCATGCGACATGTTCGCCAGGAATTCCGACTTGGCGCGGTTCGCCGCTTCGGCGCGTTCCTTTTCCGCCTGGTAATTGGAGTTGGCGACCGAAAGCTCGGTCTTCTGCCGCTCCAGCGTCATGCGTGACGCCGAAAGGTCGCCGATCGTCGCCATCAGACGCCGCTCGGATTCGCGCAGGCGCACCTGGTGGCGTTTCAGAAGCGTGATGTCGGTGCCGACGGAAACGAGGCCGCCGTCGCGCGTGCGCCGCTCGTTGATCTGCAGCCAGCGTTCGTCGGCAAGTTGAACCTCGCTCGTCTGCGACTGGTTGCTACGGTCAGGATCGGCGATGCGCCGTTCGACCACGGGGCGTGCTGCCGCGGTTTGCACGGCAATGCGTTCGGTGCCCGGAACAAGCACGTGATCCGGCAGCTTGTAGGCTTCCTGGAAGTGGGTGTTGCACATGACCAGGCGGTCATGCTTGTCCCAAAGGACGAAGGCCTCAGACGTACATTCGATCGCGTCGGCGAGCCTCTGGTCCGCTTCGGCATAGCGCTGGGCAAGCCGGTGCTGCTCGGTGACGTCCATGGCGATGCCGATCAGATGCGCCCGCCCGGAAACGGTACGGATGATTTCCGCGCGGGCGCGTAGCCACACATAGTGGCCATCCGCATGTCGCATGCGGAAAACCTGGTCGATCTGGCGCGCGTCGCCGCGCGCGATGGTGCGTGCCACGCCGTAGATGCCGCGATCATCGGGATGCATCAGCCGCGCGGCGTCGCCGAAGGAGAGCACGCTGCTCTCGCCGGGCATGCCGAGCATCTCGTACATCGACCGCGACCAGAACAGCCGACGGTTGGCAAGGTCGAAATCCCAGAGGCCGCAACGGCCACGTGACAGCGCCGTCTCGACACGCAGGTTGGATTCGACAAAGACCGAATCCGCGTCGCGGGCCCGCTTGGCCTGAATGTAGTAGGCGTAAAGCACCATCAGCAGAATCGCCGAAATGCCCGCAAAGAGCGTAACGTTGAGTGACACCTCGTCGCGCCAGGTCGTTTCTAGCTGGGTGATCGGCGTCGCGGCCAGCACCACCCCGGCCGCATCGGGCAATTGCGCCAGTGCCACGATATGGTCGACACCGACGATCGGTGTCTTCATGACGCTGGAATGCTCGCCGAAATACTGCAGCGTCGCGATATCCGGCGCGACCGCCGCCAGCGTCCGGCCGATGAGCGGTCCGCCTTCCTGGGTGCTTGCGAAGATCCGGCCATCCTTCCGGACCGCAAGGATAAATGTGCCGGGATCGAGCATGCCGGTTGGCAGATACTGGCTGAAACGTTGTTCCGCGTCCGCGCGGCGGCCCTCGTCAAAAAGGGCTGCACCGTCCGTCTGGAAAGCCGCAACCGCGATGGCGGCCGCGAGCCCGACCGTCTGGCGCGAACTCTCTTCCATGCGGGCGTGCTCGTCCATGATGCTGGACATGCGCGAGACCGCGACGATGATCAGGAATGCGATGATGAGGATCGGGATGGAACGCTTGAGAACGGGCTCCGCGCTCGCCAGACGCCGCGAGGTCGGTCCGGCAAAGATCTTCGCCTGCGAGATAAACTCCTGCTCCAGGCGGCCGGCAAGCCCCGGAAACTTGAGTCGCAACCGCCCGTCGGCTGCGCTCGCCTGTCGCGCGTCCGCCATCTTTCCCAATCTGAAAACCCTCTGATGATTCGGCGCGCCGCTCGCCCGAATCTGACTCAATGAATCACAGGGCGATTCGCCTTGTCCAGAGGCGTTGGTAAAGATTTGTTAACCATTTCTTATCGTTGGGAAATAGTAGGCCGGGTCGCGTGAGCGGCCCGGCCCTAAACAAAATCAATGAGTTCCAGAGCGCAGTGCGTTCAGATGAACGCACAAAGGACGCTCCAGCACTTTGATTCTAGAGCAGTGATTCCACTTGAAGCCGGATGCTCTAGGACTCAGGCCTTGAGCATCCGCTCGACGATGTCGCCGACGTCGGCCGAAAGTTTCGACGCTCCGGCAATCTCCTTCAAGGCCTTGCGGGCATGACCGGCGCGCTTGTCCTCCAGCGAGCGCCAGGAACGCATCGAGGTGAGGATACGGGCCGCAAGCTGCGGGTTGCGCGGGTCGATGTCGAGGATCTGGCGCGCGAGGAAGCGGTAGCCCTCACCATCGGCGCGATTGAAGCCGGTCGGGTTGGCGAAGGCATAGGTGCCCACCAGCGAGCGCACGCGGTTGGGATTGTTGCCATTGAACAGGGGCTCGGCCATCAGCGCCTTGACGCGATCGAGCGTTGCGGCGCCGGGGATCGTCGCCTGGACGGCGAACCACTTGTCGATGACGAGTGCGTTGTCGGCAAAACGCTTGCGGAACGTCGCAAGCGCTTCCGAGGTCTCGGCGGCATCCGGAAAGCGGTGCGCGAGCAGCGCCAGCGCATGGCTGAGATCGGTCATGTTGTTGGCGGCGGCAAAGGCCTTGGCGGCGCGCTCCGGCCCTTCATCGCCCTGGACGAGGTAGGTGAGGGCGCTGTTGCGCAGCGCCCGCCGGCCTGCACTCGCAGCATCCGGGCTGAACGCGCCTGACGAAACGAGGTCTTCGGCCAACTTGAGGAAGGTGTTGCGTCCGGCAGCGGCAACGGCCACCAGGATCTGCTGACGTGCGGCGTGGATCGCGTCGGGATCGTTGTTCGTGCCGATCTCGCGGGCGATATCGGATTCGCTCGGCAGCGCCAGCGCCTGCGAGCGGAAGGCGGGCTCCAGCGTGTCATCCGCGGCCGCACGGACCAGGCCGTCGATGAGCGCCGTGTCGCAAACGACCGGCTTTCCGGCGCGGACATTCGCCGTGGCCTCGACCAGGTTGCTGAGCGCAATGGCGTTGAGCGCCTGCCAGCGGGCGAAGAGGTCGCTTTCGTGATGCGCGATTAGTGCGAGGTCCTCGGCGCTCTGCTCGATATGCAGATTGATCGGCGCGGAGAAGCCGCGGTTGAACGACGGCACCGGGCGCGACGGGATGCCGGAGAAAACCACCGTCTGCTTGCGCTCCGTGAGGTGCAGGACGTCGCCGGTCAAGTCGGCGCCGGAGACCGAGGAGAGGTCGACTTCGCTGCCGCCTTCAAGCAGCAGACCCATGCGCAGCGGAATATGCATCGCCTCCTTGGCGCCCTGTCCTGGCGTCGCTGGCACGGTCTGCTCGAGCGACAAGGTGAAGGTCTGCTTGGCCGCGTCATAGGCGCCAGAAGCGGTGACCAGCGGCGTTCCGGCCTGGTGGTACCAGAGCGCGAATTGGCGGAGATCTCGGCCGCTTGCCTCTTCGAAGCAGGCGACGAAATCTTCGATCGTGACGGCCTGGCCGTCGTGCCGGTCGAAATAGAGGTCCATGCCCTTCTTGAACAGATCGCGGCCGAGGATCGTCGCGATCATGCGGGTGACTTCCGAGCCCTTTTCGTAGACGGTCGTCGTATAGAAGTTGTTGATTTCGCGATACTTCGTCGGCCGCACCGGATGGGCCAGCGGGCCGGCGTCCTCGGGAAACTGCTCCGACTTCAGGTGCCGCACCTCGGCAATGCGCTTGACCGCACGCGAGCGCATGTCGGCGGAAAATTCGTGGTCGCGGTAAACCGTCAGGCCTTCCTTGAGGCACAGCTGGAACCAGTCGCGGCAGGTGATGCGGTTGCCGGTCCAGTTGTGGAAGTATTCGTGCGCGATGATCGCCTCGATATTGGCGTAGTCCGCATCGGTCGCCGTTTCCGGATCGGCGAGCACGTATTTGTCGTTGAAGACGTTGAGACCCTTGTTCTCCATCGCCCCCATGTTGAAGTCGGAGACGGCGACGATCATGAAGATGTCGAGGTCGTATTCACGGCCGAAGGCATCTTCGTCCCACTTCATCGAGCGCTTGAGCGCGTCCATGGCGTAGGAGGCGCGTGGCTCCTTGCCGTGCTCGACATAGATCTTCAGCGCGACTTCGCGGCCGGACATCGTCGTGAACGTATCCTCGACGACGCCGAGATCGCCGGCGACGAGCGCGAAGAGGTAGCTCGGCTTCGGATGCGGGTCGAACCAGGCGGCGAAATGGCGGCCGTCGCCCATGTCGGCGCCGCCGAGATAGTTGCCGTTGGACAGCAGGAGGGGAGCGGACGCCTTGTCGGCGATGATGTTGACCGTGTAGACGGCAAGCACATCCGGACGATCGGGGACATAGGTGATGCGGCGGAAGCCTTCGGCCTCGCACTGGGTGCTGTAGATGCCGTTGGTGCGGTAAAGCCCCATCAGTTGCGTGTTCGTATCAGGCGAAAGCAGCGTGGTGATGGTGATTTCGAAGGGTGCGGTTTCCGGTAGGCCGCGGATGGTCAGCGTATCGTCGGCAACGTCGTAGAGGGCGGTTGCGAGCTCTTCCTGGTCCAGCAGCAGGCCGGTCATCTTCAACTCGTCACCGTCGAGCAACAGAGGCGCCGATGCGTCGACGCCTTCGCGACGATGGAAGATCAATCGGGCTTCGACCTTGGTTTCCTTCGGGTCTAGCTCGAAGGTCAGATCCACTCTCTCCAGAACGAAGTCGGTCGGCCGATAGTCTTCCAGATGAATAATCTGGCCAGTATTTGTCCGCATGGTCAGTCCCGCTTGCGCCGTTCTACTGGAGAATTTGTAGTGGGCGCCTGTGATGGTGAAAAGGCCAAGGGGCGAAAAGTCGGATAATGCCACACGATTGTGATGCCGGCGACCGCACTTTCGACAGAAAAGGCATGGCTTCCCGAAGGTCTTCCCGCTCCCTTATCGGATTGACGTGTACCGAAGTGGGACTAACAAGACATGAATTGGAAAGGTTTTTTTCGCGGCAGCTAAAGAAAAGCTCGACGTCGTTTTGCCGAACGGCAATCGATCAAGAAAAAACGTCATTCATCACGAAGTTTGATCCGACTTTCTTGCCGAGCGTCGCTAAGGTGACGAAGTCCTGTGGCGGTTTCTCCGCCTAAAAATCTCCAAACCAGCCCTCGTGTCTGCTGATCGCCGGCGGAGGCTGTTCGAAAAGTGCCCTCAATGGATGCGGAAGTCGAAAGCCCGATGAAGGGGATCCTGCTCAAGGTCCTTTCCGTCGTCATTTTCGTTTGCATGTCGACGTTGATCAAGGCCGCCGGAAACGAGATGGCCACCGGCCAGATCACCTTCTACCGCTCGGCCTTCGCCATGGTGCCCATTCTCGGCTATCTCGCCTTCCGCGGACAGTTGCGCGATGCTTTCAAGACAGAGGATTTCACCGGCCATATCGCCCGCGGCTTCGTCGGCATTCTCGCAATGAGCTTCGGCTTCTACGGCCTCGTGCATCTGCCGCTGCCCGAAGCGATCGCCATCGGCTACGCCATGCCGCTGATCGCCGTCGCCTTCGCGGCACTTTTCCTTGGCGAGACGGTGCGGCTTTATCGCTGGTCGGCGGTGGTCATCGGGCTGGTCGGCGTGATGATCATCACGTGGCCGCGGCTGACCCTTTTCCGCGAAGGCGGCTTCGGTTCGCTGGAGGCGCTGGGCGCCGCAGCGGTGCTGGTTTCGGCGGCTCTCGGCGCGGTGGCAATGGTGCTGGTGCGAAAGCTCGTCAAGAACGAGCGGACCCATACGATCGTGCTCTACTTCTCGCTGTCGGCCTCGGTCTTCTCGCTGGCGACGCTGCCCTTCGGCTGGCCGTCGATCTCGCGCGAAGCCTTCCTGCTGCTTATGGTCGCCGGCTTCTGCGGCGGCGTCGCGCAGATCCTTTTGACTGAGAGCTATCGTCATGCCGACATGTCGACGATCGCGCCGTTCGAATACACGTCGATCGTGCTCGGCTTGATCATCGGTTATTTTCTGTTCGACGATGCTCCGACGGCCACCATGCTGATCGGCACCGCCATCGTCGTCGGGGCCGGCATCTTCATCATTTTCCGCGAACATCGGCTCGGGCTGGAGCGCAGGGGCGCCCGCAAGCACGTGACGCCGCAGGGCTGAGGACGAAGCGCGAGTTCGCTTCTGTCGGTGGCCTTTATGAGCGCGGCTTATCCCAGGCAGGAACCGTGTCGTCATCGATCAGCGGTTCCTGCGCCATCTGCTGGGCGATGGGGCTCGTCACGTCAGGTCCGGGTGTTGGCATGACGCTCGTTGCCTGGAAATCGGTCTTGGCGACCAGGCCCTTGTGCTGCTCGCGCTGCAGGATGCGCCAGGCGGCGTAGCCGCCATAGAGGGCGAAATAGACAGCGAGAACGAGGAACAGCGCCGCCGGGCCGAAGCGATCCATGACCGGACCGACCATCAGAGGACCGGAGATCGTGCCGAGCCCATAGGTGATCATTAGGCCGGACGATGTCTCGACATATTCTTTGGGTTTGGCGAGGTCGTTCGCATGCGCGACGTTGAGCGCATAGATCGGAAACAGAACCGACCCGACGAGAGCGGCGACCAGGTAGAGCACAGCCGGTGAACTGCCGATTGCTGCCGACATCGCCAGGCAGGAGACGACGCCGACGACGCCGCAGCCGATCATGACGATACGCCGGTCGATCTTGTCGGAGAGGCGGCCGATGGGGATCTGCGAGATCGCGCTGCCGGTCAAAAGCGAGGCGAGCAGGGTTGCACCTTCGGCCGTGGAAAGACCGATCTTCTGGGTGAAGACGCCGCCGAGATTGAGCCAGGCGCCGGAGAGCGCACCGGCCAGAAAGCCACCGACGACGGCGACCGGCGAGCGGCGGAAGAGCGTCGGGATGTCGAACTTGGCCTGCGCGGGCGGTGCGGGCATCGGCGAGGAGGAGAGGGCCGTCGGCAGGAGGGCGAGGGAAAACAGCACGGCGCAGAGCATGAACAGGGATGTGTTCGTCGGGTCGCCGAGCGGCACCATATATTGTCCGCCGATCGTGCCGACCATCGTCGTGATCAGGTAGAGCGAAAACAGCAGCCCGCGGTTTTCGTTGGTGACGCGCTCGTTGAGCCAGCTTTCGATGACGAGGTAGCTTCCGGAAATCGCAAAGCCCGATATGGCGCGAAACGCGATCCAGGCGCGCCAGTCGACAATGAGGCCGCAGAGCAGAATTGCGATCGACAGCAGCGTGATCAGTGCCGTGAAGACGCGCACATGGCCGACGCGCAACACGAATTTGGGCGTGACGACGCAGGAGAGCGTGAAGCCGACCGTGTAGCCGGTGGCGATGATCGAAACCGTCAGCGTCGACCAGTCCTCGGCGACCGAGCGCACCGGGATGACATAGCTCTGAAGGCCGAAGGCGACCATCATGAGCAGGGTCGACACCATCAGGCTGAGGACGGAAGCGAGGCTGGCCAGCATCGGCGCTCCTGAAAACAAGGCGCCCCTCCATCGACGGCGACGGCAGGCAAGCGCAGGTGGAGCGAGGACGGTCTGGCGGATACCGGACGAGCCCGACACTCCAAGGTCAAAGCGAGTGTGGCTCTATCCAGTTTTTCAGGCGCTGTCGATTGCGACAGGCGATGGCAAAAAGGCGTTAGGCCTCTTTGCCGGCAGCGATCAGTTCGGCAGCAGCGGGCTCACGGCCACGCGATGGGCGCGGCGTGCATCCTTCTTGGTGCTGAGAATGGTGTATTCGCGCGAGGCACGCACGGCAGTACCGATGTCGGAGATCGAATCGAACAGGACCTTGAGGCTAACGATGGGCTTGGTCATGGTTGCGTTCCTTTCTTCGTCGTCGGCCAATCATGGCGACTTGTGCACGCGATACGCGCTCAAGCGTATCGCGTGGGGATCAGCGCTGAATGAAATCGGCGAAAATCTGCGCTGGACGGGTGGTCCGGGCAAGGCCGATCGCGGTCATCTGCTCGTTGGCTGCCGTGCCGAAGCGGTTGAACGGCGTCCGGTAAGCAGCGCCGGTGTGGCGGAGCGTCTCAAAGCTGCTGTGGATCGGACGAAAGCGGGCAGTCATGGTTCAATTCCTTATTCCATTCCTCCCGAGCCAGTATATTGCGCTGCAACATCTCATTTTGCAATGCGTCATAATGCGCCGCTGATATGCGCAAACCACATGGCTTTCTTCATTCTTTGTTCATAAAGCGGGCAGGCAGGTTGGCGCCGCATGGGCGCACCGTAATTCGGCGAGAATCAGCCTTGGACCCGGGCCTTGAAGGCAAGCAGGTCCTGCCAGGCGAAGCGCTTGTTGACGGGCGCCGTCATCAGATCCTGCGGGTGCAACGTTGCGAGCGTCGGCACCGTGATGCCGCCGATCGAAAGCTCCCGCCATTCGCCACGAAGCTGGTGGATCGTGTCGTTGCCGCCGAAGAAGAAGCGGGCGGTGAAATTGCCGAGCAAAAGCAGATGTTTGGGCTCGGCAAGGGCGATTTGCCGTTCGATGAAGGGACGGCAGATGTCGGCTTCGCGCGCCGTCGGCACGCGGTTGCCCGGCGGGCGCCAGGGCACTACGTTGCTGAGCAGTACGCTTTCGCGCGCCAAGCCGATGCCGGCGAGCATGCGGGTCAGCATCTCGCCGAGCCGGCCTGCGAACGGCTGGCCGTCGCGATCGCAGTCGGCATAGGGCATCGGGCCGACGATCATGATGCCGCTTGCCGGGTCGCCCTCGGCAAAGACGAGGTTGCGGGCGCTGTTCCGGAGATTGCAGCCGGCAAAACCCTCCATCGCAACCCTGAGCTCGACGAGCGATCGGGCTGATTCGGCGGCAAAGCGCGCCTCTTCGATCGCCTGCGCATCGGGAATGGCAACAGCAGGGGCGCTCGCGGCTGGAGCCGGTGCACGGCTTTCGCGGGATGGAGCGGAGGCGGGGGCCGCCGCTGCCGCTGTCTGGCGCGCCGGCGCTTGCGAAGCGGCCGTCTCCGCACGGCTGTTGGCCGCCGGCGCGCGCGCGTTGCCGCGCGCCGCCTTCATTGCCTCGAACTCGGCGAAGCGGTCGACCGGCTCCTCTTCCAGCAGCCATTCGACGCCCGCATCCGCATGGAAGGCGAGGAGGGCGGCAAGCTGCGCCGGAGAGAGATCGTGGGCGGAAATCATGGCCGCCAACCTAACCCATAAGCCGTCGGACCGGAACCGCTTTTCCGGCCCACGGCATGCCTATCCAAGGTCATCGATGACGTCCGGCTTACGCCGCATTGGCCGTCCAATGGGCAATGTCCTCGTGCTCGCCGATCAACGCCAGGCCGTGGGCGATCGACAGCAGTTCGCCGCCGCTTTCGATACGGTCGGCCTCGAAGCGCCGCTCGAAGATGCCGCGCACCGCTGGAACGAAAGACGTGCCGCCGGTCAAGAACGCCTTGTCGATCGACCCGGGCGCCGTTGCGGTCGACTGCAGCACGTCGTCGAGTGCGCCCTCGATGCTGGCCAGTTCCGGCGCGATCCAGCCTTCGAAGTCGCTGCGGCGAACGGTGCGGCGCGACATTTCGCCGAGCGGGGCGAAATAGAATTCGGTCTCGTCTTCCTGCGACAGCCGCATCTTCGTCGCCGAAATCGCGTTGTAGAGCGGATAGCCCTCGTCATGTTCGATCAGGTCGACGAAGGCTTCGAGCTTTTCCGGCTCGAGGCTCTGGCGCACGAGCTTTTTCAGATCCGTGAAATCTTTCAACGTCTTGAAGATGGACAGCTGATTCCAGCGGCCGAAATTCGCATAGTAATTCGACGGCACTTCAAGCAGCTTGTCGAAGCTCTTGAAGAGACTCCCCTTTCCAATCAGCGGCGAGACGACGTTGTCGATGATGCGGAAGTCGAAATGGTCGCCGGCAATGCCCACACCCGAATGACCGATCGGGGTTGCGGTCAGCCGCCCTGCCTTGGTCTCGAAGCGGATCAGCGAATAGTCGGTGGTGCCGCCGCCGAAATCGGCGACCAGGACCGTTGCATCCTGCTTCAGGTTCTGCGCGAAGTAGAAGGCCGCCGCCACCGGCTCGTAGACGTAGTGCACCTCCGGGAAGCCGAATTCCGAGAGGGCTGCGCCATAGCGTTCAAGCGCGAGCGCCGGATCAGGGCTGGAGCCGGCGAAATGCACCGGTCGGCCGACGACGATGCGGCTATACTGATCCGTCCAGCTGTCGCCTGCATAGTCGCGCAGCTTGTTCAGGAACACCCGCATCAGATCCTCGAAGCTGTGGCGCTTGGCAAAGACCTGCGTGCCCTGGAAGAGGGGGCTTGCGGCAAAGGTTTTGATCGATTGCAGGAAACGACAGTCGCCCGGATTGTCGATGAAGGCGCGGATCGCCGCCTGGCCGGCTTCGACCTTCAGTGCCTGGGCGCCAAGGTTGGCGTCCTTCATGAAGGAAAGCGCGGTGCGCATGGCGTCGGTCGTGCCGGCGAGACTGTCGAACTGCATCGAGTGGGTGGTATCGCCGGCGGCAACGGCAAGCACGGAATTGGTGGTGCCGAAGTCGAAGCCCAGTGCCTTGGCCATATGGTGGTCTCCTTGCGTCTGGCGTCGCTCCGCCGCCCGGAGCAAGCCGGCGGCGCGCAACGCAACATGTAATTTTGTCGGGCCGTCTCCGCATGTTCAGGCGGCCGGCCCCGAAGTCGGCAAAAGACACGTCGTCCGGGCGCCAGAGGGGCGCCGAGTCGAGTGCCGTTTGCGAATGGGATATGCCGGCGCGGACCGCCGGAAGAGTGCGGCGGCCTCGTGGCATGGCTCTTCGGCAAAAGCAAGGCCGAATGGCTCATAGCGTCGGCACGCGACAAAATGATGTATTTACGTTTACGTATACGTCATATAAACATTTGCCCTAAACTCATGACCTCATGCGCAAAAGCGGGCATCGTCTGTCGCATCCCGGCTCGACAAGCCAAACTGCATTTGCCATGACGGAATGATATGTCCTGGGAACTGAACCGGCAGAAGACCGGTGAGACTGGAGAGACGGTATGACCGAGCAAGATCTGCCCGAACGCGAGAGCATGGAGTTCGACGTTGTCATCGTCGGGGCGGGGCCTGCCGGTCTTGCGGCGGCGATCCGGCTGAAGCAGGTCAATCCGGAGCTTTCGGTCGTCGTCTTGGAAAAGGGCGCCGAAGTCGGCGCGCATATCCTCTCGGGCGCCGTCGTCGATCCGATCGGCATCGACCGGTTGCTGCCGGGCTGGCGCGACGAGGCGGATCATCCGTTCAAGACCGAGGTCACGGACGACCACTTCCTGTTCTTGGGCCCGGCCGGCTCAATCCGCTTGCCGAATTTCATGATGCCGCCGCTGATGAACAATCACGGCAACTATATCGTCTCGCTCGGCAATGTCTGTCGCTGGCTGGCAAGCCATGCGGAAGCCCTGGGTGTCGAGATCTATCCGGGCTTTGCCGCGACCGAAGTGCTCTATAACGACGAAGGTGCCGTCATCGGCGTTGCCACCGGCGACATGGGCGTCGAGCGCAACGGCGAACCGGGACCGAACTTCGCCCGTGGCATGGCGCTCTTGGGCAAATATACGCTGATCGGCGAGGGCGTGCGCGGTTCGCTCGCCAAGCAGCTGATTGCGAAATTCGATCTCTCCAGGGATCGCGACGTCCAGAAATTCGGCATCGGCCTGAAAGAGCTCTGGCAGGTGAAGCCGGAGAATCACCGCCCGGGTCTCGTGCAGCACTCCTTCGGTTGGCCGCTCGGCATGAAGACCGGCGGCGGCTCGTTCCTCTACCATCTCGAAGACAACCTGGTCGCCGTCGGCTTCGTCGTGCACCTCAATTACAAGAACCCCTATCTCTTCCCGTTCGAGGAATTCCAGCGCTTCAAGACCCATCCGGCGATCCGCGGCACCTTCGAGGGCGGCAAGCGCCTTTCCTATGGCGCCCGTGCGATCACCGAGGGCGGCTACCAGTCGGTGCCGAAGCTGTCGTTCCCCGGCGGCGCGCTGATCGGCTGTTCGGCCGGTCTCGTCAACGTGCCGCGCATCAAGGGCAGCCACAATGCGGTTCTGTCGGGCATTCTCGCGGCCGAGAAGCTGGCGGCGGCGATCGAAGCGGGCCGCGCCAATGACGAGCCGATCGAGATCGAGCGCGGCTGGCGCGACAGCGCCATCGGCCAGGACCTGAAGCGGGTCAGGAACGTCAAGCCGCTGTGGTCGAAGTTCGGCACGGCGATCGGCGTTGCGCTCGGCGGCTTGGACATGTGGACCAACCAGCTGTTCGGCTTCTCGTTCTTCGGCACGCTGAAGCACGGCAAGACCGATGCCCAGTCGCTGGAGCCGGCAGCGCAGCACCAGAAGATCGATTACCCGAAGCCCGATGGCGTGCTGACCTTCGACCGGCTCTCCTCGGTGTTCCTGTCGAACACCAACCACGAGGAAGACCAGCCGATCCATCTGCAGGTCAAGGATCCGGAGCTGCAGCGCACGTCGGAACTCGACGTCTTTGCCGGCCCGTCGACGCGCTACTGTCCGGCCGGGGTCTACGAATGGGTGGAGAAGGACGGCAAGCCTGTCTTCGTCATCAACGCGCAGAACTGCGTGCACTGCAAGACCTGCGACATCAAGGACCCGAACCAGAACATCAACTGGGTGCCGCCACAGGGCGGTGAGGGCCCGGTCTATCCGAATATGTGATCTTTGGATGGCGGCCGCAGGACCTCCGAGGTTCGCGGAAACGAAATTGTTCGAGGCGCCGGAGGGAACTCCGGCGCCTCTTTTGTATTCGCGCGCACCTGTCGAGCGGTAGTCCGATCATCGAAAAGGCAATCCGTGCCGCTATTGGGAAAGTCCTTGCCGGCAAACCCCGTTAGCTTTCATGGTGTCATCGGCTCGAAGCCGACGAATCCGCAGGCCTTTCGGTCCCTGTTGTTTCGAGTTGGACCGAGCCTTGTGACGCTGCCGATCCCCGCGGTGAGATCGGCAGTGCGACGGGATGCACCGCCAGAACAAAGGGAACGGAAATGAAGAAGCTTCTTGCAACGACGTGCCTGGCCGCCGGCCTTCTTGGCCTTGCAGGTGCGGCCTCGGCCGCCGAATGCGGCGATGTGACGATTGCCAATATGAACTGGCAGAGCGCCGAAGTGCTGGCGAGCGTCGACAAGATCATCCTGGCGGAAGGCTATGGCTGCAACGCCGAGCTCGTCGTTGGCGATACCGTGCCGACGATCACCTCGATGATCGAAAAGGGCCAGCCCGATATCGCGCCGGAAGGCTGGGTGGATCTTCTGCCCGACGTCGTCAATCGCGGCCTCGAAGAAGGCAAGCTCGTCGGTGCCGCCGTCGCACTCTCCGATGGCGCCGTTCAGGGCTGGTGGGTCCCGAAATACATCGTTGACGCCAATCCCGACATCAAGACGATCGACGACGTGCTGAAGCACAAGGAGCTGTTCCCGGATCCGGAAGACGCCAGCAAGGGCGCCGTCTTCAACGGCCCGCAGGGCTGGGGCGGAACGGTAGTGACGACGCAGCTCTACAAGGCCTATGGCGGCGAGGCGGCGGGCTTCACGCTGGTCGACACCGGATCGGCCGCCGGTCTCGACGGCTCGATCGCCAAGGCCTATGAGCGCAAGCAGGGCTGGGTCGGGTACTACTGGGCGCCGACGGCCCTTCTCGGCAAATACGAGATGGTCAAGCTCGGGCATGGGGTCGCGGCGGACGCAGCCGAGTGGAAACGCTGCAACACGGTTGCCGACTGCCCGGACCCGAAGAAGAACGACTGGCCGAAGGACAAGGTCCAGACGCTGGTGACAAAGGCTTTTGCCGATCGCGCCGGCCCGGCCATGGACTACCTCAACAAGCGCGCCTGGACCAACGACACGGTCAACAAGCTGATGGCCTGGATGACCGACAACCAGGCAAGCGGCGAGGAGGGCGCCAAGCACTTCCTTCAGGAAAACCCCGACATCTGGACCCAGTGGGTCTCGCCCGAGGTCGCCGAAAAGGTCAAGGCCGCGCTCTGATTGCGACCGATTGAATCCATGGGCGGCGCGATCCTTGCGCCGCCTCTTTGTTTGACCCCCGGCAACAGCAAAACAACAATCGCGGCCGGTGAAATGTGAAGGGGAATTGGAATGGACTGGTTGACCCAGTTTCCGCATATGGACGACGAAAGCCTGCGGGCGCTGAAGAAGGCTATCGACGAGGGGTTCCGGTCGTTCACGCGCGCCTATGGCGACGCAATCGAAGGTTTCTTCGAACCGCTGCAGTTCTTCCTCATCCAGTCGGAGCGCTTCATGACGAAGACGCCCTGGCCGATCATCCTGGTGCTGATCGCGCTGATCGCTTGGGTGGCGAGTCGGAACTGGAAGATCGTCGCCGGCTGCATCGGTACGCTGCTGCTCATCGGCTACTTCGACATGTGGGACGACACGATGAAGACGATCTCGATGATCTTCGTCTGTACCGTTTTGTCGATCGCCATCGGCATTCCGCTCGGCATCGTCATGTCCCGGTCGGACCGGGTCCAGAACATCGTCAATCCGATCCTCGATGTGATGCAGACCATGCCGAGTTTCGTCTATCTGATCCCGGTCGTGATGCTGCTCGGCATTGGCAAGGTTCCAGGACTGATTGCCGTGGTCATCTACGCGATACCGCCGATGATCCGGCTCACCAATCTCGGCATCCGCCTTGTCGACAAGGACGTGCTTGAGGCAGCCGATGCATTCGGCTCGTCGGCTTGGCAGAAGCTCAAGAACGTGCAGATGCCGCTGGCCCTGCCGACGATCATGGCGGGCATCAACCAGACGATCATGATGGCGCTCGCCATGGTGGTCATCGCCTCGATGATCGGCGTTCAGGGCCTCGGCCAGCCGGTGTTGAAGGCGATTGCCAACCAGTATTTCACGCTCGGCATCTTCAACGGGCTCGCCATCGTCGGCATCGCGATCATCTTCGATCGTGTCAGCCAGGCCTATGGCCATCGCCTGCAGAAGCATCGGGAGATCATCCACGGCTGAGCCGAGCGATCTCAGGAAAAGAAAAGGCCCCGGAGCGGAAACGCGCCGGGGCCTTTGTCTTATTGGGGAACTTCTCGGTTTAGGTGCGGGTAGAGAGAATGCCGGTCGAAAGCGCCACGCCGATAGCTGTGACGATTGCGGCCAGCATTTCGAACGGGCCGATTTGCTCGCCGAGCAGGATCGCGCCGCCGATCATCGCCAGCACCGGGGTCAGCGCCGTAAAGGCAGCGGCCTGCGTGCCGCCGAGGCTCTTCACCGCAAAGCCATAGGCGACCATGGCAATGAGGCCGGAGAGGATGCCCTGGCTGGTGATCTGCAGGGCGATCTCCTTGACCGGAACGCTGGCAAGCGTGCTTCCGAAACAGGCGGCAAGCGCCAGATGGATCAGGAACGACCAGGCCGCAATCAAAGCGCTTCCCTGCAGCGGGCTCAGGCCCGAACGGCGGAAGGCGTGGGTGTAGATCGCCCAGAGCGTGGCCGCTGCGGGCAACAGCGCGTATCCGATCCACCCTGTGGACACTGAAACGGCAAGGTTGCGCGTCAGCAGGATAGCGACACCGGCGACGATCGCGGCAAAACCCACCATCCGCATTCGGTCCGGACGCTCGCCAAAGATCGTGATGCCGATCAGGGCGGTGGCAAGCGGCATCGAGCCGCCGAGAAGAATGCCGACGGAGGAGGCGGGAACCGAGTGGATCGCAAAGGCGGAGACCTGGAAAAAGACCGCGCCGGAGCCCGCGACCATCAAGGCGAGGAGCAGGATCGGCAGCTTGCGCGGCAAGAGCCCGGTCTTGAGCCAGAGCGGCGCGAGCAGGAGCGCCGGTACGCCGTAGCGGATCAGGCCAAGGTCGATTGTGCTGAGTGCGGTGCCGGCCGAATGGCGGGTTGCGAGAATCCAGCCCGCCCAGATGAGGACGGTCACGAAGGCACCGGCATAGCCGGCGGTGGCAGGCGACGTATTGCCGCGAGCAAGCGTAAGCGCAACCATTTGAATTTCCTTCCCGATTTGGATATCTGAGGGGCTTTTGGGTCTGGAAGGAAGATTACGCCCGGAAGGCCGGGCATGTCCTTGCAATTTATGCCAGAAATAGACTATTATCAGCAACAATGTGCCAATAGTAACCTCTGAAGTTTGTGAACATGCCAAATCTCGATAAATTCGATCTCGCTATCCTCAGGATCCTTCAGGAGGATGCGCGCGCGACGAACGTCGAGATCGCAGAAAAGGTCAATCTTTCGCCGTCGCCCTGCCTGCGGCGCATCCGCAATCTGGAGAAATCCGGCATCCTGCGTGGCTATCGGGCCGATATCGACCGCAAGGAAGCCGGTCTCGGGCTCACCGTCTTCGTGGAGATCAAGGTGGGACGGCACAGCCGCGAGAATGCGCAGCGGCAGCAGGAGGCGCTGCTCGCCATTCCCGAGGTGGTGTCCTGTTTCCTGATCTCGGGCAATGCCGACTTCCTCGCCGAGGTCGTCGTCGAGGATCTCCCGGCTTACGAGACGCTCTTGACCGAGACGCTGCTTGCCTTGCCGGGTGTGACCGACATCCGTTCGAACTTCGCGATCCGATCGATCAAGACCGGCGGGCCACTGAAGTTGCCCGAGCCGCGCTGAACGGTTGCCATTACCGGTCTCCGAGCGCCGACCGGCACGCGCTCCATTCCCGTTAAGTTTCGGCAAAGTTCTGGAATTGGCCGCAATCGCGATTATCTGATCGCGGTGAGCAGCTTTGCCGCGGCAACGGAGTCAGTGACCCATTCATGAAAATCAAGGCGATCTTCAATCGTGAAGGCGGAACCTTCCGCACGACGGATATGGCGGTCTATGGCCGGAAGGTCGAGGAGGTCTTCCATACCGCCGGCCACCAGATCGAAATTGCGACGGTTCCCGGAAGCGAGATGCGCGAGACCTTGGAGCGCACATGCCGCCGCGATGACCTCGATGCGATAATCGCCGGCGGCGGTGACGGCACGATCTCGGCTGCTGCCGGGGTCGCCTGGAAAAACCGCATGCCGCTCGGCGTTGTTCCCGCCGGGACGATGAACCTTTTTGCCCGCACGCTGAAGCTGCCGCTCGATATCTGGAAGGTTCCGGAGGTGCTGGCGAATGGCGTGATCATCGACGGTGACATCGGCAGCGCCGATGGCCGGGCCTTCGTGCATCAGTTTTCGATGGGCCTGCATGCCCGCATGGTGCGCTATCGCGAGTCTTTCAGCTTTCGTTCGAGGGCAGGCAAAATCGCCGCAAGCGCCCGCGCCGCGGTGGGCGTAATCCTCAATCCGCCCGATTTCGAGATCGAGTTCGACGTCGACGGCCATAAGGAGAGCCGTCATGTTTCGGCGGTTTCAGTCTCTAACAATCCGTTCGGCCGCGATACGCTGATGTATGCCGACGATGTCACAGCCGGCCATCTCGGCTTCTACACGGCGCCGCCCCTGAGCCCGCCGGGCGTGGCCAAGCTCGCCTTTGATGTGATGCGCGGCAAATTCCGCGACAGCCCGCTGATTACCGCCATGAGCGGCCATGCGCTCGATCTGCATTTTCCCAAGGTAGAACGCAAGATCAACTGCGTCATCGACGGGGAGCTCCTGCCGATGGGCCGTGACGTCGCGCTTCGCATTCACCCGGGCGAACTCAAGTTGCTCGTCGGCGCCGACCGCGACGGGTCGGTAATCCAGAAGTAGCCGAAGCCATAGCGATCCGGCAGATTGCCGTGGAGATAGGGCAGGGCGAGTTGCTGCGGCTTCATCGCCGCCTCCGGCACGCCGAGCGACTTCAAGATGCCGAGAAGCCCTTCAGGTGGTTGAGCATCGAGCTTGCCGTTGTCGCTCCAGACCACGAGGAGCGGTCCGGCCGGATGCTCGATCGGAGAGCTGCTGCTGTTGCCGGGGACGAAGACCTTGGCACCGTGCAGGCGCGTGCGCACATTGCCACCAAGCAGCTTGTCCGCGGCGATGACCATCGCCGGCTCGGCTCCCTCCTGTCGGACCACGGTATCGACAAGGGTGCTATAGGGAATGCTGAGCCTCGACAATTTGCCGAACCAGGGGCGAACAACCGCGCGTGCCGAGACGACCACCAAAGTGGTGACGATGATGAAGGCGACGAGCAGCAGGAAGGGGCGAACGCTGCGTGTGGTGTCGACGCCGGAAGCCTCCACCTTGAGGGCCAGGTAGAGCGGCAGCAGGACGAGAAAGAGAACCAGCCATTTCTCTCGCATGTGGGTGGCACCGACGGCGAGCATGATCAGCAGCACGGCGCCGAGGCAGAGCAGCAACATACGCCCGATGACGCGTGTCCAGGGGCTTTCGGCGCGCCAGATCGTCGGCAGGTCCTTGCGGAAGACGAGAGCGAAGACGATCAGGGGAAGTGCGGCGCCGCGAAGCGTGGCGGCGACCAGCGCAACGATCCCTTTGAGCGCCTTCGTCAGGTAGCTCGTCTGTTGGGCCGTTCCCATTTCATTGAGGGTATTGCGCGAGGCGGCGCCGAGATTTTCGAGGATCCAGTAGCCGTGCGGCAGGGCAATCAGCGTGCAGACGGCGATCGCAACCAGAATGCGCCAGTCGAAGAGCCGGGCGCGAAGCTTAGGCTCGGGCAGGATCGCAAGAATCGCGGCGGTTGGGACGAGTGCGAAGTTGTACTTCGAGATGACGCCGATGCCGACCGCCGCTCCGGTCAGGACGTAGGCGAACAGATTTGGCCGTGTCATCGTCCGGATGAAAGCGTAAAGGAACAGCGATACGGCAAACAGTGCAGCGACCGTATGCGAAAGGTCGCGCTGTGCGAGCAGAAAAATCGGCGGAAAGGTCAGCACGCCGACCGTTGCGAGCGCGGTCAGGCGTCGATCGCTGAGGACCTCGCGTGCTGCGAGGCGGTAGAAGAGGCAACAGAGAAACAGGAGCCCATTCTTCAGCACCGTCATCGTCGCAAGCGACGGCCCAAAGGCCGAGGTCAGCCCGTATTGCAGCCAATTGTAGAACGGGGGCTGCGAACCATAGCCGAGCATCAGGAACTGCGAGACGAAGGCCTGTTCCGACTCGTCGATTTCGAGCGATGTGGAAATGGCGAGGCGTAAGCCGATGCAGAGCAGAAAGTAACCGGCAATCAGCGCAACGACGGTGTTTGGCCGACGATTGACGACGTCAAGCATCGGCCGGGTCCCGGACGAAGACCTGCCGCACGATGTAGTTGGTGGTACCGTCGTCGCGGAAATAGGTTCGCGCCATCATCTCAGCGAGAATGCCTGTCGTGATGAGCTGAACGGACGACAGGAACAGCATGACACCGACGATCAGCATCGGTCGCGTTCCGATGTCGTTGCCGAGGATGAACTTGTCGAAGCCGAGATAGACCAGGATCAGCGCGCTGAGCGCGCCGGTCGCAAGCCCGATCGATCCGAAGAAGTGCCCAGGGCGCGCTTTGTAACGCATGAAGAAGAGCACCGACAGCAGATCGAGAATCACGCGGAAGGTTCTGGAGATCCCATACTTGGATTGGCCGTGCTGCCGTGCGTGATGGGTAACGGGCATCTCGCCGATGCGGCTGCTCGGCACCACGCCGGCGACCCAGGCGGGGATGAAGCGGTGCATTTCCCCCATCAGCTTCACCTGCTTGATGACCGAGGTCCGATAGACCTTCAGGCTGCAGCCATAGTCATGCAGCCTGACGCCGGTGATCTTGCCGATCAGGCGATTGGCGCACCAGGACGGGATCTTCCTGAGCAGGAGACCATCCTGCCGGTTCTTTCGCCAGCCGACTAACAGGTCGAGCTCGCGCTCCTCGATCGCCTTGACCATTTCGGGAATATCGGCCGGATCGTTCTGCAGGTCGCCGTCAAGCGTGGCGATCAGGCGCCCGGCGGCAGCGTCGATGCCGGCCTGCATCGCTGCCGTTTGCCCGAAGTTCTTCTGCAATTCGACAATCTTGAGATCGAGGCCCGGATCGGAAAGAGCCATTCTTGCATTTGCCAGCGTTCGGTCGGTGCTGCCGTCGTCAACGAGGATCAGTTCCCACGGAGACGGAAAGTTCGCCAGCGCATCGCGGACACGTGTGATCAGCGGCTGGACGCTGTCCTCTTCGTTGAACACGGGAATGACGACGGATAGTTCGATGGGGTACATAGGAACAGCTCGTACATGCGGCGCTTACAATGCCGCAAGATTTGGATTGGGCTACATAACCGTTTTCTTGCACAGTTATCAGTGATAACCAACGTTCAATCTTGCGTTTCAACACGGGAAATCGAGACCTGATGACTTCGGATTGCGAGTCCGATCGGCGATCCTGGTTCGCCCGCAACCGGATGACATTACTTTCGGCAGGTGCCATTGCGGCCTATGCGGCCTTCGTCGACTGGTTCTGGGGATGGCCGGCGCTGCTGAGGCAATGGTCCGAGATCGGCTTCAGTTCCGCCGTCTCGGCTCTGGTGCTGCTTGTCGCAACCTATTTCATTCGCTGCTATCGCATCTACGATTACTTCCCGAACGAAACGGCGGGGCGCTTCCTGCCGCTGTTTCGCGTCACCCAGGTCCATAATCTCCTCAACATCATGCTGCCGTTTCGTGCCGGGGAAACGAGCTTTCCGCTGCTGATGCGCTCGGAGTTTTCCGTGCCGCTCGCGCGCGGCACGTCCGCTCTTCTGGTGATGCGCCTGCTCGACCTGCACGCCCTTCTCGTCGTTGCGGCCGTCGGCCTCGTCATCGGCCGCGGATCAGCCGCGCTGTGGATTGCATGGCTTGCCGCGTTCGTCTCGCCGCTTCTCTTCTTCCTGCTGAAGGATCAAGTGATTGCGCTGGCGCGTCGGCTGTTGCCGACAAAGCTCGATGTCATTGTCGACGAATTGGAGGCGGGCGTCCCGGCCAATATCGTCGCGTTCCTGCGCGCCTGGGGCATGACCATCCTCAACTGGGCGGTCAAGGTGCTTGTCCTTGCCTGGGTGCTGGCCTTCATGGGCGTTGCGCCGCTGGCCGCCTGTTTCGGTGGTGCCCTCGGCGGCGAACTTTCCTCGGTGCTGCCGATGCATGCGCCCGCTGGCGTCGGCACCTATCCGGCCGCGATCGCGGCCGGGGCAGTGTCCTTCGGCGCTGGCGCCGATCGCGCCGGAGTGGAACGACTCGCGGCGGCCGGCGTCAACGCACATCTCTTGATCATCGTGTCCGCGGTGGCGGGCACGATGCTGTCGATGGCGCTCGGGAGACGGCGCTGAGCAATTCCAGGAAAAGTGTGAAGCAGTTTTCCGTCCGGAATTGCGCAATTCCAATGGTTACTGGAACGAGGTTTCGTAGAAGCTTCTGAGCTTGCGGGAATGCAGCTTCTCCGGCGGCATGGCCGCAAGCTTCTGCAGCGCAAGGATGCCGATCTTCAGGTGCTGGCTGACCTGTGTCTTGTAGAAGGCGGTCGCCATGCCCGGCAGCTTCAATTCGCCATGCAGCGGCTTGTCCGATACGCAGAGCAGCGTTCCATAGGGCACGCGGAAGCGGAAGCCGTTGGCGGCGATCGTCGCCGATTCCATGTCGAGCGCAATGGCGCGGGCCTGCGACAGGCGCTTGACCGGGCCGCGCTGGTCGCGAAGTTCCCAGTTGCGGTTGTCGATGGTTGCGACGGTTCCGGTGCGCATGATCTGTTTGAGGTCGTAGTCCCGGTAGCCGGTGACCTCGGCAACGGCGTCCTGCAGTGCCACCTGCACTTCCGCGAGCGCCGGCAAGGGGATCCAGACCGGAAGGTCGTCGTCGAGAACGTGATCCTCGCGCATATAGGCATGCGCGAGCACGTAGTCACCAAGGCGTTGGCTGTTGCGAAGACCGGCGCAGTGGCCGAGCATCAGCCAGACATGCGGGCGCAGCACAGCGATATGGTCGGTGATCGTCTTGGCGTTGGACGGGCCGACGCCGATATTGACCATGGTGATGCCGCCGTGCCCCTTCTTCTTCAAATGATAGGCGGGCATCTGCGGCAGCCGTGCGAGCGTATAGTCGGTCTCCGGCTTGTCGGCGCCGGCGGGCGTGATGATGTTGCCGGGCTCGACGAAGGCCGTGTAGCCGTTGCCGCCTTCGGCCATCTGCTGGCGGGCCCAGGCACAGAACTCGTCGATATAGAACTGGTAGTTCGTGAAGAGCACGAAGTTCTGGAAGTGCGTGGCGTTCGTCGCGGTATAATGGCTGAGCCGCGCCAGCGAGTAGTCGATGCGCTGAGCGGTGAAGGGCGCAAGCGGCGAGGGTTCACCGGGGCCCGGCTCGTAGGAGCCGTTGGCGATCTCGTCGTCGGTCGTCGTCAGGTCAGGCGCATCGAACAGATCGCGCAGCGGAATGTCGATGGTGTTTGCCGCCGACGCCTCCACATAGGCGCCCTCGCCAAAGGCAAAATGCAGGGGGATCGGGGTTGCCGATTCCGAGACGGTGACGCCGAGGCCGTGGTTCCGTATGAGATGCCCGAGCTGTTCCTTCAGATAGTGCCGGAAAAGCTTCGGCCGGGTGATCGTGGTCGTATAGACGCCGGGCGCGCTGACATAGCCAAAGGACAGGCGGGAATCGACATGTCCGAAGCTGCTCGTCTCGATGCTGACCTGCGGGTAGCAGGCACGATAGCGGGTGAGGGGCTCATCGGACTTGCCCAGGCCCTCGAACGCTTCGCAGAGGAACCGGGTATTGCGCTCGTAGAGCGCCTCGAGGCAATCGACAGCAGCCGCAGGATCGTCGAAGTATTGCGGCTCGAAAGGCTCAGGCGTTGCGACGGAAAGGACGGAGTGTGAAGAGATTCGCTTGTTCATGTCGCATTATAGGCTGCGGCTTCTGACAAGCAAACGACAAGATATTGGCTTGCACAACCGCGCTGCGGCCTCAGGTCATCGGTTCAACGCGGGCCCGCGAGGATGACCGCGCTGCCGAGAAGGGCGATGGTCATGCCGGCCAGATCCCAGCGGTCGGGCCTGACCCCTTCGGCAAGCCAGAGCCAGAGCAGCGACGCGGCGATGTAGACGCCGCCATAGGCCGCGTAGGCGCGGCCCGCAGCTTCGCTGTCGATCCAGGTGAGGAGCCAGGCGAAAAGTGCCAGGAAGGCCATGCCTGGAATAAGCCAGACGATGGATTTATCGAGCTTCAACCACGCCCAGAAGGCAAAGCAGCCGGCGATTTCGGCAAGGGCGGCAAGCGTATAGACGAGATAGGCGGGCATCGGGGCTGACAAGGGGCTGTTGTGGCGAATCCCACAATCGTATCCAATTAGGGGAAACAAGCCAGCAACCTTGGCGTATCTTAAAAGAAGCACGACGCTGCAGGTGCGAGAGGACGCCAAGCGCAAGTCGGAAAGAACAAAGGGGCGCGAGCGCCCCTTTCATGTGGCACCCGCCTCACGTCATCGATTGACGCTGCAGGGTGACGAAGAGGACGAGGCCCGCGCCCTGTTTGCCGATGCCGGCACCGTTGGCCTTGGAGTAGGCAAGCGCTCCAACCGGTGCCATCAGCAGGCCGGCCAGTGCAAGCACGCGCAGCGAGAGAAACGCGGATGTCGAAAGAGCGGCCAGCATGTTCGTTTCTCCATCAGATCACGCGGTGATCGGTTTCACTTGGCGGCGGAGCAGGGCGTAGCCCGTCTCGTCCCGGGTTAGAGTTTGGCCTGGCAGTATTGCGCCGTATGCGCGGTGCAATCCGTCAGCGAACCGAGATAGGTATTGGTGCGGCGACGTTCGGTGTCCGCGCTGACGGCAGCGGCGAGAGTTACAGCGAAAACGACCATCAGAAGGCTGATGATGGTGAGGCGCCGAGCAAGGATATCCATGGTTCTGTCCGTTGTTTGGAGGCAGGTTCAAATCGATTGAGTGTGTTTTCGCACACCCAAACTGAATTGATGCTGAGATGTCCGTTCATCTGGCGTTCATCTTCGGTTGCATGGCGAGCCGCGCTGCACGGACCGGGAGATCGAGACCGGCGCGATCACAGTGGGTGCGCAAGGAGGAGCCAAGGGGGCGGCGCTGCGAACGGTCGCGTAACAGCGAAGTCCATGGACCGCACATGCAAAAAGGGCAGCCGATGGCCGCCCTTTCAATTCGTCAATGTGTCCGGTGCCGCCGTATCGCGCGCTTAGAGGCGCGTCCAGGTCTGTGACTTGCAGAGCACTTTCAGGACGCAGCCCTTCATCTTCAGCGAATTGCCGTTGACGGCGCCAGAACCGCTATAGGTCTTGTCGGTATCCGGATCGGTGATTTCGCCCGAATAGCTGCCGTCGGTACCGGCGAGGTTGCCGATGCGCTTGCCGGCATGCTTGCCGGTCTTCAGCGTCACGCAAAAGGCTCCGCCACAAGGCACAATCTCCGCGGTCGCGCCGCTTGCGGTCTTCCAGTTGCCGACGATCGGTTCTGCCGCGGCCGCCGTCCCGGCAATGCCAAGGGCGAGCGTCGCGGTCATGAGCAAGGTACGTAACATTCCAGTCCTCCAGATCGAGGCTGCCGGCGTGGTCCGCTCCGCCGGCAGCTTTAGATGTCCTCGTATGCAAAAAGGCAGTCTCCTCACTGCCGCGCGCACGATAGCTTACGCGCACGTAAAGGTAAACAAGCCAAACGGCGGCTTTTGCCGCTTTTTCTTGGCCGTTTCAAGCAGGTCGAAATCTAGGAAATCCTGGCGGCTCTGCCACCGTCGATCTTTTCGTGGTTAGCGTTTGGTTGAAATCGGCAGTTGAATTTTTCGTAAATTTTGAAGCGAATGCGCCGGATTCTCGGACTTCCGATGTTTAACAAAAACTCAAGTTTACCAAGTGTTTGAACTTTGTTTGTCGCAAATTAAGCATGCATTTTAAGCGCGCATTGAAGCCCGTGCTGCATAGTGAAGCCATAAGACGAGCGGACAAAAACGCTCCGAAAAACCACCGAAGACGACGCCGCAAAAGACGGTGCGCTCCGGAAAGGCCCGCAAAGAGGCAAGGTCGAACAGGGACCAAAACAAGTGCTGATCTGGAGCATGGTTCGCCCCAAACGGGCGGGCCGCTTCGGAAGAACCAACCAGGCAAGACAGGGACAAGACAATGGCACGCTTTGATATGCAGATTGCTTCGGATGCCGCGATGGGTGGTGACAACCAGGCGGAAATCTTCTGTGAAATGGGTTTGGCCTATGCGACCGGCCACGGCCGCCCGGTCGATCTCGTCGCCGCCCACAAGTGGCTGAACATTGCCGCGATCAAGGGCTGCGACCGTGCAGTCGATCTGCGCGCCGATCTGGCGATGACGATGAGCAAGGCAGATCTCGCCGCAGCTCTGCGCGCCGCTCGCGAATGGATGACGGTTCATTGAACCAAATGAGCGGCCCCCAGAGGGGCGCCGCCCAACAGCCGGACTCTGAAAGCTGGATTAGGCCAGCTTTTTCAGAACCTCGGGCAGCGCGGCCTCAAACAGGGCCATCTCCGCTTCCGGTCCGGTACTGACACGGATGCAGCGATTAAGGGGCGCCACTCCCGGCATCCGAATGAAGATGCCATGGTCGTTCATCAGGGTATCGACGATCGCGCGGGCAAAGACCGCATCACGGCCGCAGTCGATCGCCACGAAGTTCGTGGCCGAAGCGAGCGGCGACAAGCCGTTCCCTGTGCCGATCGCAGCGATACGCTGGCGAGAGGCCGCAATCTTAGCCGTCACTTCTTTCAGATACCCCTGGTCCGCAAGCGCGGCGATCGCCGCAGCGACACCAATCCGGTTCATGCCGAAGTGGTTGCGGATCTTGTCGAATGCCTGGGCCGTGCCCGGCGTGGCGATCACATAGCCGATACGCGAACCGGCGAGCCCGTATGCTTTCGAGAAAGTGCGCGTGCGCACGACGTTCGGCATCTCGATCAGGGCGCTGATCGCCGGCACCGCATCTGCCGGCGCTGTTTCGCAGTAGGCTTCGTCCAGAATGAAGAGCGTTGTTTCCGGAAGGGCCCTGGCAAACTCGACGATGCGGTCTGCCGGCCACCAGCTTCCCATCGGATTATCGGGATTGGCGAAATAGACGAGCGGCGCATTTTCCCGCTTCACGGCCGCAAGCAAGCCGTCGAGGTCCTCCCGGTCGCCGGCATAGGGCACCGTGACCAACCGGCCGCCATGGCCGACGACGTGATAGTTGAACGTGGGGTAGGCGCCAAGCGACGTGACGACCGGCATGCCCGGCTCGATCACCATGCGGACGATCTGGCCGAGCAACCCGTCGATGCCTTCACCGATCGCGATATTGGCCGGGCTGATGCCGAGGCGGGCCGCAAGTGCCTGCTTCAGGTCGTGGTTTTCCGGGTCGGCGTATTTCCAGGTTCCGCCGGCTGCTTCCCGGACCGCTGAGATCACGCTTTCGGCGGGGCCGAAGCCGCTTTCGTTGGCTCCGATTCGCGCGGCGATCGGGCGACCCCTCTGGCGTTCGATGGCCTCCGGCCCGACAAACGGAATTGTTGACGGCAGGGATTGGATGAGCGGCGTGAAGCGAGAAAATGCGGACATGTTGAATAATAGGCCCCGTTCGAATAGCGTCACGGGGAACTTATCGCATGCTTTGGCAATTCGGAATCATCCCCGCGAGAAAAGCTGCAGGAATTCCGGTGCTCTACAGCCGCGGCTTTGCGTTCTTGACCTGCCCGGTGAAGAACTCTTGCCGGATGATCTCGCGCAGCAAGGTCTGCTCGATCGGCTTGATGAACTGGACACCGATGCGCTCGCCGTTGCGATAGACTTCGGCGCAACCGATCCTGAGCGGCGTGCCGACGATATGCAGATAATAGTGTTGGGGCAGGCCGATGTTGGTGTCGACGGCAAAGCTCGCGCCGCCACGCGAAATGTCGATCATCCGGCAGGATCGCACGGAGACGCTGCCGAGCCCCGGCTGCACAGCGGTCAGCGTACCGGCGTGCCCGATGGAGAATCGCTCATAGCGCCGCTCGTAGAAAGGCGACGGGACGCAGGAGTACATCGTCTGGTTCTGCATGCGTCATTCTCCGCCAGTACCGGGTCGGACGCGATCAGTTTCTGACCGCATTCCTTGACCCCGGACAATTCATTTGTCCCACATTGTATCGGTGGGCGATTTCCACCGATGCTAGAATCACTTTTGCATGAGAAACTTGCAATCCCCTGAAATCGATCACTAAAAATCTAATGTCGCACGGCCTGCTTTGAAAGGTCAGATTCCGCCACTTGAAAATTGCATGCGGATCAGCCGGCGCAGGAAGTCCGGCGAAAGCAGCATATTGAAGCGCACGCCAAGCTCTGCGCCTTCGCGATGGACCTGCGAACAGCCGATTTCCTCCTTGAACCCCTCGATTTCCAGGAAAAAGTGTTTTGGTATCAGGATTGCCGCGTTGAAATCGAGCATCGCGCCGGCGATCGAGATATGGCGCAGCAGGCATTGATATTTGGTCTTCGCCTTCAGGTGTTCGCCGATGACGAGGATGCGGCAGGGCCGCTCGATGAAGTAGTGCTGATGGGCAGTCGCAAGCTGGCCGGGCTTTCCTTCCGCGACATGCATCTTCATAGACATGGCAAGCTCCGAGACCGATAGCCTTTCGCAACCTCCGGCAACGTCGTCGTCGATGGAATCGACAGCCGTGCCGCTATCATGTTTCAGCTAAGCGCACCGACTTGCTTCGACCTTGTGCCGGCCACGCGCGTGTCACGGAATAAATTATGATGCGTGCGCACATTGAAAGCCCCCACCTCATACGTAATACTTTGGTCCGGCATGACCGGAACGCCCGATGTGGTGATTCCGCGGTTCAGAGGGGTGAGGGCATCGCTCGTCATTCAAGCCGGGCAAGGCGAAGAACGATGGTCGGTGCCGGAGGGAAGGGCATGTTCATGGGGCATTTGCGGCATTGGCTGCCGCTCTCTATTCTTTGTATGGCGTTGTTTGTGTCGGCGTCCGATGCGTGGGCTGCCAAGCGCGTCGCACTGTTGATCGGCAACGAGAAATATGAAGCAACGTCACCGCTCAACAACCCTGCCAATGACGTGGAACTGATGAAGGCCTCCTTCGAGGAGGCCGGTTTCGATACCGTCACGACGGTGCACGACGTTAGTCGCCAGGACATGGTCAAGGCGTTGCGCGAGTTCGAAGACCTCGCAACCGGTGCCGAAGTCGCGATCGTCTATTATTCCGGTCACGGCATGGAGATGAACGGCGAGAATTTTCTGCTTCCCGTCGACGTGCAATTGAAAACGGACAAGGACGTCGAGGACGAGGCCATCGGGCTCGACCGGGTTCAGCGTTCGCTCGAAGGCGCCACCAAGCTCAAGCTCGTCATCCTCGACGCCTGCCGCAACAATCCCTTTGAGCAGAGCATGACACGCTCGATCTCGACCAGGGCGGTTTCGCGCGGGCTGGCGCGGGTCGAACCGGAATCGGCCGACCTGCTCGTCGCATTTGCCTCCAAGGCCGGCACGGTCGCGCTCGATGGGGAGGGCAAGAACAGCCCCTTCGCCACCGCACTCGCCAAATACCTGACCGAACCCGGCGTCGATGTCCGCATTGCGCTCGGCAAGGTGCGGGACGAGGTGGTGTCGGTGACCAATCGCGGCCAGGAGCCGTTCGTTTATGGGTCGCTCGGTGGTGCGCAGATCTTCCTCAATATCAAAGAGGTGAACATCAGTATCACCAACAACGGCGGACAACTGTCGCCGAACAGCCAATCCGAGGCGGCTGCCGACTGGCAGAACATCCGCGACCTCGCCGACAAGGATCTGCTAACCGCCTTCCTGGCGAAGCATGGATCGGACCCGGTCTATAAGATGCTCGCCGAAAAGAAGCTGAAGCTTTTGACCGAAGCCGAGCAGACGTCGAGCGTGACGCCTGACGAGATTGCCTGGGAAGCCCTGAAACAGTCGACCGATGCGGCGGCGCTGACGCGCTTCATTGAGCGTTATCCTGACAGCAAGTATAAAGCCGAAGCCGAGCAGCAGATCGCGGCGCTCGAGCCGCAAAAGGGTCTCAACGTCTCGCCGACCGGTAAGGACACCCAGGCCTCGCGCGATTGCTATCTGCTGGCGGGCGAGCCGCAATCGATGCCGGGCTTCCTCGGGGTCAATTTCCTGAAGCTCGATTCCGAGCGGGCTTTGACCGCCTGCGCCCAGGCCGTCAACGAGAACCCGGACGATATGATGCTCGTCAACATGCTGGGTCGGGCGCAAGATGCCGGCCGCAATTATGTCGACGCGCGGCGCAACTACCGGAAGGCGGCCGACGGCGGCAACATGTATGCGCTGACGAACCTGGCCTGGTTCTCAGTCTATGGGACCGATGGTCCGGTGGACGTAGACCAGGGCAAGCGCATGTTCGAGGAGGCGGCGAGAGGTGGCAACGCCTACGGCCAGGCGTCACTCGGCTGGCTCTATCGCGAGGGCTACGGCGGCATCGCGCAGGACTATGCGGAGGCGGCGAGGTGGTATGAGCAGGCGGCCAGCCAGGGCTATGCCAACGCCATGGCAACGATGGGTTGGTTCTACCGGGAAGGGCTCGGCCTGCCCAAGGACCTGGCGCAATCGCTGTCCTGGTACAAGAAAGCAGCTGAAAGCGGCGACACCAATGCCATGTCGTCACTCGGATGGGCCTATCAGAACGGATTGGGGACGGAGCAGAACTACGGCGAAGCCAAGGTCTGGTACGAGAAGGCGGCCAATATGGGCGATTCTTATTCCATGGCATTGCTCGGCTGGTTCTACGATATCGGCAACGGTGTCTCGCAGGACTATGTGCAGGCGCGCACCTGGTACGAGATGGCCGCGAATGCCGGCAGCGCCTACGCCATGGGCAATCTGAGCCGTCTCTATGATTACGGCCTCGGTACCAAGGCAGACGCAAAGGAGGCGGTTCGCTGGGCCGCAGCCAGCATCGAGGGCGGCGACCCGGCCAAGCTGGAAGAATTGCGAACGCAGCCCAACAACTTCACGCCGGCGTTCCGCAAGGAAATGCAGGCGCTGCTTAAGGACCGCGGCTACTATGGTGGACCGATTGACGGCGACTTCGGTGCCGCCACTCAGCAGGCGATCGAGCGTCTCGCACGCAAATCGTAGGGCATGAGAGGCAAGACTCGCGGATCTCGGGTTTCCATTTCTATTGCTTGTGAGAATCGGGGGACGGCAAGCGCCGAAACTTTCCAGCTACTCCTACTTGGCTGCACGAGTGGCCTGTCGCTACGCCCACACGTTTGCTTCCTGCCGGCCAGGCCCACACGGAAAATGGGGGGAATTGCCGGAAACCGACAAAAAAATCTTGCATTGGCCGCTGAGTGTCACTAGTCAGGCGCTAACGGAGAGGTGGCCGAGTGGTCGAAGGCGCTCCCCTGCTAAGGGAGTATACCGGAAACGGTATCGAGGGTTCGAATCCCTTCTTCTCCGCCACTGTTCTTTTGGGTCACAGGCGGCCCCAATTTCTTCTAAGTTTTCAGTGATTTGCGGACAGCCCTAATGATGGGGCTTGTTGCTGCTGTGACCCAGTCGTGTGACCCAGAAATGTTTTGGGACACCTTGGGCTAAGATTCCAGAAGACGATAAAGGCTGTCGGCCAGATGTCTGCCCTTCCGGGTTAGGGAGGCGACCTTTTGACGTGGGTCCTCGCTGTACTCCTCCAGCCTGACCAATCCGCACCCAGGCACGTTTGCCCTTTCGAAGTCTTGCTCCGGTTTAGATCAATACCGGGCCGAGTGGGTGTATGAGAGTGAATGGCGATTAGTTACGGGGCAGGAAGGTCCTCCGGTAGGCCCTACGACGATTGCCCGATTGGTGCAGAGGAACCCGATGGACTGATCTTCGGCCTAAAGACCTCGAAGGAAGTCAGAGATGAACTGACTGCTCTAGCGGCGGCTTATCCCAACATCTCACCGATGGAGGCTCGCCGCGAGCCCTCCAGTTTCGTTCTGCATCTTCACCCTACGCAGCCTCTTTCAGTATCCTAAGGACGCTCGCACGGCCTATTCCTACCGCGTTCACTATCTCGGCTGCTGTCTCACCCTCTGTTTTCAGCTTCAGCTTCAGCATCTCTCTCTCTCTCTCTCTCTCTCTCTCTCTCTCTCTCTGCTTGGCCGGCATCATCCGTCGTCCGAGATCTCTGCGGGCGGTGTCCGTCGATTGATGTTCTCTTCCTGCGGGTGCAGGGCCACGATTCTCGCAGAACCAGAATCAAGGATGCGTTTCGTTTGCGAATCTCGGCATTGATTCTGATGAATCTTTGGGTTGCGAACGGTCCGTCCTGTTCTCATTTCCTGGAGCGAATGCTGTTTTAGCCGCTCCCTGCGGAGGTGGAGTCGGTGTTTGTGGCCATCCTTTCCCCTATTTTGGGCAGCTTTCTGCCTCTTTCTGAAACAGGCTGCGTGTGTTTCCCTTACGCTAAACCCCTGCCACCAAAGGCTTTTCTTAATGCTTTGTTAATTTTCTTCCGGGGTCTGCGGCGATTTTGTGTCGTTTCAGCAACAGGGTTCGGCGAAGGGCGATGCAAAGCACGTGATCTCGCTAGTTGGACGTTGCGCCGATGATCCGGTCTTGTATTTTCAACTCCGGAAGCAAGGGCGGTTGATCGTCCGACTTCTTGAACGTTGGGGATGGGGCAGGGAAAGCTGTCCTTCAGCAAAATACCCAGACCCGTTTGAAACTTTTGACTGGAGGTCAGAAATGAACATCAAGAGCCTTCTTCTCGGCTCCGCTGCTGCTCTCGCAGCAGTATCCGGCGCACAGGCAGCCGACGCAATCGTCGCAGCCGAGCCGGAGCCCATGGAATACGTTCGCGTTTGCGACGCTTTCGGCACTGGCTACTTCTACATCCCGGGCACCGAAACCTGCCTCAAGATCGGCGGCTTCATCCGTTTCCAGACCTCGTTCGGTCGTGACGCTGCTGACAGCCGCTACAACCAGGAAGACTTCGGTGGTCAGTCCACGTCTGACTGGGATGCCTTCTCGCGCGCTTACATCTCGTTCGACGCCAAGAGCGACACCGAGTACGGCACGCTCACCGGCTTCTTCGCTGCTGAGTTCAACGCCGACAACGACACCGACTCTGGCGACAGCGACTTCATCGACGTTGATGAAGCCTACATCCAGCTCGGTGGCCTCAAGGCTGGTTTCTTCTACAACTGGTGGGATAAGGGCCTGAACGGCGAAACCGACACGCTCGGCAACTTCACCGAATTCAACTCGATCGCCTACCTCTATGACGGCGGTTCGTTCCAGGCTGGTCTCTCGGTCGACGAACTGGAAGGCACCTCCACGAAGTCCAACGGCATCGGCGTTTCCGGTATCGTTTCGGCTTCGGTCGGCGGCGTTTCCTTCGACCTGCTCGGCGGTTACGACTCCGAACTCGAAGAAGGCGCGATCCGCGGCTTGCTCTCGGCTGACCTCGGTCCGGGCGTCTTCCAGATCGCTGGTATCTGGGCTTCCAACCCGAACGCTTACTGGGCTGCTTCCGAGTGGACCGTTGCAGCTTCGTACCGCTGGAACGCCACCGACAAGCTCGCCATCACCCCCGGCGTTCAGTACTTCGACAACCTGCAGACTTCGCTCACCGACTTCGGCGGCGACGATGCATGGCGCGCTGGTGTAACGGTTGACTACAAGATCACCGAAGGCCTCGCGACCCGCGTTTCGGTTCAGTACGAAGATGCTGACGACGGCGACGATGAAGTGTTTGGCTTCGTCCGCCTGCAGCGCGACTTCTAATATCGTCTGACTTCGGTCAGGAGAGAGAAACCCGGCTTTCGAGCCGGGTTTTTTCGTTTCTGAATTGTGCAACGCTCAGCCACGCGCCGGCGACGCGACCCGGTTAAGCCGGGTGCATGCGCCCGTCGAGGTCAATGGTCGAGATGGCCCTCTGAGTGCAGCCGATCGGTGCTAGCTTGGCGCCGCAGTTGTGATGGCGGTGACAAAGGCGCTCACTGCCTGGCGAGGGCCGTCGAGGTGCAGTAGCGGTGCATGGCCTTGACCTCGTGCGGTGAATGCTACCGTTCCCGAATGTCGCTTGCACATCTCGCTTACCGTCCCTTCCGAGAGTAGCCGGGAGTGCTCGCCTCTGATAACCAAAAGCGGCATCCGGGAAAGGGCCCCATACTGCGGCCAGAGATCTGGCAACAATGTCTCAGCGGTCAGGCCAAGCAGTTGCTGCGCGATGGCTACATCAAAATCTGGCACCGGCGTGCCGTCCTCGTCGCGGTAGACCGCCTTTGCCATTTGTAGCCAATCGCGTTCGCCAAGGATCGGGAAATCGGCTCCGTGGAGTTCTTTCAGATAGCCAGGCGCCATGGACCAGCTTGTCGGCTCGCCTGGCTCCTTGTTGAGATAGTCCCGGATGGCCAGCAGGCCCTCGATTTCGATGACGGGCCCAATGTCATTGACCACCGCGCCTGCAATGAGGCCGGGTGCAACCCCGATGAGGTGGTGCAGGATCAGCCCCCCGCGGGAAGTGCCGATAAAAACTGCGCGATCAATCCCCAGATGCGTGCAGGCCGTAATGATGTCGGTTGTTTCGATTGCGATTGAGTAGTGGCTCTTGTCGTCGTCACGCTGCGAATTGCCTCGGCCGCGATAATCGAGTGAGAAGACGGTGTGTCCGCCACCGCACGGTGACGACAAAAAGATTGCGAGTTCGTGAAAATCGCGGCTGTTGCGGGTGAGGCCCGGCAGGCAAATGATCGGAACTGCAGGTGTGGGACGCACAAGGCCGTAGCTCCGCACGTAGAGTTGCAAATCATCAGCCGCGAGGAACCAATGTTCCCGAAACCCGCCTTGATTCATCGTCTGCCTGCCTCCAACCGCTAACGGCAGGATCGTAGCGGCTCGAGGTGAAAGGGCAAGGCGCGTGCATAGCGCGCATTCGCTGCGAATGGCTCGCTAACAGCGCGCTACTTGCGAACGTGGTCATCTGCCTTGTCAGTAGGGCGAGCATTGTCGCCGTGGACCGCCATAGGGCTGATACGAGTTGTCCCAGGCGCGATAGGACCGATAGCGGGCGTAGCACCAGCGCGTATGGGCATTGCCGCTGACTGCACGCGACCCATTGTAGTATCGCGGCTGACTCAGCAAACCGCCGACGATTGCGCCTGCCGCAAGCCCACCAATGAAAGCGCCGACATCATTGTCGTTGTGGTAGTGGCGGCGATAACGGTCGCGATAGTAGCCATCCCGGTAATAGCCGTCCCGATAGTATCCGCGTCTATCGCCATCCCGGTAATAGCCGCGCCGGCCGCCGCGCTCGCAATAAGGAACGACACAACTGGGGCGGTTCTTTCGGGCTTCGCCGCGCTCGTATGGGAACTGAGCCTTTTGAATGTCAGTCGTTCGAGATACCTGCGGAGCGATCGGGAATGCATTGGCAGGCGGAACACTGCTCATTGCCGTCGCCAGAGACAGGGCGATAATGGATAAGGTCTTCATTGTGTTCACCATTTCCTTCAGGAAAGATCGAACCTTCAGAAGGGAAATGGCTTAAGCCGCCTTTTGTGCCGCCGGCGATCATCACGATTGCTTGAACGGCGGGTGGCGCGTTCGGCTATTGCCGCCCCACCCTCAGATCTTCGACGATGTCGGCGTTCTGCCCGAGCCTCGACTTGTAAACCTGATAGTTTTCCATGACCCGCTGCACATAATTGCGGGTCTCCTGGAATGGAATGCGCTCGATCCAGTCGACGACTTCGTCGATCGGTTTGCCGCGCGGATCGCCATAGCGGCCAAGCCATTCCGGAACACGGCGCGGTCCGGCGTTGTAGGCGATGAAGGTCAGGATATAGGACCCGCCAAAACTACTGATCTGTTCGCCGAGATAGTGCGCGCCAAGCGTGGCGTTGTAGCCGGCATCGCTGGTCAGCCGGTCCTGCGAATAGGCAAGGCCATAGCGGCTGGCGACGCCCTTGGCGGTACCCGGCATCAGTTGCAGCAGGCCGCGGGCATTGGCGGTGGAGATGGCTGCGGGATTGAAGGCACTCTCCTGTCGCGCGATCGCATAGGCGAGCGCCTTGCCGGAACCGTCGATATTGGCGCTTGAAGGGATCACGCCGACGGGAAAGGCGAGCGCCGCGACATCGATGCCGCGTCCGAATGCAATCTTGCCGATCTGGAGCGAAAGCTGGTGGTTTCCGGCCTTCTCGGCGCGCGCCGAAAGCAGGGCGAGTTCGCCGGGACTGTTCAGTTCTTCGGCAAGCGCACGGTAGATACTGTCGGCGCGCCAGGCATGGCCGGCGCTTTCAAGGCGGGAGATCGCCCGCACCGCCTCGCGATTTTCGAATTGTGTCCGATCGCCCGCCGACGGGGCAGGGTAGGCGACATTCAGCGCCTTGCGGCCGAGCCGGGCGGCTGCGAGTTGCCCATAGAAGGTGCCGGGGTAGCGCGCCGCATTGGCGAAATACTCGCTGGCATTGCCCGGTCCGCCGGCCTCGGCCGACCGGCCCAGCCAGTACCAGGCGCGGGAGGCGGAAAGCGGGCGGTTTGACGCATCGAGGATGCGGCGGAAATGGCGAGCTGCGATCGCCGGATCTTCCATGCCGCGTAGTGCATACCAGCCGGCGTGGAATTCGGCATCGACGATATCGGTCGCCTCCGTGGCCATATGACCGGCGGCGATCCGGTAGGCGCCCTTGAAGTCGCCGGCGTCGAGCAGGCCTCGGCTGACAACGCGTTGCTCGACCCACCATTCGCCAGGATTGACGAGCACCCCTCTGTCCTTTGGCATACGGGCAAGCAACTTGGCCGCTTCCTCGTACTTCTTCTGTTTGCGCAGGGACTCGATCAGAATGAAGAGATAGGCGGGATCCTTGCGCCAGGAAGGATCGACCGCCGCGATCAGCGCATCTGCCTTGTCGTTGCCGCGGCTGACTGCTGCCCAGGCACGATAGAGCGACTGCGCCTTGCCGAGATCGCCAAAGCGTTCGGCCTGTTCGACGCGATTGCGGTAGAGGAGCATGGCCATGCGCCGCTGCTGATCGACGGGTGTTAGTAGACTGGAGAACTCCGCGAGAATCCGGGTCTCGATATCCTTGTCGAGCGCGTCCCGTTGCCAAATTCCGAGCAACCGTTTCGCCGCTGCTTCCGTTTGTCCCTGGGCGACAAGGGCACGAGCCAGGATGAGGGTTCCCTCGGTTGTCTCGGGCTGCGTGTTGCCAAAGGCGGCAAGGACGTCCGGCGCCGGCGGGTTTTCGCGATAGAGCGCCCGCTCCGAATTGGCGCGCAGGGATTTCAGGCCGGGCCATCCCTGAAGTTCGCGCTGGGCATCGGCGATCTCAAAGGAAGGAATGCCGCGCTGGCCGGAAACGGCAATCGCCCAGGTCAGGATGTGACGGTCGAGTGCATCGCGGCTCATGGCATTGCGCACGGAAATCGCGGTCGCCGGCTGCCGGTTGGAGAGGGCGTCGAGGCCCGTCTTCAGATCGCTGTTGACCGGGGTGACGATCGCCGGAATGGCATTGGTGGTTTCGTCGACGGCAACCTGCGCGGCCTTGTTCGATATGTCGGGTTTATGCGCCGGAACCGGTATCCGTTCCGGCGTTTCGGAACTGAAGGCCGGCGATGTGAGCAACGCAGCGCCGACGATGGCGGCGACAGGCAGAAAATTTGATCCGCGCATCAAGAGGCCGTGTTCCCCGTGTCTCACATTCAGCTGCCGCCGGATTGTCTGAGGCAAGACTAGCGGCCAATATTGATCATGGCAATCGCACCATGCCGCCCCAGGCCTATGGCGGGAGCGGGACCATTATGCGGGCCGAACGTCAAGCTTTTGCATGAAAACCGGCGTGAAATGCCGTGTCACGACGCTTGCCGCAGCCCCCTCACATGATTATGGTGCGGCAGTTTTTTAACCGTCGATTACGGCCAAAGCATGAGTGCATTTTGCGTCTTTGCGCCGTCAGGAGTTGTGCATGTTCAAGGGTTCCATTCCCGCTCTCGTAACACCGTTCACCGCCACCGGCGCGGTGGATGCGGATGGTTTCGTCGCGCATGTGGAATGGCAGATAAAAGAAGGCAGCCATGGTCTCGTGCCGGTCGGCACCACCGGCGAGTCTCCGACCCTTTCCCATGACGAGCACAAGAAAGTCGTCGAGCTCTGCATCGAGGCGGCGGCCAAGCGGGTGCCGGTGATCGCCGGCGCCGGCTCCAACAACACGACGGAAGCAGTCGAGCTCGCGCAGCATGCCGAAAAGGCTGGTGCCGATGCGATCCTCGTTGTCACGCCCTATTACAACAAGCCGACGCAGAAGGGCCTCTTCGCGCATTATGCCGCGATCGCCGAAAGCGTGAAGCTGCCGATCGTCATCTACAACATCCCCGGCCGGTCGGTCGTGGATATGAGTGTCGAGACCATGGCGGCGCTTAGCAAGGCCTATGCGAATATCATCGGCGTCAAGGATGCGACCGGCAAGATCGAGCGCGTTTCGGAACAGCGCATGGCCTGCGGTCCGGATTTCGTTCAGCTCTCCGGCGAGGACGCGACCGCGCTCGGCTTCAATGCCCATGGGGGCGTCGGCTGCATTTCCGTCACGGCCAACGTGGCTCCGCGCCTCTGCGCCGAGTTCCAGGAGGCGACGCTTGCCGGTGAATTCGCCAAGGCGCTTGCCTATCAGGACAAGCTGATGCCGCTGCACAAGGCGATCTTTATGGAGCCCGGCCTTTGCGGCGCGAAATATGCGCTGAACCGCCTCGGCCGGATGAGCCGCACCGTGCGCTCGCCGCTGCTGTCGACGCTGGAGCCGGCAACCGAGGTGGCGATCGACGCGGCGCTGAGGCATGCAGGATTGATGAACTGATGGCACCCAAAGGAAGCCAGCGCACGGTCAACAAGGTTGTGGCGGAAAACCGAAAGGCCCGCTTCAACTACGAGATCGTCGACACCTACGAGGCCGGTCTGGTTCTGACCGGCACCGAGGTCAAGTCGTTGCGCGAAGGCAAGGCCAACATTGCTGAATCCTATGCGACGGACGAAGGTGGAGAGATCTGGCTGATCAACTCCTATCTGCCGGAATATCTGCAGGCGAACCGCTTCAACCATGAAACCCGGCGGCGGCGGAAGCTGCTTCTGTCGAAGCGCGAGGTCAATCGTCTGCAGGGCGCGGTCAATCGCGAAGGAATGTCGCTGATCCCGCTGCGCATCTACTTCAACGAGCGCGGTCGGGCCAAGCTCGAACTGGCGCTCGGCAAGGGCAAGAAGCTCCACGACAAGCGCGAGACCTCGAAAGAGCGCGATTGGAACCGGCAGAAAAACCGCCTGCTGAAGGATCGTGGCTAGAGCAATTCCAGGAAAAGTGCTAAACGGTTTTCCGTCCGGAATTGCGTAATTTCAAAGACTTAGATCACTTCAGTGTTTCGATGAGACAATGAAATGATCTAGGCGATCCTTGGTCCGCTAGATCGCCGCTTTAGATTTCGACGGGGTCCGCCACCGGTTCGGCCGTATGCCGCGGCGTGCGTTCGGAAGGCTCGCGGCCGATTTCGGCCCGCAGCGTTGCGAGGTCGATGAAGTGATCGGCCTGGCGACGAAGGTCGTCGGCAATCATCGGTGGCTGGGTGGACATTGTCGACACGACCGAGACCTTGCGGCCCTTGCGCTGCAGCGCTTCGACGAGTGTGGTGAAGTCGCCGTCACCGGAGAAGATGACGAGGTGATCGACGGTCTCGGACTGTTCCATCGCATCGATCGCCAGTTCGATGTCCATGTTGCCCTTGATCTTGCGGCGGCCAAGTGAGTCGGTGAATTCTTTGGCCGGCTTCGTCACGACCTTGTAACCATTGTAGTCTAGCCAGTCGATCAGCGGGCGGATCGAAGAATATTCCTGATCTTCAATGAGGGCGGTGTAGTAGTAGGCGCGCAGCAGGTAACCGCGTTTTTGAAAGGCTTTCAGGAGTTTGCGATAGTCAATGTCAAAGCCGAGGCTCTTCGATGCCGCGTAGAGATTGGCGCCGTCGATAAAAAGTGCGATCTTTTCGCGGGGATCAAACATCGTCTTTCCTTTTCAATGCCGGCGCATCAAATGCCCGCTGCCGGCCGATACGCAAAAATAAGTCGGTTACATTAATAATTGCTGATATTGCAAATAATGTAGGCTAGGCATTGCATTATTCCAGCAGGGCGCTCGCGAATATAGCTAGTTTTAGCAGTTGCTATAGATAGTCCACATCCCTGGAGTGCCTTTTCTACCAGGCGTTTTGGCGTCGAGGCCAATGATGCAACCAGATGTTTGCGGCTAAGGTTTTCCAGCCCATTATGATCGCATTTTATCACGAAGTGTGACGTTACGTGAGCGGCACTTGCAGGAAAAACTTGAACTTGTCTTGTTTTGATTGTATCCGGGCGGCTAATTCCAGAAATCGGAGCCGACGAGGCCGTCGCTAGACGGCCGTTCCGGTTTCGTGTCGTCAATCCGTGCAGCGGCGATGCCGCCGCGCTTCGAGCCCAAAAGGACAGGCAATGGCCCGCGTCACCGTCGAAGATTGCATCGACAAGGTCGATAACCGTTTCGAACTCGTTCTGCTTGCCAGCCACCGCGCGCGCCTGATTTCCCAGGGTGCCGCCATCACCATCGACCGCGACAACGACAAGAACCCGGTCGTTGCGCTGCGCGAGATCGCCGATGAGACGCTTTCTCCCGGCGACCTCAAGGAAGATCTGATCCATTCGCTGCAGAAGCATGTTGAAGTGGACGAGCCCGAGCCCGATCCGGCTTCGCTGCTTCAATCGGAAGCGGAAACCACGTTCACCGAAGTTGCCGAAGACGAAGATCAGCCGGAAGCGATCACGTTCGACCGCATGTCGGAAGAAGAACTGCTGGCCGGCATCGAAGGTCTTGTGCCGCCGGAAAAGAGCGACGACTACTGAGATCCTTCGCGGAACGACCGTTCCTGCGTGTTTTCAAAGCAGTGCGCCACTCGTATGATTGGCGCACTTTTTTATTGATTTCTTCTGGAGCGGGATGAGGAAAAGTGGATGCGGTTGTCCGCCGGCATCCCGCTCTACCTTATGAGAAACGATTACGTTTATGATTTAGGTCGTTTCGACCTAAAATCACCCTGATCCAGAGGACCGCTAGCGAATGATGCGCCAATACGAGCTCGTTGAGCGCGTGCAAAAATACAAGCCCGACGTCAATGAAGCCTTGCTGAACAAGGCCTACGTCTATGCGATGCAGAAGCATGGCCAGCAGAAGCGGGCAAGCGGCGATCCCTATATCTCTCATCCCCTGGAAGTGGCTGCGATCCTGACGGAAATGCGGCTCGACGAGTCGACCATTGCGGTCGCGCTGCTGCACGACACGATCGAAGACACGACCGCGACCCGCCAGGAGATTGATGATCTCTTCGGCGAAGATATCGGTGCGCTCGTCGAGGGGCTGACGAAGATCAAGAAGCTCGATCTCGTCACCAAGAAGGCCAAGCAGGCTGAGAACCTGCGCAAACTGCTGCTGGCGATCTCGGACGACGTGCGTGTGCTTTTGGTCAAGCTTGCCGACCGGCTGCACAACATGCGCACGCTCGACCACATGTCGGCGGAAAAGCGGGCCCGCATCTCCGAAGAAACGATGGATATCTATGCGCCGCTCGCCGGCCGCATGGGTATGCAGGATATGCGCGAAGAGCTCGAAAATCTCTCGTTCCGCCACATCAACCCGGAAGCTTTCGAGACGGTCACTAGGCGACTGCAAGAGCTTTCCCAGCGCAACGAAGGTCTGATCAAGAAGATCGAGGACGAGTTGCGCGAACTGCTTCAGGCCGAAGGCCTGAAGGCTGCGCAGGTCAAGGGCCGCCAGAAGAAGCCCTATTCGGTCTTCCGCAAGATGCAGTCGAAGTCGCTGTCCTTCGAACAGCTTTCCGACGTCTGGGGTTTCCGCATCATCGTCGATGACATCCCGTCCTGCTACCGGGCGCTCGGCATCGTGCACACCCGCTGGCGCGTTGTTCCAGGTCGCTTCAAGGACTACATCTCGACGCCGAAGCAGAACGACTATCAGTCGATCCACACCACGATCGTCGGCCCTTCGCGCCAGCGCATCGAGCTGCAGATCCGCACGCGGCGCATGAATGATATCGCCGAATACGGTATCGCGGCCCACTCGCTCTACAAGGACGGGGAGGGGAACTCGGCGGATCAGGCCCTGTCGCCGACGTCGAACGCCTATTCCTGGCTCAGGCGCACGATCGAATCCCTCGCGGAGGGCGACAACCCCGAAGAATTCCTCGAGCACACCAAGCTCGAGCTGTTCCAGGATCAGGTGTTCTGCTTCACGCCCAAGGGGCAGCTCATCGCGCTGCCGCGTGGCGCGACGCCGATCGACTTCGCCTACGCCGTACACACCAACATCGGCGACACCTGCGTCGGCGCCAAGATCAACGGCCGCATCATGCCGCTGGTCACACGCCTCAACAATGGTGACGAGGTGGAGATCATTCGCTCGGGCATTCAGGTGCCGCCGCCGGCCTGGGAAGAGATCGTCGTCACCGGCAAGGCGCGCTCGGCGATCCGCCGCGCGACGCGCGCCGCGGTTCGCAAGCAATATGCCGGCCTCGGCTATCGCATTCTGGAGCGCACCTTCGAGCGCGCCAGCAAGACGTTTTCGCGCGAGGCGCTGAAGCCGGCGCTGCATCGTCTCGGTCAGAAGGAAGTCGAAGACGCGATCGCTGCGGTCGGTCGCGGCGAGCTCTCTTCGCTCGATGTCCTGCGCGCGGTCTTCCCGGATCACCAGGATGAGCGCGTGACGGTGAAGCCGAGCGCCGACGATGGCTGGTTCAACATGCGCAGCGCCGCCGGCATGGTGTTCAAACTGCCGGGGCTTGGTAAGGATGCGAACGGCTCAGTACAGGTCGAAGGGCCGGAAGCGCTTCCAATCCGCGGTCTCTCCGGCAATGCCGAGGTGCATTTCAGCCCCGCCGGCGCCATTCCCGGCGACCGCATCGTCGGTATCATGGAGAAGGATAAGGGCATCACCATCTATCCGATCCAGTCGCCCATCCTGCAGAAATTCGACGACGAACCGGAGCGCTGGATCGATGTGCGCTGGGATCTGGACGAAGCCAACAGCAGCCGCTTCATGGCTCGGATTGCAATCAGCGCCCTGAATGAGCCGGGAACGCTGGCCGAAGTGGCTCAGGCGATCGCGACCAGCGACGTCAATATCCGCTCACTCTCGATGGGCCGCGTGGCGGCGGACTTCAGCGAGCTGCAGTTCGATCTTGAAGTCTGGGATCTGCGCCAGCTCAACCATCTGATCACGCAGCTCAAGGAGCTTCCGAGCGTGTCCACGGTGAAGCGCCTCTTTGAATGAGCCAACCGGCGCGGCGCCTGCAGGGCGGCCGTGGCCGTCGGTTCTACATGGCGCTGCCTCAAAAACAGGCACGAGGTGCATGGCAAAGCGGCAAGGCATGCTGTGACTGCATGGCTGCCGCCTTTTCCAGGAACTGGTGGAAAAGGGACTTCTAAACTATCTTTTGTATCGGGAGGTAAACAAAGAGGTTTGCCATGTTCAATCAGTTGAAGAAGATCACCCGCGCACTGCGCGTCCCCACTCAGGAAGAGCGTGAGCTCGCCTATCTCAATAGTTCGGTCGATCGCATCGATCTCGAGTACCGTCAGCGCCAGATCGATCGCGGACTGTTCCGCAACTACTAAGTCGATCGCATCCCGTCTGGTGGCGGGATGCTGAAGTCATGCGTTCCGTGAATGGCTTGCCTGCGACATATGCGCGGCGCGCCGGCGGGTTGCAAGCCGCAGGCATGACGCCTATCTTGCGGCCAGCAAACAGGCGGACGCGCCGTCTTGTGCCGGTCGACGGCTCCAAGATGCGGTCATGACGGCAGAATGTTATTTAGACGCAGAAAACCGGTCACGATTTCCGAAAGGCTCCGCGCACTCCTGTGGCCGCGCAAGGGCTTTCGGCGTGGTCCGCGCTACATTGCCTTGCGCATCCTGCGCCTCTCCTCGACGCCGCATTCGATTGCTGTCGGGGTGGCTGCGGGCGTAGCGTCGTCGTTTACGCCGTTCTTCGGCCTGCACATCGTCATAGCCGTCGCTCTGGCCTTCGTGTTCTCCGGCAATCTGGTTGCCGCCGCGATCACCACCGCGCTTGCCAATCCGGTGACGATCCCGATGATCCTGACCGCGTCCTATGAGTTGGGCATCGCCATCTTGGGTGTGGAAAGCGCGCACGCCGCCAGCAGCGCCGACGTGATGCGCATGGTCGAGCACCTTGACCTCTCTGCCCTTTGGGGACCGGTCTTCAAGCCGATGCTCATCGGTTCCCTGCCGCTGGCCGCCGCCGGCGCGCTGATTTCCTATCTTGCGGCCTACCACGCTGCTCGCATCTTTCAAAAGCGACGCCGGGCGCGCACCAAAGACTTCGGATCTTCCTCATGATCATTGGCATAGGCAGCGACCTGATCGATATCAGGCGGATCGAAAACTCGCTTTCTCGCTTCGGCGAGCGCTTCGTGCAGCGCTGTTTCACGGAAATCGAGATCGCCAAGTCCGAAGGCCGGAAGAATAGGGCTGCGTCCTACGCCAAGCGCTTCGCCGCCAAGGAAGCCTGTTCGAAGGCGCTGGGGACGGGTCTTGCGCAGGGCGTCTTCTGGAAGGACATGGGCGTTATCAATTTGCCCGGCGGCAAACCGACAATGAACCTCACCGGCGGTGCGGCGGAGCGTCTGGCGCAGATGCTGCCGCCCCATCACCGGGCGGCCATTCACCTAACGATCACCGACGATTTTCCTCTGGCGCAGGCCTTCGTGATTATCGAAGCGCTGCCCGTTGCCCCGGTTGAGGGAACGGTTTAGAGCATTCCGCTGGAAAACCCGGTCCGAGGCGATTGAAGGGCAGGCAGTCTGCAGCATATGAGACCGGATTGTACGCAGTTTGAAGGTGGGATCAGAACTGCGGAAGAAAGTTAAGAGCAAGCCCCGGTGAGGGCGTTGCCATGATAAAGGAAGACACTAGCGTGGCAGAAAAGACAGAAGCGAAGCAGAGCGGTCTCTGGGAAAACGTGAAGGTCGTTATCCAGGCGCTCCTCCTGGCCGTAGTCATCCGTACCGTTCTCTTTCAGCCCTTCACCATTCCCTCGGGCTCGATGATGCCGACGCTGCTCGTCGGCGACTACATCTTCGTCAACAAGTTCGCCTACGGTTTTTCCAAGTATTCGCTGCCGCTTTCTCCCGATCTGTTCTCCGGCCGCATTTTCGCCAGCGAGCCGAAACGTGGCGATATCGTCGTCTTCCGCTTCCCGCCGAACCCCGATATCGACTATATCAAGCGCCTCGTCGGCCTGCCGGGGGATCGCGTCCAGGTGCGCAACAGCATCCTCTACATCAACGACAAGCCGGTCGACCGCGTGCCGGACGGTGCGTTCCGCGCCGACGATCAGTACGACACCGGCGGAGACGTCCCGGTCTATCGTGAGACGATGGACAATGGCGTGTCCTACGACACGCTCGACCAGTTCCCGGATTCGCGCGGCGACAACACCCGCGAATTCATCGTGCCCGAAGGTCACTACTTCATGATGGGCGACAACCGCGACAACTCGGCCGACAGCCGCTTCGACGTCGGCTTCGTCCCGGCCGAGAACCTGGTTGGCCGCGCCAGCATGATCTTCTTCTCGCTCGGCAACGACACCTCGTTCCGCGAAGTCTGGAAGTGGCCGGCGAACCTGCGTTACGATCGTCTGTTCAAGGCGGTCGAATAATGAAGTCGCGGTCGCTGAGCGCGGAGGATCGGGCAAAACTCGAGACCGTGATTGGCTATCAGTTTGCTGAGAAGGAGCGCCTGGATCGGGCGCTCACCCATTCCAGCGCCCGTAGCGCCAAAGGCTCCAACTATCAGCGCCTGGAGTTCCTGGGCGACCGGGTACTTGGGCTCTGCATTGCCGAACTTCTATTCCAGACGTTTCGCGATGCAAATGAAGGCGAGCTGTCGGTACGGCTGAACCAGCTCGTCAGCGCCGAAAGCTGCGCCATGGTCGCCGACGATCTCGAACTGCACCAGTTCATCCGCACCGGTTCCGACGTCAAGAAGATTACCGGCAAGGCGATGATGAATGTGCGCGCCGATGTGGTAGAGTCGCTCATCGCCGCCATCTATCTCGATGGGGGCCTTGAGGCCGCCCGCGGCTTCGTGCTGCGCCATTGGAAGGATCGGGCGGTCCGCGCCGACGGTGCCCGCCGCGATGCGAAGACCGAATTGCAGGAATGGGCGCATGCCAAGTTTGGCATCGCGCCGACTTACAGGACGGACGATCGTTCCGGCCCGGATCATGATCCGCGCTTCACGGTAACCGTGGAGATCGCGGGGGTCGCGCCGGAGACCGGGATCGACAGGTCCAAGCGTGGCGCCGAGCAGGTCGCCGCGATGAAATTGCTGGAACGCGAAGGCGTGTGGCGGAAAAACTCCGCCGGAAATTGACGGAAAAAATGACGGACATGGAAAAAGATACGGCCGCTGAAGGCGCGCCGACCCACTCGGGTTTCGTGGCGCTGATCGGCGCGACCAACGCAGGCAAGTCGACCTTGGTCAACCGCCTCGTCGGCGCCAAGGTTTCGATCGTCAGCCACAAGGTGCAGACCACGCGCGCGATCGTGCGCGGCATTGCCATCCACGACAACGCTCAGATCGTCTTCATGGACACGCCCGGCATCTTCAAGCCGCGGCGGCGGCTCGACCGTGCCATGGTCACGACCGCCTGGGGCGGCGCCAAGGATGCGGACGTGATCATGCTCCTGATCGATAGCGAGCGTGGCCTGAAGGGTGATGCGGAAGCGATCCTCGAGGGGCTGAAGGAAGTGCACCAGCCGAAGATCCTCGTGTTGAACAAGATCGACCAGGTACGGCCGGAGGATCTTTTGAAGCTCGCGGCTGCGGCCAACGAGACGATCAAGTTCGAACGCACCTTCATGATCTCGGCGCTGAACGGTTCGGGCTGCAAGGACCTCATGGACTATCTCGCCGAGACGTTGCCGGAAGGTCCCTGGTACTATCCGGAGGATCAGATTTCCGATTTGCCGATGCGCCAGCTCGCGGCCGAAATCACCCGCGAGAAGTTGTTTCTGCGCCTGCATCAGGAGCTTCCCTATGCCTCGCATGTCGAAACCGAGAAGTGGGAAGAGCGCAAGGACGGATCGGTTCGCATCGAACAGGTGATCTACGTCGAGCGCGAGAGCCAGAAGAAGATCGCGCTCGGCAAGAACGGCGACGCGATCAAGGCGATTTCGACGGCGTCGCGCAAGGAGATCTCCGAGATCCTCGAGCAGCCGGTGCACCTTTTCCTGTTCGTCAAGGTGCGCGAAAACTGGGGCGACGACCCCGAGCGCTTCCGCGAAATGGGCCTCGAATTCCCGCGATAAGCTGGGGCGATCCGGTTCAAGACGGTCTCGGTACCCGTGCAGGACGGGCGTCGCGTTGCAGCGATACCTGTCTATCGAGACGCGCAAAGTCGCACGATGACGGCAAGGGGGAAGCCGTGCCTTGGATGCCGCCTCAGTTCGCCCTGGCCTCAGCGACCTGCCGCTTTCCCAGGGCCGGGCCGATCATCTCGATACGGTTGGTCCAGATGTAGCCGGAAAACCCCGGCGGGACCAATTCCAGATCCTGCATCGTATCGATCCCGGTGGTGAAGTCGCCGCCGTGATAAGGGCCGAGCAGGATGATATCGCTTCCGGCCGCTTTCATGCGGGCGGAGAAACGGTCGGGCCAACCCCAGAGAAAATGCGCGTAATTGCCGGGCACGATGACGAGAGTGTTCCGGCAAGCCTCCGGCATCAGACCGGTCCAGCCATAGCCGAGATAGCGCGTTAGGCACGCCATCGTCGACGTCCGGTCATAGCCGCGCATCCCTTCCACGCGCTTCAGAGTCTCGCGAGTCGGTTCCTCGCCGCCATACACCCCGAACATAGCCTGCCGCCATTGCGGCCGCGCTTCGATCAGCGTTGCGAGTGCCGCGCCCTCCTCGGCGCGCCGGCTCTTGAAGTTGACGAGAAACTTGCGGTCGGGCAGGGCAGCCAGCACCTCATCCAGCGTCGGCATCTGGCCGACGCCCTTTCCGCGGAAGGGGAAGGTCTTGCCGCCATCGGCCGTATAGCCGTAACCGATATCGAGAGACTTCAGCGTCGCCATCGGCGTTTCTTCGGTAACGCCCTTGCCTTCGGTCCGACAGTCGAGCGTCCAGTCGTGAAAGACGGCGAACTGTTTGTCTGGCGTGAGATGCACGTCGAGTTCGACGACATCAGCGCCCGCATCGAAGGCAGCCCCCATCGAGGCGATTGTATTTTCGAGATAGGAATGCTGTGGCGGATCGATGATCGTTGCAGTGCAAGTGTCGTTGCCGACATTGGCCTTCGGATAGGTTTGGTGGACGCCTCGGTGCGCGAGCAGTTTCGCCGAGCCTGCCGGTGGCGTGACGAACAGCGACGTGTTCATCAGCCAGACGACGGCGGCAAACAGAACAATGGCAGCAACGAACTTCTTCATCCTGATTCTCCTCTTCGAATCCGGATTGCTCGACATTGTGGCGCCAGGATGTTGATACACGCCTCACGTGCGTGTCGCGGATTGCGAACGATGTGTCACCCGCGCGCGCGATTGACCCGCAGCGGAGCCCTGTGAGACGTAGCTATCGTTGATTTTGCGATCCGGAGAAAAGAGATGCCGCAGCTTGTCGAGGGAAAATGGGTCAAGGGCGACGTTGCGGCCAGCGAGATGAAAGGGGGTGCATTCCACCGGGAGCCGACGCGCTTTCACCGCTGGATCACGCCAGAGGGGAGCCCAGGCCCGGAAGGCCAGCCGGCTCTGCCGGCCGAGGCCGGGCGTTACCGCCTGTTCGTTTCCTATCTCTGCCCCTGGGCCTCGCGCACGATCGCCTTCAGAAACCTCAAGGGATTGCAGGATATCATCGGGCTTACGGTGGCCAACCCGGTGCTCGGAGAGGATGGTTGGACCTATAACGAGCCGGTCGATGCCGGTGAGCGCGTCGGCAAGATCCGTTTCCATCATGAGCTCTATGTGGCGAGCGACCCGACCTATACCGGCAAGGTCTCGGTTCCGGTTCTCTGGGATATGCAGGAGGGTCGGATCGTCAACAACGAGTCCGCCGACATCATCCGCATCCTGAATTCGGCCTTTGATCACTTGACCGGCAACCGGCTTGATTTCTATCCGGAGGCGCTGCGGGGAGACATCGATCACTGGAATGGCCCGATCTACGAGCGGGTCAACAACGGCGTCTATCGATCCGGCTTTGCAAAGACGCAGGAAGCCTATGATGAGGCGGTGTCGAGCCTGTTCGGCATGCTCGACGAAGTCGAGGCACACCTCGCGGTCAACCGTTATCTCGCAGGCGAGTACCTGACCGAGGCGGACATCCGCTTGTTCGTCACCCTGATTCGTTTCGATGCGGCCTATCATGGCGCCTTCAAATGCAACATCCGCCGGATCGAGGACTACCCGGCGTTGTCGAACTATCTGCGCGAAATCTATCAATGGCCGGGTATCCGCGAGAGCGTGCGCATCGATCATATCAAACGCGGCTACTACGGCATTGCCCACATCAATCCGACCCGCATCGTTCCTGCCGGCCCGATGCTGGATTTCGATCGCCCGCATGATCGTGCTCGCTTGCGAGGGCGCGGAGTCGTTGGCGCATAGCCGCGTTTCCCCATTTGCTAAGGAAACAAATCTATGAGGGGCCATAGAGAACCCATTGCCAATCGATGGAAGCTTCCTAAATTAATGGAAGTTCTGATGGATAGGAGCCCGATGGCGGCTGGCCTGACGAATTTCCGGCGGGGCAAGCACAAGGAGCCTGACGACGCCCGCTGGATGCCCGTGACGCCACGCCCGAGCCGGTTCTCGCCGCTTCCGGACGCGCTCGCGTTTGCTCCCGAGGCGCGCTCGCGCAAACCCTCCGGAAGCCCCGAACGAGCCGACCCTTCGCATCTCTCATGCGCCAGGACACCGTGGGTAGGTCTGGTAGGGGTGAGATATGAATGCAGCATTGTTGACTTTGCTTCGCCGTCTGGTGCGCAACGGCAATCTGACGGTGACTTTTTCTTCCGGCGAACAGGTCGTTCTGGGTGACGGCACCGGAAAACCGGCATCAATCCGCATCGTCGACGCGGAGGCGGAGAATGCGATCGTCCGGGACCCGGGCCTTCGCTTTGGTGAAATGTACATGGATGGGCGCGTCGTCATCGAAAGAGGTGACATTTTCGACGTGCTTTCGATCGTGAAGGCGAACGGCATCGAGAATGCGGCAAATGCCACCAACACGATCACAGGCCTGTGGCATGTGCTGCGCCAGCAGTTGGTGAGCCGCATGCCGGTCAATCGCAACCGGAACAACGTCGCCCATCACTACGATCTCGATCGCAATCTCTTCAACCTGTTCCTCGACGAGGACTGGCAATATTCCTGCGCCTATTTCCAGCCGCGGGGAATATCGCTCGACGCAGCACAGCTCGCCAAGAAGCGGCACATCGCCGCGAAGCTTCTGCTGGAGCCGGGGCAGAAGGTGCTGGAGGTCGGTTCCGGCTGGGGCGGGATGGCTATGTATCTGGCCGAATCCTCCGGAGTCGAAGTCACGGGCATCACGCTCAGCGAGGAGCAGCTGAAGGTTTCCCGTGATCGTGCCGCCAGGCGCGGGCTTTCCGATCGTGTCCGCTTCGAACTGCAGGACTACCGCACCCTTGAGGGCCGGCAGTTCGACCGCATCGTCTCCGTCGGCATGTTCGAGCATGTCGGCATCGGCAATTACGGAAATTTCTTCAGCAAGATAAAGGAGCTGCTGACGCCGGAAGGCGTCATGCTGCTGCATTCGATCGGCCAGGTCTACAAGCCCTGGGCGACCAACCCGTGGATCGAAAAGTACATCTTCCCCGGCGGTTATATTCCCGCTCTCTCCGAGGTTCTGCCGTCGGTCGAGCGTATGCGGCTGCTGGTGAAGGATGTCGAGATCCTGCCGATGCACTATGCCTGGACCTTGCGGGCCTGGCGTGAGCGTTTCGTCGCGCGCCGCGAAGAGGCGGTAAGGCTCTACGACGAACGCTTCTTCCGCATGTGGGAGTTCTATCTGGCGGCTTCCGAAACGGCCTTCCTCTACGACAAACACTTCATCTTCCAGCTTCAGCTCTCGCCTTCTCTCGATGCCGTGCCGGTCTCGCGCGACTACATCGAGGAGCGGGAGCGGCAATTGATCGAGTTCGAGAAGCGTCGGCCGCCGCTCGAACCGGTCAACAATTGGGACGAGGCGCCGGCGGAAGAACACATCGAACCGGCTGCAATGGCGGTCTGATTTAAGGCCATCCCTGTCGCGATAGTTCGACACGGGATGGCCGTCCCCCATCTTCTGTGGAGTTCGGAATTTCCTCCGAAGGCCTTCACTTGGCCTCGAAGCCCTGCGCCTTTATGGTCGCCGACCAAACGACTGCCTGTTTCCGCGGATCATCTCCGATCCAAGGACAAAACGTGCAGTGCTTCCAAGCGCTGCAGGAAAGACGGAATTCCCATGGCCAACCCCGCTAAATCCATCGCCGCCATTATTGCCAGCGAAATCAAGGCAGCACCTTCGCAGGTTAAAGCCGCTGTCGAGCTGTTGGACGAGGGGGCAACGGTGCCGTTCATCGCGCGCTACCGCAAGGAAGTGACCGGCGGCCTAGACGATACGCAATTGCGTATGCTGTCGGAGCGGCTGACTTACTTGCGCGAACTCGAGGCGCGTCGGGCATCGATCCTCGAGTCGATCCGCGGGCAGGACAAGCTGACGGACGAACTGGAAGCCAAGATCGCTGCCGTCGAAACCAAGGCGGAACTTGAAGACATCTATCTGCCCTACAAGCCGAAGCGCCGCACCAAGGCTGAGATCGCCCGCGAGCGTGGCCTCGCGCCGCTGGCGGAAGCGATTCTGGCCGATCGCTCCGTCGCGCCGGCCGATCGCGCAACGGCCTTCCTGACCGCCGAGGTGGTTGATGTGAAGGCGGCGCTTGATGGCGCGCGCGACATCATCGCCGAAGGCATGACCGAAAACGCCGATCTGCTTGGCCGCCTTCGCAATCATATGAAGGGCGCCGCCTTCCTGCGCGCCAAGGTCGTCGACGGCAAGCAGGAGGCCGGCGCCAAGTTCTCCGACTATTTCGACCATTCCGAGCGCTGGGCGACGACGCCCGGTCACCGGGCGCTGGCGATGCTGCGCGGTTGGAACGAAGAGGTTCTGTCCGTTGATATCGTCGTCGATCAGGACGACACGTCGCCGGTAAAGCCGGTCGAGCGCATGATTGCCGCCGCCTACAATGTCGGCGCCCATCTGCCGGGTGACAAATGGCTGGCCGAGATGATCGGCTGGACCTGGCGCGTGAAGCTCTCCATGTCGCTGTCGCTCGACCTGATGCGTGAACTGCGCGAGCGTGCCGAAGAGGAGGCGATCCACGTCTTCGCCCGCAACCTCAAGGACCTGCTGCTTGCCGCGCCTGCGGGATCGCGGGCCACGATGGGCCTCGATCCGGGCATCCGCACCGGCGTCAAGGTCGCGGTGGTCGACGGCACCGGCAAGCTGCTCGAAACGACAACCGTCTACCCGTTCCCACCGAAGAACGACGTTCGTGGCACGCAGGCCGAGCTCGCCTCGCTGATCCGCAAGCACAAGGTGGAGCTGATCGCGATCGGCAACGGAACCGGCAGCCGTGAGACCGAAAAGCTCGTTGCCGACATGCTCCTGCAGCTGCCGGCGCCGAAGCCGACCAAGGTCATCGTTTCCGAAGCCGGCGCCTCGGTTTACTCGGCATCTGAAACGGCCGCCTTGGAGTTCCCCGGCCTCGACGTTTCGCTGCGCGGTGCAGTCTCGATCGCCCGCCGCTTGCAGGATCCGCTGGCCGAGCTTGTGAAGATCGAGCCGAAGTCGATCGGCGTTGGCCAGTACCAGCACGACGTCGACCAGTCGAAGCTCAGCCGCTCGCTCGATGCGGTGGTGGAAGACGCGGTGAACGCCGTCGGCGTCGACGTCAACACGGCGTCGGCACCGCTGCTTGCCCGGGTGTCCGGCCTCGGCAAATCCTCGGCCGAGGCGATCGTCGCGCATCGTGACGCGACCGGGCCGTTTGGAAGCCGCAAGGAACTGTTGAAAGTGCCGCGGCTCGGCGCGCGCACCTTCGAACAGTGCGCAGGCTTCCTGCGCATCCCGAACGGCAAGGAGCCGCTCGATGCCTCCTCCGTCCATCCGGAAGCCTATGGCGTCGCCAAGAAGATCGTGGCCGCCTGCGGGCGCGACGTGCGCGCTCTGATGGGCGACAGTGTCGCCCTGAAGCAACTCGACCCACGGACCTTCGTGGACGAGCGCTTCGGCTTGCCGACCGTCAAGGACATTCTCGCCGAACTCGAAAAGCCGGGCCGTGACCCGCGCCCGAGCTTCAAGACCGCGACCTTTGCCGAGGGCATCGACGACATCAAGGACCTGAAGGTCGGCATGCAGCTCGAGGGCACCGTCACCAACGTCGCGGCTTTCGGTGCCTTCGTCGACATCGGCGTCCACCAGGATGGCCTCGTCCACGTGTCTCAACTCGCGGACCGTTTCATCAAGGACCCCCATGAAGTGGTGAAGGCCGGGGATGTCGTGACTGTCCGCGTCACTGAGGTGGATGTCGCCCGCAAGCGCATCGGCCTGACGATGCGGAAGGATGGTGGCGCTGAGTCAGGCCGCGAGGCCCGTGGCAGCGCACCGAATGGCGGCAACCGTGGCGCGCCCACGCGCCCGCAGAAGCCGCAAGCGCCGTCGCAGGGCGCCTTTGGTGCGGCCCTGATGGAGGCGATGAAGCGCAAATAGCAGCTTCGGCATCGGTTCTGCAGCGCCGCGCGTCATTACGACGCGCGGCGTTTCCGATGGATGGTCTATAATTTAGATAATTGTAATAATCGCGGCTTTCCGCCATACTCTCTCCATCGTGGCAACTGCGCTGTTTTGTGAGCAGTGCGCCGATGGAGCAGCCGGATTTACGGCGGAAAAGGTTAGCGGAAACTCCTCCTCCGCCGGGCATCCGGTGAAAGGAGTTGCGTGATGGTACGCAAGGTGATCCGCGGCTTCGCGCTGGCCGCCCTTCTGGCAGCCGGGGTGACGGCGCGCCCGGTCCCCGCAGTTTCGCAGGCCCCGATAAATTGCGCGAACCGATCCGAGGTGATCGAGTTTCTGGCGCGGCAGTATCGGGAAAAGCCAGCCGCCACGGCGCTCATCAATCCTCAGGCGATCCTGGAAGTCTATGCGGCCGACAACGGCAGCTGGACATTGATCGTCACGGACGTCAACGGCCGTAGCTGCGTCATCCTTGCCGGCAAGAGTTGGGAAGCTCTGCCGCCGCTGCCAGTTCCAAAAGCATAGTCGGCCCTCCCGCCAGCCGAAGCCCTCAGAGGGGCCGGCCGATGCTGGAATAGGCAAAGCCGTGCTTGGCAACCTCGTCCTGGCGGTAGATGTTCCTGAGGTCGACGAGAATAGGCGTCTTCATCGCGGATTTCAGGCGGCGGAAGTCAAGCGCGCGGAACTCGTTCCATTCCGTTACGATCACTAGCGCATCCGCTTCGTTGGCCGCCTCATAGGGATCGCTGGCATAGTCGATGCCGTCGATGATCTTCTTGGCGTTCTCCATGCCTTCCGGGTCGTAGCCGATAATGTGGGCGCCGGCATCCCGCAGCGTCTGCACGATGGCGATCGCCGGACTGTCGCGCATGTCGTCGGTGTTCGGCTTGAAGGTGAGGCCGAGGATCGCGATCTTGTGCCCGCGCACGTCGCCGCCGGCAGCCGCAATCACCTTGCGGCCCATTGCCCGCTTGCGGTTGTCGTTGATCGCAACCGTGGTCTCGACGAGCCGGACGGGCGCGTCATGGTCCTGCGCGGTCTTGACCAGGGCCAGCGTGTCCTTCGGGAAGCACGAGCCGCCATAGCCGGGGCCCGCATGCAGGAACTTCGAGCCGATGCGGCCATCGAGGCCGATGCCGCGGGCGACGTCCTGGACATTGGCGCCGACCTTTTCGCAGAGGTCGGCCATCTCGTTGATGAAGGTGATCTTCATCGCCAGGAAGGCATTGCCGGCATACTTGATCAGTTCGGAGGTGCGGCGTGACGTGAACACGAGCGGCGACTGGTTGAGATAGAGCGGCCGGTAAACCTCGGTCATGACGTCACGCGCCCGCGCATCATCGTCGACAACACCGATGACGATCCGGTCCGGCCGCTTGAAGTCCTCGATCGCCGCACCCTCGCGCAGGAATTCCGGATTGGAGACGACGGCGAAATCGGCGTCAGGATTGGTTTCGCGAATGATGCGCTCGACCTCATCGCCCGTGCCGACCGGAACGGTGGATTTGGTAACGATGACGGTGAACCCCCTGAGGTTCTCGGCGATCTCGCGGGCCGCTGCATACACGTAGGAGAGGTCGGCATGACCATCGCCGCGGCGGGAAGGGGTGCCGACCGCGATGAAGATCACATCGCTGTCGGCGACGGCGGACACGAGATCGGTCGTGAACGACAGTCGACCCGAGGCGACGTTGCTGGCCACCAGATGGTCGAGGCCGGGTTCGAAGATCGGAATACGCCCCTGCATCAGCGCGTCGATCTTGCTCTCATCCTTGTCGAGACAGACGACGTCGTGACCGAAATCCGCAAAACACACACCCGAAACGAGGCCTACATAACCGGCGCCGATCATTGTGATTTTCATAGGCTCTTTCCTTTGTTGTCTGGCGAGCTCTTGTCCGCGAACGCGGAAACCATGCTGGTTTGCACGTATCTATGCCTGCGAGGCCGAGGATCCGGCTTTCCCGCCAGCATTGTAGTATTCCTCATACCAGGCGGCAAAGCGCGCCACGCCTTCTTCCACCGGGATTGAGGGTCTGAAATCTGTCAATGCCTCCAGAAGATCAGGGGAGGCATAGGTGCGCGGCACGTCGCCCTGCTGCATCGGCAGCATGTTGCGCAGTGCCGGTTTGCCGACGGCCTTCTCGACCGTTTCGACGAACGTCATCAGTTCGACCGGCTGGCCGCCGCCGACGTTGACGACACGGAACGGTCCTTGGCGCGACAGCGTGTCCTCGGCCTTCTCGGATGGCACGCGGTTTTCTTCCGCCGGTGCCACGTGCGAGAGCCTGAGGATGCCTTCGACGAGGTCGTCGATATAGGTGAAGTCGCGGCTCATACGGCCTTCGCCATAAATGTCGATCGGCTGCCCCTTGTGGATGGCGTCGACGAACTTGAACAGCGCCATATCAGGCCGGCCCCAGGGACCATAGACCGTGAAGAAGCGGAAGGCGGTGGTTGGAACCTTGTAGAGATGGGCATAGCTATGCGCCATCAGTTCCATCGATTTCTTGGTGGCGGCATAGAGCGTCATCGGCTCGTCGGCGCGATCGGTCTCCGCAAACGGGATCTTCTCGTTGGCGCCGTAGATCGAGGACGTCGAAGCGAGCATCAGGTGCTTCGGGCCGAGTTCCCGCGCCAGTTCCAGGATGTTCCACGAGCCGATGAGGTTGGAATCGACATAGGCCTTGGGATTTTCAAGGCTGTAGCGGACGCCGGCCTGGGCCGCGAGGTGGATGATGACCTCGGGCTCGGCAATCTCCGCCGCATGGTTGAGCGCCGCCCGATCCTCAAGCATGCCGACGACAGCCTTGAAGCCGTTCGAACGCGCCAGGATCTCATGCCGGCGCTGCTTCAGCGTCACGTCGTAATAGGGCGTCATGCCGTCGAAGCCGACCACGAAATGTCCTTCGTCGATCAATCGCTTGGCGAGATGAAAGCCGATGAAGCCCGCGGTGCCGGTGATGAGGTAGCGCACGACCATGTCCCCAGATTGTGTTGTCAGGGCGTTCTTACGAAGAAAGCCGGGCAATGGAAAGTCGAAACCATCACTCCGACGGTTGGTCCAGCCCCTGTTGCAGGGCGGAGAGGACCGACATCGCGTGCCCCGCATATTGGCTGATCCAGCGGTCGTGAATGGCTTGGATCGGCAAAGCGTTCAGGTGGTTCCAGCGCTCGCGGCCCTCGCGGCGAACGAGCACGAGTTCTGCCTCTTCCAGCACCTTCAGATGCTGCATGACGGTGCAGCGATCGAGATTGCCGAATTGTTCGCAGAGCATGCCCGTCGTCTGCGGCGCGTGCTTCATGGCGTCGAGCATCTGGCGGCGCAATCCATTGGCCAAAGCTTTGAAAACGAGATCGTCTTTCGATTCGGTTGACATGTTATGTTTTTATAACATATTCTGTTCGGGCTCAATAGGAGGAACATCAGATGCCCTTCGAATTCCGTGTGAATGGACGGATCGATCGCCCGGTCGCCCAGGTATTCGATGCCGTCGTCAATCCGGATCAGCTCAGTCGCTATTTCGTCACCCTTGGCGGCATCAGCGGGCCGCTGGTCGCCGGGGCTACGGTCAAATGGTGGGGGCGGGTGCCGGTGCAGGTCGAGGCGGTCGAGCAGAACGAACGGATCGTCTTCCGCTGGGACGCCATGGTCGCCAAGGGCGAGGAGCCCTACCAGACCCGTGTGGAAATGTGCTTCCAGTCGCTGGATGACGGCGCCACTATGGTGACGATCGCCGAAAAGGGATGGCCCGAGAACGGGCAGGGGCAGAAGGGGTCTTATGTCAACTGCGAAGGCTGGTCGCAGATGCTTGCCTGCATGAAGGCCTGGCTCGAATACGGCATCAACCTGCGCCAGGGCTATTACCTCAGCGAACTCTCAGGCAAGCCGGCACTCGAGCCGCAAGCCTGAGCCAGCCGGCACCGGGCTTTCCGTTCCGGATCCGGGCGCGATTATCGACAATCGAAACACAAACAATGAGCCGCATCGGCAGGCGCCGGGCGGTAATGGGAGATTGCGTCATGACGAAAATCACAGGCGGCATCAATATCGCCGTGAAGGTTCCCTCGCATCAATATGAGGCAGTCGTCGCCTTCTATCGCGACACGGTCGGCCTCGAACCCATCGAAGAAAACCTGCCGGCCATCGGCTTCAAGCTTGGGCCCAACCAACTCTGGATCGACGAGGCGCCGAACTACAGCCAGGCCGAGGTCTGGCTCGAACTCTTTACCGATGACCATGTGGGTGCGCTTGATCATCTCGAAGCCAAGGGCGTCGTGCGCTGTGATGCCGTGGAAGATCTCGGCGAAGGTTTTCGCGGCGGCTGGATCATGAACCCGGCCAATATCGTGCACATGGTGCGGACGCCGGACGCCTGGTAGGCGGCCGGCATTCCGTCAAGCAGGTATCAGTAGGCCGGCGGCAGGCCGCCGTTCGAAACGCTCGCCATCGGCACGCCGCCGGCCGGCTCTGTCAACGGCGGTTCCGCCTGCAGTACCACGACGCGCGAATTGAGCGGCACACGGCTGTAGAGATCGATGATATCGGGGTTGAAGAGACGGATGCAGCCGCTCGAAACGGCCTTGCCGATCGACCAGGCCTCGGTGGTGCCGTGGATGCGGAACAGCGTGTCGCGGCTGCCCTGGAAGAGATAAAGCGCGCGTGGCCCGAGCGGGTTGCGCACACCCGGCTCCATGCCGCCGGCAAGCGGGCCGTAGCGTTCCGGCTCGCGTGCCACCATGCTTTGTGTCGGCGTCCAGCGCGGCCATTCGGCTTTGCGCGCAATGCGGGCCTCACCCTCGAATTCCAGGCCGGCCTTGCCGACGCCGATGCCGTAGCGCATCGCCATGCCGCCATCCTGGACGAGATAGAGGAAGCGGTTCTGGGTATCGATCACGATCGTGCCCGGCGGCTCGTGCGTCTGGTAGGCGACCTGCTGGCGGAGATAACGCTTGTCGACCTTGCTGATGTCGATCGCATCCAGCGGGAACTTTTCGTTGGGCAGCGGCCCGTACATCGCCACATAGTATGGATCCGGCCCCTTCGGCTTGGCCGGCCCCGACGTGGTGATGCAACTGGCGAGCGTCGAGGTGGCGAGAAGAAGGGCGAAGAGCTGCGCCAGGCGGCCGGCGCTGTTCCGGGACACACACATAATGAAATTTATTATCCTGCTGATTGTCATTTTGGGCGGGAGGCACGGCTTTTGCCGCTCTTCCGTTCTAATGTCAAAGACGGCGTCGGGGCGGCGACAGCATGTCGCAAACGAGGCAACCGGTGAGTGTGACCGAAAGGTGACAGTCGGCCGTGTCACGCTGGCTATCGCAACATCGCTTGATCCGCTTTCGACCGCGGGTGTATGCCATATCCATGCAATGGAGCGATCAGGCCATTATTCTCGGCATACGACGGCACGGCGAAAGCTCTGCCATCGTGGAGGTCATGAGCGCCACCCACGGCCGGCATCTCGGCATGGTGCGCTCGGGCCGCTCGCGCATCATGCAGCCGGTGTTGCAGCCGGGCAATTCGGTGGAAGTCACCTGGCGCGCGCGGCTTGACGAGCATATGGGCGAATTCCGCATCGAGCCGGTGGAGTTGCGGGCCGCGCGGCTGATGGAAACGGCAACCTCGGTCTATGGCATTCAGGCGCTCGGATCACTCCTGCGGCTGCTGCCTGAGCGTGACCCGCATCCGCATCTCTACGAGGCGCTCACCGTCATTGTCGATCATCTCGCCGATCCGGCCGATGCCGGAGAATTGTTCGTGCGCTTCGAGCTCGCGGTTCTCAACGATCTCGGCTTCGGGCTCGATCTGACGGAATGTGTGGCAACCGGCGCCCGCACCGAGCTTGTCTATGTGTCGCCGAAATCGGGCAGGGCGGTTTGCCGCTCGGCCGGGGAGCGTTATGCGGACCGCATGCTGGCGCTGCCGGATTTCCTTTCCGCCGAAGCGCGCCGAGCTGCCGATCACGACAGCCTTGCCGCCGCTTTCCGCCTGACCGCCTTCTTCCTCCACCGCCATGTCTATGAGCCGCGCGGCCTCGACGTTTCTTCCGCGCGCGACGGCTTCGTCCATGCGGCGCTCAAAGCGCTGAAGGCGCAATCCTCCGCCGCCTGACCCCCAGGAGTTATCAATGTATCAAGAACTTTATCCCGGCATGTCCGTATCCGGTATCGGCGTACTGTCGCTGGACCGCGTCGCCCGCGACGGTGGCCTCAAGGCGATGCAGGACTTGCTGAGCGGCGAGCTGCCGGCGCCGCCGATGTCGAAGACGCTGAAGTTCGGACTGAGCGAAGTCGAAGAGGGCCGGGTGGTCTTCAAGGGATTTCCGAACGAGGAACATCTCAATCCGCTCGGCACGGTGCATGGCGGATGGACGGCGACGATCATGGACTCGGCGCTCGGCTGTGCAGTTTTCACCACGGTGAAACCCGGCGAGGCCTATACGACAGTCGAATTCAAGGTCAACCTCGTCCGGCCGCTACTGCCGGGCATGGGCGAGGTCTTCTGCGAGGGGCGCATCGTGCATCGCGGACGGACGATCGCGACTTCGGAAGCCTGGCTTCGCGATGGAAACGGCAAGCTGCTGGCCCACGGCACCGAAACCTGCGCGATCTTCCCGATCGACAATCTGCGGCGTTAAAAGCAATTTCAGGAAAAGTGCGAAGCGGTTTTCCGTCCGGAATTGCGTCGCTTCAAATACAATTTCAGGAAAAGTGCGAAGCGGTTTCCATCCGGAATTGCGGCGTGAAAACAACTCCAGAAACAAGAAACGCCGCGCGACAGTGCGCGGCGTTCTTCTTTGCGATCGCAGCTCTTGTCAGCCGATACGGCCGCCGCCCTGCTTGGTCACCGCGACGACGGCCGGGCGCACCGGCATGTCATCCCTAAAATCAGGCCAGCGGGTTGCTGGCGTCTCGAAAGTGGCAAGACCGGCGTCGCCCGGATGCTGGACGGCCAGGAAGAAGGTGTCCGACGTCGGGTTGAAGCACGGGCCGCACATTTCCGCGCCAACCGGCACGCGGAAGAAGAGCTTCGACGTGCCGCGGGCACTGCCGTCCGTGTCGATCGCCCAGATGCCGTCGGTCCGGCCGGTTTCCTTCTGGTTGTTGCCGTCGGTCGAAACCCAGAGGCGGCCGTCGGTGTCGATGGCGCAGTTGTCGGGCATGCCAAACCAGCCGTTCTTGGTGGTCGCCGTCGAGAACGAGGCGCCAACCTCGGCAACGGCGGGATCGCCGCACTTCAGCAGCACGTCCCAGCGGCTCTTGAGCGACGCGAAGTCGCCGTCGGTCTCGGTGATCTCGACGATGTGGCCAAAAGCATTCTTGGCGCGCGGATTGGCGGCGTCGACTTCTTCTGCCTTGCGCTTGGTGTTGTTGGTCAGCATCACGTAGACCTTGCCCGTCTTCGGGTTCGGCTGAACGTCCTCCGGGCGATCCATCTTGGTGGCACCGAGCGCGTCGGCGGCGAAGCGGGTGTTGATCAGCACGTCCGCCTGCGAGGCGAAGCCGTTGGCTTCGGTCAGCGGGCCTTCGCCGTGGGTAAGCGGCATCCAGGTGACGGTGCCGTCCTCGTCGAACTTGGCGACATAGAGCGTGCCTTCGTCGAAGAGGTCCATGTTGGCGGCGCGATCATCAGGGTTGAAGGCGCCCTTGGTCACGAACTTGTAGACATAGTCGTAACGCTCGTCGTCGCCGGAATAGAGCACGACGCGCCCATCCTTGTTGACGATCGATTCACAGCCTTCGTGCTTGTAGCGGCCGAGTGCGGTGCGCTTCTTCGGTACCGAGGTCGGATCCAGCGCGTCGACCTCGACGATCCAGCCGAAGCGATTGGCTTCGTTCGGTTCCTTGGAGACGTCGAAACGGTCGTAGAAGGAGGCCCATTCGTACTGGCCGCCCGGTGCGCCCAGGCGCTTGAGCTGCTTGTACTCCGGGTGGTCTTCGGCGAGCTCGCCGCCGAAATAGCCGTTGAAGTTTTCTTCGGCCATCATGTAGGTGCCCCAGGCGGTGACCCCGCCGGCGCAATTGTTGATCGTGCCGAACACCTTCTTTCCCGTCGGGTCGGACGGCGTCTTCAGGCGGTCATGACCGGCGGCCGGCCCGGTGATCTGCATCTCGGTGTTGACCGTGATGCGGCGATTGTTCTTGCCGTCGAGAACCGGCTGCCACTTGCCGTCGACCTTGCGGATCTCGATGATCGTGCCGCCATGGGCGGCCATTTCGATGTCGACCAGTTTCTTGGTGTACTCACCGAGAACGACCTTCTCTTCCTCGACTTCCTTGCCGTCCTTCGTCACCTTTTCCTTCACGACGCTGGCGAAGGCCGGGAACATCAGCTCGGCATTGGTATATTCGTGGTTGACGACCAGGAGGCCATGGTCGGCGCTGCCGTCGAGCGGAATGAAGCCGACATAGTCGTTGTTATAGCCGAACAGCTTTTCCTGGGCAGCGGCCGTCTGGTTCTTCGGGTCGAACTCCGGGCTATCCGCGAAGATCTTGTCGCCCCAGCGCAGCAGGATGTCGGCATCGTAACCCTCGGCGACGTGGTGCTTCTCGTCGACGCCGGCTTCGATCTCGGTGAAGTCGAAGCGCGAACCTTCCTCGGCGCGTGCTTCTTGTGCGGTCAGGAGAGCCAGCGGGCTGACCGTCGTCGAAATCGCGGCAACGGCGAGCGAGCCGCCGATGAAGGAGCGGCGCGAGAAACGGCGATGGATGATGTCGCCCATCGTCGGGTTGGTGGAACAGTTGTGGCCAATGTCTTCCAGCTCTTCCCTGCGTTCCGTCAGCGTCTTGAATTCGGTCTCTTCCGTCTGGCCGAGATGCTTGTCCATGATCGGGTCTCCTGGTTGAACGATGGAAACCACCGCGCCGAGACAGCGGTGTTCATCCGCCTGTACCAGTTGCCCGGTGACAGTTCTGCGACATTTCCGTGAAGAGATTACAGCGCTCGGCCGTCTATTGTATGTTTCCTGAAATCCCATTCGATTTCAGGATAAAAACATGCAGCTACAGGGACCTTTGTGCGTCTGATAAGACGCGCGGCGCTGTAGAGATTTGGCGAGCGTACAAAAGTTTGTATGGTTGCGCCGAGCACGCCGGTGCGACCGTCAGGGGTATACATGTTCGAACTCTTTGCTTTTCTTGCCTTTATCCTCGCTCTTTCCGCCTTCGCCGGCGGTCGCAAGACGGCCGAGCGGCTGGGGGCTGAAATCTCCGCGCTGAAGGCCGAGGTCGCAAAGCTGAAGACCTCATCGGGCGAAGGCGTTCAGGCCGAAGCGACGACCGAAGAGCTCGCCGCCGCGCCCGAATCGCCGGTGGAACCGGAGACGGTCGAGGAGACTGCGATCGGCCTGACGGCCGGCGCGCGCGAGGGTGCCCGGATCTTCGGCGAAGTGGAGAAGGCGGCGGAAGACATCGAGGGTGGCGAGACCATTGCCGCCAGCACAGAAGCGCCACAGCCGGTACCGGCTGCGCTCCGTCAGACCGAAAGCCTGGAAAGCCGCCTCGGCGCGCGTTGGGCGGTCTGGGTCGGCGGCATTGCGCTCGCGCTCGGCGGCGTCTTCATGGTCAAATATTCGATTGATGCCGGCCTCCTGAGCCCGGCGGTTCGCCTGACGCTTGCCGCCCTGTTCGGCCTCCTGTTGATGGCCGCAGGGGAGGTCATCCGCAGGCGTGCGGTGCCTGTCATCGCCAATGAATTCCAGAACGCGATGATCCCCGGCATCCTGACTGCGGCCGGTGCCGTCACCCTGTTCGGTGTCGCCTATGCCGCCTATGGCATCTACGGCTATATCGGCACGGGCGCGGCATTCGTTCTGCTGGCCGCGACCTCGCTGGCGACCGTTGGTCTGTCGCTGCTGCATGGGCAGGCGCTCGCCGGCCTCGGTCTGCTTGCCTCGCTCGCAACCCCGGCACTCGTCTCGAGCGACGAACCGCGCCCCTGGGTCCTCTTCGGTTTCCTCTCGGTCGTCTGGCTGGCGACTTTGCTCGCGTCGCGGCTGCGGACTTGGACGGTAGTGCCGACCCTTGCCAACGTCGGCATCGGGCTTTGGGGGCTTGCCTATATCACTGCGGCCTCGCCATTCGAACCGCTGCCGGTCACATTTGCGCTGTTGGTGATGATCGTCGGCATCGGCCTCGTCTGGCCAGGTGCTACGGAAGCTGCTCCCGCGCCCGAAGTGCCTGAGGGTGCGCAGCGGCGCGGCGCCGTTGCCGGACAGTGGGAACGGTTGTTTATCCCGCCGCATGCGGCAATCTCCATTTCCGCGGCCATCGCCGCCACGGTGCTTGCGCTCCTTCTGATCAGCCCGGCGGTTTCCGCGGCGACGTATCCGGTGACGGAGTTTGCCGTTGTCATTGCTGTCCTCGCTGCCTTGGGAGCCTGGCGAGCGACGGCGGTCTATCCCGCCGTACTTTCCGCCGTCGGCGCAGTCGCCGGCGTCTGGAGCCTGACGGCGCTGAGTGGCGTGCTCGCCTATCTCGATCCCTCGCTTGCCGACGCTCTGCCGACGATCGTGCTGCCTGGCCGCACCGCCATGATCACGGCAATGCTGCTTGCGGCGCTGTTCGTGTTGCTCGGCGGCTTCGTGCTATCGCGCCGCCTCGTCACCCATCCGCATTATTCGACCCTTTGGGCCGGCATCGCCGCGGTTGTCCCGATCGCCCTGACGGCGATGTCGTTCCTGATGACCGGCAACTATGCCTTCGATCTGCCGCACGGCCTGTTCTCGCTCTTCGCCGGAGCCGCGCTGCTCGCGTTAGTGGACTGGCTTTACCGCCGCGGCGGCGAGGCGGAGGCGCGCGATATCACGGCTGGATTACTGGTCGCCGGTTCGTTCGCGTTCTTTGTCCTTGCCCTTCATGCCTGGACCGATGGGCTCGTCACCACACTTGCGATTGCCGTGCTCGGAACAGCCTATGCGCTCGCGACACGCATCCGCACCTGGCCGATCCTGCCCTGGATGACCGGTGCTGCGGCTGTGGTCGTTCTCGGGCGCATCGCCTGGGAGCCGACGATCGTCGGTGCTGGCAATCTCGGCACCACGCCTGTCTTCAACGCGCTCCTGCCGGGCTACGGCATTCCCGCCGCGCTCCTCGCCGGCTCCGCCTATTTCCTGAGATCCTGGTCGAACACACGAGTACGCAACCTCCTGCAGGCGCTCGCCAGTCTCTTCGTGCTCTTGACGCTCGCGATCCTCGTGCGTCACGCGATGAACGGCGGCGTGCTCGACAGCGCTGTGCCGACGCTCGGCGAGCAGTCGATCTACACGCTGCTGGCGATCGGCGCCTCGGCGATCTTCATGAGCCTCGACATGAAGTCGCCGAGCCCGGTCTTCCGCTATGGCGGCATGGGCCTCGGCGTACTTTCGATGTTGTCGGTGCTTTCGGCGCATCTCCTCGGCCTCAACCCTTACTTCAGCGGCGAGCTTCTCGGTCATATCCCGTTCTTCGATCTCCTGCTGATCGGCTATCTGCTACCGGGGCTCGGCTATGCGGGGCTAGCCTGGTATGCGCGTGACAAGCGGCCGTTGCCCTATGTCATGGCGCTTGCGGTCAGCGGCGCTGTGCTGGCCTTCGCCTGGGCGAGCCTCACGGTCCGCCGGGCATGGCAGGGGGAAGACATCGCGGATTGGAAGGGTTTCCTGCAGGGGGAGACCTACACCTATTCGGTTGTCTGGCTGCTGCTGGGCGTGTTGCTGCTCGTGCTCGGTTCGCGTTTCCATGCCAAGAGCATTCGCATCGCTTCGGCCGTTCTCGTCTTCGTCGCTGTCCTGAAGGTGTTCCTGATCGACATGTCCAACCTCGAAGGTTTCCTGCGGGCCCTGTCCTTCATCGGCCTTGGCGGGGTATTGATCGGGATAGGGCTCTTCTATCAGAAGATCCTGTCCGGTGTCGGCGTCGCATCGACGGCGCCGACAGATCCTGCCGAACAGCAATAGGACGTCATGACACATATTTCGAAACTGGCGGCAGCCTTCGCGCCGCATGAGGATCTCGCCGCGGTGCTGCTGCCGCATGCCTTTGCCGCCGATGACGGCTCGCATGATGCCGCGCATCTGATCCGCGTCTGGAAGAATGCTGCGCGCATCCACGCGGAGGAGGGCGGCGATACGCGTTCGCTCGCCGCCGCCGTCCTGCTCCATGATTGCGTCTCGGTCGAGAAGAACTCGCCCTTGCGCACCCAGGCATCACGTCTGGCGGCGGAGAAGGCGACCGGCATTCTGCAGGAACTCGGCTGGGGTACGGGAGAGACCGGCGCCGTGGCGCACGCCATCCTGACCCACAGCTTCTCCGCCAACATTGCACCGGAGACGCTGGAGGCGAGGATTCTTCAGGATGCCGACCGGCTGGATGCGATCGGTATGGTCGGCGCCGCCCGCTGCTTCTATATCGCCGGGCGCATGGGCAGCGGTCTCTATGACCCCCTCGATCCGCTGGCGGAGGCAAGGGAACTCGATGACAAGGCGTTCGCCATCGATCATTTCGAGACCAAGCTGTTCCGGTTGGCCGATGGCTTCAAGACCGAAGCTGGCCGCCGATTGGCGGCGGAGCGCGAGGAGCGCCTGCGCGACGTGCTTGCCATGATGCTCGATGAAATCTAATTCTTTCAAGATATTGCCGCTATCCCGTGAATCGGATCGTCAGGCGCTTGAATCTATTTTTGAACATGAAGGAATTGTCCATGAAGGTGACCGGTCTCAACATTCATCCGCTGAAAAGCGGCCGCGCCATCGCCCGTGAGACGGTTACCGTCAACCTCGATGGCGTCGAGGGCGACCGGCGCTTCATGCTGATCGAGCCGGACGGGCGCTTCATCACCCAGCGCGAATTGCAGGCGCTGGCGAAGGTCGAAGCCAGCCACATCGATGGCGGTGTGCATCTTAGGATGGGCGACCGGGAAACCTCGGTACGCTTTGATCCGGATCGCCGGCTGAACGTCCAGGTCTGGGGCAGTGAAGTCGATGCCGCCGTTTCCGACGATACGGCGGATGAGACGCTGTCCGCATGGTTCGGCCGCCCGGTCAAGCTTGCCCACATGGACGCCTCGGCCGAGCGCTTGGTCGGTGCCGAGTGGGCCGGCACCGCAGCGCCTGTCGGCTTTGCCGATGGGTTCCCGGTCCTGATCACGACGACCGGCTCGCTCGCCGATCTCAACCGGACCCTCGCCGAAAAGGGCCAGGAGCCCGTCGGCATGGACCGGTTCCGCACCAACATCCTCGTCGATTGCGACGACGCCTGGGATGAGGATTTCTGGGAAAGCGTCGAGATCGGCGGCATTCGGTTCGATCTCGTCAAGCCCTGCGCCCGCTGCATCATGACGACACAGGATCAGATCACCGGCGAGCGTATTGGCGGCAACCCGATCCAGGGACTGGCCGAAAAGCGCATGTCGTCTGATCGGCGCGTGCCCGGCGTGCTCTTCGGCTGGAACGCGGTGCCGCGCAGCGAAGGCACCCTCAAGCTTGGCGATGAGGTCAAGGTCACCGGCCGGCGCGGTGAACGCTGGCCGATGAAGGTGCGTGCTTCGGCTTAAATCGGACGCAACTCCGGACGGAAAGCCGTTTCACATTCTTCTCGGAATTGCTCCGGGCCGCATCACGCCCAGGGCGTGATTCCGAGAAGCTTGGCGCCGAGATCCGAGAGGCTGGCGGGGGAGGCATTGAGCTTTTCCCATTGGCGCGGGTCGCCGGGAAAGGCGTCACGCTTGGGGTGGTCGAGTTCCCGCCACAGCCGCACCCGTTCCTCGCGCTCGGCGACATTGTCCCATTCCGCCGGATGCATCGAGATATATTGCGCCATCCGCACACGGTCGTCGGAGTGGTTGGGGCGCACACCATGGGCGAGCAGGCTGTTGAAAATCATCAGGTCGCCCGCCTCCATCTCGATGTTGACAGTCGAGAGACCGGCCATGTCGGGGTGCATCGGGTCGCGGTCGGCAGCTTGCGTCTTCTCCCAGCTTTCGAAGTTTTCGAAGAGTTCCGGCACGCATTGGAAGCCGCCGACGTCGCCGTCCTGTTTCTTCAGGCTCAGCACGCCCTGAACGCCGATCGGCAGCGGCCGAATCGAGGTGTCGACATCCCAATGGATGAATCCGTCAGGATTACCCTTCACCTTCTTCGGCGGATTGAGGTTGGCGCGGTCAATCGTCACCCACAGATCCTCGCGATCCCAGATGTCGACGAAGGCGCCGTAGATGCGCGGCTCCTGCCGGTTGTCCCAGAGATACTGGTGATTGTAGATCTCCAGCATGCCGGTGTTGTTGAGTTCCTTCATCTTGTGCTCGCGCCGCTGCGGCGCATACCAGGTCGAAGGATCGCTCGGATCCTTCTCGTCGAAGCGCCAGAGCAGATCGACGAGGCGCTCGACATTGGCCGGCGGCACCGCCTGTCTCACGATGACGTAGCCCTTGCTGACCCAATGCTGCCAGTCCGTTTCCGAAAGCACGCGCAGCGGCAGCCGCTTCTTGATGTCCTTCAGTTGTACCTCGAGATTGGCAGCCGTGGGGTGGCTGTCTCTGAGCGCCTGCATGAATGTCTCCTCGCCTTGAATGTTCGATTGGTCGATGGAGAAAGCCTAGCCTTCTGGTCGACGCCATGTTGCACGAAGCATGCCAAAATTGATACTATTCTGGCATCGTGAGGCGAAGGCATGCAACATGAAGCCTGTTGTGCAGAAAATACCGCGGGCGACCAATGCTTCGTCGATCCTGCTCGACCGCCGCCTCGACGATTCCATTCCGTTCCAATGGCACCATCATCCGGAGTTCGAACTGACGTTGACGCTCAACTCGCGCGGCCAGCGCTTCATCGGCGACCATATCGGCGCCTATGACGACGGCGATCTCGTGCTCGTCGGTTCCAACCTGCCGCACACCTGGCACTCGTCGGGTAAGATTGACAGTGCCGAACCGCACGTGGCGCTGGTGCTCTGGTTTCATCCGGAATGGGTGGAACGTCTGGACGACGGCTTTGTCGAGCTCACCGGTGTCAAGGCGATGTTCGAGCGATCCGCCCCGGGCTTGCAGTTCACTCCGGAAGTTGCCGCCCGTGTCAGGCCGCTGTTTGAAGGGTTGCGCAGGCTGGCGCCGGAGGAACGGCTGCCGGATGTCCTCTCTCTGCTGACAATCCTGGCGCGTGAGCAACAGGTGGCGCCGTTGTCCAGCCGTGTCGTCACGCCATCGGGCCGATCGGTCGATCGTGGTCGCCTCGACCGTGTGCTCGACCATATCCATCTGCACTACGCCGAGAACCCATCGATGGAGGAACTCGCCGACCTTGCCGCCCTCAGCCTTTCCGGTTTGCATCGCCTGTTCCTGCGCCACCTCAACATGCCGGTCTCGGAGTATCTGATGCGGTTGAGGATCGGCGAAGCCTGCGCGCTCCTCAGCGGCTCGGGACGATCGATCGCCCACATCGCCGAAGCCGTGGGCTATCGCTCGATCGCCAACTTCAATCGGCAGTTCAAGGCGGCCAAGGCCATGACGCCCAGGGAGTTCCGCAACCGATTCCGAAGCGCTGCGTAACTCAGGCATCAATTCCGGTGATCGCGGCGTCAATATAATTGGCTTTTATCTGTTTTAGCCGCCGCCTAGGATGCCGGTCCATCAATCGGAGATATTTCATGTCCGCTGTTTCCGAAGCATCCGCGCCGTCCCATGCTCGTCAGGAGATGCCCTGGCTGATCATCGCGGCTGGTTCGGTCGTTGCGATGCTCACCTTCGGCCCGCGCTCGGCGATGGGCTTCTTCCAGTTGCCGATGCTCGCCGACACCCGCTGGGATCGGACGACTTTCGGCCTCGCCATGGCCTTGCAAAACCTCTGCTGGGGCTTGAGCCAGCCGTTCTTCGGCGCGATCGCCGACCGGTTCGGCACTTGGCGGGTGCTTGCCATGTCTGGCCTTCTCTATGCTGCGGGCCTCATCATCATGGCCTTTGCCAATGCGCCGATCTGGCTGCATATCGGTGGCGGCGTGCTCGTCGGCATGGCGGTCGGCTCCGGCTCCTTCGGCATTCTCCTGTCGGCCTTTGCCCGCAACGTCACGCCGCATCAGCGGTCGCTCGCCTTCGGCATCTGCACGGCGGCGGGCTCTGCCGGTATGTTCCTGTTCGCGCCGTTGAGCCAGGGGCTGATCTCCGCCTATGGCTGGTCGGACAGCCTCGTCTATCTCGGCGTCCTCATGCTGCTGGTGCCGTTCTTCGCGATTCCACTGCGTGGCAATGCCTCCTCCGGTCGCCAGAGCGAGGCGCAATACAAGCAGTCGATCGGCGAGGCGCTGAAGGAGGCGCTTGGCCACAAGAGCTACTTGCTTCTCGTCTCCGGTTTCTTCGTCTGTGGCTATCAGGTCGCCTTCATCACTGCGCATTTTCCGGCCTATATCGGCGATATCGGCATCGACGCGCGCTATGCGGTGATCGCGCTGGCGCTGATCGGCTTCTTCAACATCATCGGCTCGCTGTCTGCGGGTTTCATCGCCCAGCACTACTCGAAGCCCTACTTTCTGGCGCTGATCTATATCGCCCGCTCGGTGGCGGTGACCGCCTTCCTGCTGCTGCCGCAGACGCCGGTCTCCGTCGTCATCTTCGCGATCGTCATGGGCCTGCTCTGGCTTTCGACCGTGCCGCCGACCAACGCGCTGGTCGCGATCATGTTCGGCACGCGGCATCTGGGTCTGCTCGGCGGCATCGTTTTCCTCTCGCACCAGGTGGGTTCGTTCCTGGGTGTATGGATGGGCGGTTACCTCTACGACCACTTCGGTTCCTACGATCCGGTGTGGTGGCTCGGCGTGGTGCTCGGTATCTTCGCGGCGATCGTCCATTGGCCGATCGAGGAGAAGAGCGTGGTGCGGCCGGCGATGGCCTGACCGCATGTGCAAACTGGGGCGCTGCGAAAAACAGCGCTCCATTCTTGAATTCTGTCACAAAACTTTCTAAATCAACCCATGCGGCTTTGCCGCTTTTGTTTTGGTTCAATTATGCTCAGATTGAGCATAATTGAAAAAGCTGCCCGGGAAGAGGGCGGAGAGGAGATCTCGATGACGCGCGTTGTTTCCCGCAAAGAGGCGGTGGCGAACCCGGTTCTTGTCAGCGCTGCCCAGCGCTTTGGTGTCATCGAAAGACCCGAACTTGCCTTCACGCCAGCGGTCGCACGCGAGACGGAACATCTCTATGAGAAGGTGAAGGACTTTATCCCGGCGATCGAGTGGCCGGTCTATGCGCCCTATGTGCACGCCATCAACCGGCTGAAGAAGGAGCGCAATGCCGTCATCCTCGCGCATAACTATCAGACGCCCGACATCTTCCACTGCGTCGCCGATATCGTCGGCGACTCGCTGCAGCTTGCCCGTGACGCCAGCAAAGTCGATGCCGAGATCATCATCCAGTGCGGCGTGCACTTTATGGCCGAAACGTCGAAGCTGTTGAGCCCGGAAAAGACGGTTCTGATCCCGGACGGTAAAGCCGGCTGCTCCTTGTCGGAATCGATCACCGGCGCCGATGTGCGCCTTTTGAAGCAGCGTTACCCCGGCGTTCCTGTCGTCACCTACGTCAACACCTCCGCCGACGTGAAGGCCGAGACCGATATCTGCTGCACCTCGTCCAACGTGCTTGACGTCGTCGAGAGCCTGGAATCCGACACGGTGCTCTGCATCCCCGACGAATATTTGGCGATGAATGTCGCGCGCCAGACCAACAAGAAGATCCTGACCTGGAAGGGCCACTGCGAAGTGCATGAGCGCTTCACCGCTGCCGAGCTGCTCGCTTACAAGGAAGCCAATCCGGGCATCGAGATCATCGGCCATCCGGAATGCCACCCGGATGTGATCGCCGTTTGCGATTTCGCCGGTTCGACGTCGGGCATGATCAACTATGTCAAGGACAACCGCCCGTCGAAGGTGCTGCTCGTCACCGAATGCTCGATGGCATCGAACATCCAGGCCGAGATCGAGGGCGTCGAGTTCGTCAAGCCCTGCAACCTCTGTCCGCACATGAAGCGCATCACGCTGCCGAAGATCCTCGACAGCCTGCTCAACATGACGGAGGAGGTTCTCGTCGATCCGGCGATCGCTGCCCGCGCCCGCCTTGCGGTCGAACGCATGGTGAACCTCAAGCAGTAGCAATTCCGCCTGGCGGTTCGCCCGGCCTACAGCGCCGCGCGCCTTATCAGGCGCGCAAAGGTCGCTGTAGAATATAGAAACTCTGCATGCGCATTGGAGGAGAATGAAACATGCTGACCGACCACTTCCGCCCGCAATCCTTCAACGGGATTGACGACATCGTCATCGTCGGCGGCGGCCTGGCCGGCCTTTTCTGCGCGCTGAAGCTGAGCCCGAGGCCGGTGACGATCCTGGCTGCCGCGCCCATCGGCCACGGCGCCTCGTCGGCCTGGGCTCAAGGGGGCATCGCCGCGGCCATGAGCCCGGGCGATACCTTCGAGAAACACGTTGCCGACACGCTCGCCGCCGGCGCCGGCATCGTCGACGAGAAGATGACGCGCATGATGGTCGCCGAAGGCCCGGCGCGCATTCACGATCTTCTGGAATATGGCGTGCCCTTCGATCGCGACCTCGAAGGCAAGCTGCTGTTGTCGCGCGAGGCGGCGCATTCCGAGCGGCGCATTGTCCGGGTCAAGGGTGACATGGCCGGCAAGGCGATCATGGAAGCGTTGATTGCCGCGGTGCGCAAGACGCCGTCGATCCGCGTGATCGAGGGTTACGTCGTGGAGGAACTGGTTCGCGAGGGCCGGTTCATCTCCGGCGTCATCGCGCGGCCGGATGCCGGCCAATCGAAGAAGCGCGTCTCGTTTCCGGCGCGTGCCGTCGTACTCTGCTCCGGCGGCGTCGGTCATCTCTATGCGGTCACCACCAACCCTTGGGAAGCCTGCGGGCAGGGAGTCGGCATGGCAGCGCGCGCCGGCGCGATCATCGCCGATCCGGAGTTCGTGCAGTTCCATCCGACCGCGATCAATATCGGCAAGGATCCGGCGCCGCTGGCGACCGAGGCGCTGCGCGGCGACGGTGCCCATCTCCTGAATGCGGCCGGCCATCGCTTCATGCTCGACATTCATCCGGACGGCGAGCTTGCGCCGCGCGACATCGTTTCGCGCGGGGTCTTTGCCGAAGTCCAGGCGGGGCGCGGTGCCTTCCTCGATTGCACCAAGGCGGTGGGCAAGCACTTCCCCGACATGTTCCCGACGGTCTATGCCTCGTGCACCGCGGCCGGCATCGATCCGGTGACCCAGCCGATCCCTGTCGTGCCCGCAGTCCACTACCATATGGGCGGCGTGCTGACGGACGCGGAAGGCCGCACGTCGATCGATGGCCTCTGGGCCGCCGGCGAAGTCACATCGACCGGCGTGCATGGCGCCAACCGCCTTGCCTCCAATTCGCTGCTCGAAGCGGTCGTCTTTGCGGCCCGCATTGCCGAAAACATCAAGGGCACGCTGCCGACGCCGCAGCTCACCGAGTGGGGCGACAATGCCGGCGAGAATGACGATCCGGTGACCGTCGAGGACAGCCCGCAGCTCAAGGTTCTGCGCCAGGTGATGAGCGATTGCGTCGGTGTGATCCGCACCCGCGAGAGCCTGCTGAAGGCAATCCGAGAGATCGAGCGGCTCGAGCGCGAAAATTCGCGCATGCGCTTTACCAACATCATCACCACAGCCAAGCTGATCACCGTCGGTGCGCTACGCCGCACGGAAAGCCGCGGCGGCCACTTCCGCGCCGATTGCCCGGCGGAGCGGCCGGAATGGCGCCGACGCACCTACCTGACGCTCGCCGAAGCCAATCGCCTTTCAAAGGAATTGGCTGAAACGGAACCGGCGTGATCCGGCACTCCGCCACTCGCATGTGACTGAAGCTCAAGGACCGCCAGCAGATGACCGCAGCCTTCCGCCCCGAACTGCCCGCACTGATGATCGAGGACCAGGTGCGCGCCGCACTGCTTGAGGACCTCGGCCGCGCCGGCGACATTACCACGCTGTCGACGATCGGACCGGAGCTGACGGCAACGGCCGGCATGAATGCCCGCGACCCCGGCGTCGTCGCCGGGCTCGATCTCGCGCGCGCCGCCTTCCGTCTGGTCGACCCGTCGATCGGTTTCGAGGCGTTGGCGGCGGATGGGGACCGGGTGGCGCCGGGCACGGCAATCGCCCGCATCTCCGGCCGTGCCCGCGGCCTGCTATCGGCCGAGCGGGTGGGCCTGAATTTCCTTATGCATCTCTCGGGTATTGCGACCTATACGGCGAAATTCGCCGACGAGATCGCCCATACGCGTGCGAAGGTTTGCTGTACCCGCAAGACCATCCCGGGGCTGCGCGCACTCGAGAAATATGCCGTGCGTCTCGGCGGTGGCTCCAACCACCGCTACGGGCTCGACGACGCGGTGTTGATCAAGGATAACCACATCGCCGTTTCCGGCGGTGTCGCCAGCGCCATCCACGCGGCGCGGGCCTATTGCGGCCATCTCGTCAAGATCGAGGTCGAGGTCGATGGTCTCGACCAGATGCGCGAGGCGCTGACCGCCCAGCCCGACGTCATCCTGCTCGACAATATGGGCCCGGAGCTGCTGCGCGAAGCCGTCGCCGTCAACCAGGCATTCTGGCAGCTCTCCACCGACGCCTACGCGCTCGACGCCCGCCGCACCCGGCTCGAGGCCTCCGGCAACGTCAAGATCGATACTGTGCGCGCGATTGCCGAAAGCGGCATCGACTACATCTCGACTTCAAAGATCACCATGGCCGCTCCAACGCTCGACATTGGCCTCGATGTGGTGATCAACCGGTAACGAGCAGTTCAACCAGCGTTATCGCTGCATGATGAACGGGCAGGCGAAGCGCTCGCCGACGGTGATCTGCGTGCCGCAATCGTAGCGGCAGGTCTTGAACTGCCCGTTCGAATCCTGGCTGTTGAGATTGCAAATTGTGGTCTGCGGCTGCATGCCGCCGCCCTGCTGGTTCTTGAAGTAGTCGGGCATCTTTGGTTTCTCGTCGATACCCGACTGGGGCGAGGTTCCGAGCAGCGACGTCAGCAGGGTCAGTGCGAGCAGCATGGGCTTACCTCGGTCTCAAACGTCAGATGGCGGCATACGTGAGTTTCGTCTCCACCCGCTGCACCAATCATATCATGATCCAGCAATGTAGGTGGCGTCTCGGGATGTTTTTAGACGCAGGTCCGCTTTTCAGGGATTATTGACTGCGATCATCGCCCGCCAACCTTGAGGCCGGGGGCAGGGCGCTCGTCGAGGATCTGGCGGCGGAAGCGGAAGAGGGCGGCCGGGCGCCCACCGGTCGAAGACAGTGTCATGCCTGTCGGTTCCACCAGCTCCGCACCTTCGACGAGGCGGCGGAAATTCTGCTTGTGCAGGTGACGGCCGGAGATCGCTTCGACGGTCGCCTGCAGGTCGGTCAGCGTGAACTCCGGCGGCATCAGTTCGAAGACGACAGGGCGATATTTGAGCTTGCCGCGCAACCTCGCGATCGCTGTCGCGACGATGCGGCGATGGTCATGGCGCATGGCCTGTCCGACGGTCAGAACGTCGTGGCCGTTGCCGTGGCCGTCGAGCACAGCTTCGGGCACGAGCCCGGCCTCGTAGAGCAGCTCGTAGCGCTCCAGCACCCGCTCCTCGTCCCAGGGAAAATCGTCGAGACCAAATGCCAGGCGAATGCGTGCCCGGCGGCGGGCGATCCGGGCGGCCTGTTCTTCGCCGGTGGCGCCAGTCTCCCAGCGGGCAAGCCCCGGCAGGATCGCCTGATCGAGGACCGGTGGGCGGCCCTGCCGCCAGTCTTCCCAAGGCAGGTAGCCGTACCAGTCGCGCCAGTGCGCGCCGGCTTCGGCGAGCCGCTCGGTGTTTTCGGCGTCGGTCCTGGTTAGCGCCAGATAGCCGACCGAGACCATGTGTTTGCCTTCTTCGCCCGGAAGCCGCTGCCGGCCGCGATCACCGAAGGTGTAGAGCTGTTCGATATAGCCGAGTTTCAGCGCCGTGCGCTTTTCGACGCGATCGCGCAGGCTCGTCTCAAAGGTCCGATGCAGCGCCGGATCAAAGGGGCCGAAGGGCAGGCTGTCTCGCGCGTCGCCGTCGGTTTCGCTGACGGCAAGGATCCGAGGACTGCGCTGGACGACGGCGACGATCGCCGCATTCAGGCCGATTTCGACCGTCGTCGGCTGCGTTTCAGTCGGCAACGGCTGCCCCCTCGGCAAGGAGCGGCAGGACAAAGGGTGCGTTACCATCGGTGTCCGCACCTCGGCCGATCCCGCGCACGGCGGCCATGAGCCGCCCGTTACGCTGGAGCACCGTATCACCGATCTCGATAAGCCGGCTGTTTGGCGTTGCGAAGGGCGAGGCGCGCCGCAGGCGCTGAACCAATTCTGCGTCATCCTGGTCCGGCTCGGCGGCAAGGGCCGCGATAAGCGCCGCTGCCGGCGAACGCGAAACGCCCATCCAGCAATGGACGAGCAACGGCCGCGCGCGATCCCATTCGCGCGCAAAGGCGACGATCTGCCGGACATGCTCTTCCTGCGGCGCGATGAGGTCGCCGGTGCCGGCAAAGGTGATGTCGTTCATGCCGAGCGTCAGGTGCCGCGCCTTGGCGATGACCCCGGGGCGATGAAAGTCCTGGCCCTTGGCGACAAGGCTGATCATCTCGGTGCAGCCATGGCGAACGGCCATTTCGGCGATGCGGGCGAGTGGCGAAACGACGATCTCCGGCATGTCAGATTTCCGCGCGCGCCGGCAGGCGCTCTGCTTCCAGAACCTGGAACCGTTCCGTGAACAGCCGCTGCGCTTCGACGGCCGGCAAGGGATCGATCAGCAGCGTTTCGCGGGTAATGCCGCGTGGCTGGCCGAAGAACTTGCGCGCCTCTTCGACCGAGAAGCCCGCAAGCACGGTCGCTTCGAAATAGGCGGCGACGTGGTCGGCCTTCTTGATGCGATCCTTCAATTCCTTGGAGCATTGCGCTGGCAGGCCGAAGCGCAGGTGAATGGCGCTTTCCAGCCGCTTTTCCACCGACTTGTAGCCGCCGCCGACCACGGCCTTGAACGGCGAGATCATGTCACCGATCACATATTCCGGCGCGTCATGCAGCAGGGCCAGCAGGCAGTCGTCGGTGCTGCATTTGTTGCTGCGGCGAAAGATGTCCTCGACCATCAGGCTGTGCTGCGCCACCGAGAAGGCGTGGTCGCCGGCCGTCTGGCCGTTCCAGCGGGCAACGCGCGCGAGCCCATGGGCGATGTCGCCGATTTCGACGTCGAGCGGCGACGGATCGAGCAGGTCCAGCCGGCGGCCGGAGAGCATGCGTTGCCAGGCGCGAGTCGACGTCACGCGCTTGCCCCGTCGGCGCTCGTCGGGAAGGTGAGCCCGGTCCATTCGGGCAGGACCATGGTCACCGGTACGTCACCGGCAAGCAACTGAACATCGTTCGCCATGGCTTCTCCCGCCTTGTCGATGCGCACGATCGCGAGTGCCGACTTGCCTTGAACCGTACCCAGCGTGCCGATGGACTTATCGTTCGCAGTAATCGTCGTTCCCGTCGGGGGAAGCGCGGTCTGCGCAGAGACGATCACGACCCGGCGGCGCGGCATGCCGCGGTGCTGCATCCGCGACACCACTTCCTGGCCGACGTAGCATCCCTTCTTGAAGGAAAGGCCGCCGTTCTTGTCGAGGAGAACATCATGCGGAAAAGCATCCTGCGCCACATAATCAGTGCCGGCACGCGCGACGCCCGCTGCGATGCGAATCCGCTCGAGTTCTTCGACGCCGGCCGTGTCGCCGGCTGCTTCGCCATAGGCGCGGAAGAGTGCGACGCCGGCTTTCTCGAAGCGGTGATCCCGATAAGCCCCCTCAGGCGGGGCCTCGTCAAATATCACGGTGACGACCGCGGACGCATCGATCGAAAGGTCGACCGCCGAGCGAAGCTTGTACATCGTCAGGCGCTTCAGCAGTGCTTCCGCCTGGTCGCGCGCGGTCTCCAGCCTAAGGCCGTCGCCGTCACGGGAGATCATGAAGTCGAACAGGATCTTGCCCTGCGGCGTCAGCAAGGCGCCGGGACGCGATTCATCGGGCGCCAGCGCATCGAGGTCGGTGGTGATCAATCCCTGGAGGAGATCTTCGGCGTCCTTGCCGGAGACGGCGACAATCGCGCGGTCGTCGAGGCGAACTCTGGGCATCGTTCGAATCCTGCTCGGCGGGTGGGAACCCGCTCAACCTAGAGCATTTCCAGCAAAAGTATGTAACGGTTTTGTGCCCAGAAATGCGTACAACAAACACCGATCACGTCGCGATCCGGGTCGACTCGACCTGGTACCATCGTGATCTCTTGGCGAAGAGGTAGGATGTTCGGAGAGGATCGGCAAGCTCGGTCGCCCGCGGTCAGTCGCCGGCGATGAAGAATTTCCACTTTCCGTCCGGCATGATGCCGACGCGGTAGAAGTTGTAGCTGCCGAACTCTTCCATGTCTGCAAAGTCCCCTGCGGTGACCAGGCGGAACAGATCGACCTTTTCCGGTGCCGTGAGCGTCGAGAGCTTCTTCTCGGCGAAATAGGGCCAGACATAGGCCTCCTGCGGCGTGCCCTTGTCCACCAGCACGAAACCGGTCGATAGAACGTCGAGCAGGATTGCCAGGATTTCGACACCCTCTTGATCGCCCGAAAGTCCCTTCAGAATCGCGACCGGGTCCTCGTCGCCGGTGACGCCGGTGACCTGGGTTTGGGTCGGGCCCTTGCCGAGCAACGGGCGCAGGCGCTCGATATCGCCGGAAGCAGCCGCTTCGACGATCAGTTCACGCATCCGGGCAACCGGCGCCGGAATCTTGGAAACGTCTGTCAGAACCTCGACAGGCCCGGCCGTCTCAGGCTCTTCGGCCGCGGGGGCCTCGTCCTTGGTGGCCGTCGCTGACTTGTTGATCAGCGGATCGGGCATCGGGATTTCGAGCGGAAGCTTCTCTTCTTCGTCCGGCTCCTCCGCGACAGGTTCGGCCACAGGCGGCGCCGCCTTCTGGTCGCCGGTAGCGGGCTGTTCGGTGGGAACGGGTTGCGGCGCGCCCTGCAATTCGCTGAGAGCAAAGGCGGGGGAAAACGCTGCCGGGGTGCTCACGGCGACACCGGCCAAAAGCAGCGTGGCGAGGCGAACCGGAAGGGTCCGGTTTGCAAGATTCCGAATCATCGGGCAGTCCTGATATTACTGAAGCGTGCGCTGGGGCGAGAACTCGCCGGCGAGGACGCGTTCGCGAAGCGAATTGAGCATCGCTTCCGCACCGTCTTCGCCATGAAGCCGAACGGTTTCCCGCATGGCGAGCGCGATGGCCGCATCGGCGATGATTTCCGGCTCGATACCATCAGCCATGCCGTCCGCCCAGGCCTCGCTCTGGTGTTCCAGCGCAGCCTGCATTTTCTCGTGGACGATCATGTCATCGATGTCGGTCAGGCTTGGTTCCATCATTCGTTCCATGCGACTTCCATTGTGCAAGCGGTTCATTCTTTGGCCGTCCGGCTGAACTCCAACTGAACGGCTGTGACGGACTCGCCACTTCTTACCACTCTCTTAACGAACTTAGCAGCCTTTTCCCGAAACGACACGGGGTCGTGAGAAAAGAGGTTAATTTATTGCTAATTTCCAAAGCGGGCGACGATTTCTGACGCAAGTGTTGCGCCTTCGGCACGGTATCGCTGCTCGGCGACGATCGCCGGTCCCGTGCAGGTCGTATAAACAGAGGCAAAGGTGCGATACCCACGGTTGAAGGCGGCGGTCATCCTTTCGCGTCGTTTGATCTCGTCGGCCGTTTCCTTGTCGATCAATTCCTGCATCGAACGACGCCAGACATCCTCCGGCTCCTTGACGCAAAGGTTCCTGAGATAGTGAACGGAGCCGATGATTTCGGAAAGCCGGATCAACCTCTGGTCGTAGGGTGTGGGTTTCTCCTCCACGACGGCAGGGGCTGCAGCCTCGGTGGTTGCCGTCTCTTTCGTCGGCGTTTTTTGCGCCGCCGCACCGGTGGCGGCTGTCAGCGCGAGGCCGGCCAGGGCAAGCCGCGCAAGCATCGGGGCAGTGATCATGGCTCCACCAAGCCGGAATTGACGGCGGTTTCAAGGCCGCGGCCGGATTCCGTGTCGATCTCCGCGAGCCTTTCCACGCATTCGCGCACGCTGTCCGGGATCGGCAAGGCAAAGATTTCGGCCGGCGTGAACCAGCCAAGACCGGCGGCGTCGTCGCTGGCAACGGCTACCGCGTCGCCACCCGCGTCGGCTCGGAAGACAGAAAGCAGGAAATGCCGTCCTTCCGATTCCTTGCCGGGCAGGTCGTAGGTTTCGAACAGCACAGGATTGCGGGCCTCTATGCCGGTCTCTTCCAACAATTCGCGAAGCGCAGTTTCAGCCGGCGTCTCTCCGGGCTCCGCCCGTCCACCGGGAAAGGCGTACATGTCGGCCGACGGCGGGTTGGCCCGCCTCACGAGCAGGTAGCGGCCGTCGCGTTCGAGAATGACGGAGGAGGCGAGTTCAGGCTTGGTCGACATCGGGAATCAAATTGCCTCAGTAACGTTGACCCATCCTACGTGAAGTGCCACATCCGTGTCATGTGCGGACGTTTTGCGTTGACGGCGACGCCAGAAGAATTGATGGAATTATTTGCGCTGCTGGAAAGCGAAGACTTTCCGGCGCGCTTCAACATAGCGCCCACCCAGCCGATCATGGTTGTGGTTGCCGGCGAACGGGCTCAGCCCGGCAGCAATCTTCCAGAGCGCAAGGCGGTCCTCGTGCGCTGGGGGTTCATGCCCGGGTGGGTCAAGGACCCGCGTGACTTTCCGCTGCTGATCAATGCCCGCGCCGAATCGGCTATCGAAAAGGCCTCGTTCCGGGCGGCCATGCGACACCGGCGCGTGCTTGTGCCGGCCTCCGGCTTTTATGAATGGCGACGGCCACCGAAAGGCAGCCGCGAGCCGTCGCAAGCCTATTGGGTGCGCCCGCGCAAGGGCGGGATCGTTGCCTTCGCCGGCCTGATGGAGACCTGGTCGTCGGCCGATGGCTCGGAAGTCGACACCGCCGCCATCCTGACGACGGCGGCCAATGCCTCGATCCGGCAGATCCACGACCGTATGCCCGTCGTCATTAAGCCCGAGGATTTCACCCGCTGGCTGGACTGCAAGACGCAGGAGCCGCGCGAGGTTGTCGATCTCTTCGGCCCGGTGGCGGAGGATTACTTCGAGGCGATCCCCGTTTCCGACAAAGTCAACAAGGTTGCCAATGCCGGCCCTGACATTCAGGAGGCGGTGACGCCCAATGTCGTGTCGGACGCTCGACCCGAGAGCAAACCGGCCGAACCCGCTAACGCACAGATGTCTCTCTTCTGAGGGTCAGGCGGGCCGCTTGGTCAGCTTGGTCGCAGGCTTCACCTTTGCCTGCAGCGCAGCGGCGAGTACGGCCTTCAGGCCGAGCGGGCGGTACTGTTCGATGAGATTTGCGGATTTGGCGACGTCTTTGGTCTTTGCGGCTTTCACTTGCACTCACTCCTTGATGCTTACCTGAACCGGATACATGCCGTTCTCGTCATTCAGCGCGAAAACGACGCTCCTCCCTGTTCTCCGGAGACAGGAACCGTGGTGCAGAACCAACTACACCGCGAATCTGTTTTCCGCGTGGCGCTCTCAGATAAGCTTAATCATGACAAATCCATGGCCGCCGATTCTGTTTCGATTGCTTACTGTGCTTGCATGCGGCTGACCTCTTGACCGAGCACAGGCGACGCGCGATAAGTGAGCCTATGAAAACGGTTATCTGCATTATCTGCCGGAAGATTATTCGCTAGCGTCCCGCTGGCCTGGCCGTTTTCGTCTCCTAAAATCCAAGATGACAAACGCGCGGGCCGCCCGGGCGCCGTGTTTCGACGGTCGTATGCGTATGGAGATTGGGAATGGGCAGAGCGCCGACACTAAAGCTGTACAACACGCTGACGCGGGAGAAGGTCGAGTTCCGGCCGATCGATCCCGACAACGTCCGTATGTATGTCTGCGGCCCGACGGTCTATGATTATGCCCATATCGGCAATGCTCGGCCGGTGATCGTCTTCGATGTGCTTTTCCGGCTGCTGCGCCACGTCTATGGCGCGGAGCACGTGACCTATGCGCGCAACATCACCGACGTCGACGACAAGATCAACGCGCGGGCGCTGCGCGACTATCCGACCCTGCCGCTCAATGAAGCGATCCGGCGGGTGACAGAGAAGACCGAAACGCAGTTTCTGGCGGACGCCAAATCGCTCGGCTGCCTCGATCCCGACGTGCAGCCGCGGGCGACCGACAACATCGCGCAGATGATCGAAATCATCGAAAAGCTGCTTGCCAAGGCGCATGCCTATCAGGCGGGCGGCGAGGTGCTGTTCGATACCAAGTCGATGGCCGACTACGGTCAGCTTTCAAAGCGCAACCTCGACGAACAGCAGGCCGGCGCCCGCATTGCCGTGGAAGTGCACAAGAAAAATCCCGGCGACTTCGTGCTGTGGAAGCTTTCGGCCGACAACGAGCCGGGCTGGGACAGTCCGTGGGGCAGGGGCCGTCCGGGCTGGCATATTGAGTGCTCGGCGATGAGCAAACGTTATCTCGGCGAGGTCTTCGACATTCATGGCGGCGGGCTCGACCTCATCTTCCCGCATCATGAAAACGAGATCGCCCAGTCCCGTTGCGCCCACGGCACGCAAGTGATGGCGAATGTCTGGATGCACAACGGCTTCCTGCAGGTCGAAGGCCGCAAGATGTCGAAGTCCGAGGGCAACTTCGTCACGATCTACGAATTGCTGCACACGGAGAAGTTTGCCGGCCGCCAGTGGCCGGGCGACGTGCTGAGGCTTGCCATGCTGATGACGCATTACCGCGAACCGATCGATTTTTCGGTGAAGCGGCTGGAGGAAGCCGAACACCTGCTTTCGAAATGGCCGGTGCCGGGCGAGGCGAAGGGTGAGGCCGATCCGGCCGTCGTGGCGGCGCTCGCCGACGACCTCAACACCGTCGCTGCGGTTCAGGCGCTCCATGCGCTCGCCCAGAAGGCGGCGGCCGATCCGAAGCTGCTCGGCACCTTCGCTGCCAGTGCTGCGCTGATCGGCGTTGTGCCTGAGGCGGTCGAACTCGACGAGGGCGTGGTACGCGACATCGACGGCCGCGTCCGCGCCCGCCTGGAACTGCTGAAGGCGAAGAACTTCGCCGAGGCCGACAAGATCCGCGACGATCTTCTCGCCCAGGGCATCCAGCTCAAGGATGGCAAGGATGCGGCAACCGGCGAGCGTGTGACGACCTGGGACATCAAACGGTGATCGCGAGCCCGGCGGCGAATTTTGTCCGATCCCTTTGAGCGGGATCGGACAATGCCTCCAGGAACGGCGGAAACGCGGAGAGCATGCATGAAAGAGGAGTTCGTGCGATGATCGACCACACGGGCATTCCCGTCTCGGATTTCGACCGGGCGCGGTCGTTCTACGACAAGGCCTTCGCTCCGCTCGGCGCCTCGCTGCTGATGATGGTGCCGGTGGAACATACCGGCGGCGTCAAGGTTGGCGGCTATGGCCGCGAACGGCCGGTCTTCTGGTTGCACGAGGCGACGACCGGTCCGGGACGGCACTATGCGTTTTCGGCAAGAAGCCGCGCCGAAGTCGATGCCTTCTACGAGGCGGCGATGGCGGCCGGCGGGCGCGACAACGGCAAGCCCGGGCTTCGGCCGCACTATCACCCCGATTACTACGGCGCCTTCGTACTCGATCCCGACGGCAACAACATCGAAGCCGTCTGCCACGCGCCGGCTTGAGGAGGGGTTGCGATGAGTCTCGACAACAGGCCCTATTATACCGGAGGCTGTCAGTGCGGCGCGGTCCGCTTCCGCGTCGAGGGCAAACTTGGTGACGCATCCGTCTGTCATTGCCGCATGTGCCAGAAGGCGAGCGGCAACTTCTATATGCCCTTGGTTTCCGTTCGCGGCGCCCATGTGACCTGGACGCGCGGCGAGCCGAAGCGCTTTCAGTCGTCAAACGCCGCGCGACGCGGCTTCTGCGCCGATTGCGGCACGCCGCTGACCTACGAGGCACCGGATGGCATGGCGCTCGCCATCGCCACCTTCGACGAGCCGCAGGGCATCGTGCCCACCATCCAGTGGGGCATCGAGGGCAAGCTGCCCTATGTCGATCACGTGGCCGATCTGCCGGGCGTTCATACGATGGAAGATCCGGACGCGATCGAATTTCTGACCAATCTCGTTTCCTACCAGCATCCCGACCACGACACCGAAACCTGGCCCCCGGAGGAAAGTCGATGAGCGAAAACGTTCGAACAGGCGGATGCCAATGCGGCGCAGTCCGTTTCCGTATCCGGGGGCAGCTTGGCCGTCCGTCGATCTGCCATTGCCGCATGTGCCAGAAGCAGTTCGGCTCGTTCTTCTCGGCGCTGGTGACGGCGCCGAAGGATGGCGTCGAATGGGTACGGGACGAGCCGAGCTACTTTCAGTCCTCGGTCAACATCGATCGCGGCTTCTGCCCGAAATGCGGCACGCCGATGACCTACCGGCACCCCGGCGGCCTCGAGATCGCGATCGGCACGTTTGACGATCGCACCGATCTCGCGCCGAAAATCCAGGTCAATCACGCGTCGCGGCTGCCCTGGGTCGATACCATCTTCGAACAGCCGGTGCTGGAGGATCAGGACTTCTATGCGCGGCAGGAGAGCATCATCTCCTTCCAGCACCCGGATCACGAGACCGAGCAATGGCACCCTTCGGGGGCATTCCGGTGACCATCGCCCGCATCTATACCGGTGGATGCCAGTGTGGCGCCGTCCGCTACCGGGCCGAAGGCACGCTCGCGGATCCGCATATCTGTCATTGCCGCATGTGCCAGAAGGCGGCCGGCAACTATTTCATGCCGCTGGCGAATGTCGCGCGCGACAGTTTCGATATTACCCGCGGCCAGCCGTCCTGGTTCCGCTCGTCGCATCTGGTTCGACGCGGCTTCTGCAGCGACTGCGGCACGCCGCTGTTCTATGACATGCCGGATGCGGATTTCATCAATATCACGCTCGGTTCGCTCGACGATCCGGATGACGTGTTGCCCGTCTATCAGGCCGGCGTCGAGTCTCGTGTGCTGTGGTTTTCGCGGCTCGCCAGACTGCCCGAAAAAGAGACGGATGACGGCAGCGAGGTGTCCGCCACCCGCCATCTGATCATACTCGAAACGAACCGCCAGCACCCGGACTACGACACCGTGCACTGGCCGCTGACGAAAGACTGAAAATGACGACTGTACTGCGTACGCTCTACCCGGAAATCGAACCCTATGCATCGGGCCACCTCGATGTCGGCGACGGTCACGTGATCTATTGGGAAAAGGTCGGCACGCCAGGCGCCAAGCCTGCCGTCTTCCTGCATGGCGGACCGGGCGGCACGATTTCTGCCAACCATCGTCGCCTGTTCGATCCGGCGCTCTATGATGTGACTTTGTTCGACCAGCGCGGCTGCGGCAAGTCGACTCCGCACGCGAAGATCGAGGCCAACACCACATGGCATCTCGTCGCCGATATCGAGCGGCTGCGCGCACAGGCTGGGGTCGCCAAGTGGTTGGTCTTCGGCGGCTCCTGGGGATCGACGTTGGCGCTCGCCTATGCCGAGAAGCACCCGGAGCGGGTTTCGGAACTCGTGCTGCGCGGCATCTACACGCTGACGAAGGCCGAGCTCGACTGGTACTATCAGTTCGGCGTCTCGGAGATGTTCCCGGACAAATGGGAGCGGTTCATCGCGCCGATCCCGGAAGACGAACGGCACGAGATGATGCACGCCTACCACCGCCGCCTGATGAGCGACGACAAGGCGACGCGTCTTGCCGCCGCCAAGGCCTGGAGCATCTGGGAAGGCGAGACGATTACGCTGCTGCCGGAACTGTCGACGAGCGCACCTTTCGCCGACGACGAATATGCCGATGCCTTCGCGCGCATCGAAAACCACTTCTTCGTCAATGCCGGCTGGATGGACGACGGCCAGTTGTTGCGGGAAGTTCACCGGCTTCGCGGAATTCCCGGCGTCGTCATCCACGGGCGCTACGACATGCCGTGCCCGGCGAAGTACGCCTGGCAGTTGCACAAGGCCTGGCCGGGGTCCGAGCTCCATCTGATCGAAGGAGCAGGGCACGCCTATTCCGAGCCCGGCATTCTCGACCGGCTGATCCGGGCGACGGACCGATACGCAGGCAAGACCGAGTAAGACCAGCAAGAACCGAGCATTTGGACGATTAGCCATGACCAGGGAACGCATCTACCTCTTCGACACGACGCTACGGGACGGGCAGCAGACGCCCGGCATCGACTTTTCGGTCGAGGACAAGATTGCGATTGCGGGTCTGCTCGACGCGTTCGGCATGGACTACATCGAGGGCGGCTATCCCGGCGCGAACCCGACCGATACCGAGTTTTTCACGCGCAAGCGCACGCAGAGGGCATCTTTCGTCGCCTTCGGCATGACCAAGCGCGCCGGGGTTTCGGCGTCGAATGATCCGGGCCTCGCGGCCCTGCTTGCCGCAAAAAGCGACGCCATCTGTCTGGTAGCCAAGAGCTGGGACTATCATGTCGAGGTCGCCCTCGGCTGCACGAACGAGGAAAACCTCGACAACATCCGCGCTTCTGTCGAGGCGGTGGTCGCCTCCGGTCGTGAGGCGATGGTCGACTGCGAGCATTTCTTCGATGGCTACAAGGCCAACCCGGCTTACGCGCTCGCCTGCGCGAAGACCGCTTTTGAAGCCGGCGCCCGCTGGGTTGTGCTCTGCGACACCAATGGCGGCACGCAGCCGCCGGAGGTGCGCGAGATCGTCACTGCTGTGATCGCTGCCGGCGTGCCGGGCGCCAATCTCGGCATTCATGCCCACAACGATACCGGCCAGGCGGTCGCCAACTCGCTGGCGGCGGTGGAAGCCGGCGTGCGCCAGATCCAGGGAACGCTGAACGGCATCGGCGAGCGTTGCGGCAACGCCAATCTCGTCACGCTGATCCCGACGCTCGCGCTCAAGGAGACCTATTCCAATCGCTTCGAAACGGCGATCGATGCCGATCGCCTGCAGGAATTGACAAAGCTCGCCCATTCTTTCGACGAGCTGTTGAACCGCTCGCCGGACCAGCAGGCGCCCTATGTTGGCGCATCGGCCTTTGCCACCAAAGCCGGCATCCATGCTTCGGCGCTGCTCAAGGACCCGCGCACCTATGAGCACGTCGCGCCGGAAAGCATCGGCAACCTGCGCAAGGTCATGGTCTCCGATCAGGGCGGCAAGGCCAATTTCATCAACGCGCTGAAGCGCCGCGGCATCGTCGTCAGCAAGGACGACCCGAAACTCGACAAGCTGATCGCCATCGTCAAGGAACGGGAAGCGACCGGCTATGCCTATGAGGGGGCGGATGCGAGCTTCGCGCTGCTGGCAAGCCGCATCCTCGGCACGGTGCCGGATTTCTTCCACGTCGAAAGCTTCCGGGTGATGGTCGAGCGCCGCTTCGACGCCAACGGCCATCTGAAGACCGTATCGGAAGCGGTGGTGAAGGTGGTGGTCGACGGCGAGACGATGATGTCGGTTGCCGAAGGCCATGGCCCGGTCAATGCGCTCGACCTGGCGCTGCGCAAGGACCTCGGCAAGTACCAGTCGGAAATCGAAGATCTCGAACTGGCGGACTATAAGGTCCGTATCCTCAATGGCGGCACCGAGGCGATCACGCGCGTGCTGATCGAGTCGACTGACGGGACCGGCGCACGCTGGTGGACGGTGGGCGTCTCCGACAACATCATCGACGCATCCTTCCAGGCACTGATGGACAGCATCATCTTCAAGCTGTTGAAGAACCGCGACCATGTCGGCCTGATTGCCGCCGAATGACGTCGGCGGCAAGGTAGGGCAGGCTTCGCTGTGGTGGGATGATGAGCGAAACTCACCATCTCTTCACGGAAATGAATTGGTGCATTCCCGGGCGTTGGAGTAGGACGCATCCGTGGGAGTTTGCGCCGGTGGTAGGCCGCGCCTTCCCTTACGACTGGAGAGCGGCGCTTCGCCACTATGGCTCTCCGGCAAACACACCAGGAAAAGATGTTATGGCTGAGCCAAAAGCACCCGCCGAAAATACCGATTCCGCGAGAGGCTTTGCCTTCGCGCTGACCGCCTATCTGCTTTGGGGCTTTCTGCCCTTCTTCATGAAGGCCGTCGCACACATTCCGGCGCCGGAAGTGGTGGCGCACCGGATCGTGTGGTCGGTGCCGCTCGCGGGTCTGGTTCTGCTTTGGCTCGGTCGTACCGATGACATCAAGGTGGCGCTGCGCTCGCCGCGCATGCTGCGCATGGCGGCGTTGACCGCCGTGCTGATCACCATCAACTGGGGCATCTATGTCTGGGCGATTGGCGCCGGCCGCGCGATCGAGACGGCGCTCGGCTACTATATCAACCCGCTGTTTTCGATCTTCCTCGGCGCGGTGCTGCTGAAGGAAAAGCCGAACCCGGCGCAGATGGTTGCGATCGCGCTTGCGGCATCGGCCGTCGCCGTGCTCGCCTTCGATGCCGGCGGCCTGCCGTGGGTGTCGATCGGCCTTTGCCTGTCCTGGGGCTTCTATGCTTTCTTCCGCAAGACGCTGCCGGTCGGTCCGAACCAGGGCTTCTTCCTGGAGGTGTTGCTGCTCAGCGTTCCAGCGATCGGCTACATCATCTGGCTCGAGGCGACCGGGCAGGGGCATTTCGGCGATACTGGCACAGCCGATGTTCTCTGGCTGATGTCCTGCGGTGTCGTCACGGCCATTCCATTGATGATCTATGCCAACGGCGCCAAGCTGCTGCGGCTGTCGACCATCGGCATCATGCAGTACATCGCTCCGACGATGATCTTCCTGATCGCCGTTTTCGTCTTCCACGAGCCCTTTGGCACCGCGAAGCTCATCGCCTTCGGCCTGATCTGGGCGGCGCTGGTGATCTATTCGGGCGCGATGTTGGCCGAAAGCCGTGCGCGTCGCGCAGCATTGCAGGCGAGTCCGGCCGAGTAACGCAAGCGAATGGGACAAAAACGAAAAAGGCGCGCCGGTGAGCGCGCCTTTTTGTTGTCCGGGAATTAAAAGATCAAAGCCTGGAAATGATCTCAGCCTCGCCCTCGCGCCCGTTGCCACCACTGGCAGCAGCAAGAATGGTCGGAACGATGTCGACCGCATCATTGACGACGAGCGGCTGCACCAGGTGCGCCGTGTGTACGAAACCCTCCTCGCGCATGTGCTGCAGCAGATCCAGCATCGGCCGCCAGAAGTTATTGATGTTACCGAAGACCATCGGCTTGCGGTGACGGCCAAGCTGCGCCCAGGTCATGATCTCGACGATCTCTTCCAGCGTGCCGATGCCGCCCGGCAACGCCACGAAAGCGTCGGCCCGTTCGAACATCGTGTGTTTGCGCTCGTGCATGTCGGCAGTGACGATCAGTTCGTTCAGCTGGCCGAGCGAATGGCGGGTGGCTTCCTTGTCCATCAGGAATTCCGGGATGATCCCGGTGACTTCGCCGCCGTTGGAAAGGACGCCGCTGGCGACGGCTCCCATGATGCCGCGCGTGCCGCCGCCATAGACCAGGCGAAGACCGTGATCGGCAATCGAGCGGCCAAGTGCGCGGCCGGCTTCCATGTAGGCGTTGTCGCGTCCCGGCTGTGAACCGCAATAGACACAGATGGATCGAATCGTGCTTTTCTCAGTGCTCATGCCCCCAAAAAACATTGCAGCGCAGCATGGGTCAAGAAAAATGAGGGGAAAGCCGGGTTTCCGGCGGTTGCGGCGCCCTTGACTGCTTGTATGCCGAATCGCGAATCGCTAGCAATTTCAGGGATTGATTGAAGAAATCGGACGAGTTGCTTGCTGTTGCGCTATAATGAATGGCGCAAGCCCGCACCGCAGGCCGATGAGTGGGCATGCGCGGAGCGTTGCTCCGCTCCGTGTGGAGAGTGGCATGATCAAAAATAAGGCCGGCTGGGTGGCCATTACTGTCCTCGTGGCAGCGACAGCGTTGATGGTATTCGTGGTGCAACCGAACCTGCGTGGTGACGGCAAGAAGCCGGCGGACGAACCGGCCGCAGGCAACGCGAGCCAATCGAACGAGACTGCTTCTGGCACCGGTGGCCCGCAGGCGACCGAAGGAACCGCGAAGCCGCTGAACGCCAAGGCCGGTGAAGCCGAACAGACAGCCAATGCTGCGCCGACGAACGCACCCGCCGAAAATCCGGACGTGCCCGGTTTCGATGTGCTGCGCGTGGAGCCCGATGGATCGACCGTGATCGCTGGGCACGCCGAGCCCGGTTCGAAGCTCGAGATTCTGAGCGGCGACACCGTTGTCGGTACTGCCGATGTCGGCTCGACGGGTGACTTTGCGGCCGTCTTCGACAAGCCTCTGCCGGCTGGCGACTATCAGTTGACGCTGCGCAGCACCGGTGAAGACGGCACGGTGAAGAGTTCCGAGGAAGTTGCGACCGTCTCGGTTCCCAAGGACCCGTCCGGGCAACTGCTCGCCATGGTGTCGAAGCCAGGTGAGGCAAGCCGGCTGATCGCGACGCCGGAAGCTGCCAAGGCCGAAAGCGAGCAAGGGACCGACAACAAGCCGGCTGAGGTCGCATCGACGGCGACGCAGACGCCGCTCGCGACCGGTGACGCATCCTCGGCTCCGGCAAAGGCGCTCGGCGTTCCCGGCTTGCAGGTGAGTGCCGTTGAGATCGAGGGAAGCAAGATGTTCGTCGCGGGCAGCGCCAGGCCGCGTGCGCTGGTGCGCGTTTATGCGGATGACAAGCTGCTCGGAGAAATGAAGGCCGACGACAAGGGCAATTTCGTCGTCGATGGCGAGATCGAGTTGACCGTTGGCAGCCATATCATCCGCGCCGATATGCTGAACGAGGATGGCACCAAGGTCGCCATGCGCGCTTCGGTTCCCTTCGACCGGCCCGCAGGTTCGCAGGTCGCCGCCGTGGCACCGTCGGGTACGCCTTCGGCGACAGCCGGTCTTGACGGCGTACGCGCCGAGGCAGGCAAGGCGCTGGCTCTGTTGAAGGGGCTCTATGCCAATGGCAAGGTCCCGACAGGCGAGCAACTCGCCGCAGCGCGTTCCGCAACAGAGATCGCTCTGAAGTCGCTGGCCGACTTCCGGCTCGCCGACAGCTCCGATCAGGCGCTGGCCGCGGCCTCGGCACGGGCGTCGAAGGCGGCAGCCGATGCGCTGGCAGCCTTGAAGGCCGCGCCGCAGGATGCGCCGAGCGTTGCTTCGGCGCTTGCCAAGGTCGACGCGAGCGTCGGTCCGGTTCTGGCCGAGCGCGGCAGCGCGACGCCGGCGTCGGACGCGCAGGCCCAGCCGAAGGGCAATGCCCCGGCGCAGGGTGAACTGGCAAAGGCGATGGGTGCAGGCAGCGCAGTGGCGAGCGACGCCACGACGACGCCGGCGCCAAGCACTGAAACCGCAGCCGCGGCCCCCACGCAGGAAGAGCCTCAGACGGTCCAGCAGGAGCCGCTCAAGGAGAGCAAATCCTCCGTGATCATCCGTCGCGGCGACACGCTGTGGCAGATTTCGCGTCGCGTCTACGGTGCCGGCTTGCGCTACACCACGATCTACCTGGCCAACCAGGACCAGATCGAAGACCCGGACCGCATTCGCCCGGGACAGGTTTTCGGTGTGCCGGATAAGGCGCTGCCGGACGATGAATCGCGCGAGATTCACAGAAAGCACATGAAACACGAGCAATAGGCAGTCGATCGCCCGCCAACAACATTGCGGCGGCGGCGATGGATGCCTATCTCTCGATCAAGGGCGGCGCCTTCAACGAGGCGCCGCTTTTCATTGAACGGTGATGACGGCGCTGTAGAGGGAAAGCACGGTGCGGCAAGGCTCGTGGGGCTCCCTAAGCCGTCAAGCAGCGCGAAACGTAAGAGCGGATCAGAACGTGGCACCCCAGAAGAAAACTGTTTCGGCCGATACGAGCAATCCGTTGCAGACGATCGCCAATCTCTGGCCCTATATGTGGCCGACGGACAGGGCCGATCTCAAGCTCCGGGTCATCTGGGCAACGGTCATTCTGATCATCGCCAAGGTCGTTCTGATCCTCGTTCCCTATTCCTTCAAGTGGGCAACCGATGCGCTGAACGGCAAGCCGGATGCCTTGGGTTTCCTGCCTCAGTTCCTCACCGGCGCGGTGATGCTGGTGCTCGCCTACAATCTCGCGCGCTTGCTGCAGGCCGGCTTGAACCAGCTTCGCGATGCGCTGTTTGCAAGCGTTGGCCAACACGCGGTTCGCCAACTTGCCTACAAGACCTTTGTCCACATGCACCAGCTCTCGCTGCGCTTCCATCTGGAGCGGCGCACCGGTGGGCTTTCGCGCGTCATCGAGCGCGGCACCAAGGGCATCGAGACGATCGTCCGATTCACGATCCTGAACAGCGTGCCGACCCTGATCGAATTTCTGCTGACGGCGGTGATCTTCTGGTGGGGCTACGGTTTCAGCTATCTGTTTGTGACGGCCGTCACCGTCTGGCTGTACATCTGGTTCACGGTCAAGGCGAGCGACTGGCGCATCGCCATTCGCCGCTCGATGAACGACAGCGACACCGACGCCAACACCAAGGCGATCGACTCGCTCCTGAACTTCGAGACGGTCAAATATTTCGGCAACGAAGAGATGGAAGCCCGTCGCTTCGACAAGTCGATGGAGCGCTATGAGGCCGCGGCGACCCAGGTCTGGACGTCGCTCGGTTGGCTCAACTTCGGCCAGGCGCTGATCTTCGGCGCCGGCACGGCTGTCATGATGATCATGTCGGCGCTCGCCGTTCAGCGCGGTGAACAGACGCTCGGTGATTTCGTCTTCATCAACGCAATGCTGATCCAGCTTGCAATTCCGCTCAATTTCATCGGCTTCGTCTACCGCGAAATTCGCCAGGGCCTGACCGATATCGAGCACATGTTCGATCTGCTCGACGTACGCGCCGAAGTGGTGGATCGCCCGGATGCGAGCGAACTCGTCATCGGCAAGGGCGCCATCGCCTTCAAGGACGTGCATTTCGCCTATGATCCGGCGCGACCGATCCTCAAGGGCATTACCTTCGAAGTGCCCGCCGGCAAGACGGTCGCGGTCGTCGGCCCGTCGGGCGCCGGCAAGTCGACGCTCTCCCGGCTGCTCTATCGCTTCTACGACGTGCAGGAAGGGGCCATCACCGTCGATGGCCAGGACGTGCGGACCGTGACGCAAAAGAGCCTGCGCTCGGTCATCGGCATGGTGCCGCAGGATACCGTGCTCTTCAACGACACCATTGCCTATAACATCCGCTACGGCCGGGTCTCTGCCAGCGAGGCCGAGGTCGAAGCGGCCGCTGAGGCGGCACAGATCGCCGGCTTCATCCACACGCTGCCCGAAGGCTTCCAGGCCATGGTCGGCGAGCGTGGCCTGAAGCTCTCAGGCGGCGAGAAGCAGCGCGTCGCAATCGCCCGCACCATCCTCAAGGCGCCGCCGATCCTGATCCTCGACGAGGCGACATCGGCACTCGACACGCGCACGGAACAGGAAATCCAGTCAGCGCTCGACGTGGTCTCGCGCAACCGCACGACGCTCGTGATCGCCCACCGGCTTTCGACCGTCATCAACGCCGACGAGATCATCGTGCTGAAGGATGGCGTCATCGCCGAGCGCGGCACCCATGGCGAGCTGATTGACCGCGACGGCCTCTATGCGTCGATGTGGAGCCGCCAGCGCGAAGCAACGCAGGCCGAGGAGCAGTTGAAGCGCGTGCGCGAAAGTGACGATCTCGGCATCGTTACCCGCGGCGAGCCGGCGATCTGATGGCGTTTCTTTCTTTGCTGAGCGCGACGCGTTTTGTCGCTGTCTGGCGGGCAACGTTGCCCGCCAGGGGATTTCGCGCTAGTTCACGTTCCACGGAAAATCTGGAGTAGAGTTTATGAGCCTGGTCAATACGATCCGCAACACGCTCGTACCGGTGCACAAGGAAGGCTATCGCTTCGTCGCGATCTTCTTTGTCGTGTCGCTGGTGCTTGGCTTCCTGTGGGAGCCGTTGATGTGGATCGGCTTCGTGCTGACCGCCTGGTGCGCCTATTTCTTCCGCGACCCTGAACGCATGACGCCGATCGACGACGATCTGGTGATCAGCCCGGCCGATGGCCGCGTTTCGTCGATCGCAACGGTGCTGCCGCCGGAAGAGCTGAACCTCGGCTCAGAACCGATGCTCCGCGTTTCAGTTTTCATGAATGTGTTCAATTGCCATGTGAACCGTGCGCCGATGGCCGGCACCATCACCTGCGTCGCCTACCGCGCCGGCAAGTTCGTCAATGCCGAGCTCGACAAGGCCAGCCACGAGAACGAGCGCAATGGCCTGGTGATCGAGACCAAGCACGGCGCGATCGGAGTCGTTCAGATCGCCGGCCTCGTTGCCCGTCGCATTCTCTGCTGGAAGTATGAAAACGGCTCGCTGGAGGCCGGCGAACGCTTCGGCCTGATCCGCTTCGGTTCGCGCCTCGACGTCTTCCTGCCCGCAGGAGCTGAGCCGCGCGTCAGCGTCGGCCAGACTGCCGTTGCCGGCGAAACCGTGCTTGCCGAGTTCGGCTCGGCCAAGGGCCCGGTCCTCAGCCGTCGCGCATAAGGAGTGTACATGGAAGACTCTGAACAGGAAAACCCAGCCGAACCGCCGAAAGCTACCGGCGACGCGAGCGGTTCAAACGACACCGGTCGTGGTCCTCGGCTGCGCGAGATACCGCTGCGCCTGATGATCCCGAACCTGATCACGGTGCTGGCGATCTGTGCCGGTCTCTCGGGCATTCGGCTCGCCTTCGAAAACCGCATCGAGCTTGCGGTTGCCATGGTCTTGCTCGCGGCATTCCTCGACGGCATCGACGGCCGCGTCGCACGCCTCTTGAAGGCGACGTCGAATTTTGGCGGCCAGATGGACTCCCTCGCCGATATTATCAATTTCGGCGTTGCGCCGGCGCTCGTGCTTTACGTCTTCATCCTGGATCAGGCCCGCTCGATCGGCTGGATCGCGGCGCTGATCTACGCGATCGCCTGTGGCCTGCGGCTTGCGCGCTTCAACGTCATGGCCGAGCGCCAGTCCAAGGCGCCGTGGCAGTCGGAATATTTCGTTGGCGTGCCGGCACCGGCAGGCGCCATGCTGGTCCTGCTTCCGGTCTATCTCGGCCTCTTGGGATTGGCGCCCGAGCGCACCTTCGCGCTGATTGCATCGGGCTACACCGTGCTGATCGCCTTCCTGCTGGTCAGCCGTCTGCCGGTCTGGTCCGGCAAGTCGGAAAATAGCCGTGTGCGCCGCGATCTCGTCCTGCCGGCCATTCTCGGTGTCGTCTTCTATGTCGCGACGCTGATGACCTATACCTGGGAGACGATGGCGGTGACGGCCCTTGGCTACCTGATCACGCTGCCTTTCGGCGCGCGCTCCTGGCAGCGCAAATATGGCGGCGACTGGCCGGCCCATCCATCGACGGGCGGCGACGGCCTGCCGGGTGACAAGGACTGACTGAGTTTCAGCTAAGGTACAAAAAAGGCCACCGTGGTGACACGGTGGCCTTTTTGTTTGGAAAGCGCGCCGAAGCTTATTCCGGCATCCGGTAATCGACGATCTTGCCTTCGCGGACGATATAGAGCTTGCCGGTCTCGGTCTGCTCCGGGCCGACGAGCGGCAGAAGCTTGGCGGCAACTTCGGACGGATGCGGCACGGTCTCCGGATCCTCGCCGGGCATCGCCTGCGCGCGCATCGCCGTGCGGGTTGCGCCGGGATCGACACAGAGGATACGCAGCGGCAGGCGCTGGGTTTCGCCGGCCCAGGTGCGGGCCAGCGCCTCGACGGCGGCCTTCGATGCGGAGTAGGGGCCCCAGAAGGGCTTGCACTTGTGCGCGGCGCTCGAAGAGAGGATCAGCGCACGGCCGGCGTCCGATTTGATCAGCAGCGGCTCCAGCGAACGGATCAGCCGCCAGGTGGCGTTGGCGTTGATGGTCATCACCTTTTCGAACACCTTGGCCTCGACATGGCCGATCGGCGAGATCGTGCCGAGCACGCCGGCATTAGCGACCATGATGTCGAGCTTGCCCCAGCGCTCGTTGATGGCGCCACCGAGCTTGTCGATCGCTGCCATGTCGGCGAGATCGAACGGCACCAGCGTCGCCGAACCGCCGACCGCCTTGATCGCGTCGTCGAGTTCTTCAAGCCCGCCGACGGTGCGCGCGCAGGCGACGACATGGGCACCGGCCTTGGCCAGTTCGAGAGCGGTGAAATAGCCGATACCGCGCGATGCGCCGGTGACCACGGCCACCCGGCCTTTGAGATCGATCGTCATTTTATTGTCTGATTATCCGTTGCTGGCGAGAACCGAGAGTTTGCGGACATTGCTGGCGCCTTCCTGGTCGAGAAGGCGGGTCGGATAGTCCCCGGTGAAATAGTGGTCGGTGAACTGCGGCGCCTTCGGATCGCGCTTCTCGCCGCCGACCGCCTCATAGAGGCCGTCGATCGACAGGAATTCGAGCGAGTCTGCCCCGATGTAGCGGCACATGGAGGCGAGGTCGACATGCTGGTTGGCGAGCAGCTTGTCGCGATCCGGCGTGTCGATGCCGTAGAAATCCGGGTGGAAGATCATCGGGCTCGCGACCCGCACATGCACTTCGCGTGCACCGGCCTCCCGCATCATCTGCACGATCTTCACCGACGTCGTGCCACGCACGATCGAATCATCGACCAGAATGACGCGCTTGCCTTCGATCATCGCGCGGTTGGCTGAGTGCTTGAGCTTGACGCCGAAGGCGCGGATCTGCTGCGTCGGCTCGATGAAGGTGCGGCCGACATAGTGGTTGCGGATGATGCCGTATTCGAAGGGAATGCCGCTCTGCTGGGCATAGCCAAGGGCGGCCGGCGTTCCGCCGTCCGGTACCGGAACCACCACATCGGCTTCGACGGGCGCCTCCTTGGCGAGATTGATGCCCATGTTCTTGCGCGACACGTAAATGCTGCGGCCGCCGACGACCGAATCCGGGCGGGCGAAATAGACATATTCGAACAGGCAGAGGCGTTCCGGCTGCGATACCTCCGGCTTGCGAGAATCGATCGAGATCGATCCGTCGGGCTGGATCTCGCAGATGATCACCTCGCCGTTCTCGACATCGCGGACGTAAGTTGCGCCGATGATGTCAAGCGCGCAGGTCTCGGAGCAGAAGATCGGCTTGCCGTCGAGTTCGCCCATGACGAGCGGTCGGATGCCGATCGGGTCACGCGCGGCGATCAGCTTGGTGCGCGTCATCGCCAGCATCGAGTAGCCGCCTTCCATCTGTCGGATGGCGTCGATGAAGCGGTCGGACGAGGAGGCCTGCTTGGAACGGGCGATCAGGTGCAGGACGACTTCGGTGTCGGAGGTCGACTGACAGATGGCGCCATCGGCGATCAACTGACGGCGAAGGGTGAGGCCGTTGGTGAAGTTGCCGTTGTGAGCGATCGCGATGCCGCCGACTTCAAGTTCGGCAAAGAGCGGCTGGACGTTGCGCAGCGCCACTTCGCCCGTCGTCGAGTAGCGGGTGTGGCCGATGGACATGAAGCCGGGGAGCTTTGCCAGCGTCGCCGGGTCGGTGTAGTGGTCGCCGACGAGGCCCATGCGCTTTTCGGTGCAGAACTGCTTGCCGTCGAAGGTGACGATGCCGGCGGCTTCCTGGCCGCGATGCTGGAGCGCATGCAGGCCGAGCGCCGTCAGCGCCGCCGCGTCCGAGTGCCCCAATATGCCGAAGACGCCGCACTCTTCGTGCAGTTCATCGCCTTCGAGTTCATCGTGGATTTCCATGGATCTCAGATCGGTCATCACTGTCGCCTTTGCTCCGTACCGGTGCGCATATCGTGATCAGGCCCGCCATCTTCAAGCGATCTTAGCTGAAAACGGCTGCAAGCGTTATTCCCCAAAAGGACAAAGCCCGCGGGGCGGGCTTTGTCGGCAAATCGTTCCTGTCTCAGCCGTTGGTGGCCGGTGCGTCGTCGGCGGGCGCCTGCTCCGGCGTCGTCGACGGTGTCTGGCCGGGGGTCGCCGTCGGTGCTTCGCCTTCACCTTCGCCGGTGGTGTCCTTGCCGCGCAGGCGGTCGAGAATGGTGGCGTCGGCTTCTTCAGGCAGAAGCGCGATCAGCTTGTTGCCGAGATTGTCGAGCAGCGGCTTCGATTTCGCCTGGGTTACCCAGGTCGGCTGCTGCTGCGGCGCGACGAGCCAGTTGAAGAACAGCATGGCGACGACGACCAGCAGGATGCCGCGGGCGGCACCGAACAGGAAGCCGAGGGTGCGGTCGAGCGCGCCGATGCGGCTGTCGATGATGAAATCGGCAATCCGCATGGTGATGAAGGAAATGATGATCAGCGCGATCAGGAAGATCACCGCCGCCGATCCGATCAGCGCGACAGTATCGCTGTTGGTGTACTGCTTGGCGTAGGGCAGAAGCTGCGGGTAGAGGAAATAGGCGGCCGCGGCCGCACCCACCCAGCTCGCGACCGAGAGCACCTCGCGCGAGAAGCCTCGAACCATGGCCAGGATTGCGGAAAACAGGGCGACGCCGAGAACGATACCGTCGAGAATTGTAATGGGCATTTTGTCCTTACTCCGGACCCGGTTCGTCCGGGTCTCCTCAAGCCTATCCGCCATCGGCCCTGCTTGACGTTCAGGGCATCTTCAGCCTCTTCGCGGCCCCTACAGCGCCGCGCGTCCTTTCGGGCGCGCAAAGGTCGCTGTAGCGCCCAGACCTGCTGCATAATTTTGTCCTTAAATCGATCCTGATCTAAGGAATTATGCAGTAGTGGACGGTCTGCGACACCCGCATCTTCAATCTTCGTCCTCCACCGGTCTCAGCGCGTTTCGCGATCCCGCGATGCGCGCCACCAGATCCGGCAGGCTTTCCATTTCGCTCCATCGGCCATTGCCGTTTTTCGGCAATTCGGTGGACGCGGACGGCAGGACCGCCTGCGAGAACCCGAGTTTCTCGGCTTCCTTAAGGCGTTGTGCGGTATGCGCAACCGGCCGGATGGCGCCCGACAAGCTGACTTCGCCGAAATAGACGCAATCCGCCGGAAGGGCAAGCCCGGCAAGCGATGAAACCAGTGCGGAAGCCACAGCTAGATCGGCGGCCGGCTCGGAAATGCGGTAACCGCCGGCGATATTGAGATAAACGTCGTGCTGGCCGAGGCGTACGCCGCAATGGGCTTCGAGCACAGCGAGGATCATCGATAGGCGGGCCGAGTCCCAACCGACGATAGCGCGCCGCGGCGTACCGAGCGAGGTCGGCGCGACGAGCGCCTGCACTTCGACAAGAATGGGGCGGGTGCCTTCCATGCCGGCAAAGACTGCCGCACCCGGCGATTTCTCGTTGCGTTCGCCGAGGAACAGTTCCGACGGGTTGGCGACCTCCCGCAAACCCTTGTCAGACATTTCGAAGACGCCGATCTCGTCCGTCGGGCCGAAGCGGTTCTTGACGGTGCGCAGGATGCGGTAGTGGTGGCCGCGGTCGCCTTCGAAGTAAAGCACCGCATCGACCATGTGTTCGACAACGCGCGGGCCGGCAATCTGGCCCTCCTTGGTGACGTGACCGACGAGCACGACGGCGGTGCCCGTCTGTTTGGCGAAGCGGATCATCGCCTGCACCCCGGTGCGCACCTGGGTGACGGTGCCGGGCGCCGAATCGACGATGTCGCTCCAGAGCGTCTGGATCGAGTCGATGATCACCAAATCGGGGCGCTTGCCTTCCGAAAGCGTAGCGAGGATGTCCTCGACATTGGTCTCTGCGGCAAGCAGCACGTCGCTATCGGCAGCACCCAGGCGCTGGGCGCGCAGACGCACCTGAGCAACGGCCTCTTCACCGGAGACATAGATGACGCGGTGCTTGCGGCGCGAAAGTGCGGCGGCCGCCTGCATCAGCACCGTCGATTTGCCGATGCCGGGATCGCCGCCGACGAGCAGCGCGGAGCCGCGCACGAAGCCGCCGCCAGTCACCCGATCCAATTCCGAAATCCCGGTCTGGATACGCGGCGCGTCCTCGATCTCGCCGGAAAGCGTGGTGAGCGCCACCGGGCGGCCCTTCTTCGGCGCGCGCGTCGGACCGCCGCCGATGCCCGCTGTCGGATCGTCTTCGATGATCGTGTTCCACTCGCCGCAGCCTTCGCATTTGCCCGCCCAGCGGGTGTGGACGGTGCCGCAGTTCTGGCAGATGAATTGGGTACGGGCTTTCGCCATCAGGATCGGACTTTCGAAATCTGGGAGCCGCCGGCACACATGCGAGGCGATGCCGCCGACGACAGGAGAATCATCTTTGTCGTCACATAATGCCGCGGATCGCGGAACAAAAGGTGAATTTAGCGAGGGCTGCAAGGAATTCACGGGAAAGCCACGTCAGACGGCGCCGACATAGTTCCTGACGTAACGATGCCCGAGGCTGGTCAGCAGCTCGTAGCCGATGGTTCCGCCGGCGCGCGCCACGTCGTCAATGGCGATGTTTCGGCCGAAAAGCTCGATGTAATCGCCCGGCCGCGCTGCACCGGCCGGCAGGTCGGTGACGTCGAACAGGCTGAGGTCCATGGTGACGCGCCCCACATGCGGCACGCGCTTGCCGTGCAGGAAGCCGAATGCACCTGATGGCGTTGCCTGCCGTAGAGTCACGCCGCCGCCGGACACCGAACGATGGTAGCCGTCGGCGTATCCGACAGCGACGGTGGCGATGCGGCTGTCCCTGTCGAAGCGGGCGGAGGCGCCGTAGCTCGCCGTGCCTCCGGCCGCGACCTCGCGGATCTGGATGATCCTGGCTTCGGCGGTTACCACCGGGGTCATCGGGTTGATGGCATCGTTGACCGCCTCGCCGCCATAGACGGCAATGCCCGGCCGGGTGAGCTCGAAGTGATAGTCGGCGCCCAGGAACACACCGCCGGAATTGGCAAGGCTTGCATCGACACCCTCATAGGCAGCTATCGCTTCGCGGAAGCGCCCGAGCTGGTAGGCGTTCAACGGGTGCTGCGGTTCGTCGGCACAGGCGAGGTGGCTCATGATCAGGACTGGCGAGAAGCTTGCGGGTCGCGCCGGGTCATTGGCAAGCGCCACGGCGGCCTCGACCGAGAGGCCCAACCGGTTCATGCCGGTATCTATATGCAGCACGCAGGGGTGGTCGCCGCGCTCGGAAAGAGCCGCCATGAACACCGCAAGCTGCTCGTCGGAATTGATGATCGGCACCAGGTCATTGTCGAAGAAGAGCTCTTCGTTGCCCGGCCACATGCCCGCGAGAATGTAGATGCGGCCCTCCGGAACGAGGGGGCGCAGTTCCGCACCTTCCTCGGCATTGGCGACGAAGAAGTCGCGCGCACCGGCGGCATAGAGGGCAGGGGCTGCATCATCGATGCCGAGGCCATAGGCGTCCGCTTTCAGGACCGCTGCCGCCCGCGCCTTGCCGGAGCGGGCATTCATCGTCCGCCAATTGTCGGCAAGCGCACCGAGATCGATCGTGAGGCGGTTGGAGGCGGAAAGAAATTCTGGGGGGAGCATGCCGGACACTCTTCGTGGACGATACGAAGAGCAATACAGCCAACGGCCCATGGTCGCAAATGCTCGCCTGTCGCATCGCCGTCACGCGGGCCCTGAAGGAAGGATGAGCACTTTTGTGCAAGACGGGATCGCCTCGGGTCACTATGGTTGCCCAATGCAGACGATTTCGCAGGAAGAAGCCATAGAGGTCATGCCGATTGAAGGCGGTGAGCGCACGCGCTTCTGGCGCGATCCTCGCTTTATGGGCATGGAATGTCTGACGGCGACCTTCATTACCCATGAATTCGCGCCGCATGCACATGAGACGTTCAGCATCGGCGCGATCGAGGCCGGCTCGCAGATCAGCAAGATCAAGGGCGAACGTTCGGAGGCGGGCCCTGGGTTCTTCTACCTGATCAACCCCGACGAAATCCACGACGGCCACCCCGGCGGCAGCGGCTATCGTTATCGCATGGTCTATCCGAGCGCCGATCTGCTGGTGAACATCATCGAGGACGTAACGGGTCGCGCTTTCAAGGGAACGCCGTCCTTCTCGAGGCGGGTGCTGCAGGATCCGGACCTCGCCTTGTCCTTTCATCAAGCGCACCGAACGCTTGAGGTGGCAGGCGGCACGCTCGAGGCCGAAGAAAGAATGTTCGGCGTGCTTGCGGCGATGTTCGAGAGGCACGGCAGTACGATCATCACCCCGATCGAGACGCGCGAGCAGTCCCCCGTGCATCGGGCGCGGGACTATCTGATCGAGAATTATGCTGAAGACGTCGGGCTCGAGGAACTCGCCAAGGTCGCAGGGCTCAGCCGCGCGCACCTGATCCGCGCCTTCCGCAAGGAATTCCATATCACTCCACATGCCTTTCTGACCGACAAGCGCGTGCGCACCGCCAAGACCTTGCTCAGGCATGGCTGGTCGGCGGTGGATGCGGCCTATCAGTGTGGCTTCGCCGATCAGGCGCATTTCAGCCGCCACTTCAAGGCGCGCACCGGCGTAACACCCGGCGCCTTCCGCGCCGGCTGATCACTTTCGTTCAATACGGGACCCGCTTCCGCCTATAGACGTTCTCCGTTTCGTGTGAATGGAGACAGGGACGTTGCAGGTAAGAAATGCGTTGCAGGAATTTCGGGCCGCGGCGATCGCGATGACGCCGCTGATCGTCGCCGTCATGCCGATCGGCCTGGTGTTCGGTGCCGTGGCGGCGGCCAAGGGGCTGACGCCGGCGGAAGTGACGCTGATGAGCGCACTGGTCTTTGCCGGTGGATCGCAATTCGTCGCCATGGATATCTGGACACATCCGGCGTCCTGGGCCGCACTCGGCTTCTCGGCACTGCTCGTCAACATCCGCCATGTGCTGATGAGCGCTTCGATCGGCAGCAAGCTTGACGGTTTCTCCGGGCCGGCGCGCTATGCCTCGATGCTGCTTCTCGCCGATGAAATCTGGGCCATGGCCGAGATGCGCGCGAGCAATGGCAAACTCACGCCCGCCTGGTATGCCGGCCTCGCCGTGCCCTTCTACTGCGCCTGGGTCCTGACGAGCCTGACGGGCGCGATGGTTGGCGCCCTGCTGGGCGATCCCAAGGTCATCGGCCTCGACTTCGCATTCCCTGCCGTTTTCATCATCCTGGTCATGGGTTTCTGGAAGGGGCGCGAAACGGGTGCCGTTCTGGCCGCGAGCGCTTGTGCGGCGGTGGTCACGCATCAATTGCTGCCGGGCGTCTGGTACATTGCGGCGGGTGCTGCAGCCGGCGTCGTCGTGGCTATGCTTTCAGGCGGACACAAGGAGGCCCACGCATGAGCGTCGATCTCAACACTTTGCTTGCGATCCTGGCCATGGCAGTCGCGACGGTCGCGACCCGCATCGGCGGTCTCGTGCTGATCCGCTATGTGACGATCGGAGAAAACCAGAAGCGCGCCCTCGAGGCCATTCCGCCAGCGGTTCTGATGGCGGTCATCGCTCCGACGGCGGTGGTCACCGGCCCGGCAGAAACGGTTGCCGCTGCCTTGACGGCGGTTGCTGCAACCAGGCTGCCGCTCTTGGCATCCGTTGCCGTCGGCGTGGTTTCGGTGGCGTTGTTGCGTCAGGTTCTAGGCGGTGCCTGGTAAAAGGCGGTGCCGGTTGAGCCCATCACGCTTGGGCGGCTCGTTATGAAGTAGAGTGGGCTGGGAAACCGCAAACATTTTTCCCAGCCCGCTCCGGCCGCCCCCACGGAACTCTAGTGTTCTTCGTACTGGGTGAAGGAGGGATCGGCGAGATCGGTGAAGCGCGTGAATTCCGACTGGAAGGCGAGTTTCACGGTGCCGGTCGGTCCGTGACGCTGCTTGGCGATAATCACGTCCGCCGTGCCCTTCACCTGCTCCATCTTCATCTTCCACTCTTCGTACTTCGGGTCGAACTCGTCGCGCGGCTCGAGGTTCTTCACGTAGTATTCCTCGCGGAACACGAAGAGTACGACGTCGGCGTCCTGCTCGATCGAGCCCGATTCACGAAGGTCGGAGAGCTGCGGGCGCTTGTCTTCGCGGCTCTCCACCTGACGGGAGAGCTGCGACAACGCGATGATCGGAACGTTCAGTTCCTTGCCGAGCGCCTTGAGGCCGGTGGTGATCTGGGTGATTTCCTGCACGCGGTTGTCGCTCGATTTGCCCGAGCCGGTCATGAGCTGGATATAGTCCACCACCAGGCAGTCGAGGCCACGCTGGCGCTTCAGGCGCCGGGCGCGTGCGGAAAGCTGGGCGATCGAGATACCACCGGTCTGGTCGATATAGAGCGGCACCTTCTGCATCATCTGCGAGCAGGCAACGAGCTTTTCGAAGTCGGCCTCGGAAATGTCACCGCGGCGGATCTTCGACGAGGAGACCTCGGTCTGTTCGGAGATGATACGGGTGGCGAGCTGTTCGGACGACATTTCGAGCGAATAGAAGCCGACGACGCCGCCGTTCCTGGCCTTGAACGAACCATCCGCCTGGACTTCCGGTTCGTAGGCGGCGGCGATGTTGTAGGCGATGTTGGTGGCAAGCGAGGTCTTGCCCATGCCGGGACGCCCTGCAAGCACGATCAAGTCCGAGCGCTGCAGGCCGCCCATGCGGGCGTCGAGGGATAGGATGCCGGTGGAAATGCCGGAGAGGCTGCCGTCGCGCTCGAAGGCCGCACCCGCCATGTCGATCGCGAGCGCGACGGCATCGTTGAACGACTGGAAGCCGCCGTCGTAGCGGCCGGTCTCGGCGAGTTCGAACAGGCGACGCTCGGCATCTTCGATCTGGCCCTGCGGCGGCATGTCGAGTGGCGCGTCATAGGCGATATTGACCATGTCCTCGCCGATCGTGATCAGCGAACGGCGAAGAGCGAGGTCGTAGATCGCGCGGCCGTAGTCTTCCGCGTTGATGATCGACACGGCTTCGGCAGCGAGACGCGCAAGGTACTGCGCGACGGTCAGGTCACCGACCTTCTCGTCGGCCTTGAGGAAGGTCTTGATGGTGACGGGGTTCGCGGTCTTGCCCATGCGGATGATGTCACCGGCAACCTCGAAGATCTTGCGGTGCAGCGGCTCGTGCAGATGCACGGGCTTCAGGAAGTCCGAGACACGATAGAAGGCGTCGTTGTTGACGAGGATCGCGCCGAGCAAAGCCTGTTCGGCTTCAAGGTTGTTCGGCGCCTCGCGATAGTGCTGGTCCGCCTGATCCTTGCCGATAGGGGATAGCTTTCGCGCCGCGTCATTCATGTCGTTTTATCTCTGCCTTTGTCTGGTGTGGCACCGGTTTGCGATCTACCGCGAGCCGGGTCAAGTGCAGGGGGGACACACTCGCAAAGCGTCTCATCGCGGCCTCGCGCTTTTCCCGTTGTTCGACTGATCCACAGGCCAGGTTCACAAAAGCGTAGAATCTCGCCTTGCCACAAAATTGGCCGTTGACGCGACGAATCACCCGAGCCTTCCGGGCATGGGGGAGTCTAGCGCCGTCCTCCCCCACCTCAAAATCCTGATCTTGAAAATCCCCCGCATTTGGATTAGATAGAGTCAAAATAATTAGCATGCTAGTAATATGGAAAAGATACCAATGTATCAGCCCCCCGTGAACCGCGAATTGTTCGATGCGCTGTCGCTGGTCAATCGCAAGCTGCGGGCCGTGTTCGATGCTCGAGTGAAGGAGAGGGGTCTCACGCTGTCGCGGGCCCGAGCGCTCTTCTGCTTGACCCGGAAGGATGGTTTGAACCAGCGCGAGCTGGCCGATGAGCTCGATATTGAAACGCCGACACTGGTGCGTCTGCTCGATGGCATGGAGAAGCAAGGTTTCATCGAACGGCGGGTCGAGGCCTCCGACCGGCGCGCCAAGCAGATCCATATGACTGAGTTCGGTCGCTCGGTCGCTGACGAAATCCTGAGGCTTGCCGACGAGATTCGGGCGGAAGTGCTGCAAGGTATCGATGCCGCCGAACTTGCCGTGACGCAGCGGGTGGTGCGGGCGATCGCCGACAACGTCCAGTCGCTGGCGCGGGAGTGACGGCGATGAGCGCAGTCGCGACTGCTGCTGCAAGCGACAACCGCAACGCCGCTCCGCTGGAGACGGGCGCGGCCGGCGACGACCAGGAGGAAATGTCTCCTGCACCGGTCCCGGCGCCCGCCCCAATGCCGGCCGACAAAGGCCTGGCACTATCGGCGGTCTATGTCGTCGGTTCGGTTCTCCTGTTCCTGACGCAGGGCCTGGGCATGAACCTGGCGCTTGCCAATCTGACGCAGATCCAGGGTTCGCTCTCGGCGACCTCAGTCGAGACCGGCTGGCTGTCTGCGGCCTACATGGCGCCCAATGTCAGCCTGTCGATCGCGCTGGTGAAGATTCGCGCTCAATACGGGCTGCGCCGCTTTGCCGAAATCAGCATCGTCGGCTTCGTCATCGTATCGCTGATGAACGTCTTCGTTTCCGACCTGCATTCCGCCATCGTCGTCCGCTTCATCAGCGGCATTGCTGCTGCACCGATGTCGACGCTCGGCTTCCTCTACATGCTCGAAGCCTTTCCGCCGGCGCGCAAGCTGACAGTCGGTCTGGCACTGGCGCTCACCTGCACGACGATCTCCGCGCCGATCACCCGGCTGATCTCGCCGACCCTGATCGAATATGGCCAGTGGCATGCGCTCTACACGCTCGAAATGGCGTTGGCACTGATCGCGCTGCCGATCATCTATCTGCTGCCGCTGACGCCGGTGCCGCATGCCAAGGTCATCCAGCGCATGGATATCCTGAGCTATCTGTTCGTCGCCGTTGCCTTCGGCTGCCTAGCCATCGTGTTGACCATGGGGCGTCTCTACTGGTGGTTCGAGGCACCCTGGCTCGGCGTTCTCCTGGTCGTTTCAATCGCAACACTGACGACCGTGGTGCTGATTGAGCTCCATCGCAAGGTGCCGTTGATCGACATACGCTGGATCGCCTCGAAGGAGATCGTGCACTTTGCCGCCGTTCTGCTCATCTTCCGCCTGGTTGCCTCCGAGCAGTCCACGATCGCGACGAATTTTTATCAACAGCTCGGCCTCCAGTTCGAACAGGTCGCGACGCTGTATTGGATCATCCTTGCCGCGGCGATAGCCGGCGGCCTGCTCTGTGCCGTGCTGATGAACCCGCAGCATGCAGAGCGTGTGCACGTCCTGGCGCTCGGCCTGCTGGCGACCGGCGCCTACATGGACAGCCAGGCGACGAGCCTGACACGGCCCGAGCAGATGTATCTGAGCCAGGCGATGATTGCCGCGGGCACTGCGCTCTTCCTGCCGCCGGCCATGGCGCGCGGCTTCAAGGCGGCGCTTGCGAAGGGGCCGAGCTACATCTTGAGCTTCATCGTGATCTTCCTCTTCACCCAGAGCATCGGCAGCCTGATCGGCTCCGCAGCCTTCGGCACCTTCGTAACGATCCGTGAAAAATTCCACTCCAACATTCTCTCCGAACAGATCGTCTTGTCGAACCCGTTGGTTGCCCAGCGCGTCAACCAGCTCTCCGCCGCCTATAGCAAAGTGATGGGCGACAAGACCTTGCTGGGCGGCGAGGGCACCGTGCTCCTGTCGCAGCAGGTCACCCGTGAAGCCTATATCCTCGCCTACAACGACGCATTCCTGCTTGCCGCCGTGATCGCGCTTGTCGCGCTCGCCGGCCTGCTCCTGCACATGTCCTACAATTGGCTCACGCAGCGGCTGACCGGCCCCGCGCCGGCGCCGGCCGCCTGATTAAGAGTTGAAGACCATGCTGAAGTTCCTCCGTTCCCCGACCACCATCATTGTGCTTCTCGCCGGCATCGCCGGCGTGACCCTCGTGCTCTATGCCTGGCGGCTGCCACCGTTCCACAGCTCCGTGGAGATGACGGAGAATGCCTATGTGCGCGGCTACGTGACAATCATGAGCCCGCAGCTTTCGGGCTATGTCGCCGATGTTCCCGTGCACGACTACGAGGCGGTCAAGGCCGGGCAGTTGCTGGTGAAGATCGACGATCGCATCTACGCCCAGAAGCTGGCGCAGGCCGAAGCGACGCTTGCCGGGCAGAAGGCGGCGCTCGCCAACTCCCATCAGCAGGAACTGTCGGCCAAGGCCGGTATCGCCGCCAGCCAAGCGCAGCTCGATAGCGCCAAGGCGGCCTTCAATCGGGCGCGCGCCACCTGGGATCGCATTCGCCCGCTTGCCGAAAAGGGCGTGTCGACGCGCAGCGATGCCGATCAGGCGCGTGCCGGCTTCGAACAGGCGGACGCGGCTGTGAGCCAGGCTGAGGCCGGGCTGGAAGTGTCGAAGCAGGCATTGGCGACCACGCTTGGCGCGCGCGCCGGATTGGAAGCTGCCGTGACCGGTGCCGAGGCGGCCGTCGAACTGGCGCGTATCGATCTCGAAAATACCCGCATCGTTGCACCGCGTGACGGCAGGTTGGGCGAGATCGGCGCTCGGATCGGTCAATATGTGACGGCGGGATCACAACTGCTCGCGCTGGTGCCGAACGAAGTGTGGGTCGTCGCCAATTTCAAGGAGACGCAACTCGACGGCATGAAGGCTGGCCAGCCCGTCGCCATTGCGGTCGACGCCCTGCAGAAGAGCGAACTTACGGGACACATCGAGCGCTTCTCGCCGGCAGCCGGTTCGGAATTCAGCGTGATCCGCGCGGACAACGCCACAGGCAACTTCACCAAGGTGGCTCAGCGCGTCGGCGTGCGGATCGTGGTCGATCCCGGTCAGCCGCTGGCTGAGATGCTCTCGCCCGGTCTCTCGGTCGTCGTGCGCGTCGACAAGGACGCGCCGGCGCGGACTGCGGCGGATCAGGTGACCAGCGACGCCGTGCCCGTCGCTGCGCATGGGTAATCTGCCGCCTCGCGTCTTGCGATTTTAGTTCTACCCCCTGGGGCCAATAAAAAAGCCCGGATCGATGATCCGGGCTTTCGTATATGGGATGGCCGCTAAGGCTTATTCTTCTTCGCCTTCGAATTCGGCTTCCGGGTTGAAGAAGTCTTCCGGCTTCAGAGCGTCTTCGTCAACGCCGTAGATGGCGTCGGCCGAGGTCAGGCTTTCGCCCTTGGACTGGCGCTCGGCTTCTTCAGCCGAACGGGCAACGTTGACTTCAATCGAGATCTCGACTTCCGAGTGCAGGTGCAGCGTGACCTTGTGCAGGCCGATCGACTTGATCGGGTGGTTGAGGTCGACCTGGTTGCGGCCGACGTTGAAGCCTTCGGCAGCGAGCACTTCGATGATGTCGCGAGCAGCAACCGAACCGTAGAGCTGGCCGGTTTCGCCAGCGGAGCGGACGATGACGAAGGTCTTGCCGTCGAGCTTTTCGGCAACCGACTGGGCTTCCGACTTGCGCTCGAGGTTGCGGGCTTCGAGCGTCGAACGCTCAGCTTCGAAACGGGCCTTGTTGGCGGCGTTGGCGCGCAGCGCCTTGCCGAGCGGCAGCAGGTAGTTGCGAGCAAAGCCGTCGCGGACCTTTACGGTTTCGCCCATCTGGCCGAGCTTGGCGATACGTTCGAGAAGAATGACTTGCATGTTGGTTTTCCTTTCAGTGTTCCAATTCGTTGGTCAGTTTTTTCCAACCGGCGTGACCGCGATGGTGCGTCGCGTATCGATCAGGCCGGACAGGAGGAAGAAGAATGCCGGGATCGTGAACACGAGCACCGACAGGTATGCGATCCACAGCACGGGAAGCCGCCAGGACTTGCCACGCGTGCGGAAATGGAAGGAGGCGAAGCCGGCGAGCAGAAAGCCTGCGCCGAAGGTTCCGCAGATCAGCGCGCCGATCGTTGCCGGCGCGCCGCCGAGGAAGGTGAGGACCAGGCCGCCGAGGAAGATGAAGATCGCGTTGCGGTGCATGCGCAGCGTCGAGGGGATATCCTCGCGCGGGCGCAGCGACCGGCCCGACATCTGCACGATGCGGGTCGCGACATAATAGGCGGTAAAGAGCATCAGCACCCAGATCGCACCCTGGACGAGCGGCAAAGCGAGTGTGAAGAGCGACTTGATCTGGGCAACGGCAGTGACGTCCGGATTGTAGCCCGGGTCCTGCGCCTTCACCGCTTGGATGACGATATCGACCATGCGGTCGGAGATGTCGGCGCCATAGCCGACGATGAAGCCGACGATGATCATGCCGACCGTCACGAGACCCGCGAGGTGGCTGAGAATATCGGAGAGCGGATACCAGGCGAGCGCTTCGTCGGGGCCACCGAGTTCGGAGGCCGGACGGGCAAGATTGGCGAGGTGGCTGAGCCAACCGGCCGGGATCAGCGTGACGACGAGGATCAGCAGCGCGAAATAGGGCGAGATGAGCGCGGCAGCGGTGGCACCTGCGCTGACGATCGCGGTGATCGCCGCTGCATTGCCCCAGCCAAGGCCGGCAATCAGGATCGGGAGTGCGGAGGCGGCATAGAGGACGATCGCAAGAGACGACTGCGTGTTCGCGCCCATCGACAAGAGGGCGGCGGTAAAGCCGGCGAGAACGCCGGTCAGCAGCGATGTCCTGTTCACGTTCGTCACGTTCGCTGTCCTGCTTCGTGCAGTTAGGGGATGGCAGAGCCCGGCCCCAGCATGGGATTTTGGTGCTGTCGCACCTGTTCCGATCCGCGCCCACCGCGGAAGGGAGAGAAAGAGGCGCTCACCTAAGGGGAGCGCCTCTCCCTGGAGTCAATTTCCGTCGAGTCAGATGACCAACGGAGAGTCAGCCGTTCTTAGGAAACGACGTAGGGCAGCAGGCCGAGGAAGCGTGCACGCTTGATCGCCTGGGCGAGCTCGCGCTGCTTCTTCTGGGAAACGGCCGTGATGCGGGAAGGAACGATCTTGCCGCGCTCGGAAATGTAGCGCTGCAGCAGACGGATGTCCTTGTAGTCGATCCGCGGAGCGTTTGCGCCCGAGAAGGGGCAGGTCTTGCGGCGACGGTGGAACGGGCGACGAACCGGAGCGGAAGAAACTTCAGCCATTGTCTTTATCTCCTAAAGCTTCTTGATTACGCGCGGTCTTCGCGCGGACGACGCGGGCGGTCTTCGCGGTCGCCACGGTCCGGACGCGGACCACGGTCGCCGAAGCTGCGCTCCGGACGGTCGCCATCGCGGCGCGGACGATCGTCGCGGTCGCGCTTCTGCATCATGGCAGACGGGCCTTCTTCGTGCTTCTCAACGGCGATCGTCATGTAGCGCAGAACGTCTTCGTTGATGCGCATCTGACGCTCGATTTCGTGAACAGCCGCTGCCGGAGCGTCGATGTCCATGAGAACGTAGTGAGCCTTGCGGTTCTTCTTGATGCGGTAGGTGAGGGACTTCAGGCCCCAGTTCTCGACGCGACCGACCTTGCCGCCGTTTGCTTCGAGCACGCCCTTGTACTGCTCGACGAGACCGTCGACCTGCTGCGGCGTGATGTCCTGGCGGGCCAGGAATACGTGTTCATAAAGAGCCATTGTGGCTTGCCTTTCTTGCGTTAATCAGCCCGGACCTCGGCGGCTAAGCCTCAACGACTGTTCTTAGTGGCTGACAGGCAGCCGGCAAGAAAGTGTTGTATCGAGACGGTCGAGAGCGGAGACACGGGAGGCCGGAAAGACTTGCAATCCTAACGGCTCCCCTCGAGGAAGCCGGCCCTCCGTTCAGCCACCAGCCAGAAGACCGGGCATTTCGAACAGCGCGCTTATACGCATTTTTCCACGGAAGGCAAGGCTTGGCGCATCTTTTAGATATCTAGGCCAGCGCTTTGACCTTCTTCCACTTGCGCAAACGCCCTGAGGCATTGGCGTAGGGAGAGGATGTGTTGAACTGAATCATGCGACCAAGCGTCCATTTGCCGTACCACGGTTTCCCGTAGAGCGCCTGATCGTCCCGCGCCTTGATCAGCGCTTCCAGCGTTTCCTTGCTGCGTCTCAGGCGGGCGATGAGCTCCGTCGGCGAAAGAGCCCGGAAATCGGCATAGAACTTCTGTGCGAGCCTGCCGAGCTCGTTCCATTTATATCCGGTCTCGGGGAAGTCGACCGGTTCGCCGCGCTGATCGCGGTCGATCCACTTGGTGACGAGTTCGCCCCAGCCGATGAGGTAGGCGACGAGATCGCCGACGCTCATCGTGGTGCCCTTGGCGTGCCCTTCGAGCGAAGGCTCGCGAAATTGGTCGTCGGAGACCTGTTCCAGTTCGCGCATCAGCTTGGCGAACTGGACGTCGATCGCCTTGAGCAACTCCGCTTTTGTCTGAGGCACGGCCATCGGCGATCGATTCTCGCCTTTAGATCGGCATGGGGTAGAGACGGTGCAGCCGCCGAATGCCATTCACGACGTCCTGCGACAGGGTGAGGTCGACGGCGCCAAGATTGGTCTTCAGCTGTTCCATCGATGTCGCGCCGATGATGACGGACGCCATGAACGGCCGCGTCAGGCAGAAGGCGATTGCCATCTGAGCGGGATCGAGGCCGTGCTCGCGTGCAAGCTGCACATAACCGGCAACCGCCGGCTCCTGGTGCGGGGTGAACCGGCCGCCGAGGTCGCCGTTGATCGAGAGGCGGGAGCCCGTCGGCTTGGCGCCGTCCAAATACTTACCGCTGAGCAGTCCGGCTGCGAGCGGCGAATAGGCAAGCAGCCCCACGTCCTCGTGATGCGATAGCTCGGAAAGGTCGAGATCATAGGCGCGGTAAAGCAGATTGTATTCGTTCTGGACCGAGGCGACCCGCGGCAGGCCGTGACGTTCGGCCATGTCGATGAACTTCATCGTTCCCCAGGCCGTTTCGTTGGAGAGACCGATGGCGCGGACCTTGCCGGCCTTCACGAGATCGCCGAGCTTTTCGAGGATCGCCCTGAGATCGCCGGCGACATGCGCCTTGTCCTGCTTGGCCGGGTCGTAGGACCAGGCATTGCGGAAATGGTAGTGACCGCGGTTCGGCCAATGGATCTGGTAGAGATCGACGTAGTCGGTCTTCAAACGTCGAAGGCTGGCATCGATTGCCTGTTCGATGCCTTCCGGCGTGGTAGGACCGCCATTGCGAATATAGGGCCGGCCGGGGCCGGCGACCTTGGTCGCGAGCACGACGTCGTCGCGGCGGCCGCGCTTTGCCAGCCACTCGCCGATGAAGCGCTCGGTATCGCCGTAGGTCTCGGACGAGAGCGGCGTCGTCGGGTAGAGTTCTGCCGTATCGATGAAATTCACGCCCTTGTCGAAGGCGTGGTCCAGTTGTTCATGCGCTTCGGCGACGGAATTCTGCGAGCCCCAAGTCATGGTGCCCAGGCAGATTTCCGAGACCCTGATGTCGGTGCGGCCAAGCGTGTTGTAACGCATTGAATGGAGATCCTTGTGAAAGACGTGCATCGGCCCCGTGGGACAAGGGGTGCGCGCGCCGGAAATGGAGTGATAGCCTTCGCCCTTGGGAGTGTTGAAGGCAGGTCGACTTCGGGCGGCAAACTTACGCCTTGATTGGTGAAGATCAAGGGCAAAAGGCGGCTGCGGCTCGGTTCGGCGGGCCTTGCGCGCTTGACTCGCCGTTCAGGAATGTGAATGGAGAGGAAACCAGAGCGGGGCAAGAAAAAGCGTGTGCGGTTATCCGCCCGCGTCCCGCTCTAACTCATAAGAACCGATCACTATGATTTTGTGTCGATTCGACCCAAAATCATAGTGATCTAGGGAAGGGACTATCCCATGAGCATTGCATTCACGTTTCCAGGCCAGGGCAGCCAGGCTGTCGGCATGGGCAAGGATCTGGCGGACGCTTTTCCGGAAGCCGCTGCCGTCTTCGCCGAGGTTGACGAGGCGCTCGGAGAGAAGCTGTCCGAGATCATGTGGAACGGCCCCGAGGAAACGCTGACGCTGACCGCGAACGCGCAGCCGGCGCTGATGGCCGTATCGATGGCCGTCATCCGGGTGCTCGAAGCCAAGGGACTCGACATCAAGTCGAAGGTCTCCTTTGTCGCCGGCCATTCGCTGGGCGAATATTCGGCGCTCTGTGCTGCCGGCACCTTCTCGATCGCCGACACGGCGCGTCTCTTGCGCATTCGCGGCAACGCGATGCAGGCGGCCGTACCGGTCGGCAAGGGTGCGATGGCCGCGATCATCGGGTTGGAGCATGCCGATGTCGAAGCCGTCTGCCGCGAGGCTTCGGCACTCGGCTCCTGCCAGATCGCCAACGACAATGGCGGCGGCCAGCTGGTCATTTCCGGAGAGAAGTCTGCCGTCGAGAAGGCTGCCGCATTGGCATCCGAAAAGGGAGCGAAGCGCGCATTGATGCTGCCGGTCTCCGCACCCTTCCATTCGAGCCTGATGGCGCCGGCCGCCGACGCCATGCGCGAGGCTCTCGCCAAGGTCGAGAAGCACAATCCCGTCGTACCCGTGGTCGCCAACGTGCTCGCCGCACCGGTCAGCGATGCCGACGAAATCGCCCGATTGCTCGTCGAGCAGGTCACCGGCCAGGTCCGCTGGCGCGAGACGGTCGAATGGTTTGCCGCCAACAATGTCACGACGCTTTATGAACTCGGTTGCGGCAAGGTCCTGACCGGGCTTGCCCGCCGGATCGACAAGACTGTCAACGGTATCGCCGTCAATACGCCTGCCGATATCGACACGGCTCTTGCAGCACTGCTCGCGTAAGCCGTCGAACAAGCGCACCAGTTACAAGGAATCAATCAGATGTTCGATCTTTCCGGCCGCAAGGCTCTCGTCACCGGTGCATCCGGTGGTATCGGCGAAGAAATCGCCCGCATGCTGCACGCGCAGGGCGCGATCGTCGGCCTGCACGGCACGCGCGTCGAAAAGCTGGAAGCGCTCGCCAATGAACTCGGTGATCGCGTGCAGCTCTTCCCGGCGAACCTTTCCGACCGCGCCGAAGTCAAGGCGCTCGGCGAAAAGGCTGAGGCCGAGCTTGGCGGCGTCGATATTCTCGTCAACAACGCCGGCATCACCAAGGATGGCCTCTTCGTGCGCATGAGCGACGAGGACTGGGATGCCGTTCTCGAGGTGAACCTGACCGCCGTCTTCCGCCTGACGCGCGAGCTGACCCACCCGATGATGCGCCGCCGTTTCGGCCGCATCGTCAACATCACCTCGATCGTCGGTGTCACCGGCAATCCCGGTCAGGCCAACTACTGTGCCTCCAAGGCCGGCATGATTGGTTTCTCCAAGTCGCTGGCTCAGGAGATCGCGACGCGCAACGTCACCGTCAATTGCGTTGCTCCGGGCTTCATCGAAAGTGCGATGACCGGCAAGCTCAACGACAAGCAGAAGGACGCGATCATGGGCGCGATCCCGATGAAGCGCATGGGCACCGGCGCGGAGATTGCGTCGGCCGTCGTCTATCTCGCGTCGAACGAGGCTGGCTACGTCACCGGCCAGACGATTCACGTCAATGGCGGCATGGCCATGATCTGATCCGGTTTCCGGGATGTGCCGCCCGCCGAGATTGTGCGACGGGTGATATTCAACGTCTCGGGACACCGCCTGCCAAATGCCTGAAATTCAATGTTGAGCAAGCGAATGTCAGGCATTTTCGGACTTTGCGGCAGACTTAAACCGTGTTAATCGGGCCATGACTGTTAGCAGTCGACCGGTCCCGCCAGGTGTCCGGCAGCCTTGGCTGCCCTGGGTTTGCCGCAGTTCCGGTTGGATGGATTGCCGGGTAGGCCGTCTTGGTCTATCAGGCTTACATAAGAGTACCGGTGCCGGAATAGGCGCCTACAGAAACGAAGGTCGAGGAACTCCGACATGAGCGATATCGCAGAACGCGTAAAGAAAATTGTTATTGATCATCTTGGCGTCGACGCCGAAAAGGTCAGCGAAGGCGCAAGCTTCATCGATGACCTCGGCGCGGACTCGCTCGACACCGTCGAACTGGTCATGGCTTTCGAAGAAGAATTCGGCGTTGAAATCCCGGACGACGCTGCTGACTCGATCCTGACTGTCGGCGACGCCGTCAAGTTCATCGAAAAGGCTCAGGCCTAATATCTGAGCGGCTACGGCCGCAGACGGGCCGCCGAAAGCGGCCCGTTTCAGCCCAGGGAAGTGGGCTGTCCCGCAAGCGCGGGTGCCGATCAGCAAGCGTTCTCCGCTTTTCCCTCTGATCGTGAATGAGAACCTTAAAATGGATGCCCGGATCGGGTTCGTTACACGTGGTCCGATCCGGCTCTGAAATTGAAAAGTCAGGGTGGGTCGCGGACTATGAGACGTGTCGTTATCACCGGTACCGGCATGGTATCTCCCTTGGGTTGCGGAACTGAGGCGACGTGGGCGCGCCTTCTTGCCGGGCAGAATGCTGCACGCAAGGTAACCGAATTCGAGGTCGAGGACCTTCCTGCCAAGATCGCCTGCCGCATTCCCTTCGGTGACGGCACCGACGCAACATTCAACGCCGACGACTGGATGGAGCCGAAGGAGCAGCGCAAGGTCGATCCGTTCATCGTCTACGCGATGGCGGCCGCCGACATGGCGCTTGCCGACGCCGGCTGGAAGCCGGAGACCGACGAAGACCAGATCGCGACCGGCGTGCTGATCGGTTCGGGTATCGGCGGTCTCGAAGGCATCGTCGAAGGTGGCTATACGCTGCGCGACAAGGGCCCCCGCCGCATTTCGCCATTCTTCATTCCCGGCCGCCTCATCAACCTTGCCTCCGGCCAGGTGTCGATCCGCCACAAGCTGCGTGGCCCGAACCATTCGGTTGTCACCGCCTGTTCGACCGGCGCGCATGCCATCGGCGACGCCAGCCGGCTGATTGCGCTCGGCGATGCCGACGTCATGGTCGCCGGCGGCGCGGAATCGCCGATCTGCCGCATTTCGCTCGCGGGCTTTGCAGCCTGCAAGGCGTTGTCGACGCAGCACAATGACGACCCGCAAAAGGCATCGCGCCCCTACGATATCGACCGTGACGGCTTCGTCATGGGCGAGGGCGCCGGCGTCGTCATCCTCGAAGAGCTCGAGCACGCCAAGGCGCGTGGCGCCAAGATCTATGCGGAAGTGGTCGGTTACGGCCTTTCCGGCGATGCCTTCCACATCACCGCCCCGTCGGAAGATGGTGACGGCGCCTATCGCTGCATGCAGATGGCGCTGAAGCGCGCCGGACTGACGGCGGCCGACATCGACTACATCAACGCCCACGGCACTTCCACCATGGCGGACACGATCGAGCTTGGCGCCGTCGAGCGCCTTGTCGGCGAGCATGCGTCGAAGATCTCCATGTCCTCGACCAAGTCGGCGATCGGTCACCTGCTTGGCGCTGCCGGTGCTGTCGAAGCGATCTTTTCGGTGCTCGCGATTCGCGACAATATTGCGCCGCCGACGCTCAACCTCGACAATCCGTCTGTGGAAACCAAGATCGACCTCGTGCCGCACGTCGCGCGCAAGCGCGAGATCAACGTGGCGCTGTCGAACTCCTTCGGCTTCGGCGGCACGAACGCCTCTCTGGTCCTGCGCCGTTACACGGGCGCCTGATCGGGGCCCTGGCAATCATCGGATCGATCCAACAAGTCGGTCCGATGATCCTGCTTTTGCCGCATTGCTCGCTACAAGCATGCTTTGGGAGGATGCGCCGCCATCGCGGCGGCGTTGCCGACCGCTATGTTCGCGCAAGGCATATCTGTCAGTTTGCCATTTAGCTATTGCCGGGAACATGTCGTTCGCCCCAGGGATAACCGAAGGCGGCGCGTTCCGAACGACTGCATGTCTCCTGTCCGGTTTAAGGATGAAGCAGGCAGCCATTTAGAGTGTTACAGCGACCTTAACGCGTCCTATAAGACGTGCGGTTCTGTAAAGTGTCAGGTCCCCGTCGCGTTCTCTTGAATGGACGGTGAACCGACACATTTCTGTGGTTCTTGGGTGCCAATGCACCGCGCCGCAGGTCTATTGTGTTGAAGACTGCGGAATGCCGCCCGCCAGGTCGGCGCCGTTTATGAAATTGACTTAAGCCTGCCATGGTCCAGTCCGAAATTCGCACCGGGGCAGGATAGAGAATGAGGCTGCGAATTTCGGGTTCGGGATAATCGTGAGCGACTCAAACGATAACGGCGCGGCGCAATTCGGCCGCAATGAAAACGCGAGCAACGGGCCGATCATTCCGAAATCGGCAAACGAGGCACTGCGCCCGGAAAAAGTGCCACAGCCCCCGAAGCGGTCGCGCAAGGCGCGCAGCCAGGTGGTGATTTTCCTGAATTTCGTGATGACCATCATCGTCTTTGCGGCACTCGCTGCGGCCGGCACGGTCTACTATGCCATGCATCAGTACGAGAAGCCGGGTCCGCTGCAGGCAAACCAGAACTTCATCGTCAGGGGCGGCGCCGGCATGAGCGAGATCGCCAGCGGTCTCGAGCGCAGCAACATCATCACCGATGCGCGCGTCTTCCGTTTCGTCTCGGAGGCCTATCTCGACAACGAGACGCTGAAGGCCGGCGAATACGAGATCAAGGCCGGCTCGTCGATGCAGGACGTGATGCAGCTTCTGAAGTCGGGCAAGTCGATCCTCTATTCGGTTTCTCTGCCCGAAGGCCTGACCGTCAAGCAGATGTTCCACAAGCTTTCCGACGATCCGGTCCTGGTTGGCAATCTGCCGACCGAGCTTCCGCCGGAAGGTTCGCTGATGCCCGATACCTACAAGTTCACACGCGGTACCAAGCGCGGCGAGATCGTTCAGCAGATGGTTGCCGCCCAGAAGGTTCTGGTCGATCAGATCTGGGAGAAGCGTGATCCGAACCTGCCGGTCTCGACGGTCGAGGAACTCGTCACGCTGGCTTCGATCGTGGAGAAGGAAACCGGCCGCGCCGACGAACGGCCACGGGTCGCCTCCGTCTTCATCAACCGGCTCGACAAGGGCATGCGGCTGCAGTCCGACCCGACGATCATCTATGGCATTTTCGGCGGTGACGGAAAGCCGGCGGACCGACCGATCCTGAAGTCCGACATCGACAAGCAGACGCCCTACAACACCTATATCATCAAGGGGCTGCCGCCGACGCCGATCGCCAATCCGGGCCGTGCAGCGCTGGAGGCGGTCGCCAATCCTTCGCGCACGCCGGAGCTCTACTTCGTGGCCGACGGTACGGGCGGCCATGTCTTTGCCGAGACCCTGGACGAACACAACGCGAATGTAAGGCGTTGGCGCAAGGTGGAAGCCGAGAAGGCTGCGGAAGCCGCAAAGGCGGCCGCCGACGCTGGAACGGCCGAACCGGCAGCGACAGCAGCGCAGCCGCAATAAACGCCTGCATTGTGGACGGATAGATCACGGCGCGGATATCCCTTGCGGGATGCCGCGCCGTCGACTTATTGCTTCTGCTGAAACACAACGGAGGTGACGATGCCGCTCCAATCGATGACCGGCTTTGCCCGGAGGGAAGGCAGCAGTGGCCGCCGCCGTTGGGCCTGGGAACTGCGCTCCGTCAACGGCAAGGGTCTTGATCTCAGGTTACGCCTGCCGCAGGGGCTCGAGCGCTTCGAGCCCGAAGTGCGCAGGCTCGCGGCCGATTATTTTTCGCGCGGCAATCTCCAGATCGGACTTTCCGTCAGCGGCGCGGAAGCGACCGTCGAGGCAGTGGTCAATCAGGGTGCGCTGACGGCGGTCTTGAACCTGCGCGAACAACTCGGTGATCTCGTCGACCCGGCGCCGCTGAAGTTCGACACGTTGCTTTCCATCCGCGGCATTGTCGATTTTCGCGAACCGGAAGAAAGTGAAGAGGAACGCGCTGCGCTTGATATGGACATCCTCGAAGGACTGAGGCTGGCGCTTTCCGATCTCCGCGTCATGCGCGAAGACGAGGGAGCCGCGCTCTGTCAGATCCTGCTGGCGCAGGTTGAAGGCATAGAGACACTCACGGCGACGGTAGAGGCTGATCCATCGCGCAGCGCCGCGGCGATCGCCGATCGGCTCGCGCAGCAGGTGGCCCTGGTCATGGACAATGGCTCCTCGCTCGACCGGGAACGCCTCTACGCCGAAGTGGCGCTGCTTGCCACCAAGGCGGATCTTCGGGAAGAAATCGACCGGCTCGGCTCGCACATCGTTGCGGCGCGCGATCTGTTGTCGAAGGGCGGCCCAGTTGGCCGCAAGCTCGACTTCCTGGCACAGGAATTTAACCGAGAATCGAATACGATCTGTTCCAAGTCGAATGCGGCCGCCGTATCGGCCGCCGGCATCGAACTCAAGGTCGTCATCGACCAGTTCCGCGAACAGGTCCAGAATCTGGAGTAAAGCATGACCCCGGCGACCCCTTCGCCCATCAAGATTGCCCGTCGTGGGCTGATGCTCGTCATTTCCTCGCCGTCCGGTGCTGGAAAATCGACGATCGCGCGCAACCTCCTGGAAGCTGATCCGGAGATGAGCATTTCCGTCAGCGTGACGACGCGCCAGCGCCGCCCGAGCGAAATCGACGGACGGCATTATCATTTCAAGACGATCCGTGAATTCGAGGCGCTCAGGGCAACCGACTCGCTGCTCGAATGGGCCGAGGTGCACGGCAACTTCTACGGAACGCCGCGCGACGCCGTCGAAGCGGCGATGGCCGCCGGCCGCGACATGCTCTTCGACATCGATTGGCAGGGCGCTCAGCAGCTTCAGGAAAAGATGGCCGGCGACGTCGTGTCGATCTTCATTCTGCCGCCGTCGATGGCCGAGCTGCAGTCACGCCTGCATCGCCGGGCGGAGGACAGCGAAGAGGTGATTGCCACGCGGCTTGCCAATTCGCGCGCCGAGATCGAGCACTGGCGGGAATACGACTACATCGTCCTCAACGACGACCTCGACCGCGCGTTTTCTGCGGTGCGGGCGATTGTCGAGGCGGAGCGTCTGCGCCGCGACCGGCGCCCGGGTCTGTTTGACTTCGTCAACGGGCTCCTGACGGAGAACCCGTTCTGACAACTGCAAAAGAATGGCTCCTTCGGGAGCCATTTTCGAATCGCGCCATATCTCGCCCGACTGGCGGTTGACCGGTCGCGATTGGTCTCTCGCTTAGAGGCAGTTTGCCAACCGGCAGAACTCTTCCACCGAAAGCGTCTCGGCCCGTCGCTGCGGGTCGATATCGACCTTTGCCAACAGGGCCTCGCCGCCAAGCGGCTTCAGGCTTTGCCGCAACATTTTGCGGCGTTGGCCGAAGGCAGCGTGCGTTACCTTCTCCAGAGATGAAACGGAGCAGGGGATCGGATTTTCCACGGGCTCCAGATGGACCACCGATGACGTCACCTTGGGTGGCGGCGTGAAAGCTTGCGGCGGCACGTCGAAGGCCATCCGTGCCTCTGTACGCCAGCCGCAGAGCACACCGAGGCGCCCGTAGTGATCGTCATCCGCCTCGGCGACGATCCTGAGGCCCACTTCACGCTGGAACATCAGCGTCAGCGATTGCCAGAAAGGCGGCCAGCGTTCGGGCAGCAGCCAGTTGACCAGCAATTGCGTGCCGACATTGTAAGGCAGGTTGGCGATGATCTTGACCGGCCCGCCGTCGGCAAGCGTCTCGAACCGCGTCTTCAGGGCGTCGCCTTCGATCACCTGCAACCGGCCGGGATAATGCGCGCCGATTTCGGCAAGCGCCGGCAGGCAGCGGGAGTCGCGTTCGATCGCGATGACCTTCTTGGCGCCGAGAGCCAGGATGGCGCGCGTCAGGCCACCGGGACCAGGGCCGACCTCGATGACCGTCACGCCTTCGAGCGAACCGGCAGTCCGCGCGATCTTCTGTGTCAGGTTGAGGTCGAGCAGGAAATTCTGGCCGAGCGCCTTCTTGGCGTCGAGGCCGTGGCGCTGGATCACGTCGCGCAAGGGGGGGAGACCGTCGAGCGCGGCCATCAGCGGGTATCTCCTGGCATATTGGCCGCGAGCGTTGCGGCAAGGTCGAGCGCAGCTCTCAAGCTGTCGTCGCGGGCAACGCCCTTGCCGGCCAGACTGAAGGCAGTACCGTGGTCGGGCGATGTGCGGATGAAGGGAAGGCCGAGCGTGACGTTGACGCTGTCGTCGAAGCCGAGCGCCTTTGCCGGGATCAGCGCCTGATCGTGGTACATGCAGATCGCAACGTCGTAGGTCGCGCGCGCCCGATCGTGGAACATGGTATCCGCGGGCAGCGGCCCCACGGCATCGATGCCTTCAGCGCGCAGCCGGTCGATGACGGGGCGGATGATCGCGTCATCCTCAAGGCCGAGCGCGCCGTTTTCGCCGGCGTGTGGATTCAGTCCGGCGATCGCGAGGCGCGGGCGCTCAAGCCCGAAGCGGTTGCGCAGATCCGCCGCCGTTATCACGCAGGTGCGATAGATGAGATCCGGCGTCAGCTGGTGCGGCACATCCTTCAGCGGGATGTGGATCGTGACGGGGACGGCGCGCAGCTTCGGCCCGGCAAGCATCATGACAGGCAGAACAGGTTGCCCCGTTGCTTTCTCGGCGAGATCCGCCAGGTACTCGGTATGGCCCGGAAAGCGGAAGCCGGCATCGTAAAGGACTGCCTTGGCGATCGGGTTGGTCACGACCGCGGAGGCTTCGCCGGCGGTCACGAGCCGTACTGCCGTGTCGATCGCGCCGATGACGGCGCTGGCATTGGCAGTGTCGGGATCGCCTGCAGTGACCGGGTGAGGGCAGGCAAGCGGCAGCACCGGCAGCGCCGCATCGAACGCGGACATGGCGCCGGCACAATCCGTCTCCCGAAGGGGAACCAAATAGCCAAGCGTCGCCGCACGCGCGGCAAGCACCGAAGGATCCCCGATGAACAGGAAGGGTGCCGTCGCGTGTTCGCGGCGGCCAAGCCAGGCCGAAAGGCTGATGTCCGGCCCGATACCGGCCGGGTCGCCCATGGTCAGGGCGAGTGGTCCGCCGGTTGGTTCGCGCATGTTGCCGTTGTGCTTACTTGTTGACGATCTGCGCTTTCTTGCGCAGTTCCTCGAGGTATTTTTCGCTGTTCGGATCTTCCCCGCCGGCCTTCTTCTTGCCGATGTCCTCGGCACGGAAGACGATTTCTGCGGCCGTGTCGTCGTTGACTTCACGCTTCTTGCAGATTGCCAGGTACTCGACGCCCTTTTCGGTCACGCGGGTTCCGGTCGTGCCGTTCTCCCCGGCCTTCTCGACCAACGGCTTCCACTCGTCCGGCAGCTGCTGGGCAAGCATCCGGCCGAGACTGCGGATCGAAACGTCGCGATAGTTGGCGGCAAAGGTCTTCGACGTCTCGCAGCCCGGGAACTGTGAACGGGAGGCGTTCGCCTCGGCCTGCCGCTTTGCCGTGATGGCGCCGCGCTTCTTCTCGGGAATGACGAAGATCACCTGCTGCAGGAAGTATTCGGTGGTCACCGGCTTGTTGCCGCCGCCTTCCATCATCCGTTTGACGAGATCGGCGCCCTGGAGGCGGCTCGAATTGCCATAGCGGAAGTTGACCGCGCGGGGCCAGCTCATCTGTACGGCGATGAATTGCTTGAAGTGATCGGCGCCGACACCGGCCTGGTCGAGGATCTTGCCGAGCTGTTCCGCCGAAAGCTTGTTGCCCGCAGCAAAACGGGCATAGGCGGCATCGACGTCCTGCGTGCTGACGGATTGTCCGATGCGAACGATTTCGGCGCGCTTCAGGACCTCGTCCACCAGTTGCTTCTTCGCTTCCTCGGGGCCGCCCTTCTGGCGCTGAAGACGCAGGAATGCAACCCGCTTGGCAATATCGCCCGAGGTGATCACGGTGTTGTTGACCGTTACCTTGACCTGGCTTGCAGCCTGCGCACCGGCACATGCCGCGATGCTCAGGGCTCCGGCCACAGCCAATACCGAAAGCGTCCTCAAGATCGACATTTTCCCGCCCATTACCTTTTCCTGTTTGCCGGACGATCACCGCCGTCGGGCCTTGTCCGCCTACCGGCTTTGCGCCGTTGCCTTATCTTGTCGGAGGAAATGCATAATACATGCGGCCAAACGATGACAAGACCGTTTGAGCAGCCCAAAATTGCGCGAGGGGGCGAACTTCGCGTTCCGCCCCCTCGTTTCAATGATCTTAATAGTAATCCAGCTCTTCGAACTTGGTGTCGCCGACATTCACGTCACCGAGCGTACGGAAGCTGATTCTGGCGCCGATCGACCAATCGTTCGCCAGCGTGCTGCCGGTATCGCGTTCCTGCTTGTAGACAAGCGAGAACAGGGTGTCCTGATCGTCGTAGGTGATGCCGAAGCCGTTGCGCGTGATGACGTCCTGGTTGATGTCGTAAGTGATGGCACCAAAGACCGACCAGTAGTCATGGAACTTGTAGGCGGCCGCCGTCTGGATTTCGTCCTGGTTCACCTGCGAGCCATAAAGCGGCTGCGCTTCGATGCGTGTATAGGTCATCGCAGCCTGCCACGTCGTGCCGAGATACCCGACGGTCGCATCGGCACGGCGCAGTGCCAGATCCTTTTCGTCGAGGCGGCCCGAGAGGCTCGCCATCAGGCCGGACGGTGCGTCGATGCCGAACATCGCGACATAGTCCGAGCGCTTGGTTTCCAGACCGGAATTCGCGCCGGCCTTCACCAGGTCGTCGGTTGCGAAGGAGTTCAGGCCTCCGAGATGGAAGGATTGGCCGACGATGCTGCGCAGGCCGTAGCCACTGTCGAAGGTACCGGTATAGCGGAAGCCGATGTTGGCGCGCGTACCACCTTCGACCCGGTCGAAGCCAGAGAACTTGTCGCGGTCGAAAAGGTTGGTCGCATCGAACACAAAGCTCTGGGCGTCTTCGTTCGGCAGGCCACCGGCGTCCTGTTCGTCAGGGCGTGCGTAGAGCTGAGCGATCGGCTCAAGCACGTGGCTGCTGTTTTCGCCGACGAACAGGATCGGGTAACGGGCTTCGAGACCGGCGGTCAACATGTGCCGCGTCGCCGCGTCGCTGGTGTCGTAGTCGCCGGTGTAGAGCGGTCCCGGCGCGTCCATGTTGAGGCCGAGGGCATCGCCGCGCGCCGCAAGGAGCGGCGTGACGACGAGACCGCCGGGAGCGATGAACATGCGCTTCCATTCAAGCTCGCCGGTCAGGCGGTGGGTCGTGCCCTCAAGGCCGCGGAAACGATTGACGACACCGGGGACGGTTTCGAGGTCCAGCCGGTTTCGTTTGACGTTCGTGAAGTTGACGGTTGCCGAAAGCTCGCCGCCCAGCACGGGCTTTGGCGCCTTGTAGGAGTAGTCAAGGACCTGCGTAACGGGTTGCTGGTTTTCATTGATGCTATTCGGGTCCGCGTCCTGAATGTCGAAGTAGAAGGCGCGCAGATCGAAGAAGTTTCGCTTGCCGAGGCCGGTCAGATAGGCCTGGTTGACATAGGTCGTGTTATCGAAGTTCGACAGTTCGTAGGTCTTGGCGAAGTTGGCATCCGACTGGACGAGGACGTTCCAGCCGAACGTCCAGCGCGGGTTGATCTCGAATTCAGCCCGCGACGCGATCATGCCGCGATTGGTCTTCATCGCGTCGACCGTGCCCGGCGTGAACTTGCTCTTGTCGAGCTGGCTGATGCCGGCAACGTTCAGCGTATGGAAGCCGTTGTGGAACCGCTGACGGAACTCGCCCTCCAGCAGGAAGCCCTGCCGGGTCAGGCCCGTCACGGTTGCCGTTGCATCCATATAGGGCGAGATCGCCCAATAGTAGGGGACGCCGACGCCGACGCCGAGCTTCTGGGCCGAGCGGAACGTCGGGAACAGGAAGCCGCTCTTGCGCTTGACCGTATGGTCGGGCAGCTCCATCACCGGGATATAGGCGATCGGCTTGCCGAAGAGTTCGAAGCGGGCATTCTCAAGCCGAATCGTCCGCGTGCGACCGTTCTGAACGACGCGTTGCGCCTTGATATGCCACAGCGAGCGATGCTCCGGCTTGGTCGAGCAGGGCGTGCAGGCCGTGTAGACGGCCTCGTTCAAGATGAACTCCTCACCGTTCCGACGCTCGCCGCTCGTGGCGGCAAGACGGGTCAGATCGGTGGTTTCGATTCGCATCTGCTCAAGGAAGCCGTCGCCGAAATCGTCGGTGACGTCCATCTTGTCGGCGTAGACGACATTGCCGCCCGGCTCGATGAACTGGATTTCCCCGGATGCATAGATGCGGCCATTCTTCTGGTCGTATTCGACCTGACGGGCCACCATCTTATAGCCGCCGTAGTCGATCTGCACGTTGCCGCGCACGATCACCTTCTCGGCGTCCTTGTTGTAAACGAGCTCATTGGCGGACAGAAGCAGCTTGGCGTCTTCTGGCATGTTCGGGCGCAGCGAATCGAGGCGGTCCGAAGTCTGCTGCGCCATCGCAGGCGCACTCATTCCCATGGCAAGTGTCTGCAGCGCCACGCCTGCAAGCAGGGTAGCGTTGATCAGCGTCATGCGTTTGCGGTTCACTACCGCCACTAGCCATCCTCCTGATTTAAAAGAATCGTCGAGCCCAGCGCCATCGCTACAACAACTGGCAACCAGGCTGCAACGAAAGGAGGCACAATGCCGCTGCTCCCGAATGCTTTGACAAGCACGGTGACGACATAAAGCACGAAGCCTGAAAGGATGCCACCGAGAATTACGGAGCTAGATTGGTTAAACCGGCTAAACTTGAGCGACACGCAGGCGGCTATCAGCGTCATGGCGACGAGAAGCAGTGGCAGCGAGAGCATCGAGTGAAATTGGGTTTCCATGCCATTGGTTGAAAAACCAAAGGAGCGAGCCACCTCGATCTTTGCCGGAAGGTCAAAAAACTGAATGGAATCAGCCTTTGCAAGACGTTCCTGAACAAACTCGGCTTTCAGATTGGTGCTGAGTTGTGCTGTTTTCAAACGCCGCGGCAGCTGCCCGTTTCGCGTTTCAGTTACCTCGTTAAGAAGCCAGTAACCATCTTCGAGTTTCGCGGACGTCGCATCCTGTCTCAGAATGATCGTTCCCTGTGGATCGAAGTGGATAACGGTGACGTTGAGGAGCGTCGTGCCATTGTCCTGGACCGAGCGCGCGCCGATGATTGTATCGGTACCGTTGTAGATCTGTCGCAGCCACGGAATCGATCCGGAATCCGAGGATCGCGAGGCGCCCCATTCCGCCAGCAGTGCCTCCCCACGCTTCGTTCCCCAGGCCGCCAGCGGGTTGAGCGCAACGACAGCGAGCACGCCGAAGAGGAAGGCGCCAAGGACGAAGGGACGCAGGAACTGCCAGACGGAAATACCTGCGGCGCGGGTCACGACCAGTTCGTAGCGCCGGTTGAGGGAGATGAGCGCCGCCATTGCCGAAAACAGCGCCACAAACGGTATCGTCTGCTGGAGGATCAGCGGGATACGGAGGGCGGTCATCAGCAGAGCGCCGGTGATCGAATAGTGCGGCAGGTTCGCCAGGCGGCTCGCCTGCTCGCTGAAGTCGATGATGAAGATCAGCGAGAAGATGCCGACGAGGAACCAGAAAGTGGTGATCACATAGCGGATGAAGAAATAGCGTCCGAGCGTGCCCATCAGGATGGCTGCCCTCCCTCGGCGTCACGCCGCACCAGGCGCAGGCGAACCAGGAGATCCTGCAGCTTTTCCTGCCCGGTCATCGGGATATCCAGACGTTTGTTGCTCACCAGCTGGTGAATGCAGAGCCCGCCGGCTGCGAGCGGCACGATATACATCAGCGGCACGAACCAGATGGAATCCTCGGCGCTGTTGCCGGCATAGAAGGTCATCCAGCGGATGAGCAGCGCTGTTCCGAGCGCGCTCACCATTGGATGGACGCGTGCTTCCCGGTGAGAGCGCGCATCGCTGCTGAACACCAGTGCGATCAGGCCGAAGAGCAGCGGAAAGGTCCACTCCGTCAGGCGGCGGTTGATCTCGGCTGTGAAGGCAAGCGGATTGTTTTTGTAGACCTGATCGTTCGGATCGGGATTGAGAAGGCCGGCCAGGTCGCGGTCCTTCGCCCGGATCGTCGCCTCGCGCGTGGTCTTGGTCATGTCGGCGAGGTCGAAGGCATAGGAATCGAACTTGATGATCGAGACGCTGCCGTCAGGCAGTTTGCGTTGCACCTCGCCGTCCTTCATCACCAGCGCGGAGCTCTTTTCATCCACCGCGCCTTCGCGGGCGTAATAGACGAGCTCGAAGGCGGGATTGCGCGAATCGGCAACGAAGATGCCCTGCAATACGCCGCCGCTGCGCCGTGCTCCGACCTGAACGTAGAGCCCGTCGGCAACCTTGCGGAACGAATTCTCCTGAACGACCGACGACAGAAGGTCGGCGTTGGCGGTCGCCAGCATTTTGCGTACCGAAACGCGCGAATAGGGCTCGACGAAGTTGTCGACCGCGAAGGACAGGACGCTCAGGGCCGCGGCCAGATAGATGACCGGCCGGATGATGGCCATGCGCGAACTGCCGGCGGCGTTGAGCACGGTCAGTTCCGAATCGGTGTTCATCGTGGTCAGGGTCTGGGTGACGCCGATGACCAGTGCGAAGGGCAGGATGATCGGGATGACCGAAGGCAGGATGAGGGTTGCCAGTTTGGCGAAGGCCAGAACCGACTGGCCGCTGTCGGTAACCAGGTTGACGTTGGCAAGCGCCTGCGTCGTCCACACAATGCCGAGCAATGGCAGGAGTGTCGCGAGGAACATGACCAAGGCACGCCGGAAGATGTAGCGTTCGATCAGCTTCATGCCCGTGTCCGGTCCAAAATCCTGCTCATGTTTCTGTCCGGCGGCGGCGTCGGACCGGGCATTTGCCCGGGTCCAAACCGAAGCCCGGTTCTTACCCGATATTTCGTGTCGCTCAAACTGTGAAGCAACAGGGATAATTTAAGGCGAAGAACCTCGGTTAACCGCATGTAAACATCCGGGGGCATCTTGCCAAGCGGTTGAAAAGCGAGAAGGGTGCCGGCCACAGCTTTGACGGTGGCGAATGTTGCGAATATTTTCCACTGTAACCGCCCGGTAACAGGGCGGATCGCCACAAGCCTCGCCGTGTCATCCAGATGCGTCGCGGCCAGATCACCTTGCCCTGGCGCCCGGCTCTCGGAAGCTACTTTCGATTCTCTGGCTGCGCACGGAAACAGGAAAATATCCCGGAGTTTTTCAATGCCGATGAAGTTCGAGTTCACCTTTGCCAAGTCCCACCGGCCGAGCGGCGGCGTTGCCGTGCTCCTCAAGACGTCGGGTGGCGGAGCCGCGGCCGGCGCGGATGTCGCCGATCCGGAAGACGTCGTGACAAAGGCAGCCAAGGTGAAGAAGTTCACCGGAAAGGCGTTCTCCAGCCTCGATATTGTTGCGCCGCATGGCTCGCCGGCTGACCGAATCATTGTGTTTGGCCTCGGAGAGGCGGATGTGCTTTCGGATCACGATTGGCTGAAGGCCGGCGGCGCCGTTGCGGCGAAACTCGGCTCAGTCGACAAGGTGACCGTATTCGTCGATGCGCCTGGGGTCGACGTGACCGGCAGGGCGGCCGCAGATTTCGCGCTCGGCATGGAGATGAACGCCTATAGCTTCGACGGCTACAAGACCAAGAAGGCCGATGACGACGCCAAGTCCTCCGGCAAGCCGACCAAGGTCACGATCGTCACCGGTACCGTCATTGCCGCGAAGAAGGCTTTCGGCACAGCAGAGGCGGTGGCCGAAGGCGTGTTCCTGGCGCGCGACCTGGTGAACGAGCCGGCGAACGTACTGGGACCGGTCGAGTTTGCCGCCAAGGCGAAGGAACTGGAGAAGCTCGGCGTCGAGGTCGAGATCCTCACGGAAAAGGAAATGAAAAAGCTCGGCATGGGCGCGCTGCTTGGCGTCGCCCAGGGGTCTACCCGACCGCCGCGCCTCGTGATCATGCAGTGGAAGGGCGGCAAGGCCAAGGAGCGGCCGCTCGCCTTTGTCGGCAAGGGCGTCGTCTTCGACAGCGGCGGCATCTCGATCAAGCCGGCCGCCGGCATGGAGGAAATGAAGGGCGACATGGGCGGTGCGGCTGCCGTCACCGGCCTCATGCATGTGCTGGCCGCGCGTGAAGCGAAGGTCAACGCCATCGGCATCATCGGCCTTGTGGAAAACATGCCCGACGGCAGCGCCCAGCGCCCCGGCGATATCGTAACGTCGATGTCCGGCCAGACGATCGAAGTGATCAACACCGATGCCGAAGGCCGTCTCGTGCTCTGCGATGCGCTCTGGTATTGCAACGACCGCTTCAAGCCGCAGGCAATCATCGACCTTGCGACGCTGACCGGCGCCATCATGGTTGCGCTTGCGACCCATCACGCCGGCCTGTTCTCCAACGACGACCGTCTGGCCGGGCAGCTCCTTGCCGCCGGCATGGCGACGCAGGAACGCCTGTGGCGCATGCCGCTCGGCAAGGAATACGACAAAATGATCGACAGCAAGTTCGCCGACATGAAGAACACCGGCGGCCGCCACGGCGGTGCGGTGACGGCGGCGCAGTTCCTGAAGCGTTTCGTCAAGGACACGCCCTGGGCGCATCTCGATATCGCCGGCACCGCCATGGGCACGCCGACGGATGAGGTCAACCAGTCCTGGGGCTCGGGCTTCGGCGTACGACTGCTCGATGAACTGGTGCGGGCGAGCTACGAGTCCTGACCCGCCGTGCTGGACGTGACGAAAGGCGGGAAGCAATCGGCATGACCGAAATCCTGTTCTATCACCTGACGGAATCGAAGCTCGAAGACGCGCTGCCGCCGTTGCTCGACAAGAGTGTCGAGCGCGGCTGGCGGGTAGCCGTGCAGACGATCGATGCCGAGCGGCGTGACGCGCTGGACACGCATCTCTGGGTCTATCGAGACGAGAGCTTCCTGCCGCATGGCACGGATGCCGGTGATTTCGCTGCCGACCAGCCGGTGTTGCTGGTGGCCGACGAAGGCAATGCGAATGCGGCGACGGTGCGTTTCGTCATCGATGGCGCCAGCCCGCCTGATGTTTCGGCCTATGAGCGCATCGTCTTCATGTTCGACGGCTACGATCAGGATCAGCTTGAAGGCGCACGCGCCCATTGGAAGCGGCTGAAGGGGGAGGGGCACAACCTCACCTACTGGCAGCAGAACCGCGACGGCCGGTGGGAAAAGAAGGCCTGAGTTTACAACGCGTTGCGACAAACAAAGCCCGCGGCCGATACCGCGGGCTTTGCGTTTCTGCCTGTCTGGAAAATCAGTCGTGGAACGCTTCGACGAACTTGCGCTTGCCGAGCATGAAGGCGTCGGCGACGTGACGCAGCGGCGCGAGATCGACGTCCGACCGTCCGGCTTTGACGATCTCGGCGAAACGCCGATAGAGCATCGGGTATTCCTGTTCCGGCTCCTGATGCACGAGCTTGCCGTCGACGGCGAGCTTGGCGCCGCCTTCGGACAGTACCATCTCGCCCGCCGCCGTCCGGGCGACGATATCCCAGCTCTGCTTGCCGGTCTGGCGCCAGTCGAATTCGGCGGAAACCGGCAGTTTCTTCCCATCCGTGAAGGCGATGTTGGCAGCAATCGGCGCGTCGCGATTCTCGGGGAACTCGAGCACGGCCGAGGTTACGAACAGCGGGCGCGGCAGAATGTGGGTGACGATCGAAAGCGCGTTGATGCCGGGATCGAAGACGCCGAGGCCACCCGCCGCCCAGATCCATTCCTGGTTCGGGTGCCAGTGGCGCACGTCTTCCTTCCAGATGACCTGGACATCATTGATCGTCGTTGCCGCCAGGAAGGATTTTGCCGCTTCCACGGCCGGCGCGTAGCGGGAGTGCCAGCTCGCAAACAGCGACAGCCCCTTCGATGCCGCCAGCGCCTCGAGGTCTGCGACCTCGCTGAGGGTGGCGCCCGGAGGCTTTTCCAGGAACACATGCTTGCCGGCGTCGAGTGCTGCGCGGGCGGCCTCGTAGCGATACTGCGGCGGCATGCAGAGCGATACGGCCTCGATCGCAGGCACGGCTTCGAGCATCGCCTCGATCGATTTGAAGTTGTCGATGCCGTCGACCGTGCCATGCCGGCTTGCGGCGGCGATCAGGTGATAGTCGCTGTTCTTGGCGATCGCCGGCAGGTGCTGGTCGCGAACGATTTTGCCGACGCCGACAAGGGCAATTTTGATGGGGGCCATGGTGTTCCGCTCGATTTGTATGACTTATTGTCGGCTCTTGTAGCAGATTGCGCAGGGCGGACAAGCGGCGCCGGTCCGTCGCCAGCATATGCCGTCAATGTCGGGGAAATCGACAGATTATCATTCCCTCTGAACGCCACTGCGCTAGCTCTACCACCGGACGTGCCGTTTCGTCCCGTCAACCGGGCTGACGATAGGGCGATCTGACCGCCCAAGAGGAGTGAACCATGCAGCAGCAAATCCGTCGTGCCAGCCGCGCCGAACTCGACGTCATGATCGAGTGGGCGGCCGAGGAGGGGTGGAATCCCGGGCTCGGTGATGTCGGCCCCTTCTGGGCGGCCGATCCGGACGGCTACTGGATAGCCGATGGAGAGGACGGGCCGGTCGGCGCCATCTCGCTGGTGCGATACAACGAAAGCTACGCCTTTCTCGGCTTCTACATCACGCGACCGGAACACCGCGGCAAGGGGATCGGTCGGCAACTGTGGCAACAGGCGATGGTCGTCGCCGGGAACCGCATCGTCGGCCTCGACGGCGTGGTCGCACAGCAGGAGAATTATCGGCGGTCCGGCTTCACCTATGCCCATGCGAACATCCGCTACGGCGGTGTCATCGACGTAATCGAGCCGCCGGGCGCCGACCTCCTGGAGGTCGCCCCGGTCCATATGTCGCTCCTCACCGAGTATGACCGCCGCTTCGTCCCGGCGCGTCGCGAGGCGTTCCTTCGTGAATGGCTGAAGTCGAGCGATGGACGGCGCAGTGTCCTGCTGCTGCGCGACGGCGCAGTCGCGGCCTATGGAACGATCCGGGCTTGCCGAAACGGCTTCAAGATCGGACCGCTCTTCTCCGACACCGAGACCGGCGCCGATCTGGTCTTTCGCAAGCTCGCCGCCGGTGTCAATGGCAGCGAAATTTACCTCGACATCCCCGAACCGAACGCCTCGGCCAAGGCGCTTTGCGATCGCTACAATCTGCGGGCAGCGTTCGAGACGGCGCGCATGTATCGCGGGCCCGACCCCGGGCTGCCGTTGGCACGGATCTACGGCATCACCACGTTCGAACTGGGCTGACCGGTCGGACAGGCTTCTGTCAGCCGGCCATTGCCTCTTCATACTCGGCGGAAAGCTCAAGCCATTGCTCTTCGGCGTGAGCGAGTTTCACTGCCGCGTCGGAGCGTTCCTTGGCTTTCTGGGCGGCTTTCGCAGGCGACTTTTCGTAGAGCACCGGATTGGCCAGTTCCACATCAAGTGCCTGAATCAGTTTCTCCAGTTTTCCGGTCAAGGATTCGATTTCATTGATCTTCTTGCGGAGCGGCGCCAGCGAAGCGCGCTTGTCGGCATTGACCTTGCGCTGGTCCGCCTTCGAGAGGCTGTCATCGGCTCCGTTCGGCTTGGCCTTGTCGTCCTTGGGCTTGGGTCCGCCGACGATCAGGCTGCGATAATCCTCAAGGTCGCCGTCGTAGCTCGTCACCGTTCCGTCGCGCACCAGCCACAGCCGGTCGGCCGTTGCCTCGATCAGATGGCGATCGTGCGAGATCAGGATGACAGCGCCAGAATAGTCGTTGAGGGCGGTGATCAGCGCGTTGCGGCTGTCGATGTCGAGGTGGTTGGTCGGCTCGTCGAGGATCAGGAGGTTCGGTGCGTCGAAGGCGGCAAGGCCCATCAGCAGCCGTGCTTTCTCGCCACCCGAGAGATCCTTGGCAGGCGTTTCCATTTTTTCCGTCGCCAGCCCCATCTGCGCCACGCGCGAACGCACCTTGGCTTCGGGGGCGTCCGGCATGCGCCGGCGCACATGCTCGACGGCGCTCTGCGTGGGGATGAGGTCGTCGAGCTGGTGCTGGGCGAAGAAACCGACCTTGAGGTTCGGCGCGATCTTCAGTTCGCCCGCCTCCGGCGCCAGTCGGCCGGAGATGAATTTGGCGAAGGTCGACTTGCCGTTGCCGTTCGAACCGAGCAGCGCGATGCGGTCGTCGGTATCGATCCTGAGGTTCAGCCGCTTGAGGATCGGCTTGCTGGGCTCGTAGCCAACGGTACCGCCGGTGACGGCAATGATCGGGGAGGCGGCTTCCTTCTCCGGGTCCGGGAAGGAGAAGCCCTGGACGTGATCCTCGATCACCGCCGCAATCGTGCCCATGCGCTCAAGTGCCTTCACGCGGCTTTGCGCCTGGCGGGCCTTGGTGGCCTTGGCCTTGAAGCGGTCGATGAAGCTCTGCAGGTGCTTGCGCGCCGCATCGTTCTTGGCTTTCGCCTTCATCTGCAGCTCGTCGGCCTCGGCCTTCTGCCGCTCGAACTGGTCATAGGGTCCGCGATAGAAGGTAAGCTTCTTCTGGTCGAGATGCACGATGGCGTTGACCGCAGTGTTCAGCAGATCGCGGTCGTGGCTGATGATGATGACCGTGTGCGGATAGCGGCGAATGTAGTCCTCAAGCCAGAGCGTGCCTTCGAGGTCGAGATAGTTGGTCGGCTCGTCGAGCAGCAACAGGTCCGGCTCGGAGAAGAGCACGCCGGCGAGCGCGACGCGCATGCGCCAGCCGCCGGAGAAGGAGGAGGCCGGGCGCAATTGCGCTTCGTGATCGAAGCCGAGGCCGGCGAGAATGCTCGCGGCCCGCGCTTCGGCCGAGTGGGCGCCGATATCGGCAAGCCGGGTCTGGATCTCGGCGATGCGGTGCGGATCGGTTGCGGTCTCGGCTTCGGCGATCAGGGCCGAGCGTTCCTTGTCGGCCTTCAGCACGATCTCGATCAGCGGTTCCTCGGTGCCGGGCGCTTCCTGGGCCACCTGACCGATGCGGGCGTTCTTCGGCAAGGAGACGCTGCCGGCCTCGGAGGCAAATTCACCGGTGATGATGCGAAACAGCGTCGACTTGCCGGCACCGTTGCGGCCCACGAGCCCGGCCTTCGTGCCCGCCGGAAGCGTCACGGATGCGTTTTCGATGAGGAGACGGCCCGCGATGCGGGCGGAAAGGCCGGAAATCTGGATCATTGCGGCCTTTTGCCCGGACTTGGCCGGGAAGGCAAGAGGCGCGGCCTCGACCGCATCCGCCTTGGCTACCCTCTTGTGACCGTTCGCGATTTCAAGGGGTCATTGTTATCGATTTTTGAACAAGGCGTTCCGACAATCGATACTACACATCCTCATCGTGAGGGACCATCTCAATAACGGAAGGGCGGGGAACGCTCTTCTGACCGCCTCGATCGACTGAACGCCATCGGCAAGGGCCCCGCGTTTGGAGAGACGACCGATCCGGCCACGGACAATTTAGATGAAACCTCGTTCATGTGAACGAGCCTCCCAGGAGTGAAGACCATGAAAACTGCAATCCAGACCGCTCTTTCCGCCGCTCTCGTTGCAACCGCTATCCTCGGTGGCGCCTCCGCTGCCTTCGCCGGCGGCAGCTACTACGAAGGCGTCAGCCCGACGCCGCTCTACACCGAGCGCACGCCTGCCGTCACCGGCAAGACCTCCTTCACCATCGGCAATTCGGAAGCTGGCTATGTTGACAGCACCCGGACCGGTTCGGTCGTCAACTACGGCGTTGCGCCGAAGAGCGTGATCGGCGGCGAAGGTGAATACTATCAGGGTATTTCGCGCTAACCGCGACGAAGAAGGGGTGCGGGTTTCTCCCCGCACCCTCTTTCAAGGGATTTGATTGATCATTGCCATGATCCTATGAGGCGACCTCCCAAGCGCCCAGGCGGGGCTTAGCCCCCACCGTCTATCTCCACCAAGGAACCGATCTATGAAGAAGTCCATTGCCGCGATCCTCGTTGCGGCCGCCGTGCTTGGCGGCGCGTCGGCCGCTGTGGCCGGCGGCAGCTACTATGAGGGTGTGAGCTCCACGCCGCTCTTCACCGGCCGCGCCGAAGCGTCCGCCGGCACCGGTGTCTCCGCGAGCACGACCAGCCGCGGCGACTATTATGCGGGCGTCGAAGACAGATCCGTCGACACGACGGCAACCGGCGCGATCGCCGGCAGCGGCGCCAAGGCTCTCGGCCAGGCCGACGAAAACAAACAGTAAGTCACGCCAAACGGTTGACCGAACAGCCCGGTCCCGCCACGCGGGGCCGGGTTGTTTCGTTTTGGCGTTGCCAAATGAGGTACATTGCCATGACAGAAAAAATCGAAGTCGCCGAGCGGCTCTTCGATCTCTATCAGTGCGTTCATCGCCTGGTGAACACATCGATGTCGGAGGAAGGCGTTTCGCTCGCGCGCAGCAAATTCCTGTTCTATCTCAACAGGCTGGGGCCCTGTCGCTGCGCGGATATCGCTTCAGCGCTCGGTTTTGCGGCGAGAACCGTCACCGAAGCGATCGACGGGTTGGAGCGGGACGGCATGGTCGTCCGTGACGCGGACCCGGAGGATCGCCGCGCGAAGATCATCTCGATCACCGATCGCGGCCGGTTCGCACTGGAAGCGGCGCTACAGCCACGTCATCGCACGATCGACGAATTGTTCTCGGCGCTCGATGATTGCGAGCGCACCGAACTCTTTCGCCTGCTTGGTTGTCTGCGGGAGAAGGCGACGGAGATCGACGAAAACCGCCAGCCGGTCGCCGCCTGACGCGCGACACTCAGGCGGCGTTCTGACCGTAGGTCCTGCCGCGGTCGCGGCCGAGTGCCGCCGAATAACAGAGGATGCCGGCGCCATCGCGCGCGCCGGCCAGTGCCAATTCGGCCTGGGTCAGGAGATCGGCGCTCGTCGATGCCGGCTGCGCTATGGTGATGCCGGCCGCAAGCGAGAGCGTCTCGGCGGTGTGCGCGCGCCCCGGAAGGGTTACCTTCAGTTCCTCCACGGATTGGCACAGGCGCCGAACAATGGCTTCGGCGTTTTCGACGCTGGCGTCCCGGCAGACGAAGGCGAAGTCCTGCTGACCCACGCGGGCGACGAAGTCGTTCTTCTTGATCGACTTGCGAAACAGCGCCGACAGCTTGGTAAGCGCCTTGCTCGCAACCGTGCCGCCGTGGTGCTCGGCCATCTCGCGAAGTCCTTCGACAGAGACGAGAAGCATGGCAACCGGCTGGTCGGTTCGCTCCGTTTCGAGAATGGAGTCGAGCTTCGCCGTCAGCGCCAGACGGTTCGGCAAGCCGGTAGCGGGGTCGCGGGTGAGCGACCGGCGGCTTTCGGCGAGATCTCCCTCGAGTTCGGCCATGCGCTGCGCACTGGTTTCCAAGGCGTGCTGCAGAGCATTCTCTTCGTTCATCAAACGGCCTGCCGCTTCGCGCAGCCGCGCGGCGTCGTCCGCGAACTCCGACAGGCCGACGACAGGGTCAGCTGCCAACCGACCGGCGAAATGATCGAGTTCGGTCTTGAATGACTGCTTCTGCGCCAGCGCAAGCTTGAGCGTGCTGGCCATGTCGGCGAGGGCTTCCTGGGCTGCGGCTCTCGCCCGGTCCGCGGCGAGGGCCGCGTGGGAGACGAGGTGATGCTTGAGGCCCAAGGCGTCCAGCAAGTCCTGTTGCGGATTGTGCCCGAGCTCGGGAAGCTCCCGGGAAAGCTGGGGCAGGCGACCGGACAGCGCCTCGTAGAAAAGCTCGTAGTTGCGGGGCAGGGCAGCGACACCGTGCGCGGACATTGCGTGCGCCACCTTCAGAATGATCGCCGCCTGCCTCGCCTGCGATCGGCTGGCGTCCGCTGGAACTTGCCTGGTCATTCTGTCGTGTTCCTCAATGCCTGTCGGATGGTGATGTCCGGATCGATGCACTATGGAAGGCTGCATTTAAGGGAGTCTGAAGATTTCGGGCAGTCGCCTATTCCTGCCCGGTATGGTTGCTGAATTTCATCTGCCAGGCGGCGGCGCAACCGAGAATCGCATGCCAACTGACAGCCGTCAGTCCGGGCAATCTTTATACTTGACGCCTTTAGTCACCAATTATATTCGGCGCTGCTAAATCGGGCATGGGGGCCCGAGGCAAACAGCGACGGTCAAGGATGTCCCTCTCGTTCATTGCGGATCTGGCGAAATGGGGCGACCGGCCGGCGCTGGTCTTTTCCGGGCAGCGGGTTGTCACTTATCGGGAACTCGGCGAGCGGGTCACGCGCCAGGCGCCGTCCTTCCGCGGCCCGCGTGGGCTGGTGGCGAACGAGGCCGAGCTTTCCGAACATGCCATCGTCGCTTATCTGGCAGCGCTGACAGCTGGACATGCCGTGGCGATGCAAGCCCCGAAGAACGGGGCCGCCGGATCCTGGGTCGATGCCTTCGATCCCGATCATGCCTTTCGCCGGATTGACGGCCGCTGGCGCACGGAACAGCCGCTGCGGCAAAATGGCAGTGCGCCGCATTCCGAGCTGGCGGTGATGCTCTCGACATCGGGCAGCACCGGTTGTGGCAAGGCCGTCCGCTTGTCCCGGGAAAACATCTCCGTAAACGCCGCGTCCATCGCCGACTATCTCGGCCTGACGGCGGATGACCGCGGTTGCCTCATTCTGCCGCTCCATTATTCCTACGGCCTGTCGGTGCTGAATTCTCACCTGGCAGTCGGCGCCAGCCTCTATATTCCCGGTGGATCGATCCTCGATACCGATTTTCTCGAAGGTCTCGCTGCAAGCGACAGTACCAACCTTGCGGGCGTGCCCTATTCCTACGAATTGCTGGAGAAGGTGGGCTTCCGCGATCGGCGGTTCCCGCGCTTGCGCTTCATGACAGTGGCCGGCGGTCGATTGAGCCCGGACGTCATCCGTCTGTACAGCGACCACCTCAAAGCTCAAGGCGCTGCCTTTTTCGCCATGTACGGCCAGACCGAGGCCACCGCGCGGATCGCCTATGTGCCGCCCGCCCTGCTTGCCGGCAACGAGGACAGGATCGGCGTCGCGATCCCCGGTGGGCGCCTTTTGATCGAGAACGAGAGCGGAGCGCCGATTGAAAACGACGGTGTGGCCGGCGAACTCGTCTATCGCGGCCCGAACGTCATGATGGGCTATGCCACGTCGCGTGACGATCTCTGCCGCGGCGCCGAACTCACCGAACTGCGCACCGGCGACCTCGCGATGCGCCATGCCGACGGCCTGTTCCAGATCGTCGGCCGCATGAAGCGGATTTCCAAGATCGCGGGCCTCAGGATCGCTCACGATGTGCTGGAAGCGGCGCTCGAAAGGCGCGGCATTACTGCTGCTGTCGTCGGTGACGATGCCGGCCTTCACGCCTTTTATGCCGGCAGCCGCGATGCGGAAGAGATCAGACGGTTCCTCGCACAGGCAAGCGGGCTGACGCTTTCGCATCTCAAGGCCACCCCCCTCGCCGAAATGCCGCGGCTTGCCAGCGGCAAGGTCGACTACAACGCGCTCAACATGGCAGCCCGCCAGGCAGCGGCGAACGTTGACGACGACAACGGCGGCATCGAAGAGCTTTTTGCGCAGGTCTTCTATCCGAAAAGGGTAAAGCGCTCCGACAGTTTTGTGTCGCTGGGCGGCGATTCCCTGCGCTTCGTTCAGCTCTCGATCGGTCTGGAAAAGGCGCTGGGACAGGTTCCCGACGCCTGGGAGACCTTGTCTATCGTCGAGTTATCGGCGCAGGAGCGCCGCGAGACCGCCACGCGGCGGATCGAGATGGATCTGGTGATCCGCGCACTGGCCATTCTGCTGGTCGTGCTGCACCACGAATTGCTTTGGCCCATCCCCGGCGGATCGGCAGCCATGGTCGTTCTCGCGGGCTTCAGCCTCGCCCGCTTCCAGATGGGCCCGCTTCTGGCGGGAGACGGCCTGGCCATCCTGCGCCCACTCGCCCAGGTGCTCGTGCCATACTATCTGATCGTCGCCGCCTATGCGGTCGCCTGGGGCGAGGTGCCCTGGGCCTCGGTCTTCCTCGTCGGCAATTTCGGTGTGGCCCTGCCGGAGACGCACGGCATGGTGCCGTATCTCTACTGGTTCATCGAAGCCTATTGCCAGATGATGCTCGTCTTCGTCGGGCTCTTCGCCATCCCGCAATTCCGGCGGCTCGTGTCGGCAAGGCCTTTCGCCGCCGGTATGAGCCTGCTCCTGGCGGCGCTCGCCGCCCGGCTGGCGCTGCCGCTCCTGTGGCCGATCGGCAATCGCCAGATTTTTACCCTGCCGTGGATCTTCTATCTCGCGGTCATCGGCTGGTGCGCCGCTGTCGCAGAAACCGGCAAGCAGCGCCTGTTGCTGATGTTATCCGCCACGGGGGCGTTGCTGTTCTTCGGTCTATACGAGGGGGTGTGGATCGGGACGAAGGTCAAGTACCTCCTGCAGATCGCTGTCCTCGCGGCGCTGCTCTATTTTCCGCGCATCAATGTGCCGCGCTGGGCGGCACAGCTCATCCTGCCTCTATCGGCGGCGGGTTTCCACATCTACATCCTGCACCGCTTCGTGCCGGAGTTGCTGATGCTGCCGCTGCAGCCGGCGCTGCCGTCCGTGGTGTTTTCGGTCCTGTCGATCGTTGGCGGTGTCGCGCTCGGCCTGGTCGCCTGGCTCGGCCAGCGCCTGGTGCTCAAGAAGCTTGCGGAGTGGCGGGAGCGTGAGCTCCGACCACTGCGGTCGCTTGGGTTGGAGACCCTTCGGTTCTCAGGAAATACGCGAGATCCAGCGCTATCGATGGGCGGCCGAGTGCGGTCAGCGTCGCATGCGCCTGGCCGCGATGATGGGTCTGATGGTTGAAAAAATGCCCGAGCGTCGGCGCCAGCTTCTGCGTGATGACCGTGGGGCTGGTGAGCGGCGTATAGGTGAGGTCGGCGCCGAGGCGTGCATCACTCAGGCCGTCGATCCAGGCAATGATGCGTTCGTCTTCGACAGTGCGGGCAGCGGCAAGCGCCGGCAGATCCTCATGGAGGATCGTGTCGAGCGCGGTGGGGGCGTCGCCCTCGTGCGTAAAGCGCTTCATCCAGACCCGATCGGCAACGAGGATATGGTTGAGGGTCGCCAGCAGCGAGCCGAAGAAGGCGCCGCGGCTTTCCCGCAATTCGGCATCGGTCAGTTCTGCCGCAGCGGCATAGATCAGGCGGTTCGCCCAGCGGTTATAGTCGGCGAACATGCGAAAGTGATCGAGCATCGGGTATCTCCTTTGAAGGGGCGGCGAAGCTAACTCGAAACCGCATTTCTGTGGCTGATATCACTCATGAAATTTACTGATTTGATGACGTGGCCGATTTGTCGTTCAACGGGACGCCAACCGACCGGGAGTTTATATGTCGAGAAAACTCTATTCGCTTTGCGGGGCCGACAGGACGCGTCCTTTCTCGCCGCATGTGTGGAAGACGAAGATGTCGCTCGCGCACAAGGGGCTCGATTTCGACGTCGTGCCGATCGGCTTCACCGAGATCCCCGCGGTCGAGGATGGAGCGACGAGCCTGGTGCCGCTGCTGCGTGACGGTGAACGTCTGGTGAAGGACAGCTTCGAGATCGCGCTTTATCTCGAACAAACCTATCCGGATCGCCCGCCGCTCTTCGCCGGTGAGGGGGCGATGGCGGTCTCCCGCTTCGTCGAGGGCTGGTCGCAGACGACGCTGCATCCCGCCATCACCCGCATCATCATCAGGGATATTCACGATCGCCTCGATCCGGTCGATCAGGCCTACTTCCGGCAGAGCCGGGAGAAGCGCTTTGGCAAGTCGCTTGAAGCGGTAGCCGAAAGCGGTGGCGCCGCGCTCGAAACCCTCGCAGAGAAACTTGAGCCTTTGCGCCATATGCTGAAGTTTCAGGATTTTCTGGGCGGCGCGTCGCCGCTTTTCGCTGACTATATCGTCTTCGGCGCGTTTCAGTGGGCGCGCATCGTCTCGCCGCAGCGCCTGCTTCAGCTAGGCGATCCCGTCACCGATTGGTTCGAGCGGTGCCTCGATCTGCACGGTGGGCTTGGACGTAGTGTGACGGCTGCGTGAAACCCGCTTGGCCCGAGCCGAATCATCGGTGAACCCCCTTGTTTTGCGCGGGATTGGCGGCTAATGAACCGCCACTTCTCAAGAAACAAGGGATTTGAGCCAATGGCTATTGAACGTACCTTCTCGATGATCAAGCCGGACGCGACCAAGCGCAACCTGACCGGCGCCATCACCAAGATGCTCGAAGATGCCGGCCTGCGCGTCGTCGCTTCCAAGCGCGTCTGGATGAGCCGCCGCGAAGCCGAAGGCTTCTACGCCGTTCACAAGGAACGTCCGTTCTTCGGCGAACTGGTCGAGTTCATGTCCTCCGGCCCGACCATCGTTCAGGTTCTCGAAGGCGAAAACGCAATCGCCAAGAACCGCGAAGTCATGGGCGCCACCAACCCGGCAAACGCTGACGAAGGCACCATCCGCAAGGTTCACGCCCTGTCGATCGGCGAAAACTCGGTTCACGGTTCGGATGCTCCGGAAACCGCTGCTGAAGAAATCGCCTACTGGTTCTCGGGCACCGAGATCGTCGGCTGATTCAAAATCTTCGGTTCGAGCCGCAAAGGCTTGAATTGACTCGGATTTGAACCGGAGCGGAAATGCTCCGGTTTTTTCATATCGGGCAAGTCGCCGTCTCGAAACGTTCGGGCGCCTTGCCGTCCCTGAAGACCTCGGGGTTCTTGTCGTAAGCGGGGCCTTCGACCAGCGGCTTCGCCGGCAGGATGTCCTGGTCGATATCGGAGACGACCGTGGTCTCCAGTTTCTGCAGCGTTTCGCCGGCAGGTCCTTTGACCTCGATCGTCACCGCATAAGGCCTTTCCTTTTTCACACAGGTCAAATCAGGACTTTCCAGCACCACCCTGTCGAGCTTTGGAAAAAGTTTGCGCGTCAGCGTGAACGGCGCGCCGCCCACTGGATTCTCGAAGGTGGCAATGACGACGCTGCCCTCGGGCACGGGCTCTGTTTTCTGAAGCGTGATCGTGTAGACCGCATAGGCGAGACGATAGTTGAAGACGAACATCTTTCCCGTCAGCTTCAGCGGATCCGGACCGGTCTCGCGCTGGCACCCGGCGGCGAGCAGTGTGATGGCGGCCGCCGCAAGCGTAACGATCATCCTCGTCATAAGCCGGTTTCCTCCCTGTTGCGATGGTAGTGGCGTTTGGCCTTGGTGCGATTGCCGCAGACGGCCATGTCGCACCAGGTCCGGCTGCGGTTGCGGCTGCGGTCGAGAAACAGCCATCCGCAATTCGGACAGATCTTCAGCCGGTCGGGCTCGGTGCTGGCGGCAAGGCTGAGGGCAGATTGCGCGGTCGCCGTGTCGAGCGAAAGTGCGCCGACGTGGGGCAGGGAACCGCGCAGAACCGCCGCAATCGCCTCGAGCAAATCGGCCAAGAACTCCGGCCGTCCCGTGGCCGATATCGCCGCGCGAAAGTGCCGGTCAGTCGCTTCGCGCAGCTGCAGCAGCCGGCCGCGATTCTCCGCTGCGACGGGCGCCAGCGCACCGAAGCGGGCACTCTCTGCTCCGAAACGGTTGGCCGCTTCCGCAAAAGAATCGATTGCCGCAACATCGGCGAAACGGTCGATCCGGCGCTCCGGATCGGCGCGTAGGATGATGGAATTGGCCACATCCAGCGCCAATGCGCCGCCGGCAAATCGATGGGCTGTCCAGGTGAAGGTCATGCGAAAATCCTAACTGGTAAAATTGATTTTACCAGTTATATTGATCTTGTCACGCTCCGGATGCGCCATGCTCTATTTTCTGCAGCAGCTCGCCAATGCCGTCCCAATCGCTGCGCTCTATGCGGCGCTCGCCTTCGGCTATGCCATCGCCTTCGCGGTGACGCGTCGGGCGGATCTCACCTATGGCGCGCTCTTTGCCTTCTCAGGCCAGATGTTCGTGCTGTTTGCTGATTTCGGCTGGAACCGGCTGTGGCTGGTGTTGCCGGCCGCCCTTGGCCTCGGCGCGGCCGCGGCCCTGAGCTTCAGCGTTGGCGCCGGGCTCGTCGCCGGGCGTTATGTCATGCGCCCGCTCGCCTTTTCGTCAGCCAACACCGTCGTCGTCGCTTCGCTCGGCTGCCTGTTGGTGCTGATGGAAGCGGCGCGGCTCGCCTCTGAAACACGCAGCCTGTGGCTGCCGCCGTTCCTGAACGGGAATATCGTCTTCTGGGACGATCCTCGCTTTCCGGTGACCTTGACGGTCATCCAGCTCGGCAACACCGTGCTCATGGCTGCGCTCGTGGCGGCCGGGCACTGGTATCTCACGCATTCCCGGGCAGGGCGGTTCTGGCGCGCCGTATCGGAGGACAGGGGGGCTGCAGCGCTCTGCGGTGTCGACGCCGCGACCGTTTACATCGCCGCCTATGGCGCGGCATCTTTGATCGCCGCCGTCTGCGGCATTCTCGCTGCGTCCTACTACGGCAACATGGATTTTGGCACGGGCCTCACCTTCGGCGTCAAGGTGCTGTTCATCGCCGCGATCGGCGGCCAGGCCTCGCCGCTCTACGCCGCACTCGGTGCCGCCGGGATCGGCCTGTTGGAAACGCTGTGGAGCGCTTACGGTCCGATCCTCTGGCGCGACTTTGCAATCTTCGGCTTTCTGGTGATCGTGCTTGCGGTGACGCGCAAGGAGAAGATCATTCCCTGATTAGCGGATGTGCCACGGAAGTTCGCGTGCCAGCGCAGCGCTATTTCGTCGACCAGCGGTCCCGCGCCGTGTCGTCCGCATCCTTGGCGCTGACCCAGCCGCCGGTGGTGCCGTCGTCAAGGTGCTCCTTCTTCCAGAAAGGCGCTGAGGTCTTCAGGAAATCCATGATGAAGTTGGCGCCGTCGAAGGCGGCCTGCCGGTGCCGCGACGCGGCGACAACGAGGACGATGTTGTCCCCGGGCATGATCTTGCCGTAGCGGTGAATGGCGGTGGCGGCCTGCAGCGAGAAGCGCTCGACCGCCTCGTGGCAAATGCGTTCGATCTCCGCTTCGGCCATGCCTGGATAATGTTCGAGTTCGAGGGCAGCGAGCGTGCCCGCTTCATCTCTGCAAAGCCCGGAAAAAGTGACGACCGCGCCGACATCGGCCCGTCCGGCAGAGAGCTTCGCGACCTCCGTATTGAGGTCGAAATCCTCGCGCTGGACGCGCACGTTCACCGGCGCGTTCATGGGCTCAGCCGCCCGTCATCGGCGGGAACAGGGCGATCTCGCGGGCGCCGGCGATCGGCTCCTTGTGGTCGACATGTTCCTGGTTGATGGCCGCGCGGATCACATTTTCATGTTCGAGCGCCGTCTCGTATTCCTCGCCGAGCGTCTTCAGATGCTGAAGCAGGTCGGCGATGGTAACGACGCTTGAGGGAACGTCCAGGGTCTCTTCGCCCTTGCCGATGCGCTCGCGCACCCAGGAGAAATAGACGAGATTGACGGTGCTCATTCGTTGACCACGTGCTTGAGGCCGGCGCGGAAATAGTCGTAGCCCGTGTAGAGCGTGATGGCGGCGGCGATCCACAGGAGCACGATACCCGCTTCCGTCGTATAGGGCAAAATCTTGTCGCCAGCAGGACCGGCGAGCAGGAAGGCGATCGCGACCATCTGGATCGTCGTCTTCCACTTGGCGATGCGGGTGACGGGTACGCTGACCTTGAGTGCCGCCAGATATTCGCGCAGGCCCGACACCAGGATTTCGCGGCAGAGAATGATGATCGCAGCCCAAATCGACCAGCCGGCGATGGTACCATCGGCAGCGACGAGCAGCAGGATCGATGCGACCAGCAGCTTGTCGGCGATCGGATCGAGCATCTTGCCGATGTTCGACGTCTGCTTCCAGATGCGGGCGAGATAGCCATCGAAGAAGTCGGTGATCGACGCAATCGCGAAGAGCGTGACCGCCGTCCAGCGCGCGAAATCCGAACTATGCAGCCGCCCTTCGATGAAGAAGCAAAGGACGATCAGCGGCACGATCAGGATTCGGAAATAGGTGAGCAGATTCGGGATGCTGTAGGCGACGGGCGTGGGCATGGATTCGTGTTCTCTGGTTCGTCAGGTACAGAATGACTTTGCTGACCGGAGGTCAACAGGTCATCACGCGGCAATTGTCATATTTGCCTGATTCCATGTGAACGCCCGGTGAATTGTGACACCCGGTTGTCATTTGGCACCATCGTCGTGGAAATGTTCGTAGACCAGCCGGGCCACCGTCTCGGAAATCCCGGCGACGGCCATCAGGTCGTTGATGCCCGCGCGCGAGACGGCCTTCGCGGTGCCGAAATGCGTCAGCAGCGCACGCTTGCGCGTCGGCCCGATGCCGGCGATTTCGTCGAGCGGGTTCTTGACCATCTCCTTCTTGCGACGGGCGCGATGCGAGCCGATCGCAAAACGGTGCGCTTCGTCGCGCAGCCGCTGGATGAAGTAGAGCACCGGATCGCGTGGCGGCAGCGTGAAGCTGTCGCGGCCAAGCGCGAAGAAGCGTTCGCGTCCGGCGTCGCGGTCGACACCCTTGGCGACGCCGATCGCGGTGACGCAGTCTTCGACGTCGAGCTCCTTGAGGATGGCCCGCACGGCAGTCATCTGGCCCTGGCCGCCGTCGATGAGGATTACATCGGGCCAGGCGGGGAAAGCGCCGTCGTCAGACTCTACGGTCCGGTCCGGCTTGCCTTCTTCCTTCAGCAGTCGCGAGAACCGCCGCGTCATCACTTCCCGCATCATGCCGAAGTCGTCGCCCGGCGTAATGTCGGTCGATTTGATGTTGAACTTGCGGTACTGGCCTTTGACGAAACCTTCCGGCCCCGCCACCACCATGCCGCCGACGGGATTGGTGCCCATGATGTGGGAGTTGTCGTAGATCTCGATGCGGCGCGGTGCGCGCTCCAGTTTGAAGGTTTCCGAGAAGCCTTCGAGCAGGCGCGATTGCGAGGCGGTTTCCGCCAGCTTGCGGCCATGGGCTTCGCGCGCATTGGCGAGCGCATGATCGACGAGATCCTTCTTCTCGCCGCGCTGCGGCACCTGGATCGCGACCTTGTATCCGGACTTTTCGCTCAGCGCCTGGCCGAGCAGTTCCTGCTCCTCCACCGCCTCGCAGAGAAGGATCTGCCGGGGACAGGGCTTGTCGTCGTAGAACTGTGCCAGGAACTGCGAGAGCACCTCCGCTGTCGGCAGCGACGGGTCGGCCTTCGGGAAATAGGCGCGGTTGCCCCAGTTCTGACCGGTGCGGAAGAAGAAGACCTGGATGCAGGATATGCCGCCCTCGTGATGGATCGCGAAGACATCGGCCTCCTCGACACCGGCGGGATTGATGCCCTGGTGGCTCTGGACGTGGCTGAGCGCTGCCAGCCGGTCGCGGTAAAGGGCGGCCCTCTCGAAGTCGAGGTTCTCCGAAGCCTCGCCCATGGCAGCCGCAATGGTTGCCTTCACCGCCTGGCTCTTGCCCGACAGGAAGTCCTTGGCTTCGCGCACCAGTTCCGCATAGTCGGGGTCGCTGATTTCGCGGGTGCAGGGCGCCGAACAGCGCTTGATCTGGTAGAGCAGGCAGGGGCGCGTCCGGGTCTCAAAGACGCTGTCGGTACAGGTCCTGAGCAGGAAGGCGCGCTGCAGCGAATTGATCGTTCGCCCGACGGCACCAGCCGACGCGAAGGGGCCGAAGAAGTCCCCCTTGCGGCTGCGTGCGCCGCGGTGCTTGTAAAGCGCCGGCGCCCGGCTGTCGCCCGTCACCAGAATATAGGGAAACGACTTGTCGTCGCGCAAAAGCACGTTGAAGCGCGGCCGGAGGCGCTTGATCAGGTTCGCTTCGAGCAGCAGCGCCTCGATCTCGGTGCGCGTCGTCACGAACTCCATGTTGGCGGTCTCGCGCACCATGCGCGCGATGCGGTTGGAATGGCCGCGTCCCTGGGCATAGTTGCTGACGCGCTTCTTCAGGCTGCGCGCCTTGCCGACATAGAGAACGTCGCCGGTCTCGTTGAACATGCGGTAGACGCCAGGGCCGTTTGGCAGGAGCTTGACGAAGGCCTGGATCAGCTCTGCGCCCTTCAAGCCTTCCATTTCGGCGCGATTCTCGTTCCACTCGACGGGTGGCGTGGCACTCGTGCTTTCTGCGACCTCGATCAGATCGTCGTCGTCTTCCGCTTCGCTGCCGTCATAGAGGATGCCGCCGTCTGTCGGCACGCGTCCGTTCATTCCACTATCTCCCTGATGTCGGGCGTTTCCCAGGCGAGGTGCTGGCCCCCGTCAAGCGCGATCATCTGTCCGGTAATCGACGGCGTGTCGAACAGGAAGCGGATCGTCCGTCCGAATTCGTCGAGCGTCGGCCCGCGTCTGAGAATCAGGGCTTCGACCTGCGCCTCAAAATCCTGCGGGTCCTGCCGCTCGTTTGGCAAAGTCGGCCCGGGGCCGATACCGTTGACGCGGATGCGCGGGGCGAGCGCCTGCGCCATCGTCCGGGTAGCGGTCCAAAGCGCCGACTTCGACAACATATAGGAATAAAAGCGCGGATTGGGAGCCCAGACGCGCTGGTCGATCACGTTGACAATGAGTCCATTGGCGTCCGCCGGAAGCAGTTCAGCGAAATCGCGCGCCAACAGGGAAGGGGCCTTCACATGCAGGGCGAAGTGCTGATCCCAGATTGATTCGTCGAAAGCGTCGAGGCTGTCCTTCTTGAAGACCGAGGCGTTGTTGACGAGCAGGTTCAGCGGGCCAAGCGCCTCTGCGGCGCGTGCGATGAGCGTCGAAGTCTCCGCCGTATCGGTGAGGTCGGCGCGAAGCGCGATGGCCTTCGTTCCACCTTTCGAGAGTGCTTCGACCAGAGCTTCCGCTTCGTCAAATGAGGCGTCGGCATGAATGGCGACCGAAAAGCCATGGGCCGCGAGGTCCTCAACTATAGCTTTGCCGATCCGCTTGGCGCCCCCGGTCACGAGGGCGGCCTTCCGTGCTTTCTTCAACGTTTCATCCCGCTTTTTCGAATCTTCGCGTCAGCCGACCAAGATATAGGCAAGAAACGTGAGCCTGAAACACTCCCTGACAGTTCCTTGCCGAAAAATTAATGGAATTGGCGTAAATTGTATTATTTTGTATGTGTATAGTATATCTTTCGTTAATCTTGAATCATGGTTAATAAATTCCCTGTTGCGCCAAGGCAACATCAAATTTCGGGCGTGTTTGTGCCACCAAAATTTCACATTTTGGCTCTTGTGAATCCGCATTTGCTGACCAATTTCAGCTCAACCGGGCGGGTTAATTGAAAGTTGTCCGATGTTTCACTGTGGGACCCCAAGCCCAAGGGGCATCGGTACGAAAAGGAGAATATTTATGCGTACGCTCACCACCACCCTCATGGCTTCGGCTATGACCCTCATCGCCTTCCAGGCCGCCCAGGCTGCTGATGCGATCGACGAAGTTCCGGCTGCTCCGCAGGCCGAATACACCGAGCCGGCGCAGAAGAACTGGTCGGGCGCCTATGTCGGTGGTACCGCCGATTGGCACCATGGTCAGTTTGACGCGACCGGCAGCAACACGGCAGCCGGCTTCGGCGGCGGTCTCTACGGCGGCTACAACATGCAGAGCGGCCAGATCGTATACGGCGGCGAAGCGGATGTCGGCTACTCCGGTCAGGATTCGAGCAAGGGCAACCTGCGCATGAAGCAGGGCGTCAACGGCTCGCTGCGCGCACGCGTCGGCGTCGATCTGAACCCGGTTCTGCTTTACGGCACCGCCGGTCTCGCCGTCGGCCAGGCCAAGGGCACCGTTGGTGGCGCTTCCGACAAGAACACCATGGTCGGCTGGACCGCAGGTGCCGGCGCGGAAACCTTTGTCACCGACAACATCACCGCACGCGTCGAGTACCGTTACACGGACTACGGCTCGAAGGACTTCCGGATGGGCGGCACCAACGTCTCCTCCGGTTACGACGAACACAGCGTTCGCGTCGGTATGGGCGTGAAGTTCTGATCGGCTCTCGCCGGATCAAACAAGAAGGCCGGGGCGACCCGGCCTTTTTTGTGCGCGTTTCCTACGCTTTGAACTTGGAATAGTCGGGAAAGTGCTTTTCGAACTTCTCCGGCCAGTTCTTGAGTTTGGCGCGACCCTTCTGCCATTCGCCGGCAAAGCGCAACTCGATGTAGCGCAGCATCGCCGCAAGGGCGAAATGGCCGCCATGGAGCTTGGCTCCGGTCTTCGGCAGGTTGGCGTTCAGATGGTCGAGGCTGCGTTCGACCTTTTCCCATTGCCGGTCGATCCAGGGCTGATGCACCTTCTCCGGCGGGTGTGAACGTTTCTCGTAGACGATCGCCAGCAGGCTGTCGCAGACACCGTCGCACAAAGCTTCGAGGATCTCGACATCGGTCCGCTTGCCCGCGTTCTTCGGGTAAAGCTTGCCCTTCGTTTCCCGATCGATGAAGTGCATGATCGCGCGGCTGTCATAGACCGAACGCCCATCGTTAAGGATGAGTGTCGGTATCTTGCCGAGCGGATTGTTGCCGATCAGTTCGGGTGGATTGGCTCCGGTGTCGGTCAGGACGCTGTCGGCGGAGAACCCGGCATAATGCGCCGCCATCCGAACCTTGTTCGAATAGGGCGAGGCAGGAGAGTACAGTATCTTCATCGAGCGTCTTTCTTCTGGTCCAGAGCAATTCCGACGAGAGTGCGAAGCGGAATTGCGTCCGGAATTGCCTAAGAACAAATACCTATGGAGCCGGAGGCAGTGAAACGCTGTCTTTCCTGCATGCCTGGCGATCGACCGCCGGGCAGGATCGGAAATTCAGCGACTTGTCGAAGCAGATCCGGATTTCTTCGAGCATGTTGCCTTCGCACGTAACCGCGACCGCGTCTTTTGTCATGCCAGGGTTTTGGGCGACGAGCGTGCTTTCGATCGCGTTGACGGACATGTTCGTTTGTTGCCGGGGCGGGGAGAGTTCTGCTGGTAGCGCGAGCCTGTTCCAGGCCGCGCGTGTGACGGCGAAGTAGTCCTCCTGACTGAGCCCGGAACAGGTGCCGTGCTTGCGCCACTGATGGCCGATCAGGCCCATCGACGGAATGAGATCGAGATACCGCTTGCCGAGCGAGGAGGGCACACGGTCCGATTGCCGCGTCGGGCAGAAATCCGGGAAACCTCTTTCGTTCTGAGGCCATAGGCCGTGCACAATCAGGCCGCGGTTGCTGCCGATCTCGCATTGGCTGGATTTTCCGTTGGGATCGTTGTCGCCGCACCAGGTCGGCGACCAGGAGAGCGAAAGCACATAGAAATCGAATCCGCTGCCGACCGGCACCGCGGCGATTGCTTTTGCAGGTTTCGTCTCGGCAGCCGGCGGCGCCTTCTCGGTACTCTGATCGCTGCAGCCGGCCAGGCTAGCCGCAACGAGAAGCGCCGGCAGAAGCCGGCGCGCATTCCGGATTGCTTTCATGATTAGCGGAGCGAGGCGCAATGCGCGCCATAGACATACCAGGGATCAAGCCCGCCGACGCAGAACTCGATGCTTCTGCCGACGCCGGCAAAGCCCCAGGGGCGTTCGATGAGGTAGTAGAGCGAGCGCTGCTGGCCGTCGGTCATGACCGCCGTAGCATAGCAATATTCACGCTCGACCAGATGAGTCTCATCGCGGAACTCTTGCCGGTTCTGTCCCATGTTGCGGATATCGGCGATCGACAGATTGGCGTGCAGGTAGTTCGCATCCCGGTATTCGAAGCGCGAAGTGATGAAACCGAGCACCGAGGACTCGCTGCAAACACCTGCGTTATAGGATTGGACCTGGCCGCTGCCGATATAGTCGGCGGCGGATGCGCCCGGCGCTGCGGCGGCGGCGAGGGAAAGCGAGATGAGAAGCGTTGCTGCGAGCGTGCGAGTCATGGGCGTCTCCCTATATCGTCACAGGAGATTGCGGTGTGTCGCGCCCGTCCGTCAAGCCCCTCGGGTTGCCTGTTCTTCACCGCGCAGCCAGAAGCAGCGGGCGGAGGCGAAGCGATCCTGCGCCAACCGTGCTTTCAGGAACGGCAGCAGCAGATCGAGTTCGCCCTTCAGCGTGAAGGGTGGATTGACGATGATGAGACCGGAGCCGGAGAGGCCGGTGGTTTCGCGGTCGCTGCGGACCGACAGTTCGGCGCAGAGCATCTTCGGAATTTCGAGCGCCTTCAGTGCTTCGTGGAAAGCCTTGATGGGCGCGCCCTGCTTCACTGGATACCAGAGGCAATAGATGCCGCCGGCAAAGCGCCGGTAGGCGCGCGCCAGGCCATCGGCGAGGCGTTCGTATTCGCCTTCCTTTTCAAAGGGCGGATCGACGAGGATCAGCCCGCGCTTCTCTTTCGGCGGCAGATGGGCGCCGAGCGCCAGCCAGCCGTCCAGTTCGGTGATCCGGCTCTGGAAGTCGCCGTCGAAAAGCCGATGCAGGGTTTCATAGTCGTCCGGGTGCAACTCCATGGCAGACAGCCGGTCCTGCGGACGGAAGAGCATGCGCGTAAGCTTCGGCGAGCCGGGATAAAGCTTCAGCTCGCTGCCGGGATTGAGCGTACGGATGGTTTCGAGATACGGGGCGAGGATCGCAGCGATTTCGACAGGCAGATCGTCCTCGAGAAGCCGGCCGATGCCGTCGCGCCATTCCCCGGTCTTCTGCGCCTCTTCGCCGGAGAGGTCGTAAAGCCCGATGCCGGCATGGGTATCGAGCACGCGAAACGCCTTCTCCTTCTGCTGGAGATAGGTGACGAGGCGTGCCAGCACCGCGTGCTTCAGGACGTCGGCAAAATTGCCCGCGTGGTAGATGTGCCGATAGTTCATGAGCGCCGCCGATGGCTGAGATCAATTGTTGCGATGGGTGAACGATTGGCTCTTTGAGCCCGTTTGTCGATGCCATATAGAAAAGCCATGAACGTTGCGACCCCCATCAAAGCAGAAAAATCGATCGGCCATTCGGTCTGTCCGCACGACTGTCCCTCCGCTTGCGCGCTGGAGGTGGATCTGACTGCCGAAGGGCGGATCGGCCGCGTGCGTGGCGCTTCCGCCAACACCTACACCGCCGGTGTGATCTGCGCCAAGGTGGCGCGCTATTCCGAGCGCATCTACCATCCCGGCCGCCTCATGGTGCCGCAGCGGCGCAAGGGCGACAAGGGTGAGGGGAACTGGCAGGACGTCAGCTGGGAGGCGGCGCTCGACGAGATCGCCGACCAGTTCATCCGCGCCGAGCAGAAACACGGTGCGGAGGCGATCTGGCCCTACTTCTATGCCGGAACCATGGGGCAAGTGCAGCGCGATTCCATCGAGCGCCTGCGCCACGCCAAGCGTTACTCCGGCTTCTTCGGCTCGATCTGCACCAACATGGCCTGGACCGGCTTCGCCATGGCGACCGGCGCCTTGCGCGGACCCGATCCGCGCGAGATGGCCAAGGCCGATTGCGTGGTGATCTGGGGGACGAACGCTGTCGCGACCCAGGTCAACGTGATGACGCACGCGGTGAAGGCGCGCAAGGATCGCGGCGCAAAGATCGTCGTCATCGACATCTACGACAACCCGACGGTCAAACAGGCAGATATGGGTCTCGTCTTGAAGCCCGGCACCGACGCAGCGCTCGCCTGCGCCGTTATGCACATCGCCTTTCGCGACGGCTATGCCGACCGGGCCTATATGACGGAATTCGCCGACGACCCCGCCGGGCTCGAAGCACATCTCAAGTCGCGCGGACCGGAATGGGCTTCCGCCATCACTGGTCTTTCGGTCGATGAAATCGAAGCCTTCGCCAAGCTTGTCGGCACGACGCCCAGAACCTATTTCCGCCTCGGCTACGGCTTTACCCGCCAGCGCAACGGCTCGGTCGCCATCCATGCGGCCGCCTCCGTCGCCACCGTTCTTGGCTCCTGGAAGCATGAAGGCGGCGGTGCCTTCCACTCCAACAACGATATCTTCAAGCTCGACAAGCGCGAACTGATCGGCTCGGCCTTCCACGATCCGGATGTCCGCATGCTCGACCAGTCGCAGATCGGTCGCGTGCTGACCGGCGATGCCGAGGCGCTGCGCCACCGAGGTCCGGTGACGGCGATGCTGATCCAGAACACAAATCCGGTGAACGTCGCGCCGGAACAGCGGCTGGTGAAGCGTGGCTTCCTGCGCGATGATCTTTTCGTTGCGGTGCACGAGCAGTTCATGACCGATACGGCTGCCGTCGCCGATATCGTGCTGCCGGCCACCATGTTCCTCGAACATGACGATCTCTATCGTGGCGGCGGTCACCATCACATCCTGATCGGCCCGAAGGTGGTGGAGCCGCCGTCGACCGTGCGCACAAACCTGTTCGTCATCGAGGAACTGGCCAAGCGCTTGGGCGTTGCCGACCATGCCGGCTTCGGCCTGACGGAGCGCCAGCATATCGACCGGCTGCTTGCCAACTACGGCATCGGCTACGAGGAGATGAGACAAGAGAAGTGGCTGGACTGCCAGCCGGCATTCGAAGACGCGCACTACCTCAAAGGCTTCGGTCATCCGGACGGCAAGTTCCGCTTCAAGCCGGACTGGACGGGAACGCCGGCGGCGAACCGGCCGCCGAAGTCCATGGGCATTCAGGGGCCGCATGCAGCGCTGCCGGAGTTCCCTGACCATGTCGACCTGATCGAGGTTGCGGACGCCGAGCATCCCTTCCGCCTCGCGACCTCGCCGGCCCGTTCCTTCCTCAATTCGACCTTTGCCGAGACGCCTTCTTCGATTCAGAAGGAAGTGCGCCCGGAAGTGATGCTCCATGCCGAAGACGCCGAGGCGCTCGGCATCGCCGATGGCGATATCGTTCAGCTCGGCAACCAGCGTGGTGAGATCCGCCTGCATGCGAAGATCGGCGGGGGAACGCGTCGCGGCGTTGTGATCGCAGAAGGGCTCTGGCCGAACGGCGCCCATCTCGACGGGGAAGGGATCAACGTCCTGACCGGTGCCGATGCGGTGGCGCCCTATGGCGGTGCCGCCTTCCACGACAACAGGGTCTGGGTCAGATTGGCGCGCTAAATCAGGTTGTTCAACGGCAGACGGAACCCTCCATGAGCGGCGACCACCACCATGCAGATGTCGGTAGCACGCCGGTTTCGAGGCTCTGGGCGTCGCTCGGCCTGACCGGCGGCTTCATGCTGGCGGAGGTCGTCGGCGGTGTACTGACCGGCAGTCTGGCTTTGATCTCCGACGCGATGCACATGTTGACCGACACCGCGGCCCTTGCGATCGCGCTCGTCGCCATCCATGTGGGCCGCCGCCCATCCGATCTGCTGCGCACCTACGGTTATGCGCGTTTCGAAATCCTCGCGGCCGCCTTCAACGCGCTGCTCTTGCTCGCCGTTGCCTTCTACATTCTCTACGAAGCCTGGAAGCGGCTGTCGGAAACGCAGGAGATCCAGTCGGGCGGCATGCTGGTGATCGCCGTCATAGGCCTTCCCGTCAATCTCGCCTCGATGCGGCTCCTGACGAGCCACAAGGACGAGAGCCTCAACGTCAAGGGTGCCTATCTCGAGGTCTGGTCGGACATGCTCGGCTCGCTCGCCGTCATCGTCGGTGCCGCGGTCATCTGGTTCACCGGTTGGAAATGGGTGGACTCCCTGCTCGCCGTCGGTATCGGCTTCATGGTCTTCCCGCGCACCTGGGTGCTGCTGAAGGAGTGCATCAACATCCTGCTCGAAGGCGTGCCGCCGGGCGTGCGGCTCGCCGATGTCCACGCGACGATCGCCGCCGTGCCTGGTGTCATCTCGGTGCATGATCTTCACCTCTGGGCAATCACCCAAAACCAACCGTCGTTGACCGCCCATGCGGTGCTCGCCGAGGGCGCCGATGGTGAAACGGTGCGCCGGGCGATCGAAGAGCGGCTGCGCCAGGAGTTCGACCTGCATCACACGACATTGCAGATGGAGCGCGAAGACCGCGCGACAACGGAACACATTCACTAGAACGCCGTGCGTTCAGACGAACGCACAAAGGACGCTCTAGCACTTTGATTGTAGAGCATCTTTCAGCTTTCGAGTGCTTCCACTTGAAAGCGGGATGCTCTAGAGGCAGGAACGGCCGGATGGCTGCCGCCAACGAAGGATTTCGCATGAGCACACATCACGATCCGCGCGTCAGGATCATCGGTCGCCGCACGCTTTGGGACGGGTTCATCCATCTTGAGGAAGTGACGCTCGAACAGGACATGTCGAACGGCATGACCGCGACCTTGAAGCGCGAGGTTCATGATCATGGCAGTGCCGCGACCATCCTGCTCGTCGACGCCAAGCGGCAAAGCGTGGTGCTTGTGCGGCAGCTGCGCGTTCCCGTGCTCTTGCAGGGGGACGAGGCCTACATGATCGAAGCGGTGGCCGGGTTGTTGGACGACGACACCCCGGAAGTTGCGATCGCCCGCGAGGCGTTGGAAGAGACCGGCTACCATGTCGAAGGCGCCACCCACCTTTTCGATGCCTATATGAGCCCGGGCGCGCTCACCGAGCGCACGAGCTTTTTCGTCGGCCACATCGACGTCACGGAAAAGCGTGGGGATGGCGGCGGGCTTGCGCATGAGGGAGAGGACATCGAAGTTCTCGAAATACCGCTTGATCGGGCCTTCGCTATGATCGCCACCGGCGAGATTTGCGACGCCAAGACGATCATGCTGCTGCAATGGGCAAAGCTCAACCGCAACGAACTCAGCGGCTAAATCATTGTTTTATAAGAAGATAATTTATTACGGATATTTCACTTTTTGATCGGTATCGGGTAAGCTAAAGCGCTGATGTTCTCATCATTGACATGGGCGCCCCATGACATCCTCCCTTTCGGAAAGCGCAACCGACGACGAGCAGCAGGCGGAGGGGGGCTGGATTTCCTTCCTGCGCCGCAACCGTCGCTCTCTTTCGGCCGCTGGTACGCTATTTGTGATCGCTCTCTTCGGCTTTGCGATCTTTCACCTGACATCCGAAGTTCAGTACGATGAAGTCGTCCAAGCCTTGGCAGATACGCCCTGGGCGTCGCTTGCGGCGGCGGTGTTCTTCACGGCGCTGAGCTTCCTGGCGCTGACCTTCTATGACGTCGGCGCGCTCGATTATGTCCGGCGCAAGCTGCCCTATGCCGATGTGGCGCTGACGGCCGCTTGCGCCTATGCGGTCGGCAACACCGCCGGTTTTGGCGCCTTGAGCGGTGGCGCGATCCGCTACCGGTCCTATTCCCGCCTCGGCATCGAGCCGGAAAATATTGCCCGGATCATTGCCTTCGTGACGCTTGCCTTTGGGCTCGGCCTTCTGACGGTGACCTGCCTCAGCCTGCTGGCGGTCGGCGAATATGTGGCGCCGATGACCGGGCTCGATCCGCTTTTGCTGCGCCTGATCGCCGTCGTCATCCTCGGCGGGTTGTTCACCGTGTTCTTCCTTGCGCGCGACGGCCGCGAGGTCAGCCTCGGACGCCTGACATTGCGGCTGCCGGATTCGCGCACGGTCTCGCGCCAGTTCCTGGTGACCGCGCTCGATCTCGCCGCTTCGGCAACCGTCCTCTATGTGCTCCTGCCGGCCGGCACCATCGGCTGGCCGGCTTTCCTCGCCGTCTACTCGCTCGCCGTCGGCGTCGGTGTTCTCAGTCACGTTCCAGCCGGCCTCGGCGTCTTCGAGACGATCATCATCGCGACGCTCGGCCACAACACCGATGTCGACACCATTCTCGGCGCGCTGGTTCTCTATCGCGTGATCTATCACGTGCTGCCGCTGGTGATTGCGATCGCCGTCGTTATCGGCATCGAGCTCCGCCAGCTCTCCGGCCATCCGGTCGCCTCAAGTGTGCGGCGCGTTGGCGGCCGGATGACGCCGCTGCTGCTGGCGACGCTCGGCGTCGTGCTCGCGATCATGCTGGTGCTTTCGAGCGTGACGCCGACACCCGACGAAAATCTGGCCTTTCTTGAAAGCCTGCTGCCCCTGCCGATCGTCGAGGGCGCCCATTTCCTCGCAAGCCTGCTCGGCCTTGCGCTCGTCGTCGTCTCCCGCGGCCTGGCGCTGCGCCTGGATGGTGCCTGGTGGGCGTCGATCGTGATTGCGATCGCCGCACTCCTGCTGTCGCTGATCAAGGCGATCGCGGTGGTGGAAGCGGGCATGCTCGCCTTCTTTCTCCTGGGGCTGCTCGTCAGCCGTCGCCTGTTCGTCCGTCCGGCATCCCTCTTTGGCCAGGCGCTCACCATACCGTGGCTGACGGCGCTTGGGGTCATCTGCCTCGGCGGACTGGTCGTCCTGCTCTTCGTCTACCGCGATGTCGAATACAGCCACGAGCTCTGGTGGCAGTTCGAATTTTCGGCCGAGGCGCCGCGTGGGCTGCGGGCGCTCCTTGGCGTCACCATCGGTGCCAGCATGCTTGCGATCTGGAGCCTGATGCGCCCGGCAACCGGGGCGGCGGAGCCCGCGTCCGACGATGCGATGGAGCGCGCCTTGGCGATCGTCGAGGCGCAAAACATGTCCGACGCCAATCTGGTGCGCATGGGCGACAAGAGCATCCTGTTCTCGGCCGACCGGCGGGCCTTCATCATGTACGGGCAGCGGGCCCGTTCCTGGATTGCGCTCTTCGATCCGGTCGGACCAATCGACGCCTGGCCGGAACTGATCTGGCATTTCATCGAGAAGGCGCGAGCCGCCGGCTGTCGTGCGGTTTTCTACCAGGTGTCGGCCGAAGGGCTTGCCTACTATGCCGATGCGGGGCTGCGCGCCTTCCGGCTCGGTGAACTGGCGCGCGTCGATCTCGCCCGTTTCGAGATGAAGGGCGGCAAGTGGGCAAACTTGCGCCAGCAGGTCAGCCGCGCCCAGCGCGACGGGCTGGAGTTCCAGGTCGTGCCGCCGGCGGACGTTCCTGAAATCATGGCCGACCTGACGGCTGTTTCCGATGCCTGGCTCGCCCATCACAACGCCAAGGAAAAGGGCTTCTCGCTCGGCGCCTTCGATCCGGACTATCTGACGGAGCAGCCGGTTGCGATCCTCACATGTAACGGACGCATTGTCGCTTTCGCCAATATCCTCGTGACCGGGACGAAGGAGGAGGGCACCGTCGATCTGATGCGCTTCTCGCCGGACGCGCCGAAGGGAGCCATGGATTTCCTCTTCGCCCAGGTAATGGAATATCTGAAGGGGGAGGGGTTCCGCGCCTTCAATCTCGGCATGGCACCCCTGTCCGGCATGTCGACGCGCCAGATCGCGCCGGTATGGGATCGGGCCGGCCGTACCTTCTTCGAACACGGCGAGCGCTTCTACAACTTCAAGGGCCTGCGCGCCTTCAAGTCGAAGTTTCATCCGCAGTGGCAACCGCGCTATCTTGTCGCCAGTGGCGGCATCAATCCGATCCTCGCCTTGATGGATGCGACATTCCTGATCGGCGGCGGTCTCAAGGGAGTGGTGAAGAAATGATCCGTGTCGCGAACGCCTGGAAATGCCTCACCTCGGCGGCGTTGCTGCTTTCGGTTTCCATTCTTCCTACTGCCGCGGAAGACGCGCCGAAGAGCTACGATACCGGGATGATCCCGTCGCCGCGCATCATGTTGCCCAAGGAAAAGGCGACCGCACTGGTCGTGCTGCTTTCGGATGCTTCAGGCTGGACGGACAAGGAGCAGGCGGTCGCTGATACGCTCACCGGTGACAAGACCATCGTCATCGGTGTCGATCTCAAGGCTTATCTCGCGTCGCTCGCCAAGGATGACGGCGACTGCATCTACATGGTCTCCGATATCGAATCGCTCAGCCAGCAGGTACAGCGCGCCATCGGCAGCGATGCCTACCAACTGCCGATCGTTGCCGGTGTCGGCGCCGGTGGCGCCATGGCGCTCGCGATTGCCGCCCAGACGCCGCCAGCCACGATCGGCCAGACGCTGGCGGTCGATCCGGAGGAGGGCATCGCGCTCAGGAAACAGCTCTGCACTCCGGCCGATAAGGTGAAGAAAGGCGACCGCATGGTCTATGGCTTGACCGATGGTGCCTTGCCGGACCCGGTCTCCGTCGTCTTCTCGCCGGCAGCCTCCGCGGATGGGCGCTCGCATGTGGCCGCGCTTATCGCAAAGCATCCGGATGTCGATCAGGAAGACAGTGACGATGATGCCTTCACGGCATTGTCCGACCATCTCTCGGATATCATCGACAGCGAAAGCGACGCCGGCAACCCGTTCGGCCTGCCGCTGACCATTCTCGACGCCAAGCCGACGCGCGATACGATGGCGGTGATCTATTCGGGTGACGGCGGCTGGCGTGACATCGACAAGGAAGTCGGCGACGTCCTCCAGCAGCAGGGGGTGCCGGTCGTCGGCTTCGATTCCCTGCATTATTTCTGGTCGGAACGCGATCCCCAGGCGACGGCGGACGACCTTGCCAAAGTGATGAGCTACTACCGCAAGCACTGGAACGTGCGCAACGTACTGCTGATCGGCTATTCCTTCGGTGCCGACGTTCTGCCGCGAACCTTCAACCTGCTGCCATCAGGCGAAAAGGCGCATGTCCGCCAGGTGACGCTGATGGCGCTGTCGCACTTGGTCGACTACAAGGTGTCGGTGCTCGGCTGGCTGGGTGCGGAAGGCGATGGCAAGGGCGGCGATCCGCTCGACGACATCAAGCGCATCGATCCGGCGCTGGTGCAATGCATCTACGGCACCGACGAAGAGGATGATGCCTGCCCTGAATTGAAGGGAACGGGCGTCGACGTCATCGGCATCGACGGTGGCCATCACTTCGACGAGGACTATCCGGCATTGACGCGGCGTGTGCTCGATGCGCTCGATCGCAGGCTGGCGTCGGCGAAGTGATGAATTGATCCAGCGCATCTTCCGCTTCCAGTAATTTCACTGAAAGCGGGGTGCTCTAATCAGGCGGCAGGCGAGATCAGCGTGGCGGTTGCTTCGGCAGCGCTATGGCTCACCGCGCGACCATCTTCCATGCGCACCTTGCCCTCGGCCATCAGCCGGAGCGCCATCGGATAGGTGCGGTGCTCGACGGTCAGCACCCGCGCTGCAAGGCTTTCGGATGTATCGCCGGGGAGAACCGGCACCACTGCCTGCGCGAGGATCGGGCCTTCGTCCATGCCTTCGGTCACGAAGTGCACCGTGCAGCCGGCGACCTTCATGCCGGCGTCGATCGCCCGCTGATGGGTGTGCAAGCCGGGGAAGAGCGGCAGCAGCGAGGGGTGGATGTTGAGGATCCGCCCTTGATGGCGCTGGATGAAGGTTGCCGAAAGCAGCCGCATATAGCCGGCCAGGCAGATGATATCCGGCGATAGGCGATCGAGCTCGGCAAGGATTGCCGCCTCGTGGGCGTCCTTGCTGTCGAAATCCTTGCGCAGGAAACTGCGTGTGGCAATACCGAGTGCTGCCGCCTTGACGAGGCCGCCGGCATCCGCCTTGTCGGCGATGACCGCAACGATCTCGGCGGGAAAACCTGGCTCGGCCGCGGCTTTCGCCAGCGCCAGCATGTTGGAGCCGCCACCCGAAATGAAGACGACGACCCGCTTCTTGCCCGTCGAGACCTCAGTCGTCATAGGGCGAGGGTGCCCTTGTAGATCGTGCCGGCAGCACCTTCGTCGCGCGCGACCATCCGGCCGAGCGTGAAGACGGTTTCACCTTCGTCGGTCAGCACAGAGGCGATCTCCGCAGCCTTGTCCGCCGGGACGACGACGATCATGCCGACGCCGCAGTTGAAGGTGCGCAGCATCTCGTTGGCAGCAACGCCGCCGGTCTGTGCAAGCCAGGAGAACACCTTCGGCGCCTTGATCGCATCGAGGTCGATCTCGGCGGCGAGGTGCTTCGGCAGCACGCGCGGAATGTTCTCGGGGAAGCCGCCGCCGGTGATATGGGCGAGCGCCTTGATCGCGCCGGTCTCGCGGATCGCCTTCAAGAGCGGCTTCACATAGATGCGCGTCGGCGTCATCAGGAGATCGGCAAGCGTGCCTTCGCCGAACGGCGCGGGTGCGTCCCAGGCAAGGCCCGAGAGCGCGACGATCTTGCGCACCAGCGAGTAGCCGTTGGAGTGAACGCCCGACGATGCGAGGCCGAGGATGACGTCGCCTTCGCCGATGTCGCCGGCGGGAAGGAGTTGGCCGCGTTCGGCAGCGCCGACGGCAAAGCCTGCGAGATCATAATCGCCACCCGAATACATGCCCGGCATCTCGGCGGTCTCGCCGCCAATCAGCGCGCAGCCCGCTTCGCGGCAGCCGCTGGCAATGCCGGCGACGATCGCGGCACCCTGGTCCGGGTCGAGCTTGCCGGTCGCGAAATAGTCGAGGAAGAACAGCGGCTCGGCGCCCTGGACCACCAGGTCGTTGACGCACATGGCAACGAGGTCGATGCCGACGGTGTCGTGCTTGTTGGCGTCGATGGCGATCTTGAGCTTGGTGCCGACGCCGTCATTGGCCGCAACCAGAACCGGGTCGGTGAAGCCTGCCGCCTTCAGGTCGAAGAGACCGCCGAAGCCGCCGATCTCGCCGTCGGCACCCGGACGCCTCGTCGAGCGCACATGCGGCTTGATCTTCTCGACCATCAGGTTGCCGGCGTCGATATCCACGCCCGCATCGCTATAGGTGAGGCCGTTCTTTCCCGACTGGCTCATGCTCGTTCTCCAAGGCTCGTCGTGCGACAGATATTTTGCGGATGCGATTGGCACGGCAGGCAAGGGAGTGCAAGCCGAGAGCATGCATTGGCGGCGTTTTTTCAACATTTTGCCCATATCCCACGATAGAAGCGAAGCAGCATAGCTCCAAACCGTGCGGCCTCACCCGGTTGGACTTGACCGGCGCCCGCGCCGCCCCCTATCTCCTTGCAGGGTTGTGATACGCGATCGGCGCATGCGGCGCGCCAGCGCGGGATGTGGAAAAGTGTGCGCGGTTTTCCGCCCGCATCCCGCCCTCGCTTGTGACAAGCGACCACGGTTATGATTTTAGGTCGACCCGACCTAAAATCATCGCGATCTAAAGGGAGTGTCATGGATATCAAGGTCAGCGGTTCCGGATTGCAGCGCCAGGTTATATTCTGGCTGCTGGTGCTTGCCGCCTTCATTGCCTTCCTCATGGTTTTCAGCTCTATCCTGCTGCCGTTCCTTGCCGGCATGGCGCTTGCCTATTTCCTCGATCCGGTCGCCGACCGTCTCGAGCGGCTTGGCCTCAGCCGGTTGATGGCGACGGTCGTCATCCTGATCGGCTTCGTCGTGGTCTTCGTGCTGGCGCTCATGGTCATCATTCCCGTGGTCGTCAGCCAGGCCTCGGATTTCATCGCGAACATCCCGGGCTACGCCGCCAAGCTGCAATTGCTCGTCAACGAAGCGCAGACGCGCCTGATCCCCGATTGGCTGGCGAGCCAGATGCCGTCGCTCAAGCAGAGCTCCGGCAAGCTGCTGGAACAGGGAGCCGCTTTCGTCGGCACGCTCTTCCAGCAGATCTGGAACTCCGGCGTGGCGCTGCTCGATGTCATTTCGCTGCTGGTCGTTACCCCTGTCGTCGCCTTCTATATTCTGCTCGACTGGGACCGGATGGTGGAGAAGGTCGACAGCTGGGTTCCGCGCGACTACGTCTCGGATGTGCGCCAGATCGCCCGAGACATGAACACGACGATCGCCGGCTTCGTGCGCGGGCAGGGCTCGCTCTGCGTCATCCTTGGACTCTATTACGGTATCGGCCTGTCGCTGGTCGGTCTCAATTTCGGCCTGCTGATCGGCCTCTTCGCCGGCATGATCAGCTTCATTCCCTATGTCGGATCCATGGTCGGCCTCGTGCTCGCTGTTGGCGTTGCCCTGGTGCAGTTCTGGCCGGACTACCTTTGGATCGGCCTCGTGCTTGCAGTTTTCTTCAGCGGTCAGTTCATGGAGGGCAACATCCTCCAGCCGAAGCTGGTGGGTAAAAGCGTCGGCCTGCATCCGGTCTGGCTGATGTTTGCGCTCCTTGCCTTCGGCGCGCTCTTCGGCTTCGTCGGTCTGCTGGTGGCGGTGCCGGCAGCAGCCGCCATCGGCGTGCTTGTCCGCTTCGGCATCCAGCGGTACCTTGATAGCGACCTCTATCACGGGCACGGCAAGGCCGTGGAAAAGAAGGCGAAGAGCGACAAGGCCGCCTGATTTCCGACGATTGTCCCGAGTACAGCATGACAAAACGCCCATTCGAACAAATACCCCTGGCCTTCGGCCACGACCCGGCGACGGGCCGTGAGGACCTGCTCGTCTCCGACAGGCTGAGCGCTGCGATCGCCATCGTCGACCACTGGCCGGACTGGCCGTCGCCGGTCGTCATCATCGCCGGGCCGGTCGGCTCCGGCAAATCGCATCTCGCCAGCATCTGGAAAGAGCGGGCAGGGGCCGAAACGATCCATCCGCTCGCCGGCTCCGATGCCGCCCTGATCGCCGCGGAAAAGCCTGTCCTCTTCGAGGACGCCGACCGCAGCGGCTTTGACGACACGACGCTTTTCCACGTCATCAACAACGTGCGCCAGCATGGCACCGGTCTCCTGATGACGACGCGGCTCTGGCCGATGTCCTGGCCGGTTACGCTGCCGGATCTGCGCTCGCGCCTGAAGGCGGCGACCATCGTCGAGATCGGCGAGCCGGATGACGAGTTGCTGACGCAGGTGCTGATCAAGCTTTTCGCCGACCGCCAGCTCTTCGTCGACGAGCGGCTCGTGGGCTATATCGTTCAGCGCATGGAGCGGTCGCTGGAGGCGGCGCAGACGATCGTCGAGCGCATCGACCATCTGGCGCTTTCCCGCGGAACGAAGCTCAGCCGGGCACTTGCTTCCGAAGTTCTCGAAGAACTGGGGAATCGGCGGCGGTCCGATTGACTGTCACAGAACCGTCGTCAAACTGAGATAGCCGGTGCAGCCGGAGCAATGGGATCGAATGAGCATGGATAACGCGGTATCGGCGGTGAACGAAAACCAGGCGGCAGTGGAGGACATCGATCTGCTGACCAGCCCGCGGCGCTTCATCAACCGCGAATTCTCCTGGCTGCAGTTCAATCGTCGCGTGCTCGAAGAAACGCTGAATACGGCACATCCGCTGCTGGAGCGGATTCGCTTCCTGTCGATCTCCGCTGCCAACCTCGACGAGTTCTTCATGGTGCGCGTTGCGGGCCTGGAAGGGCAGGTGCGCCAGGGCCTTTCCATGCGCTCGCCCGATGGTAAGACGCCGGTCGAACAGCTCGAAGACATCCTCAAGGAAATCGACAATCTGCAGATGGAGCAGCAGGCCTCGCTTGCGGTCCTGCAGCAGTATCTCGCCAAGGAAGACATCCTGATCGTGCGCCCGGCGTCGCTGTCGGCGCAGGACAGGAGCTGGCTTGCCAACGAGTTCGACCAGTCGATCTTCCCGGTGCTGACGCCGCTCTCGATCGATCCGGCGCACCCGTTCCCGTTCATTCCGAACTTAGGCTTCTCGATGGGCCTGCAGCTCGTCAGCAAGACTGGCCGCGAGCCGATGACCGCGCTCTTGCGCCTGCCGGTCGCGCTCGACCGCTTTATCCGGCTGCCCGACGTCAAGAACGTCATCCGCTATATTACGCTCGAAGATATGGTCAGCCAGTTCATCGATCGGCTGTTCCCCGGTTACGAGGTCAAGGGTTCCGGTACCTTCCGCATCATCCGCGACAGCGATATCGAAGTGGAGGAAGAAGCCGAAGACCTGGTGCGCTTCTTCGAAACCGCGTTGAAGCGCCGTCGCCGTGGTTCGGTGATCCGCATCGAGACCGATTCGGAAATGCCGGCGTCGCTGCGCCAGTTCGTCGTGCAGGAACTCGGCGTTCCGGAAAACCGCATCGCCGTTCTCCCCGGCCTGCTGGCGCTCAACACGCTCTCTGAAATCACCAAGGCGCCGCGCGACGATCTGCGCTTCGACCCCTACAATCCGCGCTTTCCCGAGCGCGTCCGCGAGCATGTCGGCGATTGCCTGGCGGCGATCCGCGAGAAGGACATGGTGGTCCACCACCCCTACGAATCCTTCGACGTCGTCGTGCAGTTCCTGTTGCAGGCGGCACGCGATCCTGAAGTGGTCGCCATCAAGCAGACGCTCTACCGCACCTCGAACGACAGTCCGATCGTGCGCGCGCTGATCGATGCGGCTGAAGCCGGCAAGTCGGTGACGGCGCTGGTCGAGCTCAAGGCCCGTTTCGACGAGGAGGCCAATATCCGCTGGGCGCGCGACCTCGAGCGCGCCGGCGTGCAGGTCGTTTTCGGTTTCATCGAACTCAAGACTCACGCCAAGATGTCGATGGTGGTGCGGCGTGAGGAAGGCAGGCTCAGGACCTACTGCCACCTCGGCACCGGCAACTATCACCCGGTGACGGCGAAGATCTATACCGACCTGTCGTTCTTCACCTGCAACCCGGTGATCGCCCACGACATGGCGAACATCTTCAACTTCATCACCGGCTATGGCGAGCCGGAAGCCGGCATGAAGCTCGCGGTTTCGCCGCACACGCTGCGCCCGCGCATCCTCAAGCACGTCGACGAAGAGATCGAACATGCCAAGGCCGGGCGCCCGGCGGCGATCTGGATGAAGATGAATTCTCTCGTCGACCCGGAAATCATCGACGCGCTCTACAAGGCGAGCCGCGCCGGCGTCGAGATCGACCTCGTGGTGCGCGGCATCTGCTGCCTTCGGCCGCAAGTCCCCGGGCTCTCCGACAACATCCGTGTCAAGTCCATCGTCGGCCGTTTCCTCGAACATTCCCGCATATTCTGCTTCGGCAACGGCCATGGGCTTCCATCGGAAAATGCCCTTGTCTATATCGGCTCGGCGGATATGATGCCGCGCAATCTGGACCGGCGGGTCGAGACGCTCGTGCCTCTCATCAACCGGACTGTGCACGAACAGGTTCTGTCGCAGATCATGCTGGGCAATCTCATCGACAACCAGCAGAGCTACGAAATTCTTCCTGATGGCACCTCTCGCCGGATGGAAGTCGGCAAGGACGCCGAGCCTTTCAACGCACAGCACTATTTCATGACCAATCCCAGCCTCTCCGGCCGGGGTGAAGCCCTGAAGTCCAGCGCACCGAAGCTCATAGCTGGCTGGAAGAGCGGCTGGCACAAATAAACTGGAATTGCATGGTCGAATCAGAAGCGCAGGGGCGTCTGCCCGGCATCCGCCCGGTTTCCGTTATCGATATCGGTTCGAACTCCATCCGCCTTGTCGTCTATGAAGGCCTGAGCCGCTCGCCGGCCATGCTGTTCAACGAAAAGGTGATGTGCGGTCTCGGCAAGGGCATCGATGCGACCGGACGCATGGACGAAGAAAGCGTCGAGCGCGCGCTCAGGGCGCTGCATCGCTTCCACGCGCTCTCGAAGCAGGCGCGTGCCATATCGATGTATGTGCTCGCCACGGCGGCAGCACGCGAAGCGAGCAACGGTCCGGCCTTCATCGAGAAGGCGGAGGCGATCCTCGGCCATAAGGTCCGTATCCTCACTGGCGAGGAGGAGGCCTATTATTCCGCGATGGGTATCGTCAGCGGCTATCACGATCCTGATGGCGTCGTCGGCGACCTTGGCGGCGGTTCCCTTGAGCTCGTCGACGTCTCGGGCACGAAGATCGGCAAGGGTATCACCCTGCCGCTCGGCGGCATCCGGCTGTTCGAACACAGCAATGGCTCGCTCACGAAAGCGCGCACCTGGGTGCGCAAGTTCATGAAGAACTCGGCCGTGCTGAGGACCGGTACGGGCCGCACCTTCTACGCCGTCGGCGGCACATGGCGCTCGATCGCCAAGCTGCACATGGAGACCCGGGACTATCCGCTGCACATGATGCAGGGCTACGAGATTTCCTACGACGAGGCGATGGCGCTGCTGCCTGAAGTGATCGAGCCGAAGAGCATCAAGCCGTCGGCCTATGCGACGATCTCGAAGAGCCGCCGCAGCCTTCTGCCCTTCGGGGCGATCGCCATGCAGGAAGCGCTCTCGATCATGAAGCCGGAGCGGATTTCCTTCTCGGCACTCGGTGTGCGCGAAGGCTATCTGTTCTCGTTGCTGAAGGACGAGGAACGCGCCCAGGATCCGCTGCTGACGGCGGCGAATGAAATCGCCATCCTGCGCGCCCGCTCACCCGAGCATGCGCGTGAACTGGCCGACTGGACGGGCCGCATGGTGCCGTTCTTCGGGATAGAAGAGACGGAAGAGGAAAGCCGTTATCGTCAGGCCGCGTGCCTGCTCGCCGATATCAGCTGGCGCGCGCATCCCGACTATCGCGGCCTGCAGGCGCTGAACATCATCGCCCACTCGACCTTCTCCGGTATCACCCATGCGGGCCGCGCCTATATCGCGCTTGCCAACTACTACCGCTTCGAAGGGCTGAACGATGACGGCGCCACGAACGCGCTTGCCGGTATCACCACGCCGCGCTTGCTGGAACTGGCGAAGCTGCTCGGCGGCCTGCTTCGTGTCGCCTACCTGTTCTCGGCGTCGATGCCGGGGATTACGCAGAACCTGACGTTCCGCAAATCGTCCCAGCCGGACGTGGATCTCGAGATCGTCGTTCCGGCCGCCTATTCGGAGTTTGCCGGCGAGCGGCTGGATGGGCGCCTGCAGCAACTCGGCAAGCTCACCGGCAAGAGGCTCGCTTTCCACTTCGAAAGCTGAGGCTGAGGAAAATCTTGTTTCTTGCGGAAAGGGCGCGCCAACCTGGGCTGGCGCGCCCTTTTTGATTATTCGGCCTTCAGGAAATCGCCGACTTCGAGCAGCACGAATTCATTGTCATCGGCCTTGTCGAGCGCGCGACCGGCCGAGAACGGCAGGTTGTTGTCGTTGCCGACGATGATGTGGGTCTCATTGACGCGGTCGACGTTCTCGATGGTGACGAAGGGCATGTCGTAGAAGCCTTCGCCGCCGCCCTGGCGCTTCTTGTTATCCGGGTCGGCGATTTTGAGCAGGTCGATGTACCCGATCTTGCGGACGGCCTTGCCGACATTGCTGTCATCGAAGGCGATCTTGTAGATGCGCTTGACCTTGGAGCCGGTGGCGAAGCAGTCCGGCTTCGGGTCCTTCGGGTCGGCACACGCCTTGTCGACCGTGCCGGCGCCGTTGTCGCGTTCGATCACCAGCGCGGTCTTGTCGTCGAGCATGTTGAAGTCGCCGATCGCCTCGCCGCCTTCAGCCAGCGGATAGAGCCAGCTGCGACCGGTCCAGGCCTTGCTCGCGACATCGAGTTCGATGATGCGCAGCGCCGGGCGACCATCGGCCTGCTCGACCGTTTCGCCGTCCGTCCAGAGGGGGCCTTCGAGCAGGCCATAGAGCTTGCTGCCATCCTTGGAAAGGGCCATGCCTTCATAGCCGCCGGAGCGCTTCAGGTTGAAAGCGGGCGTCTTCTTCGACGGGTCGGCCTGCAGCGTCAGCGTCGGATTGTCGGGCGACAGGACCGGCTTGCCATCGACCGTCGTCGCAACCACGTCCGTCAGCTTGCCGTCGAGATCGAACTTGAGGATGTAGGGTCCGAATTCTTCGCCAACCCAGAAGCCGTCGGCGACCGGCTGGATCGATTCGACGTCGAAATCCGCCCCGGTGAGATAGCGCTTGTCAGAACCTTCCATGACGATCGGGAGGGGTGCCTTCTTGTCCGGGTCGGTGAGGAAGAGGGTCTTCAGCGCTTCGACCTTGCCCCCATCCCAGTCCATCTTGACGTGATGCAGCATCAGCATGGCGTCGGTGGAGTTCAGCTTGTTGCCGAAGCCATTGTCGGAGAGGCTCCAGAACGTACCGTCCTCCATCGCCTTGATGCCGGAAAAGCCTTGCATCGGCTGGCCGTTGAAGGGCAGCGAAAGCCCGGTCGGGCGAACGCCGTCCTTGCCCGGCACGGTGCCGAGCGCTTCTGCGCGCTTGCGGTCCGCGGAGGTGAACTTGCCGGAGGTCTTCAGGTAATCGGGTGCATCCGAGGGAGCGGCGATGATCGTGTTCGCCGGCAGGATCGCGTGACCCTTCAGCGTTGCGGTGAAGGACTTTTCCTCGGCCGAGGCGGCCATCGTCATCAAAAGTGAGAGCGCCGCGGTGGCGAGAAGCGTTTTCGTCATAAAAGTCACCATGGGTTGGAGCCTCCTGCATGCCTCCTTAAATCGCCCTCGATTTAAGGACAAAGACATGCAGCAATTCGAAGTACTACAGCGACCTTTACGCGTCTGATAAGACGCGCGGCGCTGTAGACCGCAACCCGATAGGCGGCTTAGATGACGAAGGGGTGATGCTTGTCTGACAGACCGATGAAGCTTTGGTGACAGGCTCAGCCGGCGACGGCGAGGCTCGCCCAGCGTCCTGGTGTTATGCCATAGGCGCGCTTGAAATGGCGGGTGAAATGCGCCTGGTCGGCAAAGCCGGTTTCGAGCGCAGCACCTGCAAGACTTTCTCCCCTGGCAATCATCTGCCGGGCGCGCTCCAGCCGGCGCATCAGGAGGTAGCGATGCGGGCTTGTGCCGAGAACTTTGCGGAACTGCCTCGCCAGCGTGAAGCGATCGAGCCCGCTGACGGCCTCGAGTTCCTGGGAACCCACGGGCCGCTCGAGATTGGCGCGAAGGTATTCGGTTGCCTCCAGAACGGCGTGCTTGTCGGCCTTTCCGGGCTTGATGTCCTTGGCGCCGGCATGCCGGTAGAGGCCCTCCGCGATCCGAACGAGGATGTCGTCAAGCGCCAGCTCGTCGATGCCATTGTCGAGGTCCATCACGGCTTCTCCGACCGCCTGCCGCAGGGCCTCGTCACCCACGACAGGTGCTGCGACGAAGGGCAGGGCGCGCCCCGTTTCTCCGAGCGCGGCTAGCAAGCGTTCCGGCTGCAGATACATCATCCGATAGCGCAGCCCGATCTCCGTTCCCGCGCCGCCATCGTGGATCTCGTCCGGGTGGAGGATGATGATGCTCCCGGGTTTGCTGAAGCGGCTTTCGCCGCGGTACTGGAATGTCTGGATGCCGCCCAGCGTCACGCCGATCGCATAGGTGTCGTGGCGGTGCGGCTCAAAGAATTTCCCATGCAGGCGCGCTTCTATGCGCTCGATGCCATCGACGGCGGGAGCGACCCGGATACCGTCACCTTGAGTCCCGCACAATCGTTCAAGATCGACGGCAGCACCCTCCGATAATGCGTCTTCCGGCACGCCCTGTCGGGCTGAAATGGAGATGACCGTCATGTTCGATACCAAATTTGCGATCGTATTGCGCGAAGACCTGGCAACCTGGCAGAAGCTGAACGTCACCGCCTTCCTCGCCACCGGTATTGCCGGGCAGAAGCCCGATATCATCGGTGAAGACTATCGCGACGGCGCCGGCAACGTCTACAACGCCCTGAGTGTCCAGCCGATCATCGTGCTCGCTGCAGATGGGAAGACACTCGGCAACATTCAACGACGTGCGATCGAAAGAGAAATACGAGCCTCGATCTATGTCGACGGCATGTTCGCCACCGGCCACGACAATGCCAATCGCGCGGTTTTCGCGGAAACCAGACCGGACGATGCCGCGGTCGCCGGCATCGCCATCCATGCGGACAAGAAGCTGGTCGACAAGATTACCAAGGGCGCAAAACTGCACGGCTGAAGCGGCTACAGCCCGACCGTGACTATTCCGCCGCACTGGGCGCAAGGGCAGGCGTTGAGCCTCCGACACGCAGTGCCAGAACGCCGAGCTTTTGACCGCGGCCCTTGATCGCGTGCTCGCCGAGATCCTCGACCCGGACATAGTGCGGCAGACGCATCTTGCGGGCGAGGTCGGTGGAGATCAGCACCTGGTGGCCGAGTGTCTTGCAAAAGCCTTCCAGCCGGGCGGTGGTGTTCACCGTATCGCCGAAATAGGTGATCTTGTGCCTGTCGAGGCCGATTTCGGCAGCGACGATGGTGCCGCCATGAAGGGCAGCGCGCAGGCGCGGGACCTCGCCGAATTCCTTCTGCCAGCGGTGCGCCTCCACATCAATAATTTCCAGAATGTCGAAGACGCAATGAATGCAGGCCGCATTGTTGGTGGCGCGGTCGAAGGGCCAGGTGATGACGGCAGCGTCGCCCACATAGTCGTCTATCGACCCCCGATAGCGCAGCACAGGGTCGGCAATCGTCGCGAACAGCCGGCCGAGATATTCCTGCATCCTGAGGTCGCCGTGTTTCTCGGCGTAGCTGGTCGAGCCGGCGAGGTCGACGAACAGGAAGACGCGCTCTTCCTGAACCGGATTGCGGTAACGGCCCGTCAGCAGGCTCAGAAAGACATCGCGGCCTAAAAGCTCGCGAACCCGGAGGATGAAGACGAGCGAACCCGAGATGCCCAATGCGAAGAGCAGGACCGTCTTGGATGGCGTCATCGCCTCCATCCAGTTGTCGTCCATAACGCCGCTTGTCTGCATGATCAGGCCGGCCGCCGCGTAGCCGACGTCGAGAAGCACGAAGTAGATCGCAAGCGAGGCGACAAAGAAGACGGGCGTCGAGAAGGCGTGGATCCGCCGATTGAGGCGCCGGAAGATGATGCGTCTCTCGAAGGCAATGATCGGCAGGCACATAAAGAGCGCGTAGGTGGCGCCGATCAGGGCGCCCTTTCCATAGAAAACCCATGCGTAAACTGCCCCTGCGCCCGCGATGACGAGCAGCAGCAGAAGTCCTTCGAAAGTGGAGAAGCGCCAACGCATAGGAAGCCCCGGTACGGAAGAAGCGGCATACGTGTCAGTCGGCACGCAACGTTGCCGCTCTGCCACGCCAACAGCGGCGCGCGTCTTATCAGACGCGCAAGGGTCGCTGTAGCACTTTGAATTTCTGCATGTTTTTGCCCTTTAATCGGGTACGATTAAAGGAAACATGCAGTAGTCACCTTCGTTCGAGACGATGGTGATTCTGTTCCGCCCGGCTTTCAGCTAGAGCCGGATTCGGGCGGAAACTTGACTCCGCCCGATACCATTTGCCACCTGTCGCAAAGGTGATCTAGCTGCCGAGCTCCACCGTCTCGATCTTCTTGTCGACGAAACGAAGAGCCACTTCGCCGTTGATGAGCTTCAGCGCGGTTTCACCGAAGAGTTCGCGCCGCCAGCCCTTGAGTGCGCCGACATCGGCCTTCTCGCCTTCGGCGGCGATCCTGTCGAGATCGTCGCTGTTGGCGATGATCTTCGCGGCCACGCCCTGCTTTTCGGCGATGAGCTTCAAAAGAACCTTGAGCATTTCGCCTGCGGCAGCGGCGCCTTCCGGCGTATGGTTTTGGCGCGGTAGCTTCGGCAGATCGGTCTTCGGGATCGCGAGCGCCTCGTTGACCGCCTCGATGACCGCAGTTCCGGCGCTGGACCGTTCCCAGCCCTTGGGAACGGTCCTAAGCCGTCCCAGGGCTTCCGCGTCCTTCGGCTGCTGCTGGGCAATCTCGTAGATGGCGTCGTCTTTCAGGATGCGGCCGCGCGGTACGTTGCGGGCGCGCGCCTCGCGTTCGCGCCAGGCAGCGACGGTCTTGAGGACGGCGAGTTCGATCGGTTTCTTGACGCGCATCTTGAGACGCTGCCAGGCGTCGTCCGGATGCAGGTCATAGGTGTCGCGTGCCTCAAGGATCGCCATCTCTTCAGTCAGCCACAACGAGCGCCCCTCGCGTTCCAGCTCTGCGGCCAGGTACTTGTAGATGTCGCGCAGATGCGTGACGTCGGCGAGCGCATAGTCGAGCTGCTTGTCGGTCAGCGGCCGGCGGCTCCAGTCGGTAAAGCGTGAGGACTTGTCGATCTGCGTGCCAGTCACGCGGTTGACGAGCTGGTCATAGGAGACGCTATCGCCGAAGCCGCAAACCATGGCCGCGACCTGTGTGTCGAAGATCGGGTGCGGAATGAGGTTGCCGAGATGGAAGATGATCTCGATGTCCTGACGCGCGGCATGGAATACCTTGATGACTTCAGGATTGGCCATCAGCGCGAAGAAGGGCGAAAGGTCGATGCCTTTGGCCATCGGGTCGACAATGACGGCGAGATCCGGACTTGCCATCTGGATCAGGCAGAGCTCCGGCCAGAAGGTCGTCTCGCGCAGGAATTCGGTGTCAATCGTAATATAATTTGAACGGGCCAGCTGCTCGCAGGCGGCCTCAAGGTCTGTGGTTGTTTCAATCATCAGATTTAAATCACTGTGGCAAAAATGCGGCTTAGATTTTCGTGTAGCTCTTCGCGGCATCTGTCACAATCGAAATTCTCAGACGATCTTGAAATAACCCGTCATGCCGGTCTTCTGATGCTCGATGATGTGGCAATGGATGACCCAGTCGCCCGGATTGTCCGCTACTAGCGCCACTTCCGCCTGTTCGTCGGGCAAAAGCAGGATCGTATCGGTCGGCGGCGGCAGGAAAGTCCGCTTGTTGGAATTGAGGATGCGGAAGCTCAGGCCGTGCAGATGGATCGGATGCGCGTGCGGCGTCCGGTTGGCGACCTCAAGAACATAGCTCTTGCCGAGTTTCATCTCCTCGATCGGCGCGATCGGGTCCGGCGTGTCGCCTGGCCACGGCACCTTGTTGATCGCCCAGAACGTATAGCCGAGAGAGCCGCAGATCGAAGGCGCCGCCTTGTGCTCGGCCGTCGCCGTCAGCTCGATCGGCACACGGGTCGCGACGGAGAGATCCGCCTCGGCGATCGGGTTGGCGGGCAGGGGGGCGACATCCCTAAGGTCGCGTTTCAGCGACGCGCCGATCGCCCGGAAGCGTGCGATGGTCCAGGGATGCGATCCGCGGAAATTGCCGAGGGAAACGGTCTGGCCCTCGCCATCGGGCATGCGCAACGCCAGGTCGACACGCTGGCCTGGCCCGAAGTCGTAGCGATCGAGGGAAAAGGGTTTGTCGACCGGGTTGCCGTCGAGCGCGATCACCATCGCCTCAGCGCCATCGAGGCCGATCGTGTAGATGCGGGTAACGTCGGTCGCGGCGATGCGCACGCGAATGAGCCCGCCGGCCGGTGCGTCGTAAGTCGGTTCCTGCTGCCAGTTGGCGGTGCGCACCGTGCCATAGGTGCCGCCGCGCGCGGCATCGCGCGGCTTGAACGGATCGATGAAGGCGCCGCCCGTGCCAAGCCGCCAGTCGCGGAGGTTGAGCACGATCTCGGCATCGAAGACCGGATCCTCGGGGTTCTCGACGACGATCACGCCGGTGAGCCCGCTGCCCATCTGGGTCAGCGTGTTGCAGTGCGGATGGTACCAGAAGGTGCCGGCGTCCGGCGGCGTGAAGAGATAGTCGAAGTGGTCGCCCGGATAGACATAGGGCTGCGTCAGCTCGGGAACGCCATCCATGGCGTTGGCGATGCGAACGCCGTGCCAGTGCACCGTCGTCGGCTCGTCGAGCCGGTTGATGAGACGCGCGGCGTAAGGCTCACCCTTGCGCATGCGCAGGACCGGCGGCACGCCGCTGTTCTCAGCCTCGCCCAAACCGTAGGTCATCACCTTCGGCGTCACGCCATCCCTGGCGATCTGCGCCTCGGTGAGACGTGCCGTCAGGGTCTGCGGATCCGGCGCGGCCCCGGCGCGTGCCGCCATGCCCGCCCCGAGCGCAAAGGCACCTCCCAGAGCAGCGGAGCCTTGAAGAAAAGTACGGCGGCTGATGACGGGCATTTCGGCAATCTCGGCTGCTGTTCAGGTTGCTGCCGGTTCTAAACCTGATTGTGGAGTTCAGCAATAATCCGAACTGCGCGCATCTTGCCGCAGGCTCAGCCATCCTTGCGCTTGTGGTTGTTGCCGGCGGCGAGCTTGTTGAAGAAGGACGAGGTGCGCAAAAGGTTGCGGAACGGCATCGCACGCTCTCCGGCGGGCACTGGCCCGCGCGCCGTCATGCGCTGCAGGGTGTAGAGCATGAACAGGAAGAGGATCGCCGCCGTGTAGATGAAGAGCGCCTGCGGCCCGAAGATGTCGAGCAGGAAGGACGCAAAAAGAGGCCCGATGATCGCGCCGAGCGACCAGAAGAACAGCATGCCGGCAGATACCAGCGCATGCTGCCCCTCGGCTGCGTGGTCGTTGGCATGCGCCGAGCAGAGCGAATAGAGCGGCATGGCAAAAGCGCCGAAGAGGAAGATGCCGGCAAAGTTCAGCCATTCGTCGTTGCCGGCGCCGAAGGCCAGGAACAGGCCGGCGAGCAGCGAGCCGAAAGTGGCGATCAGGATGATCAGCCGGCGGTCGATCCGGTCGGAATAATGGCCGAGCGGATATTGCAACACGACGCCGCCGATGATGCCGGCGCTCATGAAGGTGGCGATCGCCGTCACGGAAAGGCCGATGCCCTGGGCGTAGATGGGCCCGAGCGAGCGGAAGGCGGCGTTGGTGAGGCCGACGACGATGCAGCCGACGGTCGCGAGTGGCGAAATGTTCCAGAGCGCCTTGACGTCGAACCGGATCGCTTCCGGTGCCACCGGGCTCGACCGGTCGGCAAAAGAGATCGGCACGAGCGACAGTGTCAGTGCCATGGAGATGATGGCGAAGAGTTCGAAGCCCTCGAGGCCGATGCCGGGGATGACATATTGCGCCGCCGTCACCGATCCAAGGTCGACGAGGCGATAGACGGAAAGCGTACGCGCCCGGTTGGCGTTGGTGACGCTGGCGTTCAGCCAGCTTTCGACGGTCGCAAACAGGCAGGCGAAGCAGATGCCGGCAAGCAGCCGCATCAGAAACCACATCAGCGGGTTGATGACGAGTATCATCGAAATGGCCGCGGCGGAGGCAATTGCCGCCATGGCCGAGAACGTGCGGATGTGGCCGATGGCGCGCAGCATGCGGGTGACATAGACGCAGCCGAGCGCGAAACCGATATTGTAGCCGGCCCCGACGACGCCGATCAGGGATGTCGAGAAACCTTCCTCCAACGCACGAAGCGAGATGAAGGTGCCCTGCAGGCCATTGCCGCCGATGAGGATGCCTGCGGTGACGAGGAGGGGGATGAGCGGGCGAATCTGAGACATGGGGCAGGCGACATCCGGGAAAGCGGCCGCGACTCGGGGGATCATTGTGAGGCCTTCCAATGTGTAGCCCCGCATTCCGTGGCCGGACAGCCCCGAATTGTGACGATTGCCGTTCTTTTCGCGGCATTTCGGCCTGCTTCTGTCTCAAGCGGTCTTGGACTGGCCGTTTCCTTGGTTTAGAACGCATCTCCATCTGGGGCGGCGGCGGTCGCGCGGCTTGACAAAGCCGGCGCATCATGCGCTTTTCCGCCCGATTTTGACCATGTGCCGCGCGCCGTGTCCCACGAGCCTGCGCGGCTCTTTCGCAATTCCGGGATAAAACGATGCATCGTTACCGCAGCCACACCTGTGCCGCCCTCCGCAAGTCGGACGTCGGCTCCACCGTTCGCCTTTCGGGCTGGGTCCACCGTGTCCGTGACCATGGCGGCGTGCTCTTCATCGACCTGCGCGACCACTACGGCATCACCCAGGTCGTCGCCGATCCGGACAGCCCGGCCTTCAAGTCGGCTGAAACCGTTCGCGGCGAGTGGGTCATCCGCATCGACGGCCGCGTCAAGGCTCGCACCGACGACACCGTCAACAAAGGCATGCCGACCGGCGAAATCGAGCTCTACGCGCAGGAGATCGAGGTACTCTCGGCTGCCAAGGAACTGCCGCTGCCGGTCTTCGGCGAGCCCGACTATCCGGAAGACGTGCGTCTCAAGTACCGCTTCCTCGACCTGCGCCGCGACACGCTGCACAAGAACATCGTCAAGCGCACCCAGATCATCTCGTCGATGCGCCGCCACATGGGCGAAGTCGGCTTTACCGAATACACGACCCCGATCCTGACCGCATCGTCACCGGAAGGCGCACGCGACTTCCTGGTTCCGTCGCGTATCCACCCCGGCAACTTCTATGCCCTGCCGCAGGCGCCGCAGCAGTACAAGCAGCTCTTGATGGTTGCCGGCTTCGACCGTTACTTCCAGATCGCGCCGTGCTTCCGCGACGAAGACCCGCGCGCCGACCGCCTGCCGGGCGAGTTCTACCAACTCGACCTGGAAATGAGCTTCGTCGAGCAGGAAGACGTGTGGTCGACGATGGAGCCGGTCATCCGCGAGATCTTCGTCGAGTTTGCCGATGGCAAGCCGGTGACGGAAAAGTTCCCGCGCATCCCCTATGACACGGCGATCCGCAAATACGGCTCCGACAAGCCGGATCTGCGCAACCCGATCGAGATGCAGGCGGTTACCGAGCACTTCGCCGGCTCCGGCTTCAAGGTTTTCGCGAACATGATCGCCTCGAACCCGAAGGTTGAAGTCTGGGCGATCCCGGCCAAGACCGGTGGCTCGCGCGCCTTCTGCGACCGCATGAACGCCTGGGCCCAGAGCCAGGGCCAGCCGGGCCTCGGCTACATCTTCTGGCGCAAGGAAGGCGAAAAGCTCGAAGGCGCCGGTCCGCTTGCCAAGAACATCGGCGAGGAACGCACCGATGCGATCCGCACCCAGCTTGGCCTCGATGACGGCGACGCCTGCTTCTTCGTCGCCGGCGACCCTTCGAAGTTCTACAAGTTTGCTGGCGAAGCCCGCACACGCGCCGGCGAGGAGCTGAACCTCGTCGACCGTGACCGCTTTGAATTCTGCTGGATCGTCGACTTCCCGTTCTACGAATGGCTGGAAGACGAAAAGAAGATCGATTTCGCCCACAACCCCTTCTCGATGCCGCAGGGTGGCCTCGAGGCGCTGAACACCGAAGATCCGCTGTCGCTCAAGGCCTACCAGTACGACATGGTCTGCAACGGCTTCGAGATCGCCTCCGGCTCGATCCGTAACCAGCTCCCGGAAGTCATGGTCAAGGCCTTCGAGCTGACCGGCAAGTCGCAGCAGGAAGTCGAAGAGCAGTTCGGCGGCCTCTACCGTGCGTTCCAGTACGGCGCGCCTCCGCATGGCGGCATGGCATTCGGCATCGACCGCGTCGTCATGCTGCTCGTCGGCGCGAAGAACCTGCGCGAGATTTCGATCTTCCCGATGAACCAGCAGGCGGTCGACCTCCTGATGGGGGCGCCGTCCGAGGCGACGCCGGCCCAGCTGCGTGAACTGGCGCTTCGCCCGATCCCGCAGAAGAAGGATTGAGGTCGAAGAGACCTGTCAAAAACGAAAGCCCGGCGATCGTTTCGCCGGGCTTTTTTCATGGTCTGCCTGTGATCTGGGTTCAGTGCTTGCCGTAGAACGGCGCGGCTGAATTGGCCCCAAGCCCTCGACGGTCGCGTTCGCCATGCGAGAATGAGCGTCTGGCGGCCGTCAGAAGTCCATTCCAGCACCAGACGGAGGCGTCGGTCCGTTCTTTTTCGGTTTTTCGGCGATCATGGCCTCGGTCGTCACCAGCAGGCCGGCGACGGAAGCCGCATCCTGCAGCGCCGCGCGCACGACCTTTGCGGGGTCGATGACACCCATGCGGAACAGATCGCCGTACTCTCCGGTCTGGGCGTTCCAGCCGTGGGCAAAGTCACTGTTCTCCCGCAGCTTTCCAACGATCACCGAACCTTCAGCGCCAGCATTCTCGGCGATCTGGCGCGCCGGCGCCTCGAGCGCCCGCCGAACGATCTCGATGCCGACGCGCTGATCGTCATTGGCGGCCTTGAGCCCGTCGAGCGCGTGGACGACCCTCAGCAGCGCGACGCCGCCGCCGGGCAGAATGCCTTCCTCTACCGCGGCTCGCGTCGCATGCAGGGCATCGTCGACCCGGTCCTTCTTTTCCTTCACTTCGACTTCGGTCGAGCCGCCAACCCGGATCACCGCAACGCCGCCGGCGAGTTTGGCGAGCCGTTCCTGCAGCTTTTCCCGATCATAGTCGGAGGTCGTTTCCTCGATCTGTGCCTTGATCTGGCTGACACGTCCGCCGATATCCGCCTTCGTTCCGGCGCCATCGACGATCGTGGTGTTTTCCTTCTCGACCATCACCCGCTTGGCGTGCCCGAGCGTGTCGAGCGTCACGTTTTCAAGCTTGATGCCGAGATCCTCGGAAATGACCGTGCCGCCCGTCAGGATGGCGATGTCCTCGAGGATGGCCTTGCGCCGATCTCCAAACCCGGGGGCCTTGACGGCTGCGATCTTGAGACCGCCGCGCAGCTTGTTGACGACGAGCGTGGCAAGCGCTTCGCCCTCCACATCCTCGGCGATGATCAGCAAGGGACGGCTCGCCTGGATGACCGATTCGAGAATCGGGATCATGGCCTGGAGGTTGGAGAGTTTCTTCTCGTGGATGAGAATGTACGGGTCCTCAAATTCGACGCGCATCTTCTCCTGGTCGGTAATGAAATAGGGGGAGAGATAGCCGCGGTCGAACTGCATGCCCTCGACGATCTCAAGTTCGATCTCGGCGGTCTTGGCCTCCTCGACGGTGATCACACCCTCGTTGCCGACGCGCTCCATCGCCTGTGCCAGATAGTTGCCGATTTCCTTGTCGCCGTTGGCGGAGATCGTGCCGACTTGGGCGATTTCCTCGTTGTTGGAAATCTTGCGGGCATGGATCTTCAGTTGTGCCACGATCGCCTCGACGGCGAGGTCGATGCCGCGCTTGAGGTCCATCGGGTTCATACCCGAGGCGATTGCCTTGACGCCTTCCCGGACTATCGCTTGAGCAAGCACCGTGGCCGTCGTCGTTCCGTCGCCGGCAACATCGCTGGTGCGTGACGCCACCATGCGCAGCATCTGCGCCCCCATGTTCTCGAACTTGTCTTCGAGCTCGATCTCCTTGGCAACCGAGACGCCATCCTTGGTGACGCGCGGCGCACCGAAGGCCTTGTCGATCACCACGTTCCGCCCCTTCGGGCCGAGCGTCACTTTCACGGCATCGGCGAGGATATCGACGCCACGCAGCATACGGTCGCGGGCATCGCTACTGAACTTGACTTCCTTGGCTGCCATCGTTGACCTCCCTCAACACAAAACACGTGGCCTGATGCTCCCGCCGCCCGCCGCGCGGGGGCAACCTTGCATGCAATCAAAAATCACTAGCGCAGCCTCGCCGCCTGATCGGCTAGGTCGCGAAGTCCCGTTCCTCGTCATTGTCCGGCGTCAGGATATCGATCAACGCCGCAACCCGGCCAGCCGGCAAGTGGCGGCCTTCGCCGATCAGCGCCTCGTCGTTGTTGACCCAAGCAATGGCCTCGGCGAGTTCGCCGGCCGTGGCCCCCGTCGCCAGCAACTCGGCCATCAGTGTCTCGTCGACCGGGCCAAGGATAGCGGTGATATCCGCATGCTTCAGTCCCATGGGCTCCTCCTTCCGTTTTATCGGTCAGGAATGCGGGGACCTCGGATCCCCGCCCAATGTAAATAGGCCGGGGTCTGAAGGCATCAAGCGCTGATCATATCATGGAAGCCAAGTGGGCGGAAAACCATGAGGCGTCATTCCGGCCGAAGCGCGTTGTCCAGGAAATACCATTGGTCGAGATGCGCGCGAACGACGGGCTCGATCGCATCGTTCAACAGCAGCATATCTTTCACGAGGCGTGCATTCGGCTCATCGGAAGCCGGAAGCCGGAGGGGCTCCAGCGCCTGGCATTCGAAACGGAAACCGTCGGTGCGCAAGCCGTACCAGGGGCAGATCGTGGCACCCGTCATGCGCGCCAGGCGGATGGCAAGCGCGAGATTGCCTTCCTGATGAGGTTTGCGATCGAAGAACGGTCCGCGGATGATGCCGCCAAAGCCTTCGTCGCAGAACATACTGACGACGCCGCCGCTCTTCAGGATCTTGATCGCCGGTCGGATTCCTTCCATGCCCGGCGGCAGAAACCGCAATCCGGCCTTGCTGCGGACGCGCTCGGCGATCCATGCTTTGGCACGGCTCTTGGGTGGTACGTAGAAGGCATGAGGCTGGAGACCGAGACTGCGGAACGCGATCGTCCCAACTTCCCAATTTCCGAGATGAAGCCCGACGAGGACGACGGGGCCGTCTTTCGCCACGTCGCGGATCGGAGCAAGGCCATCGGTCCGCAACCTCTCGCCATGCCGCTGCAACCTGTTGATGACGGAAAATTCTGTCATCAGCCGTCCCTGGGCCTGGCAGTTTTCGAGGAACAAGGCTTCCTGTTCCTCGGGGCTCAGGTCCGGACGCAGATGTTTGATCGTATCCCGGGCGCGCTGCGTGGCGATCTTGTGAAAGCGCGGCACCACGAAAAGGCCGAGTGCGGCCCCCAGGCGTGAGCATGCATCCATCGGCAGAAGCTTCATGCCGAAATGGGCAGTGAGATTGGCAAGGTTCCACAGATTGTCGGTAATCCAATAGCGCCGGAAGGCCCGGGACCGGTCACCGCCTGCCAATGCGTCCCCAAGACGCGGCGGTTGCTCCTCAGCGAAAGTCCAGGCCTTGCGCTTGGCAATCGGTCCCCTGACGCCAGGATTATCCGGCGCCATGCGACGTGCCTTCTCGCCTGTGTAAAGTGACCGGAAGCCCGCCCTTCGGTCTGAGGGTCAGCCGGCAGATCGGCTCGACCGCGTGGCGTTCGCGCAGGCGAACCCGGTAGCGCTGAGCGATGATCGCCAGGCAGAGGATCGCTTCCGTCAGGCCGAAATGCAGGCCCGGGCAGACGCGGGGGCCGCTGGCGAAGGGAATGAAGCTGTAGGGCGTCGGGCGACGGCCTTCGGTGAACCGCTCCGGATGGAAGTGGTGTGGGTCTTCGAACAGACTTTCCGTGCGGTGCAAGAGCCATGGCACGATCAGGACGAGCGAGCCCGGCTCGGCGGCAACGTCGCCGATCATGTCCGCCTCGCGCGTCTGTCGCGCCAGGATCGGAACCGGCGGGTAAAGGCGAAGCGTTTCTTCAATGACGGCCCGGCACCATTCGAGCCGCGGCACGTCGTCGATCGTCGGCGTCCGGTCGCCGCAGACCCTGGCGATCTCGTCGTGCACGGCCTTCTCGATCCAGCCTGCTTTCGAAAGCAGATACCAGGTCCAGGTAAGTGTGGCTGCCGTCGTCTCGTGACCGGCCATGAAGATGGTCGCGGCCTCGTTGCGCAAGGCGACAAGGTCGAGCTTCAGCTCCGGATTTCGCTGCTGCCGCCGGATGAGCAGTTCGACCATCGAATTGTGATCGCCGCGCCCGGCAAGGTGATCCTCCACCACCTTGTCGATGGTCCCATGGATGCGCTTGACCGAGCGGCGCAGGCTCGGTGTGCGCAGGACGGGCAAGCCGTCGTCGAAGCCGAGGAAATAGCCGATGTTGATGGAATCGACCAGCGACTGGTAGCTGGTGAAGCCCTCGGTCACGGCGGCCGCACTGTCGTCTCCGAGTTGGTTGCCGAAGACGCTGCGTGCGATGATCTCGGCGGTCAGGCCCGCCATTTCGTGCAGGGCGTTGACCTCGGCACCGTCGGGCATCTGGTTCCAGCGCTCGACCAGTTCGCTGGTCGTCTTCTCCATGACAGGACCGAAGGACGGCACTCTCTTGGCGTGGACGATGTCGGCCACCAGCGGCCGGCGCTGCTTCCAGGTGTCTCCATCCGAGATGAACAACCCGTCGCCGAGCAGAAACTCGAGCGCCCGGCGCATCTGCGGGCTCTTGCGTTCGAAGTTCTCATGTCGCTTGACGACCACCTGTCGGATCAGATCGGGCGAGTTGACGACGATGATCTGCCGGCCGAGAATCCGGACCTGCGACACCGTTTCGGTATAGTCGCTGGCGCGCCAGATCGACAGGAAATCCGTCCGCGCCTGAAGCAGGAGCCGTAGCGGCTTACCTGGCGGACCCGAGTAGTAATCGGCACGGACGGGAGCAAACTTTCCCTCCAGCAATTCTTCCCTGAAGTTTACAGATTGCTGGAGCCAGGCGAGCATTTACGTCCGATCTGTCGTAACGTGAAGATGATATTCAGGCGTATATTTGTAATTCTTACACAGAGTCCGAGAATTGCCCGTCGAGGCTGAAACGCTCTCAAGTTCACGGAACGTCGAATTCTCGGCCGCCTGAGTGTGGCATGCACGATTTTGATGAAAAACGCTATCGCCCGGCGGTGAAATTTTCTTGGCGCCATGAACGACGTTCGGAGAGAGTAACGGCCACTGCAACCGAAGCGCGCGTCTTCAAGACGTACGGTGCCGACCGTTCGCATGGCCGCAAGTAGAAACAGCCCTTGTCCTGTGGAGGGCCGGCGGGTGCAAAATACAGATCTACTGAATGAAGCTGGACCAGAGGTCCTGTGGGCTACGGCAAATCAGGTAGGCTGAGCCGCTAAAGTTTGCGCGCCCGGTGGGCGCGCAAAGCTCGTGGTAAGGTCGGTTGCTCCGGGCGGAGCAAGCGGAGCGATCAGTCGTTCGCGGTCACCTTGACGCCGAGCACCGACGGAATGGTGTTCGGTGCGCCCATGGCAGCGCCCATGATCATCGGGAACGGAACCGGCTTTTCCGGTGCCGCGCTGATCGTCAGGCTCTTCGGTCCATCGAGATAGGCGTTGACGGCGGCCGACACCTGGTTCTGCAGTTCTGGCACATTGAGCTGCGCCATCATGATCGGCACCAGGCCCTTCAGCGACTGAGCCATCTGCTCACCCGAAACGCCCTGCTGCGAACCGGCATAGTCCAGCGCCTTCTTGGTGATCGAGGCATCGTCGAAGCGGACTTCGGCGCTGTTGAAGGTCAGCTGCTGCATCAGGCCCATCATGGCAAGGCCCATGGCTTGGTTCGCCTCTTCCTTGTTCGGATTGGCCTCGGCGGCCTTCATCGCTTCCTGCATGGATTTCACGAAGGCAAGCGTGTAGCCGGAAATGTCCAGGGCAAAGTTCAGCCGGCCGACGTTCTTGAAGTCGAGGGCATATTCTTCGAGTGCGACATTGCCGCTTTCGACCTCCCAGCTGCCTTTCATCGTCAAGGCGCCGTCGATCGTGGTGAGGCCGAGCTTTTCGATCGCCTCCTTGGTCTTGGCGTCCTCGACGGTCGACAGGTCGGCCTTGATGCCGGAGGCGGTCGCGTCGAAGTCGAAGCCGGCGTCATTTTCCTGGCGTGCCAGGTTCGCTTCGGTGCTTTCGAGCGAGAAGACTTCCTTGCCCTTGGCGTTGAGAGCGATCGGGCCGGTGCTGGCGCTTTCGTAGAGAAGAATGTCGTTGATCGTTCCACCGTTGGCATTGGCGGGGATCGTCAGGCCGGAAAGCAGGATGTCCTTGACCGAAATGCTTCCCTCGTCCTGGCTGACATTGACGTCAGGGAACGACACGGTTTCGGCGTAGTAGCCGCCACCTTCGGTTTCCTCGACACCTTCGAAGGTCAGATCACCGATCTTCACGCTCGTCGGTTCGCCCGGCTGGCTGGCGAACTTCAGCTGCACGCCGGTCACCGTCACCTTGTCGCCGTCCACTTCGGCCTTGTCATAGGTGATGGAGGTGCCGTTCGCGTTCGTTGCCGCGTCGAGCTTCTTCATCAGGTCCGCGCCGTCGAGTGCGAAGGCCGGGCTGGTAAGCGTGAGGAGCGCGGCGCTCGCCATCATCAGGCGGATCTTGCGCGTGTGCATCATTGTCGAGTTCCTTCGTAAAATCTTTGATTGTGTAACTGTTTCGAAGATGAGGCGTGGCTAATCTGGTTTGTCTCCGCAGAGGGCGTCAACTGGGAGCGAACGGCAACATCCGGAAGTTTTCGGCGGCCAGTTCGTGTCTTGCAATCCCCCTCACAAATCGTCCAAATCAACTACAGCCGAAGCTATTACGAAACAGGGCGAAATTATATTCGCTTGGCCAAACCGCACATGTTCCTGGTCGGGCATGCTTTCCGGGATGTTACCAAGCGCTCGCCTCCGACGCATAGCCGTCCGACCGTTACACGAACATTGCGCCGGAGCAAGCGGATCGCTTCACGCGCCAACTGTTGGCGGGTAAGGGGTTCTCCACAATCGCATCCCCTGAAAACCTTGCTGTTCCGGGTTTGTTGCGCTAGCAAGGTCCCATGGGACAAAGCCTTAATCCCCCGTCAGGCGGGGACGACAATATTCAGCCGGTTGACCTCAAGGCGGCGCTGGAAGAGCGTTATCTTGCCTATGCCTTGTCGACCATCATGCACCGCGCGCTTCCGGACGTCCGCGACGGGTTGAAGCCCGTGCATCGCCGTATCGTGCATGCGATGAGCGAAATGGGCCTCAGACCCAACTCGTCGTTCAAGAAATGCGCCCGCATCGTCGGCGACGTCATGGGTAAGTTCCACCCGCACGGCGACGCCTCGATCTACGACGCGCTTGTGCGCCTGTCCCAGGAATTTGCAATCCGCTACCCGCTCGTCGACGGCCAGGGCAACTTCGGCAACATCGATGGCGATAACGCCGCGGCGATGCGATACACCGAAGCGAAGATGACGGACGTCTGTTCGCTCCTTCTCGACGGGATCGACCAGGACGCGGTGGATTTCCGCCCCACCTACAACGAGGAAGACCAGGAGCCGACCGTGCTCCCTGGGGCCTTCCCGAACCTGCTCGCAAACGGCGCAACCGGCATCGCGGTCGGCATGGCGACCTCGATCCCGCCGCACAACGCGCATGAACTGTGCGACGCGGCGCTGCACCTCATCCGCCATCCGCAAGCGACCGTCGAAGATCTGCTTTACGATCCGGCCAATCCGCAGAAGGGCGGCATCGAGGGGCCAGACTTTCCGACCGGTGGGGTGATCGTCGAAAGCCGCGAAAGCATGGCCGAATCCTACCGCACCGGCCGTGGCGGTTTTCGTGTCCGCGCCCGCTGGGCCCAGGAGGATCTCGGCCGGGGCGGTTACCAGATCGTCGTCACCGAGATTCCCTATCAGGTTCAGAAGTCGCGCCTGATCGAAAAGATTGCCGAGCTTCTGGTTGCGCGCAAGCTGCCGCTGCTCGAAGACATTCGCGACGAATCCGCGGAAGACGTTCGCATCGTTCTCGTGCCGAAAAGCCGCTCGGTCGATGCCGGCATCCTGATGGAGTCGCTGTTCAAGCTGACCGAGCTTGAGAGCCGCATCTCGCTGAACATGAACGTGCTGTCCATGGGGCGCGTACCGCGGGTCATGGCGCTCAACGAGGTGCTCTCGGAATGGCTGGCGCATCGCCGCGAGGTGTTGCAGCGCCGGTCCCGCCATCGCCTGGCGGCGATCGATCGCCGGCTCGAGATACTCGCCGGCTATCTCGTCGCCTATCTGAACATCGACGAAGTCATTCGCATCATCCGCGAAGAAGACGAGCCGAAGCCGGTCATGATGGAGCGGTTCTCGCTCACTGATCTGCAGGCCGAGTCGATCCTCAACATGCGCCTGCGCTCCTTGCGTCGGCTCGAAGAGTTCGAGATCCGCACCGAATTCGACGCCCTGTCGAAGGAGAAGGCCGAGATCGAAGCGCTGCTCGCGTCGGAAGAGAAGCAGTGGCAGACCGTCGCCTGGGAGATCGGCGAGGTCAAAAAGAAGTTTGCCAAGGCAACCGAAATCGGCAAGCGCCGCAGCACCTTCGCGGATGCACCGGAGGCTGACGTGGAGGCGATCCAGCAGGCGATGATCGAGAAGGAACCGATCACCGTCGTCATCTCGGAAAAGGGCTGGATCCGGGCACTGAAGGGCCACATCTCCGACACGTCGTCGCTCCAGTTCAAGGAGGGCGACGCGCTCAAGGTGGCGTTCCCGGCGCAGACGACCGACAAGATCCTGGTCTTCACGACCGGTGGAAAGGTCTACACGCTCGGCGGCGACAAGCTGCCTGGCGGTCGCGGCCATGGCGAGCCGCTGCGCATCATCGTCGACATGGAGAACGACCAGGACGTCCTGACCGCCTTCGTCCATGATCCGGCGCGCAAGCTCATCGTCTCGTCGGCTGCCGGCAACGGTTTCGTCGTGACGGAAAGCGATATCGTTGCCAATACCCGCAAGGGCAAGCAGGTGATGAACGTCTCGATGCCGGACGAAACCAAGCTGGTCGTGCCGGTCAAGGGTGATCACGTTGCTGTCGTTGGCGAGAACCGCAAGATGCTCGTCTTCCCGCTCGTCCAGATCCCAGAGATGGCGCGGGGCAAGGGCGTCCGGCTGCAGCGTTACAAGGATGGCGGCATCTCCGACATTCGCTGCTTCACGATCGCAGAAGGGCTCATCTGGGAAGACAGCGCTGGCCGCGTCTTTACCAAGACGAAGGATGAGCTGATCGAATGGCAGGCCGATCGCGCATCGGCCGGCCGCGTCGTTCCGAAGGGCTTCCCGCGCAGCGGAAAGTTCAGCGGCTGACCATAAAATACCAGTCGTGCGGCCGATGGGCCGCATGGCTGGTGTCCCAATCCGGGGCATTGAATTCACGCATTAAGGTATTGGAAATACAGTCGAACTTGAGCGAAAAGCGGCGCTTGTATGTGCCGTTGTATCGTGGATGACTGCCCATCCAACAGGATGGATACGATGCCGAACGCCAATGCCCTCGACGAAATTCTCCTGGCGCTCGCCAGCCCGGTACGCCGGCGGATCTTCGAGATCCTCTTTGCCGGTGAGGCGCGTGTCGCCGATATCGCCTCGGCCGTTGCGGTGCGCGGCGAAGAATTGGAGAAGCACATAGCACTCCTCGAGGCAGCGGGCCTCATCACGCGCCTGCGGCGCCGCGAAGGCGAATCCCTAAGCGGAAATCCTGCGCCTTTGAGCGAGGCGGCCACCTGGATCAACACCAACCGCGAGCTTTGGGCGATGCGTGTGCAGATGCCGGAAACCCGGCTGGCCTCCGGCGCGCCGGAGCCTGTACCCGAGCGGACGCCGATTCGCGACCGCCGCAGCGAAACCGAACAGAAGTCGCGCCGCCCCCGGCCGACCGGTCCTCGCCGTGAAAATTGATCGATAGCGCTACTCGGCGCAGGCCACCGCGGACCTCAGCGCTCTGCTGCGCATCTGCCAGAGCGAATGGCCGATGAGCGCGAAGATCAGGATCGCGCCACCCATCAAGGTCTGCGTTGTCGGGGTTTCGGCAAAGACCAGCCAGACCCAGATCGGCGCCAGGATCGTTTCCAGCAGGTAGAACATGCCCACTTCCGGCGCCGAGAGGTAACGCGGTCCCGTCGCCAGGCAGAAAAAGGCGAGCGGGATCATCACCAGACCGTTGAAGAAGATATAGCCGGGTTCCGCAATCGTGAATCCCGAAGGGGACAGCATCAACAGAGCGACCGCTGCCGGGAAGATCGCCGTGACCAGCGGCACCAGTGCCATGTCGCGCTTGCTCGCGCGGCTGATCGTGATCGCGCTGGCAAGCAGGAAGGCGGAGGATGCTGCCATCGCATCGCCGAAGAGGTGGCCGCTTTCCAACCCGTCCTGAACGATCAATCCGACGCCGAACACCATGATCAACATCGTCACGAGCGTGGCGTTCGATGGTCGTTCCTTCAGGAAGATCCAGGAAAGAATGGCGGCAAACATCGAGGTGAAGGCGAGGATGAAGACCACATTCGCCGTCGATGTGTTGAAGACCGCGAGCAGGAACGTGCAGGAATTGACGCCGTAGAACAGGCCGACGACGAGCCCGGTCTTGCCCGGCAACAGTGAAATCTTCCGGCCGAACACGCGGTTGATCACGAACCACGCGCCGAGCGCGATGACGAACGTCGACAGGCTGCGCACCGCGAGCAGCGACCAGACGTCGCCACCGGCGGAACGGATGAGCGGGATATCGAAGGAAAGGGCAAGGCCACCCAGGCCGGTGATGGCAAGGCCGCGCCGGTGCATCGCGGCATCAGAAGATGAACTCAATGTCTAACCCGTTTTCGTAGGAGCGGCTTCCAAGGTGGCGTCTCCGCCTTCATAGCGTTCCCAGCCACGGGCCATAAGGTGTTCTTGCGGCAAAAATTTTGTTTTATACCCCATCTTCCGCGATCCCTTGACCCAATAGCCAAGATAGACGTGGGGCAGGCCGCGCTCGCGGGCGCGACGAATGTGGTCGAGAATCATGAAAGTGCCGAGCGAGCGGTCCTCTCGCGCCGGGTCGAAGTAGGAGTAGACCATCGAAAGACCGTCGCCCATGCGATCGGTCAGCGCTGCTGCGATGAGTGGCCCGCGTGCCTTCTCGCTGATGCCGTCGCCTTCGACCCGCAGGCGGTACTCGATGATCTTCGTGTGCACGTGCGTATCTTCGACCATCATTGCGTAGTCGAGCACCGACATGTCCGACATGCCGCCCTTCTGATGCCGGCGGTCGAGATAGCGGCGGAAGAGATTGTACTGTTCGCTGGAAGGCTCAGCCGGATACTCTGCCGAGATCACATCCTGATTGGTGGCAAGCACCCGGCGCATGGAGCGCGTGGGCTTGAACTCGTTGGCAAGAATGCGCACCGAAATGCAGGCGCGACAGGTCTCGCAGGCTGGGCGGTAGGCGATGTTCTGCGACCGGCGGAAGCCGCCCTGGGTCAGGAGATCGTTGAGTTCCGGCGCACGTTCGCCCACCATGTGGGTGAAGACTTTTCGCTCCATCTCGTTCGGCAGATAAGGGCAGGCTGCCGGCGCAGTCAGGTAGAATTGCGGAGACGGTGTGGTCTGTGTGTTCATCGAGTGCGGAGGTCACTCTGCGCGCGGTTGTTCATGACAATAGCATGGCGGAAGAATGGAAAACGTCAACTCACTCGTTTGCAGCTTCCGCCTCCGCCGTCCAGTTATTTTAGCGTTGCCGACAATGGCTGCGTCCGGTCAGTACATGTCACGGCGGACCGTGACGGTGCCAATCAGGAGGTCGTGCAGCAGGCGGCTGCGGTCGGTAAAGAGGCCGATCAGCAGGATCAGCGGCGTCAGCAGAGCGTTGGCGATCCAGAAGATGACGAGGTGGACGATGGCGGTCAGGAAGTCCATCGGGCGCCCGTCGGTGCGGGCGATCGCCAGGCCCATCATGCGCATGCCGGGGGAGGCCTGTTCGCGGCCGCCGACCGTGAGGCCGAAATAGAGCATGGCGACGATCGCAAAGAGCGCCGGGTAAAGCATAAAGCCGAGGCCGAGCGTCAGGATGCCCAGGAAGAAGACGACGACCGCCGCCGGGATCCACAGAAGCGCGATGATGGCGTAGTCGAGCAGGAAGGCAAAGATGCGTCGCGACAGCACGCCCTGATAGGCGCGCCAGTCATTGCTCGGCAGCCTCAGGTCTTCGTTGTGCATGGTCATCCGTCTAAGCCTCGCTTGGTTGAATGCAGGATATGGGATGGTGATGCCTGCAAAACAAGGATTGGAGGCTCACCACAGCGCCGCGCGTCTTATCAGACGCGCAAAGGTCGCTGTAGAACTTTGATTTCCTGCAACAGAAGCCTGCGCTTAACGGCCTTTGGCAAGGATACGAGCCACCTCGACGGCGAAATAGCTGAGGATACCGTCGCAGCCGGCGCGTTTGAAGGCGAGCAGCGTTTCCAGCATCACCTTCTCGCCGTCGATCCAGCCGTTGGCGGCGGCGGCTTTGACCTGCGAGTATTCGCCGGAGACTTGGTAGGCAAAGACGGGCAGGCCGAAGGCCTCCTTCATGCGCCAGCAGATGTCGAGATAGGGCAGGCCCGGTTTCACCATCAGCATGTCGGCGCCTTCCTCGACGTCGAGGGCAGCATCGCGGATCGCTTCGGTGCCGTTGGCCGGGTCGATGTAATAGGTCTTCTTGTCGCCCTTCAAAAGGCCGCCGGTGCCGATCGCCTCGCGATAGGGGCCGTAGAACCCGGACGCGAACTTTGTCGCATAGGACATGATGCCGACATTCTGGTGCCCGGCGGCATCGAGCGCCTGGCGGATCGCGCCGATGCGGCCGTCCATCATGTCGGAGGGGGCGATGATGTCGGAGCCGGCATCCGCCTGGGCGACCGCCGCCCTTGCGATCATCTCGACGGTTTCGTCGTTGACGATCTCGCCGTTGCGAAGGATGCCGTCATGGCCGTGGCTGGTGAAGGGATCGAGAGCGACGTCGGTGATGATGCCGATCTCGGGCACCGCTTTCTTGAAGGCCCGCGTCGCCTGATTGATCAGGTTGTCGGCGGCAAGGCTGTTGGAGCCGGTCTCGTCGCGCAGCCCCATGTCGATGTTCGGGAAGGTCGCAATCGCCGGAATGCCGAGATCGGCCGCTTCCTTGACCGCTTCCACCGCCTTGTCGATGCTCATGCGGTTGACGCCGGGCATCGCCTCGATCGGCTGGACGATGTTGCTGCCCGGCACGATGAAGATCGGCCAGATCAGATCGTCGACGGTCAGGCGGTTTTCCTGCACCAGTCGCCGCGTCCAGTCGGCCTTGCGGTTGCGGCGCATGCGGCGGTGGCCGGTGATCCTGTCCACAAGATTCGTCCTGTCGTTCATCGCGCCCACGCCTTTCCGGTCAAAATCATCGTTAGCCAAGCGCTTTATCATGGGGGGGCGGCAATTGGGAACCGCGCGCCGGGTGAACGAACTGCGGCATTTCTTCTCTTCAAAAAGATAGCTGCAGGGGAGGGGAAACTGCGATCCTGCTGGCGGATGAGGAAGACCCGCCCTATCTTGCTGGCCATGCTTCATGATTCTGCCCACGTGCTGAAACCATCGCTGACCGAGATCCTCTTCGGTATCTTCCTGCGTCTGGTCTCTGCCTCGTGCATCTGGTTCGCACTTAACTACTGGGCCATGCTGATCGGCTTTTCCCATGGTGGCGCCGGGCGCTTCGATCTGTTGTCGCCGGAGTGGCGCGCGGCTGCGACGGCGCTCGCCGTCGTCTATCCCGTTGCGGCGCTCGGCCTCTGGTTGCTCGTCTCCTGGGGCCCTGTGGTCTGGGTGGTCGCAGCGGCGATCGAGATCGCCATGTATGAGTTCTATCCGGTGAGTTTCGGCGCCCGTCCTTTGCTGGTCGTGCTGCATGTGGCGGTTGCCGTCACCTTCGTTCTTTTCCGGGCGGCACTCGTCTTTCAGCGCTGGCGGCTGGCCAAGCAGGTAAGAGTTGATTCACCCTGAGACAGGCTCGTCAAATGGCAAGCTCTTGTTAAGGCTGCGGTTTAAGTAGAATTTTAGACGTATTCGATAGGGTCTCACTCAAGGCGGGCAGACAAACTGACACCGCCAAACAAAACAGTGAGGCAGTCAAATGAACACGAAGATGAAGCCGCAGGCGGCTCAGCCCCGAGACCCTCAGGAAGAAGCCATCCGCGGTCTCTACATGGAATCCCTCCACCTCGTCGAGCGTCTGCACCGCCGTCTGCTCGACGTCATCAAGGACGAATTCGACCGTGAAGGTCGCAGCGACGTCAACGCCGTTCAGGCCCTGTTGCTCTTCAACATCGGCAACTCGGAACTGACCGCCGGCGAACTTCGCTCCCGCGGCTACTACCTCGGCTCGAACGTCTCCTATAACGTCAAGAAGCTCGTCGACCTTGGCCTGATCAACCACCAGCGCTCTCGCGTCGACCGCCGCTCGGTTCGTATCAGCCTGACGGAAGACGGCCAGGAAATCGCCGAAACCGTCGCCAAGCTCTACGAGCGCCACATCGGCTCGATCCAGAAGGTCGGCGGTATCGGTTCGGACGAGTTCACCCAGATGAACAAGCTCCTGCAGCGCCTCGATCGCTTCTGGAACGACTCGATCATGTACCGCCTGTAATCCAGGCCCTGCATAACTTTGTCCTTAGATCGAAGCGATCTAAGGACAAAGTTATGCAGAAACTCAATGTGGTACAGCGACCTTTGCGCGTCTGAATAGACGCGCGGCGCTGTAGAACCTCCAGTTCAAGGGTCGGGCGCAATCCCTGCGTGTCCGACCTTTGCCATTTGCCGGCTTCTCATCCTGTTGCGGAAAAGCCGCACCGTTTCGGCACGCCATTCCTGCGTTCGGCCGGCTTTCCAAACGGAAAGTATTAGAAAATCAAAATGTTGCCGCCTGCAGCTCGTCCGCCGGCTTATCCGTTGCGGCGAAAAGCAAAAGGCGTGCCATGTCGCCGTTCAACCTGTCCGAGACACGAATTGGCCATATTGCTGTGACAGCGACGACGACATGCGGTAGGTGCGGCCACGTGTTTTCTTGAGCGTGGATTCGTTTCGCGTTTCGCCTGCTGGATGAGGGTCCTCACTCGCGGTATCGTGAAATCTTGTGAGGGCAGGGTGGCTCGTTGGTTGACCTTTGTTAACCACGATCGTGTTAGGGCTCCGGCAACGTGCGTGCCAGCGCATAGGGCGCGTGCCAACGCATTGGGATGGTAGGAATATGTCGAAAAAGAATGGAATTGATGCATTCTCGCGCCGCGCCTTTCTGCGCTCGGCAGCAACCTTCGGCGCCGTGGCAGTTGCCGGCGCGGCAAGCGCACAGGACGCCCTGAACGAGATCATCAATTCGCCACGCCGCGGCTCCTGGGACGACCAGTACGATGCCAAGGCATCGCGCACCGCGACGACGGTTGTTTCGAATACGCCGGTCTTCGGCCCGGAAACGATCGCTCACGTGCAGCAGGCAATCTTCGACTACCAGAACATCGTTTCGCAAGGCGGCTGGCCAATGGTCCAGACCAGCGTCAAGCTCGAGCTTGGCGTCACGGATCCGTCGGTGCAGCAGCTTCGCCAGCGCCTGATGGTCTCCGGTGATCTGCCGCAGTCGGCGGGCGTCTCCTCGTCCTTCGATTCCTACGTCGAAGGCGCGGTCAAGCGCTTCCAGGCTCGCCATGGCCTCCCGGCTGATGGCGTCATCGGCGAATACACGCTGAAGGCGATCAACGTCGACGCCAACACCCGCCTCGGCCAGCTCCAGACCAACCTCGTTCGCCTGCAGTCGATGTCCGGCGATCTTGGCCGCCGCTACGTGATGGTCAACATTCCGGCCGCCTATATCGAAGCGGTCGAGAACGGCCGCGTGGCGCTGCGCCATACGGCGATCGTCGGCAAGATCGACCGCCAGTCGCCGATCCTCAACTCGAAGATCTACGAGGTCATCCTCAACCCCTATTGGACCGCGCCGCGCTCGATCATCCAGAAGGATATCATGCCGCTGATGCGCAAGGACCCGACCTATCTCGCACGCAACTCGATCCGTCTGTTCGACGGCAGTGGCGGCGAAGTGTCGCCGGAAACGGTCGATTGGAACGCCGAGAAGGCGCCGAACCTGATGTTCCGCCAGGACCCGGGCAAGATCAACGCGATGTCGTCGACGAAGATCAACTTCCACAACGAGCATCAGGTCTACATGCACGATACCCCGCAGCAGGGTCTGTTCAACAAGCTGATGCGTTTCGAGTCTTCCGGCTGCGTTCGCGTGCAGAACGTGCGCGATCTTTCGACCTGGTTGCTGAAGGATACGCCCGGCTGGTCGCGCCAGCAGATCGAGGCGACCATCAAGACCGGCGTCAACACGCCGATCACGCTCGCCGAGGAAGTGCCCGTGTTCTTCACCTACATCACGGCCTGGTCCGCAAAGGATGGCGTGGTGCAGTTCCGCGATGATATCTACCAGCGCGACGGTGCCACCGAGCTGGCGCTGCAGTCGCCCTATGGCGTCGAGCAGTCGCCCGGCTCGGTCGATCAGGACGCGCTGCCGCAATAAGCGAATTTGCGACACGAGATCGACAAGCCGCGCTTCCCCTGGAAGCGCGGCTTTTTCATGCGCCAGCGCTCGCGATATTTCGGCGCGGCAGATGGGGGAAATGGCGCAATCCGCACAGCAGATATTGCTCTTGCCGTGCGAGGAAGCTAAAGAACTGCCACCCTTGAGAGGAGCCTCGCGCCGATGCTTGAACAATCCAATGACGCCTTCTTCACCCGCTCTCTGGCCGACAGCGATCCGGACATCTTCGGTGCGATCGAGAAGGAGCTGGGTCGTCAGCGCCACGAGATCGAGCTGATCGCCTCCGAGAACATCGTTTCCCGCGCCGTGCTCGAAGCCCAGGGCTCGATCATGACCAACAAATATGCCGAGGGTTACCCGGGCAAGCGCTACTATGGCGGCTGCCAGTTCGTCGATATCGCCGAAGAACTGGCGATCGAACGCGCCAAGAAGCTCTTCGGCGTCAACTTCGCCAACGTTCAGCCGAACTCCGGTTCGCAGATGAACCAGGCCGTGTTCCTGGCGCTCTTGCAGCCGGGCGACACCTTCATGGGCCTCGACCTCAACTCGGGCGGTCACCTGACGCACGGTTCGCCGGTCAACATGTCCGGCAAGTGGTTCAACGTCGTCTCCTACGGCGTACGTGAAGACGATCACCTGCTCGACATGGACAACGTTGCCGAGCAGGCGCGCAAGCACAAGCCGAAACTGATCATTGCTGGTGGCACTGCCTATTCGCGCATCTGGGACTGGAAGCGCTTCCGCGAAATCGCCGACGAAGTCGGCGCCTGGCTGATGGTTGACATGGCGCACATCGCCGGTCTCGTTGCCGGTGGCCAGCATCCGTCGCCGTTCCCGCATTGCCACGTCGCCACCACGACGACGCACAAGTCGCTGCGCGGCCCGCGCGGCGGCATGGTTCTGACCAACGACGAAGATGTCGCCAAGAAGATCAACTCGGCCGTCTTCCCGGGTCTCCAGGGCGGCCCGCTGATGCACGTCATCGCCGCCAAGGCTGTTGCTCTCGGCGAAGCGCTGCATCCGTCGTTCAAGGACTATGCGGCCCAGATCGTCAAGAACGCCCGCACGCTCGCAGAAACGCTGAAGGCCAACGGCCTCGACATCGTCTCCGGCGGCACGGACAACCACCTGATGCTCGTCGACCTGCGCAAGAAGAACGCAACCGGCAAACGCGCGGAAGCCGCCCTCGGCCGTGCGTTCATCACCTGCAACAAGAACGGCATCCCGTTCGACCCTGAAAAGCCGTTCGTCACCTCGGGCGTCCGTCTCGGCACGCCGGCCGGTACCACCCGCGGCTTCAAGGAAGCCGAGTTCAAGGAAATCGGCGAGCTGATCGTCGAGGTCCTCGACGGCCTGAAGGTCGCCAACTCCGACGAAGGCAATGCTGCCGTCGAGGCCGGCGTTCGCGACAAGGTCCTCAAGCTGACCGATCGCTTCCCGATGTACGGCTACATGTGATCGGTCGCTCATGCGCTGCCCCTATTGCGGTTCTGAAGACAGTCAGGTGAAGGATTCCCGTCCTGCAGAGGACGGGAACGCCATTCGACGCCGCCGGATTTGTCCGGATTGCGGAGGTCGTTTCACGACCTTCGAACGGGTGCAGTTGCGTGAACTGATGATTATCAAGAAGACCGGTCGGAAGGTTCCTTTCGACCGGGATAAACTTTTGCGGTCGTTCGAGATCGCGCTCAGGAAGCGCCCGGTCGATCGCGACCGCATCGAGCGGGCGGTCTCCGGCATCGTTCGGCGCCTCGAAAGCTCCGGCGAGACCGAGATCCCTTCGGAGGAAATCGGCCTGCAGGTGCTCGAGGCCCTGAAGAGCCTCGATGACGTTGCCTTCGTGCGCTACGCTTCGGTCTATCGCGATTTCTCGCATGCCGAGGATTTCGAGAAGGTCATCACCGAGATCAGCGCCAAGATCGCGCGCGATCCGGGCGAATAGGCGAAAGCTGGATAGAGCCATGGCAGGACCCACCCGTGAAGACGAGAGGTTCATGGCCGCGGCGCTGAGGCTGGCCCGCCATCATCTCGGACAGACATCCACCAATCCCTCCGTCGCCTGCCTGATCGTCAAGGAAGGCGTCATTGTCGGCCGCGCTGTGACGGCGCGAAGCGGTCGTCCGCATGCGGAAACCCAGGCGCTGGCAGAGGCGGGAGAGACAGCGAGGGGCGCGACCGCCTATGTGACGCTGGAGCCCTGCTCGCATCACGGCAAGACGCCGCCTTGCGCCGACGCCCTTGTCGCATCCGGCGTTGCCCGCGTGGTGATCTCGATCCTCGATCCGGATGAGCGTGTCGCCGGGCGCGGCGTCGTGCGCCTGCGCGATGCCGGCATCACCGTCGATATCGGCGTTCTCGCTGAAGAGGGGCACCACGCACTCGAAGCCTATCTCATGCGCCAGGTAAGCCGGCGGCCCTATGTGATTCTCAAGCTTGCTGTTTCCGCCGACGGCATGATCGGCCGTAAGGGGGCAGGGCAGGTCCGCATCACCGGTCCCATCTCCCGCGGGCAGGTGCAAATGCTGAGAGCCGAGACGGACGCGATCCTCGTCGGGATCGGCACGGCGACGGCCGACGACCCGGAATTGACCGTGCGGCTACCCGGGCTCGAAAATCGCTCGCCGCTGCGCATCGTCCTCGACCGCCGGCTCGACCTGCCGCTTTCCTCGAAACTGGTGCGAACGGCGCGAGATGTTCCTGTGATCGTGGTCTCCAGTGACGGATCCGGCGGTCCGGACGCGGATGTCGATGACGGCCGGGCCGCACGCAAGGCGGCCCTGGAGGCCGCCGGCGTTGAGGTGCTCGAAGCCGGTTCGATTGCGGACCTTCTGACGGCCCTCGCCTCGCGCGGTATCTCCTCGCTGATGGTCGAAGGTGGAGCGGTCGCGGCGCGCGCCTTTCTCGATGCGGACCTCGTCGACCGTATCCAGCTTTACACCGGGCCGGGGACGATTGGCGAAAACGGCATTGCATCCCCATTTGACCGTAAGTCCGTGCCGACCGGCTTCACGCGTGTCGCCGAAGCGCGCTACGGAGAGGATCTGTTCGAGGAATACGAAAGAGAAAACTGATGTTCACAGGCATTGTTACCGACATCGGCACCGTCGATGCCGTCACCCCGCTCAAGGAAGGCATCAAGCTGCGTGTTGCCACGAGCTATGATCCGAAGACCATCGACATGGGCGCCTCCATCGCCCATTCCGGTGTGTGCCTGACAGTGACCGCCTTGCCTGAAGCCGGCAGCAACGAGCGCTGGTTCGAGGTCGAGGCCTGGGAAGAAGCGCTGCGGCTGACGACGATTGCGGGCTGGACAAAGGGCACGCGGATCAACCTCGAGCGGTCGCTGAAGATTGGCGACGAGCTCGGCGGCCACTTGGTCTCCGGTCATATCGATGACAAGGCGGAAATCCTCTCGGTGGAGTCGGAGGGCGACGCGGTGCGCTTTCGCCTTCGGGCACCGGAACATCTGGCGCGGTTTGTCGCACCGAAGGGCTCCGTCGCGCTCGACGGTACGTCGCTGACGGTCAACAAGGTCGATGGCGCCGAATTCGACGTGCTGCTCATCCGCCATTCGCTGGAGGTCACCACCTGGGGCGACCGCAAGGCTGGTGATTTCGTCAACTTTGAAGTCGACACCATGGCCCGTTACGCGGCGCGCCTGGCCGAGTTCCCGGCGCCGAAGCCGGCATGAGCGAAGTCTGAGATTCTTTGCCGAATATGTCTCAAAAAAAGCAAACCGCCCCCGATTGGGGGCGGTGGCGTTTTGAGAGGGCGATTGGCGGCTCAGCGTAGATAGAAGGTCAGGTTGCCATCGGCCGCCTGTTCAGCGCCGGCGATGTTGTTCATCTCGACGTTCTGGCCCTTCAGCTTGGCTGCAAGCGGCTTGTTGGCGTTGACCGCTGCGTGGAGGGACGAGAGTTGTTGCGGCGTGGCTTCGTCGATCCACAGGCGCGTCTGGCTCGATTCCTTGAGCGTGTTGACGTCAACGACGGTGAACTGGTCGCCCTTGAATTCGCGAACCGTGTGGTTGATCTCGGCCGGCCAGTTCATCGCTGCGCCTGCCGCGTAGGAAACGCCGCCGAAGGACAGGGCGGAGAGGGCAGCGAGTCATGCTCTTTGTTTGCTTGCGACATCGCGACTGCCGGGCTCCTACCCGAACGGGTGACCCTTATGGGCCTCGGAGACCGGTCACCATCTCGTGCCGCAGCGGCCAGCAAACGTCGATTGCGGGTGGCGTCACCCGCATTGAGACGTGCTGGACGGTTTCGACTGATTGGGGCGGCGTTTCCTCGGCTTGGGGCGGGGGCGCGTCGTGCCAACGCCTAGAAAGCTGGCCCGGATTCTGGCCGTTTCCGTGGCGTAAGGGTCTGGAAAACAATTAAAAATTGTTCATGTTTCGGCGTGCGCACGCAACTTGTGCGTCGTCGTTGCCTTCTGATGGCGCTCGAACATGATCACGTGGTTGCCATGGTAGGTCGTCCGCCAGAATTCCTTGAAGCCATGCTTCTCCGCAACCCGGATTGAGGCACGGTTGCCGACATCGATGATGCAGGTTTTGCGGAGCGTGGGAAACTGGTGATCGGCCCATTTCAGCGCCGCACTGACCGCTTCTGTCGCAAGCCCCTGGCCATGGGCCTTTGGTGAAAGCGCCCATCCGGTCTCCATCGTGCCTTCAAGCGAGGGCGTGATGGCGCGGTGTACATCGTGAAACCCGGCCTCGCCAAGAAAAGCGCTTGTTTCCCGATCCTGAATGGCAAAGAAGCCAAAGCCGAAATAGTGCCACATGCCCACCTGGCGCAGGAACCGCGTCCAGGATTGTTCACGCGTAAAAGGAACCCCACCGACATAGCGGATCACCTCGGCATCGCCGAACAGCCCTGCGTAGGAGGGGAAGTCGTCACGGCGATAGGGGCGCAGGATGAGGCGGTCTGTCTCGATGATAGGCACGCTATGCATGTTCGATCCTATGTTGTGGGTAAACTCAGGCGCCGGGCTCACCGTCCCAATAGTCGACAGTGTCTTCCAGTCTGCCAATGAAGCGGAATCGCCTCTGGCCATCAGCACTGCGCGTCTTGGCGAGGAACTTGCCCGAGTCCGGGTACTCGCAGATCTCGGTGGCCGCCATGGTCGAAATGGACAAGTATTTGAGCGCCACGCTGCCAGTGTTGATCAGGTGATGCGCCGTTTCCGGCCCGCCTGCAGGCGCGCCAAGAATGTCGCCCGGTCCAACCGCATAGCGCTCGTTGCCGAAGCGATACGTGCCTTCGCCTTCGAGGATGATGAAAAGCTCCTCCTCGACGTGGTGATTGTGGAACGGGCAGCCGGACTTGCCCGGCGGCACTTCACCGTAGCCAATACCGAGATCCTTAAGGCCCAGCAACGCGCCGAAGGAAGCGTCGCTCGATTCGAACCCTTCGCCTTTCGTCCAATGGTCGAGGTTGAGGGTCTTCGGATTGACGATCGGTTTTCGCGTTTCCGTCATGTCTATCTCCCTGACGCCGTGCATTTCGCAATAAGCATCCACGGTCCGTTCCTATCCGTGTCGCGCGATCGAGGGAACGTCAACCGACAAGCGTCGAAATTGATAAACGTTACGTTGCTTATGCCTCGATTTTGCAATCCTATGACGGTAGCCGCGGCGGCGGAGCGCGCTGTGCCTCAGCACGGACCGCGTCGCGTCGCCCGGGAGGCCGATCGTGTCGAGTAGAGCGAGGCGGGCATCTCGTAGCCGAAATCCGGTGCGGTCCGCATCATGGCGTCGCGGGCAAGCGCCTCGGTGTCGAAAAGCAGCCCGTCCACATCGAAGAGGACCGCTTGAGGGGCGCGGGGGAGGCGGATCGTTGACGGGGTCGCAAGCATGCGGATGCCTCGTTCAATTCCTGTCTGGTACCTGAACTTGCTGTTCCGCGTGGCAAACCGCAAGCAACCATGCGATTGTGTTCGAAGCCCGAACGGCAAGGATAGCCCTTCGGGCTTGGTATTCTGGCACTGTTCGGCGCGGCAAAAGGCCGTTTGCGGCGGAATTTGCTTGCCATTCGGCGCCGGGCATGGTTTGACCGCCGCCTGCCGGTCGCAACCGGCGACGAACTCTCAAAGACAGGTGATCCATGGCAGAGACCACGGCAGCCCACATTCTGATTGTGGAAGCGCGTTTCTATGACGATATGGCCGATGCATTGCTCGACGGCGCCAAACATGCGCTGGACGCAGCCGGGGCCACCTATGATATCGTGACGGTTCCGGGCGCGCTCGAAATCCCGCCGGCGATCGCCATGGCACTCGACGGTGCCGACGAAGGCGGTACGGAATATGACGGCTTCGTCGCGCTCGGCATGGTCATTCGCGGCGAGACCTATCATTTCGATATCGTCGCGAACGAATCTTCGCGGGCCATCATGGATCTCGCCGTGAGCGAAAGCCTCGCCATCGGCAACGGCATCCTGACGGTCGAGAATGACGATCAAGCCTGGGCACGCGCCCGCCGTTCGGAAGGTGACAAGGGTGGCTTTGCTGCGCGTGCGGCGCTCACCATGATTGAATTGAAGAAGAAACTGGGCACGGAAAAGTGACGAAGACACCCTCGGATCAGCCACTGAAGCAGGTCAACCAGCGCGGCGCAGCGCGCCTTGCCGCGGTGCAGGCGCTCTATCAGATGGACATTGGCGGCACCGGCGTGCTCGAAGTGGTTGCCGAGTACGAAGCCCATCGCCTCGGCCAGGACGTCGACGGCGACACCTATCTGAAGGCTGACGCCTCCTGGTTCCGCTCGATCGTCGCCGGCGTCGTGCGCGACCAGCGCAAGCTCGATCCGTTGATCGGTTCGGCGCTTCAGGACGACTGGGCACTGTCGCGGCTCGATTCTACCGTGCGCGCCATCCTGCGTGCCGGCACCTTCGAAATGCTGGAACGCAAGGACGTGCCGGTTCCGGTGATCGTCACCGAGTATGTCGAGATCGCCAAGGCCTTCTTCGAGGATGACGAGCCGAAGCTGGTCAATGCCGTTCTCGATCGTATTGCCAAGCAGGTTCGTAGCGAGTCCAGGAAGTAGAGTTTATGGTTGCGGTTGCTGCGGATGACATGGGGGCCACCCTTCGCGAAGCGCGCCGCAACGTTTTCCATCTGACTGCCGCGCAGGCCATTCTCGGCGTCGTCGGACCGATCTGCTTCTCCATCGGCGGTGTCGCCGGCTACCAGTTGCTGGCGGAAGACAAGTCGCTGGCAACAGCACCTCTCACCGCCTTCAACGTCGGCATGGCGCTTGGCGTCGTGCTGGTCGCGATGCTCTCGCGCCTGATCGGCCGCCGGTTTGCCTTCATGACCGGGACCGGGATCGCTGCCGCAGGCGCGGCGCTCGCCGCCGTCGCGCTCTTCCGCGAAAGCTTCTGGCTTTTCGCCTTTGCTCTCGCGATGCTCGGCTCGTCGAACGGCTTCACCCAAAAGCTGCGTTTCGCCGCCGCCGATGCTTCCCCGTCGTTCTACAAACCCAAGGCGATCTCGCTGATCCTTGGCGGCGGTATCGTTTCGGCCGTACTCGGCCCGCAGATCGTCATCTTTGCCGGAGACCTGTTTGCGCCCGTCGCCTTTGCCGGCGCTTTCGTCGTGCTGCTGCCGATCTGCCTGCTCGCGGCGTTCTTCTTCGCACCCCTGCGGTTGCCCGAACCGGGTGCGATCGTGAAAGATCACCACCATGAGGCCGTGCGTCCTCTCGGCGTGATCGTGCGCAGCCAGCGCTTCGCCACCGGCATGGTCTGCGGCATCTCCAGCTATGCGCTGATGACCTTCATGATGACCGGTGCTCCCGTCGAGATGGTGGTGGGCTGCGGGTTTTCGACCGAGCTTGCGACGCTCGGCATCCAGTGGCACGTGCTGGCGATGTTCGCTCCGAGCTTCTTCACCGGCTGGCTGATCAGCCGCTTCGGCGCCGAGCGCATCGTCGGCTGCGGCCTGCTTCTCCTAATGGCCTGTGCGACTGTGGCGCATATGGGCATCGAACTCTGGAACTTCTGGGGTGCGCTGGTGCTGCTCGGGCTCGGCTGGAATTTCGGCTTCATCGGCTCGACGGCGATCGTCGCCAGCAGTTACCGTCCGCAGGAAGCCGACAAGGTCCAGGCTTTCCACGACATCATCCTCTTCACCACCGTGGCGCTGTCGTCCTTTGCCTCAGGCAAAGTGCTGTCCGCCTATGGATGGGACATGCTGAACGCGGTCGTGTGGCCGGTCACCATCGTCTGCCTGGTACTTCTGCTGCTCCTGAAGCGCACACCGCGGAACGCCGCCGCCTAACTCCATTCTCCCGACATTCAAAGCCGCCGGAGCGCCTTCTCACTGGCGTTTTCCGGGGCTTGACGATCTCCCGTTGCAACCGCACTCTGGCCGCGCCGTGAGGGGTGCTGCTTGAGGAGGTGGCGCGTGATTCGCGGTTTTGAGGGGCCCGTGGCCGGGAGTGAGTCCGCGGGTTGTAACGGAGGGTAATGCGAAATGACCATTTTATTGGGCGTTATCGCATGCGGGTTGCTCGCGGTGGTTTATGCCATCTGGGCAACACAGTCGGTGATGGCCGCCGACCAGGGGAACGCCCGCATGCAAGAAATCGCAGGCTACATTCGTGAAGGGGCGCAGGCCTATCTCACGCGTCAGTACAAGACCATTGCCATCGTCGGTGTTGTCGTTTTCATCGCCGCTTGGGTTCTTCTTTCTTCCGCCGCCGCTTTCGGCTTTCTGGTCGGTGCGATCCTTTCGGGCGCTGCGGGCTTCATCGGCATGCATGTTTCCGTTCGGGCAAACGTCCGCACTGCCCAGGCGGCTTCCGTCAGCCTTGCCTCCGGCCTCGACATCGCTTTCAAGTCAGGCGCGATTACCGGCCTTCTCGTAGCGGGCCTGGCGCTTCTCGGCGTCTCCGTCTACTACGTCGTCCTCACGGCCGGCCTCGGGCATGAGCCCGCCTCGCGCGAAGTCATCGACGCGCTGGTCGCGCTCGGTTTCGGCGCTTCTCTGATCTCCATCTTCGCCCGTCTCGGCGGGGGCATCTTCACCAAGGGCGCCGACGTCGGTGGGGACCTCGTCGGCAAGGTGGAGGCCGGCATTCCGGAAGACGATCCGCGCAATCCGGCAACGATTGCCGATAACGTCGGCGACAATGTCGGCGATTGCGCCGGCATGGCGGCCGACCTGTTCGAGACCTACGCCGTCTCGGTCGTCGCGACCATGGTGCTGGCGGCGATCTTCTTCGCCGGCACGCCGGTGCTCGCGACGGTCATGGTCTATCCGCTGGCCATCTGCGCAGCCTGCATCATCACGTCGATCATCGGCACCTTCTTCGTCAAGCTCGGTACCAACAACTCGATCATGGGCGCTCTCTACAGGGGCCTGATCGTCACCGGCGTGTTGTCGATCCTCGGTCTCGGCGCAGCCACGTCCTTCACGATCGGATGGGGCACCATTGGTACGGTTGACGGCAAGGACATCACCGGCTGGAATCTGTTTTTCTGCGGCATTCTCGGCCTGATAGTGACGGCCCTGATCGTGGTGATCACGGAATATTATACCGGCACCAACAAACGGCCGGTGAACTCGATCGCCCAGGCTTCGGTCACCGGCCATGGCACCAACGTGATCCAGGGGCTTGCCGTCTCGCTGGAATCGACGGCCCTGCCGGCGATCGTCATCGTTGGCGGCATCATCTTCACCTACCAACTCGCCGGCCTCTTCGGGACCGGCATCGCCGTCACCGCCATGCTCGGTCTTGCCGGCATGATTGTGGCACTCGATGCCTTCGGTCCGGTGACGGATAATGCCGGCGGCATCGCGGAAATGTCGCATCTGCCGCCGGAAGTGCGCAAATCCACCGATGCGCTCGACGCGGTCGGCAACACCACAAAGGCCGTCACCAAGGGCTATGCGATCGGTTCGGCCGGTCTCGGCGCGCTGGTGCTCTTCGCGGCCTATTCGAACGACCTCCGCTACTTTGCGGCGAATGGTGACAAGTACCCGTACTTTGCCGATGTGGGCCAGATCTCCTTCGATCTCTCCAACCCCTACGTTGTGGCAGGCCTGATCTTCGGCGGTCTCATCCCCTACCTCTTCGGCGGTATCGCGATGACGGCGGTCGGCCGTGCGGCCGGATCCATCGTTGAGGAGGTTCGTCGACAGTTCCGCGAAAAACCCGGCATCATGGAAGGCACGGAGCGGCCGGACTATGGTCGCGCCGTCGACCTTCTGACGAAGGCGGCGATCCGTGAAATGGTCGTTCCCTCGCTGTTGCCGGTGCTCGCACCTATCGTCGTCTACTTTGGCGTGCTGCTTCTGTCGGGCTCGAAGGCCTCGGCCTTCGCAGCACTCGGCGCATCGCTTCTCGGTGTCATCGTCAACGGCCTGTTCGTGGCGATCTCGATGACGTCGGGCGGCGGCGCCTGGGACAATGCCAAGAAGAGCTTCGAGGATGGCTTCGTCGACAAGAACGGCGAGCGTCATCTCAAGGGCTCGGAGGCGCACAAGGCATCCGTCACCGGTGACACGGTGGGCGATCCCTACAAGGATACGGCCGGTCCGGCGGTGAACCCTGCGATCAAGATCACCAACATCGTGGCGCTGCTGCTTCTGGCCGTCCTCGCCTGATTGTATCGCTGAAACGAAAAAGGCCCGCGGAAGAGACTTCCGCGGGCCTTTTGCTTTGTGATGGGTTAACTACTTGCTGCCGAAGTCCTTGAACAGGCTCTTTGCAGCAGCCTGTCCGGCACCTGGTCCGCTCAACAGCTGGCCGAGGAAGCTCGTTTCCTTGCCGCCGGTCGGCGTCGTGCGCGACAGCATGTCGAAGACCTTGCCATCCTTCAGCGTATAGTGTGCGAGCTGGCTGACAGTACCTTCCTTGTCGAAGTAAACAGCAAGGATCGACTGGTCGACCAGCTGAGGCTTCATGAAGGCGACGGGACGCTTGCGGGTCTGCGAAATGTAGTAGAACACTTCGTTGTCGAAGGTCGCGGTCGTCGACGGGGTGCCGAGCGACAGGAGCACCTGCTCGCGGCTGGAGCCGACGGGAACGAGGTTTAGCGTTTCCTGGTCAACCACATAACCCTGATGAAGGACTTCACCGACATTGGCGGACTGGCAGGCTGAAAGGGTGAGACCAGCGATGGTAGCTACGGCCGCCACGCGGCCGAGGGTTTTAAAGTTTTTTCTCAAATACCGCTTCGTCAACGACAGCTCCCCTTGGAGAAACGATGGCAGATCCGCCATTGCAATTCGTGCCTGCTTCGGTAAACCAGCTTCGGCTGTCATGCAACAACGGGATGGGCGCTTGCGCGCATTTCGAGAAAGCCAAGCCCGAGCTTTGTGATGATTTTTGGACTGTTCAAAAGAAAAAGCGGCAATGCCGTGATTGTCGAGCGTCAGTATGCACTGCTGACGTCGGCCGCGCGCCAACCTTATCTCTACACCGACCTCAATGTGCCGGACACGGTCATGGGGCGGTTCGAGATGCTGTCGGCTATGCTGATCCTCTACTTCCGCCGCACCCGTGCTTCGGCAAGGCCCGGCCAGGAGATCGCGCAGGAGATCATCGACGCTTTCTTCGAGGACGTCGATCACTCGATCCGCGAACTCGGCGTGGGCGATGCCGGCGTTCCGAAGAAGATGAAGAAGCTGGCCGGCATGTATTACGGTCGCCTCGAGTCCTACGCGGCAGCGCTGGAAGCGAAGGATACGGCCGCCTTGGCAGCGGCACTCAAGCGTAACTTTCATCCGGAAGGCGGCGATGCAGCACCCTCGATGGAGGCGCTTGCAGCCTATCTGCTGACTGTCGAGGCGCACCTCGCCGACATTGCCGAAGAGGTTGTCGAGGCCGGTCAGTTGCAGATTCCATCCGCTGGCGTTTAATAGAGCGGTTATTAAGAGATATCAGCGCCGCGAGCCGGAACCCGGGCGGCAGCTGCATTCGCGACTGGGCGGCATCAATCGCCCTGGCGAGGAAGGATCCGATCATGAAAGACGATAGCCAGCCGGCCTTCTCCTATCCGGTGAAGGTGGGGCATATCTCGGCGAACGCTGTCAGCGTGCAGCTTTCAGCAAACGAGCGGGAAAGGGCGGCATTGGCGAAGCTCTGGGGCGTCAGGGACGTGCTGTCGCTCAGCGCAGAGTTGCAGATCGCGCGCTGGAAGAAGGATGGCGTCAAGATCAAGGGCGATGTCACGGCCCGCATCGTGCAAAGCTGCGTGGTGACGCTCGAGCCCGTCGAGGCCGACATCCATGAACCGGTCGAAGCGATCCTGGTTCCCGAAGGATCGCGGCTCGCCCGCCAGGCGAGCAACGACGGCGGCGAGATGATTCTCGACCCGGATGGTCCCGACATCCCCGACACGTTCACGGGCGACACGATCGATGCCGGCGTCGTCGTCAGCGAGCAGGTGGCGCTTGCCATCGACCCCTATCCGCGCAAGCCGGGTGCGGCTTTCGGCGAGCGAATCGAGAGCACCTCAGCGGACGACAAGAAGCCGAACCCGTTTGCTGTCCTGAAGGACTGGAAAAAGGACTGAGGCCGCGAAAGCCTCTTCTACAATTCGGTTGTCACGCAAAGGAAAAGCAGTATTTTGGCCCCAAACCGGCCAAAAGAGCCGTGAAGCGATCTGCCGCGTGCTTGGCTCAAGCGTCAGAAGCAATATGTTTCGTCATTGCGTCCCAGGTGAGTGCGCCACGACGGCACGTGTTGTGTGGCAGAAATGAAGGATAAGACACGCGTGGTCAGAATTTCACTTGACGTGATGGGTGGCGACTATGGTCCCGAAGTCGTCATCCCGGGTGCCGCAAGAGCGCTCGAACGTCATCCGGACATCAAGTTCGTGTTGTTCGGTATCGAAGCGCAATGCGCGGAACTCTTGGGAAAATATCCGAAGCTCAAGGCCAGCAGCACCTTTTACGATTGTGAAATCGCCGTGGCGATGGACGAGAAGCCGAGCCAGGCGCTTCGCCGCGGCCGCGGCAAATCGAGCATGTGGAAGGCGATCGACGCGATCAATGCCGGCGAGGCCGATGTCGTCGTTTCGGCCGGCAATACCGGCGCGCTCATGGCCATGTCGGTCTTCTGTCTGCGCACGATGCAGGGGATCCAGCGCCCGGCGATCGCTGCCATCTGGCCGACGCTGAAGGGCGAGAGCATCGTGCTCGACGTCGGCGCGACGATCGGTGCGGATGCGCAGCAACTCATGGACTTCGCGCTGATGGGCGGCGCCATGGCGCGGGCCCTCTTCGAGATCGAACGACCGATGGTTGGGCTTCTCAACGTCGGTGTCGAGGAAATCAAGGGACAGGAAGAGGTCAAGGAAGCTGGCCGCCTGATCCGTGAAGCCAATATCGATGGCTTTGACTATTACGGTTTCGTCGAAGGCGACGACATCGGCCGTGGGACGGTCGACGTCGTTGTGACCGAAGGCTTTTCCGGCAATATCGCGCTGAAGGCAGCCGAAGGCACCGCACGCCAGATTGCCGAATACCTGCGCGCTGCAATGTCGCGCACCCTGCTTGCCAAAATCGGCTACATCCTGGCCAAGGGTGCGTTCGATCGCCTGCGCGAGAAGATGGATCCCAGGAAGGTCAACGGTGGTGTATTCCTTGGCCTCAATGGCGTCGTGATCAAGAGCCATGGTGGTGCGGATGCCGAAGGTTTCGCAGCCGCGATCGATGTCGGCTACGACATGGTGAAGAATGGCCTGAAGTCGAAGATCGAGCTCGATCTGGCGAAGTACCATGGTGCAGAACCGCCGCAGGCCCTTTCCGCCGGCATGAATGATGAGGTTTGAATAGATGATCCGTTCCGTCGTCCGCGGCTTCGGCGCAGCTTTGCCGAAGCGCGTTGTTACCAATCAGGAGCTGGAATCCAAGGTCGATACGTCCGATGAGTGGATTGTGCAGCGCACCGGCATCCGGCAGCGCCACATCGCCGGCGAGGGTGAAACGACCGCGTCGCTCGGCGAAGGCGCCGCGCGCGCCGCACTCGCCAATGCCGGGCTTACGCCAGATGACATCGACCTCATCATCCTGGCGACCTCGACTCCGGACAACACGTTTCCGGCAACCGCCGTCAATATCCAGGATCGCCTTGGCATGCGCCATGGCGCAGCCTTCGATATGCAGGCCGTTTGTTCCGGCTTCGTCTATGCGGTGACGACGGCCGACGCCTACATCCGCGGCGGTCTTGCCAAGCGCGTGCTGGTGATCGGCTCGGAGACGTTCTCGCGCATCCTCGACTGGAGCGACCGGACGACCTGCGTGCTCTTCGGCGACGGCGCCGGTGCCATCATCCTGGAAGCCCAGGAAGGCGAGGGTACGAATGCCGACCGTGGCGTGCTGACGGCGAAGCTTCGCTCGGACGGCGCCCATCGCGACAAGCTCTATGTCGATGGTGGTCCTTCGACCACGGGAACGGTGGGCCATCTCAAGATGGAAGGCCGCGAAGTCTTCAAGCACGCGGTCGGCATGATCACCGACGTTATCGAGGCAGCCTTCGAGGCGACCGGCACGACGGCCGAGGACATCGATTGGCTTGTGCCGCACCAGGCCAACCGGCGCATCATCGATGGCTCGGCCAAGAAGCTCTGCATCCCGCTCGATAAGGTTGTGGTGACAGTCGATCTCCATGGCAACACCTCCGCGGCGTCCATTCCGCTGGCCCTGAACACCGCGGCGGCCGATGGCCGGATCAAAAAGGGCGATCTCGTTCTGCTCGAAGCCATGGGTGGTGGCTTCACTTGGGGCTCCGTTCTGATACGCTGGTAAAAAATGCTGAGGCAACGCAGGCGCTTGACCACAATAGGCAAGGGCAATAGTCTTCGGTCGCTGATCGGCGTGCCAGACGTTGGTGGGGGAAGATGAGCGGAAAAACAGTAACACGAGCAGACTTGGCTGAGTCGGTTTTTCGCAAGGTAGGTCTGTCACGGACAGAGTCTGCCGAGTTGGTGGAAACCGTCATTGATGAAATATGCAACGCAATCGTGCGTGGCGAGAGCGTGAAGCTGTCTTCTTTCGCGACCTTCCAGGTCCGCGACAAGAACGAACGCATCGGGCGAAACCCGAAGACCGGCGAGGAAGTGCCGATCTCGCCGCGTCGTGTGATGACCTTCAAGGCGTCCAACGTGCTCAAGCAGCGCGTGCTGAAGGCCCATCTCAGCCGTAGAGCGAAGCAGAAGCCGGCATCTCCCGCGGCGTGAAGTCATGGCTTCAGCCACAAATGTGGTTGAAAACCCATCCATAAGCCGTTGAAATGGACCCGATTCGTGCCATCATCGGTATGATATCGGTTCATTGCGGCCCGCGAGCGTGAGTCGCGTGACATGGATTGGGAACCACATGGAAAAGAGCCCGGACGCTTTCCGCACCATCAGCGAGGTCGCCGACGACCTCGATCTGCCGCAGCATGTTCTGCGCTTCTGGGAAACCCGTTTCCAGCAGATCAAGCCGATGAAGCGCGGCGGCGGTCGTCGCTATTATCGGCCGGAGGATGTCGATCTCCTGAAGGGTATCCGGCATCTGCTCTATGATCACGGCTACACCATCAAGGGCGTGCAGAAGCTGTTGAAAACCAACGGCAACAAGTTCGTTGCCGCCATTGCCAGCGGCGATCTCGCAACCGTCGAAGCGCTTGCGGCGTCGAGCAACGAGGAGCCGGCACCGCCCAAGGCCGGCGTTTCGGAAGAAGATCAGATCGTCGGCCGCGCCAAGGCACCGGCGAGCCGCCGCTTCTTCTCGTTCGGCGGCGGCAGCGACGACGTGCCGGAAATCTCGCTCGGCAAATCGTCGTCCGTCGGCAAGGAAGACCGGGCGCTGCTGCAGGAGGCGCTCTACGATCTCCTGGAATGCAAACGCCTGCTCGATCAGGTGCGCTGAGAGTACCGCGGTCGCCTACCAAGCGCGTGCTCGTCCGACGAGGCGCCCCGCCTTCAAGACCATAGGAAAATTGACCGACGACGCAGGCGTGACGCTTGCGCGGTCGTGGGTCGCATAACAGTCAGCCGACGGTTCCGGCCGAGCAATCGGCGAATACTCGTTCGATCGTCAGTTTGTGAGATTGGCGGCTCGCATTCAAATGCTGCAGGCCCAAGGGAAGGGGCAAACCACGCATGCATTGACGTGAGCGACTGAGGGATGCCCACAGGGCCCGTGTTCTGTCGCTCACACTAAAGTTGCCGCGTTTAGTAGGACATACGGAAACCACCGGGGCTGGATGCGGAAACATCAGGCTGCGGATAGGGGCCGTTCCACTGCGCGTAGGTTGTGTTGGTCGAACCGGACGTCGCGCATCCGGACAGCGTCAGGACGACAAGTGCGGTTACGGCCATCAGAGATTTAAGAGGCATGGTCTACTCCTGAAAGGGAGGCTCCAGGCCTCAAGGGCCAGTACCAAACTGTCCCTCAAATCGGTTGTGATGGCAAGCTCACGTTACGTCAGGGGCAGCGTTTCCAACGATGTGATTTCAGGTTTGGTGAAGGTTCCATTGCGATCGAGGATCGCCGATCCATGGGCGATCTTCCGACAAAATGGACTTTTCTTCTGATCGACCCGCCGAGTGCCCGCAGCTTTTCCACGCCAGAGATTTCTTTTTCACGCCGAGTGCGAAATTCCCGCTTGCGCTCTAAGCGCTGGTTATATAGGGGTTTCCTCGGTTCGGAGCGTAGCGCAGCCCGGTAGCGCACTTGACTGGGGGTCAAGGGGTCGTGGGTTCGAATCCCGCCGCTCCGACCATTTTTCTCTTTATTTTCAATGATGTTGGCTCGCTACCGCCACTCATCGAGAAGAGGCGACCGGAACATATCGCGCTCAAAACTCGGGTTCGGGAACGGATAGTCCCGAAAAAGTCCCGAAGCGCCCCGGTCATTTGTTCTTCCTTTGTGCACGTCTGCGCTTCGAAAGCGATTCGAGAGCGCCCGCGACTTCCTCGTCGAGCACGTGCGCATAGCGTGTCGTCGTCTTGATATCGCGGTGGCTGAGTGCTTTTTGCACCGTTTTCAGGTTCCCGGTTTCGCGCAGTAGCTTGGTCGCCAGATCGTGGCGGAAGTCATGGAATCGGAAATCATCGACGCCGGCTTTGCCGCGGATCCGCTTCCATTGGGTTTTCAACCCGCTGTAGGTGATCGGGTACCGGTCGCCTTTCTTTCGTCCTTCCCCATCTCCCTTGTACGAAGCATCGGCAGCCCTCGGGCGGGCCGCCTGATACGTGAACACGAATTCGTGATGATGCCCGCGTAGCGGGAGCAGGATCTCCCGCACCTCGCTCGTGATCGCTGTTCGCACCGGTCGATCGTTCTTTCCCGGCTTCGTTATCCACCCCGTCTGCCAGTCCACCTCGGACCACTTCAAAATGCACTCTTGCAGCCGCAGACCTGTGGCGCGGACGAAATCGAAGATTGGCTGATAGTCGCTCCTGGTCGCGAGATAGAGCGACGAGCTTTCGGTCTGCTTCAGTTCGCGGACACGCTCGACCGGCTCCTTGAGCCAATGGTCGCGCCAGTTAGGTTCAAGCGGGAAGTCATAGCGCCAGGTGCGCTTCGCCCGGGTGAAAATCTTCTTGATGACGAGCGTCGTCGACCGATTGACGGTTGCGGCCGACACGAGCCGCATCGGCTCGCCGTCCTTCGTCTCTGCCTTTCCCCATGCCGTTTGGGCCCGTCGCCACTGGACGAGCTTGGCGATATCGTTGTCGCCGATCGCGGACATGAGCTTCGCCGCGCCGAAGTAATCGACGAGGCGGTTGATGTCGGTCCAGGTGGTTTCACTGTTGGCGTGGTGCTGGCCGATCTCGGTCCAGTATCTTGCGGTCGCAATGCCGAGGGTGAGGGGGCCGGCGCCCTGGGCGTGCTTGGCGGCCTTTGCAGCCGCCTTGGCCTTGTCCTTCTCTACCTTCTCGCGGGCTTCTGCTTCGCGTCGGTTCGCTGTTTCCGTAGAGCCATAATATCGTACACCTGCGACTTGGAAGTCGAAGTGGTAGTACGGGGTGTTCTTTGGCTTGTAGACGGACACTCGCGTGTTCTCCGGCTTTTTATGAATTCGTTGATGTCGTCCATGGTGAAGCCGAGGCGCGGTTTCGACCTGCCGGCGCCGAGCGGCACATAGGCTATATCGCCAGCCTTCACAAATTCACGCAAGGTCCGTGTCGAGACATTGAGCAGTTCAGCAGCTTGCTCGCTGTCGAGCAGCATTGGAGCGGTCATGGGGCCTCCCAAGGTACAAGAGGAGTGGCATAGGCCAGCATCAATGGGTGGCGGGGCTGGCCGTCGAGGGCGGTGCCCCAACACATCGGGTTGGCGCCTGCCGTCGATAGAACATCAACGACCGCCCGCCATCTTGTGCGCAGTGCCTTCGGGAGCTTTGACGCGGGTCCCCAAGCGACGATGTGAATGTCGGCATTCGTGATGGCTCTCGCGATGTAGGCATCATTCTCGGGGCCGATTGGATCTGGTGCAGCGGCGAGCGCCTTCACTTCCTTGTTGACGAGCGCGCACAGGTTCCAGACTGAAACCTTGCTGGCGCCGAGACGCATCGCGAAGCCGTCCACCTTCGTCATTGTCGGATCGTTCTTTTCGCCGTTCGCGTCGGAAGGGTTGACCATTCCGAGCGATATGACGGGGCCATTGCCGCCGAAGTCATGCTCAAGCAGGTAGCGGTACAGGCCGCATTCAGAGAAAACCGCACGTCTTGTCATGAGAAGATCGCTCATCGAATGATTTCTCCCGTTCTACGGTCAACGACCGTTCCGTCCATGCAGCGCTTGAAACGCGGGTGGGACAAGCTGGACTTCGGCTTGTCGATGCCCAGGTGCTTCTTGCGGGTGCGGGCGATCTTGGATTTGACCTTCATCTCGACCGCCGTCTTCCGGCGGTGAGGCTCACGCTTGGCTGGGAATAGGTTGGTCTCGCGGTGCTCGCCGCCGAGGATCAGGGCAACCTTGTGGTCGACATCCCACTCGTCGCGCACCGGGTCGATTTTCTCGCCGGTCAGGTGGCAGATGCCGCCCTCACGGTCGAAGATGCGCATGCGGACGCGATCAGGGACTTTCTGGTCGTCGTGCTTGCCGATCCATTCTGGGATGCTGCGCATCAGCTTGCCTCCCCGTACGGAACTTTACCGACAGCGAACGGTTCGTTTTCCAGTTGGAAAGGAGCCGAAACATGAAAGCCGCCAAGGTCAACAAGACCGAAACGAAAGAGACGATGCCGAAGCCCATTGTAAGGCCACGCCCGCCGGAGATGGATCTTGAGCCGATTCCATTGCCTGACCGATCTGGAGCGTCCTCTGTAGAGGATGCCGACGAGCGTCCGGCCGACAATGGCCGGGTGCCGCCCGTTCCAAGTCGGGACGAAGCGAACATGGAGCCGGATGAAGCCTTGCCGGAAGACGAGGAGGAGGAGATCCTTGACGACGACCCGGGACGCCAAAAGACTCGTTTCGACGAAGAGGTCCCCAAGAGCAGTCGATAGGTGTTGCTGTCGATTTGACATCAGGCATCCTCTACAACGATTTTCTGGACACGCTTGATCGTCTTGCCCTTGAGGCGGATGACGCGCAGCACGCGGGCCTTGTCGCAAGCGAATGAGAGGCCATCGACACGAGCGTCTGGATCCGGCGTCAGTTCGCCGATGGGCTCAACCTCATAGACCTTGCCGCGACCGGAGAAATGCATGGCGGCGTAGATCAAGGCTCCGCCAGCATCGGTGCTGACATAGACCTTGCTGGGATCGCAGACGCCTGCGGCGCCGAACCGAGCGGTCGAGGGGGCGCGGGTCTTGGCCGGTGGCAAAACGAACTGGCCGACCGAGAGGCCACCGAACCCGCCGTGGAAATAGCGAGCCGTCATCACATGTTCTCCCGGAGAAGGCGCAGCATGTCGTTCTGCTGGTCTTCCTGAAGCTGTTTCGTTTTGCGGTGGTTCTGACGCGCGGCCGCAATAGCCTCGGCGCGCTCACGAAGCTGCGGGTGCTTGCGGTAGACCCGGCGGTCGACATTCCGAAGGAAGAGCCATGTGCGGAAGGATCGGAGCAGGTTCATGATTCCACCTCGTCTTCTACGGGCTGAATGTTCAGACGCTCAGCAACGATCGGGTGGTGTTCGAGTAGCCAGCAGGTCCAATCGATGTCTCGGTCCATGTGTTGGAACCAAGGGTAATCTTCTCCCCAGCAGCCGTTGAGTTCCGCATAAGCGCGGGCAGAGGCGTGGCATTCGACGTGCGTGTGAGTGCTGTAGGTATCGCCTTCGTAGATGCCGAACGCGTAGTGAGCCGGAGATCTAACCTCGATCGCACGGCCGCATTGCTCGCAGTGATGCTGCTTGCGCGTTGCCTTGATCGTTCTTTCGGAATGGAGGTCGGTCATGCAGCACCGCCTTTCGCCGGGTCGTCCTTGCGATGGCGGAAGTAATCAAGCGCCGCCTCCTCGATCGAGCATTCGGCGAGTTCTTCGACGAGCCGTCCTGTCTCGGCGGAGATTAGGGCAAGGCGCTTGGCGGCTCCCTCGCTGATGTAGATGGCTATGGAGCGTTCGACCGTCATGCTGCCCTCCTGTCGCGCCGATCGCGGTACCGGAGGTATTCGATGAAGGTCATCGAGCAATTAGCATCGAGATAGTCCTGATACCGCTGCTGGCTGCGGGTGAGCTTCGGAGGCGCTGGGCTATGCTCGGCAACTGCAGCCTTGCCGGCATCGGTTACACGAAAGACATCATCGCCGCCGCTCAATTCATTCCCGGGCCGAACGGTCATGAAGCCATCGGTGACGAGCTGCATGCAGACGGCGTGGTCCTTAAGAACGAGCGCTGCTGCGCGCAGCAAAGAGGGACCATGTCGAATTCATCGAAAAGACCGCCCGTATTCGTGCGTTGGCTCAGCTTGAAGCAACGGCTGATCATCGCTGAGAAGCTGCGCGGTATCGGCTCGTCACTCGCGGAATGGATCTGCCCGGAGATCGCGGAAGGGAGCGACCAGTGATGCAGCAGCTTTCGATGTTCGATCTGATGATGCCTCCGCCGGCGTCCGCCTTCGATGAACCGCTGTGGCTCCAGACCAACCTCGATAAGAGCGGTTGGAGCTATGGAAAAATCGGCATCATGGCCAACGGTGACGGTACTTGGTCGATCAATACAGGTGACAGTGTCGGCGGGTATTGCGGACATGGCGGCCCGTTCTGGGGCGAGCACGAGAGTTTCAAGGTTGCACTGACCGCTGCCCTCAAGATGATGCACCAGCGCTGGGCCGACATCTCGGTTCGCATGAACGACAGTTGCTGCCAGGAAAGCCATCGCCGCGTCGCGCGGAAGGGGCTGGAGTGGCTGAGCAGCATCGAGGCTGAATACGGGGTGTCGCACTGATGACGGATCCCGCCGAAATGATCGCTTGGCTCGATCGACGCATCGCCAGCGCTATGACCTGGCTCGAAGACCATGGCCACGGCTCTAAGAAGCCGCGCCCCGAAAACGAGATCACCATCAAGGAATACGACATCGCCCGTTTCGAGGAGATCAAGGCCGCGTACCTGAAGGCGCTTGAGCGGCGAGGGCAGGCAGCATGATTAAGTTCCTCACCGCGGGCCTATCGCAGGAGGCCGGCTTCTTTCGCGGCAGCTTCGAACGCCGCCCTGGCTTCCGCGCTTGGGACTTCTCCATTGGCTGCATCCAGGCAGATCTTTCGAGCTGTTGCGTAACTCTCGCTCTTCGTCTCGGGCCAGGACTTCATCAGGAATGCGACCGCCTCTCGGGCGTTCCTGATGACGTGAAAACGATCGTCTATCTTCAACTCGACGTTTGCATCCCAGATGCTAGCCATGGTGTCCTCCGCGGGTCAGGCTTCCCACAAACGTATATTAGAGAGAGCTGTTCCAATGGGGCGGTGCTGGGTAGCACTACGGCAAGCTCAATCTCCCATCTTCGGCGGAATTATCGCGCCGGGGACGGGGGTGATGGCGGGCGCTTCGTCCGGACCGACGTCGGGCTCTGGCTCCTCGATCGGGGGCTCCGGCAGATCTGGTGGAACATCCGGCGGCAGGTCCGGCGGGAATACCGGATCCGGTGGCTGCGGAATTGGGGTCTTGGGCATGCTCGCCTCCTATTTGGTGGTGCAACCGCGACCAAGTGGTGTTTGTTCCAAAAGCTCGATCCGTTCGCTGCTCGCCGTGAGCGGGGAGGTGAGGCATGAGCTTCGAAACCCGCTCCATCCTCCACGGGCGCTGCACTATCCATGTTGGCGATTGCCTCGACGTTATGCGCGCCATGCCTTCGGGCTCGGTCGACTGTGTCGTCACCAGCCCGCCTTACTGGGGCCTGCGCGACTATGGCGTCGAGGGCCAGATCGGCCTCGAGCGCACACTCGGCGAGCACCTCGATGTCATGGTCCGCGTCTTCCGCGAGATCCGTCGGGTTCTCAAGGCGCACGGTACCGTCTGGGTCAACTACGGCGACTGCTATGCGGCGACGCCGAACGGCAAGAGCGCAGAGGCGTACAAGGCCGATGGCAGCGACGACCGGACCTTCCGGGACAAGCCATTCTCAACCGTTGGCCCGGTCTACGACCCGAAGCACTCGAAGGCGCGCGGAGCGTTTTCCTCTGGCGATCGCCAATCAAATTTCGAGAGCGGAGGTCGTGTAGTCGCTGGCGGTTTCATGAAGCCGAAGGATCTCTGCATGATCCCCAACCGTCTTGCCATCGCGCTGCAGGACGACGGTTGGTGGGTCCGTTCCGAGATCATCTGGAACAAGACGAACCCCAAGCCGGAATCTGTCGACGACCGGCCGGCCGCCGTTCACGAGAAGGTCTGGCTGCTCACCAAGAGCGAAAAGTACTTCTTTGACCCAGAGCCGCTCAAAGAGCCGACGACCGGCAATGCGCATGCGCGTCGCAAGGATGGCCAGTACAAGCCCGCCAAGGGCAGCACTCCCGGTCAGAACCGAGCGGGCACATGGGTGGAAACTTACACCCCAGACATGCGCAATGGTCGCAACGTTTGGACCTTCAGCATTGAAGGCTGCCGCGAGGCTCACTTGCGACGTTCCCTCGCGAACTGGCGCGACGTTGCCTGTCTGCCGGTTCTCCTAAGACCGTTTGCGGTTGCTGCGGCGCGACTAGCGGCTGCGGCCCTATCTGCGAGACCTTCGACCGGACCCCGGGCGTTGTCTTCGATCCCTTTGGTGGTTCTGGCACGGTCGGCCTCGTTGCCGAGCAACTTGGCCTTCGCAGCATCCTCATCGAGCTCAATCCTGAATATGCCGACATCGCCGTCCGGCGCATCGAAGGCGCGAGAAAGCCGAACGAGGTGGCCGCATGATCAAGCTCCACCTCCCATACCCGCCGTCAGGCTGGGACCGGAGAGGCCGCGAGCGCAGCCTCTCGCTCTCGATTGTCAGCTTAAGGGGAGAGCCTGCCGCCGCCCGATTTCGCCTTGACCATCCACGGCAGAACCGCCGGGGCCTTGACGAGTATGCCCTTCTTCTTCGCGAAGGAGCGAAGGGCGTCGCGCGCCACCTGAACTGGCTTGTGGCCGTCATGGGCCAGGTAACACGTCTTCAGAGTCGCGTCGTGAATGATGTCGCGATCTCCTTTGGACCACTCCTCAAGGAAATCGATCGCGTCGTCGAGGTTGGTGATTTCGAGGACCAGATCCTTCCTTTCACGCAGGTAAACTGGCCGTTCAAACATCTTCGAGTGCATTGCTACCTCACTGAATTCGTTGGTTTTCAACAAGGAAAGCGCTGGTGTTCAGCGCCCGTCGAAAATTTATTTTCGCGGCCTCCTGAGTTCAAGAGGATGAAGGTGCCTCTTGTCAAAAAAATCGTCTTCGGAGGTCTCGCATGACCTTCCTCGACGCCTACGCCCGTTTCGGCCCTGACTCCATCGCCATCGCCGATGCCTTGGACATCGAAGAGCATGAGGCCGACATGCTGATCAACGAGAAGATGAACGGCGATTACCTCCGGCGTGAAAATGAACGCCTGCGCGCTGCAGGGCGCCAGCATTCCGGTCATCGTGGGCTCGTGCGTTTCGCCGGTTTCGACGAGACCGAGAGACATGGTTGGTGGAAATGAGTAACCGCGCCTGGATGCCTCTCCATATCGCCGATTACCTTGCTGACACCGGTCATCTGACCGCGACCGAGCACGGCGCGTATCTGCTGCTGATCATGCATTACTGGCAAAACGGCGCACTTCCTGAAAACGAGCGCTTGATCGCCCGCATCGCCAAGCTCAGCCCGGAACAGTGGGAAGAGAGCAGGGACATGCTTTCCATGCTCTTCGGTCCCGGGTGGAAGCATAAGCGTATCGATGCCGAGCTCGCCAAGGCTGATGACATCATTGAGAAGCGCCGATCGGCAGCATCTTCGCGGCATAGCAAATCCAAAAGCAATGCAAATGCAGAGCAAGTGCAAAGCACATGCAGTGATACGCGCGTGCCACCTTTAACCGATAACCTATCTACATCCTCACTTCGTTCGGATGTTTGCCCGGAGCCGGAAAAATCCGCTCCGGCCTCGTGGACGGCGATCGAGCTTCCTGCAGTCGGAGGCGCATTGGTAGCGATCACCGAGGCCGACGTCTCAGAATGGTCGCAGGCTTTCCCCGCCGTCAACGTCAGTCAGCAACTCGCCGCGATCCGATCCTGGCTCAACGTCAATCCGCAGAAGCGCAAGACGACCAAAGGCATGAAGCGCTTCGTCGTTTCGTGGCTCTCCCGCGATCAGGACCGCGGCGGTGGCCGTCAGCAACCGCAGGCTCAGGCGCCGCCTCGGATGACCCCTCACATGCAGCGCCAACACGACATCCGCCAGAAACTTGAACGAGACCTCTACGGTGAACCAGATGACGAATTTACCGGCCAGACTGTCGACCTTGCAGGGCGAGATTACCGCTCTCACTGAGAAGCTTTCGCCTTGCGGCATCGACGAGGTCGGCAAGTGCATCGCCTCGCTCATGGACGCCGGCATGATGATCCCGGCTTCGATCCAGGCCGAGGATCCGATCGAGGAATACCGGATCGCGCTCAAGGGCGTCCCGATCCATGGCCTGCGCACCGTCTTCGTCAAGCTGAAGCGCGGCGAGTATGAGATCCAGAACCGCGCCTTCCTGCCAATCCCGGGCGAAATGGCCGCAATGGCGAACCTCGAATGCCGGAGCCTCCGCGAAGAGCGCATGCGCGCCTCGGAGATGATCAAGGCGGCGCGTGAGAATGCCGAGTTCGGATCGCCTACCTTGACCCGCTTCGGCCTTAAGGACCTTCGCGTCACCCACCAGGAACGGGCGAGGGAGCTGGCCGGCCACGGCTATGTGAAAGTTGCCGACGGCATCAATCAGCAGATGTTCGGCAGCCTTGCGAAGAGCAGGGGCCTGCCGGCTAAGTCCGTGCTGCTAGGGCGATCGACGAGGTATGGGCGCCGGAAGCCGTTGCCCGCTTCGTCGACCTGTCGAAGGTGGAATCCTCCAAGCGCATGGCCGTTCGTGAGCGCGAGACACTCTCGCCGGAGCGCGGGGCCGAGCTCGAAAGGATGCTCGCGCTACCCGACGCCAAGGACATCAGTGCCGAGCAGATGGCCTATCGCCGCCGCGTCGAGCAGGAGCTTGACGCCGCCGAAGGGCACGAGGAGGCGAGCCATGCTGCCTAAGCCCATACCGCGCCCTGGTTCCACAAGTTGCCCGCTCGGCAACCGCGAGCTCGAAACCGTGAAATGGCTATCCCTCGGCAAGACCGCGGAAGAGGCGGCGGCGATCATGGGAATCAGCATCCACACCGTCAATCGCAACATCATCAATGCCATGAGCAAAGCAGGCGCATACAAGGCTACCGGCCTCGTTGGTCTCGCGCTTCGCTCTGGATGGATCGAATAGGAGAACGCACAATGAGCTGGTACGCCATCAAAACCCGCCCCGGAACCCAGCGCCTCGCAACGCCGCGGATCGGCGAGCCCGAGGAGCGCAAGGGCGAGTTCATCATCGAGCGAAACCTGAGGGACGCGGACATCGAAATCTTCATGCCGTCGTTCCGGAAGGACATCAAACACCATCGGACCAAGGAACTGATCGAGCGCCGTTTTGCGATGATCGTCGGCTACTCGTTCGTGTATCTGCCGTCGCGGGACTTCTACCGGCTCTCCCGCGTCGATGGAGTTACCGCGATCCTCGGCGTCGACGGCTGCCCGGCTCGCATCTCCGATTTCGAGGTCTCTAGCATCCGTGAGGCCGAGGAGATGGCCGGCGCCTCGTTGCAGCGCGAACGTGACGCCCGGAAGAAGCGCAGCCGCAAGCAGCTGCAGGAGGAATTCCCGAAGGACAAGGCCATCCGTATCGCACCAGAACACCGCATGGTTGGCGGCATGTTAGCGACCGTCCTCGACGTCACCGGCCGGAACACCGTCAAAGCTGTGGTTCAGTACCTCGGCGGCCTCGTTCACGTCGATCTTCCGCTTGAACTAATTGACAATGTCGCTTAGTGTTCCTGCAATCATTGGTGATTTGCAGGCTGTTCTGAACGCGGACCTCGATTAGAGGGAATACTCGCCGGGCCTTAGGGAGGACGTCACCGCCTCCCGCCATAGCCGTATATTGCCGAAATTTCTTGAGACGCCGCTGCCCGCAACGAGTGAACTATTAACGCCACTCATTTATGAAATGCGGCATGTACGTCTTTGCTGGAAAGAAGCGCGAACTTGTCTGGACGCTTTTAGGCGTCTTGGCGGCCATCTCGGTATTGGCCGGCATACTGCACAACAATGGCGTGGTGTCAGGCCGAACAGCCACCATGCTTATCTATGGATTGGCGCTCGCATCCTTTGGCTTGATTGCCGGCCTTATCCTTTGGCTCGAACCCGACTACGTGCCTCGGCTAGCGGATGTACCGTATCCCGAACTGCGACGCGCCTTATTCTTCAAGGCGAGCATTTTTGTGCTGGCCACATTGTCGATGGGGATCGTGCCGCAAGAACGATGGGCTTTCTCAGCGTTCGAGCGGTTCGTAATTGCGGCGTTCGGAGTTTTTGTCCTAGCCGACTGGTTGGCTGCAGTTAGAATTCGAATGCGAGCCGGCCGCAAGCCTAGATAGACCCGGCAAGCGCGACCACCCGATGACCGCAGTCTATGCGCAGGGTGGTCGCCTTCATTTTCAGATACTCGAAGCCTGACGCCATAGTCGCGAGCATAGACGAGTAGCGCGGCTGGGGAGCTTAGCGCTCTCGTCACCCATTACGCAGGCAGGGTAAACGGTAAGCCGCGTAGCGCATAACCACGAAAGGACCTCAACGATCCTGCGTTTGCGAGACGGGCAGGTAGACCTTGGATCCGACGCGCTTTCCATCGAGTAAGGATCCCTCGACCAATAGATAGGCCGATATACCGAGGATGGAGAGCAGTAGAATGCTCACCGGCAGCCCTGCTGAAGAGCGATGATCAGGTTCTTGGAAGTTCTTTCGACCAAGCATGGCCGGTACCGCTTTGTGCATACGAGAGCGACGCCGTCACATGGGCTCTTCCCGCCAGACGGCCTGACTGGTCAACAAAGTTCGAAGCTCTGTAGCAAGTTAGGATTATACCACGCTCGCCGGAGCGCCGCGCGGGATCACAGGTGGTGAGGCAGATGGCTGCCGCAACTTGTTCGCTGTTCGTAGCTATTTCAAGCGCACAAAAGCCGCCCCAACTGAGGTAATTCCGGTCAAGTCGGAGTAGAGCAGCCCGGTAGCTCGCGTGGCTCATAACCACGAGGTCGCAGGTTCGAATCCTGTCTCCGCAACGAGTTACGGCGCCAGAGAGCCTCGCCCGTCACCCAGAGAAGCGGGAGCGCGGAAACTTCGGTCGCTTCCAGCACCATGTTAGGCGCCGCAATAGAGTTTCAGTGAGGCTGAGCGTTTGCCAATCTCAACAGATCTCGCAACAGCGGAAGGGTTTTGCGTTGGGAGCTTACCGCCGCTTGATTGCATCATGACTTCGAGGGCTTGCTCGAATTCTGTCAGGTCGACAGTCTTCTTCTGCGCAAGAAACCAATCTGAGGTTTTCTGCCGTATCATGTTGCGAAATCCTGCCTCGACGGCGCCCTTGTCCTTGAGTGGAGCAACCACGCGCATGCGCGCGGGTTTCCCGTCGGAAGTGCAGCCGTAGACAAAAATGCCGTTCTTCGCGGCAATCGCGTTTGCGCTACAAAGCGAGAGCGCCCCAGCTATTAGTAATGTAGCAGTCAACGTGTTTTTCACTGTTGCCCCTCAAAATTTCCCCAAGCGTAACGTTCACTCAACGTCGCAACAAATGCAAGTTGTGCCCCTGGAAATCGCGACCACCCAAGGACCGCCACACAGGTGGTCGTCTTCATTTCGCCGCGAAAGCCGGAGCCCATAAATCTACTGGGTTGAAGGGTCTTGCTTTGGCACAGAAGTCGTTCTCGGATCGTTCTGGTGCGGATTAGAGGCGGCTTCTCGTGGTTTTACCGATACGCCACGACTTCAAGATCTGACAGGTGTCAAATTCGCAATAATCCGAACGGATTAGAAATCGTCTTTCGTACACGGCGCGTTCTCTCGTCGTTCGGCGAGTATTAGAACTTCAACATTCGGTAGAAATTCAGGGTTTTCGTCAAAGCCAGAATGGTGAGGCGCGGCCGCCAGCTTCGATGAGATTAGGGTGGCCGCGCGTCTATTGAGCGGGTGTCGTGGTTGACGGCCTCGAAGTCGTAGGCGTCGTTGTCGGCTCGGTCGTGGTAGCCGGCGGTGTAGACTTTTCGATTGCCGTCTCGTTCCTGGGTATTATCAGCAGGATGAGAAGGAGCACCACGGTGGTGAGCATAATTCCAAGGACGACGTTGTTTCGGCTCATGCTGAAACCCTCCCTGATCAACCAGGCTAGCTTATTGTAGCACGCAATTCCCTTCGCCGGAGTAGAGCAGCCCGGTAGCTCGCCAGCCTCATAAGCTGGAGGCCGGAGGTTCGAATCCTCCCTCCGCAACCAATTCTCAGGCTTAGCCAAGCGGTAAGGCATCGGTCTTTGGTACCGACATCCCACGTTCGAACCGTGGAGCCTGAACCAGATCCGCGCCCGGCGGTACCGGGCCAATCAAAGGAGAAGACGAATGTCCGTCCAAGCAATGTTCTACATGAAGGAAATCAACCATCGCGCCACGAGCCAACCCGGCGACGTGAACGTCGAGATTAAGCTCGCCGCGGCGTTCGGCGGCTATCTGCAGGGTTTGCCAGAAGGCAATGGCGACTGGTCGAAGTGGACGCCGCAGGGCGAGCTTTCCATGACCGTCACCAACCCGGCCGCCATCGACCAGTTCGAGATCGGCGCCGTCTATCGGCTGACGTTCGAGAAGGCAGAATAACCGTTTCCCCAGCCCGAAAGGAACCAGCATGCGCTTTCTTCGAAGTATCGCGCTCTGCGCATTGGCGCTGTGCGCCAGTGCCATCATGACCATGCCCGTCGCCGCGTCCGTGCCAATCGACCCCGGCATTCATGTGATGGCGCGAATCAAGGCGGACTATCCGGCCCCGGCAATCGCGACTGTCGATCGTGCAGCTCTCACCTGCGAAGCGCCCACCGGCACCTTCCGCGTCTTCACCCGAAGTTTCCAGCGCGCCGACAGCCTGCACCTTGCATCCACCGACGGCAGCCGATCTTCCTTCCTCGATCTCCGAAGACGCTGCTAACCCCGCATGCCTGAATAGGGGGCCGGACCTCAGGCCCGGTTCCCCGATGTCTCAACTTGTGCCCTCAGGAGAGGGTAGAGGTTGTGGCATAAGAAGCCGATCTATTGCGACAAGCCATCTGATGAAAGCCATCCCTTGGCTTACGATTAGAACTGCGGTCTCGGCGGGTGGCGGTGACGGTTCCTCCGTTCCAGACTCGTGACGGTAGACGTGGGCTCCGTCGACCCAGTCTCGCAACGACTCGACTTGCTTGTGTGAACTGCGAAGGGCGGGAGTGTTGTCTGCATAGATGCGGTCAATGGCAGGCTTGAGCCGTGCTTGTATCTCCGCGGTGTTCATCTGTAGGGGCTTGGAGAAGATCAGTTTAAATAGGCCCTCGGCAGCAGAGAAAATGGCTCGCACAGCACCCTTGTAGTCAGGCGGTGTCTCGTCGAGAGCCTGGAACGTTGCGTCAAGATTGGAACGGACGTTGTTGTACCGCGCGTCTCCCAAGCCACTAATGAGAGAAGCTCGCTCACCCTCAAAGGCGGCATCGATCTTTAGATGAACGCCTCCCTGATCGTCAATTTGGTAAGCGATCTGCTCTTCTTCGAATATTTCCCGAGCTTCCTGAAGAAGGCGTTCCCGAGTAACGCGAGATCGTTCTGGTTGAAACTTATTCTCAAGTGTTTGGTACAGGACCGTAATAGTATCTAGGAAGTCCCGGAGTTCCAAATTCTCCATTATTTTCGGCCAGTAATCGCCGTATCGGTAGTTCGAGGGGACCGGAATTCCCAGTTTTTTAGCGAGCACTACACCGAAAGTATCCCGGTCCATATAATGTGCAACCACATGGCCCATGCGCCTTCGAGCACGCGTACTTTCTGGAAGAAGTGCGTCGGGTCGCAAATAGACCTGAGAAAATCTGCGCCCTACAGGCGGTAACTCGTCGGACATATCCATCCCCCTATCTCAGGTTGAGAAGTAGCGACTGAGTCGGTGTGAACGCAAGAGGTATGTGATGCGCCCACATCCGCGGTCATCGATGTTCGACGACATCAACTCGCCAACCTTTGCCCCAGCCGAAGACATGCCAGCATGGGTGGACGCGACTTTCCTGGATCCGGCATCGCCGGTCCACAATCCGGACCACCTACACCTTAGCTCCGCCGACATCGGCTACCTCTGGACCACGGTCGGCAACAGCAAAAAGGGCCGCCGCGTCATCGGCCAGTGCGAGACAGGATCTCCTCAAGGCACGATGGGCAAGTGGTCCCGGGCCCGCGCAGAGATGCAGGTAAAGCAGTGGTTCGGCCACGTTCCGGATTTCATCATCACGATGGACGCCGACTACTGCCGAGAGTGTGGAGGCGCCGAGTTCATGGCGCTGCTCGAGCACGAGCTCTATCACGCCGCCCAGGACGTCGATGCTTTCGGCGCACCGAAGTTCAGCCGATCGACCGGCCGCCCGGTATTCGTGATCCGTGGGCACGACGTCGAAGAGTTTGTCGGAGTGGTCAGACGCTATGGGGCAGATGCTGCCGGCGTTCGTGCCATGGTCGATGCAGCCAACCAGAAACCCGAGATCGCCAGAGTGCAGATCGCACATGCATGCGGCACCTGCCAGCTTAGAGTGGCGTAGGCACCACGAGACCCGGCAGGCCACCTTGGCATGCAGGGCATTTACGCTGAAAGAAATCAGAGCCGTTGACGCCATAGACATGGCCGCAGTTCTCAATGTCCGCTTGGCATTGCACAACCCAGATGCGCTGATTGTGATCGTTGCCGGCATGCTCGGTCTTCTCGACCAAGCGCTGGTTGTTGCGGTTCACGTCACCGATTTTCGACTTCGACTGCATCAGCTTTCATTCCCCCGGGGCTTTGACGGGACTTTGACACAACCATGGCGAAAGCAAAACTCTCCGATGAGGTGAAGACCTACATCGTGCAGGCGCTGGCATGTTTCGATAGCCCGTCGGTTGTGTCCGCAGCAGTCAAGAAGGATTTCGGCCTCGATGTCAGTCGACAGCTGGTCGAGAGCCACGATCCGAACAAGAAGGCGGCTTCAGGTCTCTGGCGCCGAAGTGGCGCGTCCTATTCGATGAGACCCGCAAGACCTTCCTTGAGGATACGGCCACCATCGCGATCAGCCATCGCGCCGTTCGTCTCCGCGCTCTTCAGCGCATGGCAGACAAGGCAGAGAACCAAGGCAACATGGTGCTGGCATCGTCACTCCTGAAGCAGGCAGCGGAAGAGGTCGGCGGCGCATATACGAACCGGCGCGAGATCACCGGCAAGGATGGCAAGGACCTGCCGACGCCGGTCTCTCCGGTGACGATCTTCCAGTTGCCCGATAATGGCAGGGGTTGAGCAAGGGCAGGGCGCCCAGACGATCATCCGGCCACAGCCGGGCCCGCAGACAACATTCCTCGCCTCGACGGCGGATATCGGCATCTACGGTGGCTCGGCAGGCGGTGGCAAGACGTGGGCGCTCCTCATGGAGCCACTGCGCCATGTCGCGAACCCGCAGTTCGGCGCCGTGTTCTTCCGGCGCACGCTGGTGCAGGTCCGAAACGAGGGCGGCCTATGGGACGAGAGCGAGAAGCTCTATCCCAGCCTGAACGCAAAGCCGAAGGTGGCGCCGGACCTGTCGTGGACGTTTCCTGCAGGATCGTTGGTCAGTTTCGCTCATCTTGAGCACGACAAGACGGTATCGAACTGGCAGGGCTCGCAGATCCCGCTGATCTGCTTCGACGAGCTCACCCACTTCAGTGCCAAGCAGTTCTGGTACCTGCTGTCACGTAACCGCTCGATGTGCGGTGTCAGGCCGTATGTCAGGGCGACCTGTAACCCGGACGCGGATAGCTGGGTCGCCGAGTTCATTTCGTGGTGGATCAACCAGGATACCGGTCTGCCGATACCGGAGCGGGCCGGCCTCCTTCGTTGGTTCGTCCGCATCGGCGATGCCATCATTTTCAACGTCATCCGTATCCCCGACTTCATGCAGAACGTCGGTGATGAGCGGTACCGCGCCAAGATCATGGAGCGCTACACGCTCGCGGCCACGGCCAAGGGCATCAACGGCGACCTCCTCCTCGATAAGGAAGAGGAGTTCGACTCGGTTCGCGCGACCCGGATATCTATTACGAGTGGGCGCCGCTCTGGGGAATGTCCGAGAAGGAGAAAGCCGACGTCTTCAAGATGAAGGTCGACGCCGCGCGCCAATTGGTGGGCACTTCGCCGGGACAGGAAATTATCCCTCGTGAGGCTGTGTCCGACGCTCTGGTCAATGCGCTCGTCGAAGATGGGTCGCTGCCCGGACTGGATGCGGCGATCGAGGAATATGGCAAGCTGAGCGAGCAGGAGCCCTCCGAAGACGAGCTTGCGGCCGCAGCAGCCGCACAGTCAATTCAGGAGCGATGAACCCGATAGGCTCATCAAGAGGCCGAGAATATCACCATGAAAAGTGCGGCCCAGAGTAAGGCCGACAACTCGGCCGCCAACAGAAACCCAAACGTGGTGTCGCTCATGTAATCCTCCGTAGGCAACCTCCATTGCCGGGAGGAACTATAGGGGAGAGACGACGGCTCCGCTACTAACTAAGACGCAAGCAGCGAGTAAATCAGAACGCCGACAGAACCCCAGAAACCAACTATTACCAGCGCCATCGCGGCAACCAAAACCTTTGTCACGACAAAACTCCTTCGACTGTTGTGCGGGTCCAAAACCTAGCCCAGCGCTGAAATTTTAGTATCGGACCATGGTCTGATCGCGCTGCTTTCGTTGACGGTGTGTCGAACCCCACCGCCGCAGATCGTTTTTCTTCTGAGGTACTACTCATGAAATTCACAGACACTGCGCCGATCGCGGGCACGCGACGGACCGCCGACGGCTACCTTGTTGCCGAGGTTCGCACCGCTCGCACTGGCATCCAGGACTACGCCGGCCATGAGGTCGGCAAGCCTGAAATGCCGGTGGTCAAGGTCTACCGCCCCGCCGATGAAGTTTTCGCCCGCGACAGCCTCGGGAGCTATGCTCACAAGCCGGTCACAAACGATCACCCAGCGGAAGCCGTCGGCGCGTCCAACTGGAAAGATCTGGCGGTCGGCCAGATCGGCGGTGAGGTCGCACGCGATGGCGAATTCGTTCGCATCCCGCTCATTGTGATGGATGCCGCGGCAATCAAAGCCGTCGATGAAGGCAAGCGGGAGCTATCCGCCGGCTACTCCTGCGATCTCGCATGGGAGCCGGGCACGACGCCCGAGGGCGAGACGTACGACGCAATCCAGAAACATATCCGGATCAACCACGTCGCCATCGTGCAGCGCGGCCGTGCCGGATCACAAGCTCGCATCGGCGACGGTGTGAGGTCATGGGGCGCTGCCCCGTTCGATTACCCTCCTCCTTGGTACGAGCCTGAGTTCGCGCGCCATTGCCAAGTCCAGTGGCACACGTCCCGGCTGGGGTTTTGGGGACAAGAACCATACCCACAACGGACCTCCGGGTCTCTGGAAGCGGTTCGGCGGCTGATCGGTGGTCCTTCGCCTCACACTCAGTTTTTGATCATCTTCTTCCACGACTTGGTGTCCACCTATTTTGGTGGACACCTTATGCGTCAGCTTACTCAAGAGAAGACGGCGCGGGGAATTTCGCGCTTGGCGTTTCCTAGAGCAGAGGTGGCCCTGAACCTGAGCCCCTGACCAGTCAACAGGGGCTCAGCAACCTGCGACGGTTAGTCGATAATCCGGACGATCTTGCGTGTTCCTGGGTCTACCAGCACCGTCCGGTTGTCAACGACGACATAACGATACGTGATGTCCGGTGCATCAATCGTATGCAGTTCCACGGTTTCCGGAACCGTCGAGCCGACATTGAGCTCCACTCCAGGAAGTTTGATGGAAGCAAGCGGCTTTTTCTTCACGTATTCGCGAACGACCGTTTCCTGCTCTGGCGTGATAACGACCGTCTGAGCCAGGGCAACGCTAGAAGCACTGACCAGAAACAGCCCTGCGAGGGCGGAGCTGACAAGCTTTTTCATGTTCTCCTCCAAGTCTGGTTGTTGTAGTTCCCACTCTCAATGCGGGAACTGCTTACTAAACCTCGTGGCGGAGTTTCCGTTCCGGTGGTCAGACTTTGGTCCCGTGGGCGTCGGACCTTAGTTTGCTAGAGCTTCGGGCGCGTCGTGCGCATGGAGTTGCAGGACGGCAAGCTGCGGCATCCGTCATTTAAGAGGGTCGGCCAGCGGGCCGAGGAGATGGAAGTTTACCATCTCTATCAAGCGTCTGATCTTTGCAACTGTCGACGGCCCAGGCGGAGCTCCACCATCAGGCGCACCAACCACCCTCTGACGTCCGAGATAGCAATGAATTCTGGGAGAATCTAATCCAAGTGCAACATTGACGGGTGAAGAGTAGGGCACTACGCGCATTCGCGATTTAGAATTGATGCGGATGCAAGGTCGTGACGCTGAGTCCCGAAATAATTCCCGAAGTTGGGATCTAGACACGGCGCAATCGCCTGCGCTACAAGGCCTCCAACAAAGTAGACCTCTCTCCTGGGGGTCAAGGGGTCGTGGGTTCGAATCCCGCCGCTCCGACCATTTTTCTCAATCCTCAATCCCCCATAGAGCGATTGATCTGTTTTTCATTTCCCTCTTTGCAGCGCTACTCCGCCGGCTGAAGGATAGCCGGTACGCGGCGTTTGGCGGCCGCCTTCTGATAGAGCGTTTCCGTTTGATCGAGCATCACGTCGAGGGTGAAGCGGTCTTTCAGTCTTTGCGCGATGGCGGACAGTTTTCCGAACGTTTCCGGTGTGGCGGCTTTAACCATCGTCTTGGCGAGCAGGGACGTGTCGTCACTGTTCGGCAGGATGAAGCCGTTCTGGCCATCTTCGATGACCGTGCGGGCGCCGCCGATATCGGTGGCGATAATAGGCTTGCCTGCGGCCGCCCCTTCCAGCATCACGTAGGACATGGCTTCGTAGCGGCTCGGCATGACCAGTAGATCGAATGCCGGTGCGGCCTGCGGTCCGGTGAAGGCCGAGGTCAGGTGCATGCGGTTCTGCAATCCACTCTCGGCCATTGCCTTGCGCAGGCTCCTTTCGAGTTCGCCCGCGCCGACCATCACCAGATGGCTGTTTTTCACGGATGCGGCGACGCTCTTGAAAGCGGCGATCAGCCGCTCCGGCGCCTTTTGCGCCGAGAGGCGGCCAATGAAGCCGAAGACGAAGGCATCCGGCGCGATCCCGAAGCTGGCGCGAATCGTTTGCGCCATCTCGCATGAGGGCGGGGCAACGCCGTTGACGATCACCGACATCCGCTTTTCCGGCATGTTCAGCGACAACGCGTGACGATACTCATCCTCCGAAACGCAGATCAGATGGTCGGTGAGAAAACGGGCGAGGCCCCATTCGATCGTGCCGTAGATCAGGCGACCGGTGCGGCCGAGCGTCGGGTCGAGGGTCCGGAAGGCGTGCGGGGTATAGAGACGCGGAACATGGGGGCCGGGCAGCCGCAGGCGCGTCAGCGCGCCGGCCTTCGAACTGTGGCCGTGGATGATGTCGAAATTGCCGCAGCGAATGAGGCGGCGCAATTCAAGAAAGCGGCCGATATCAGAAGGTCCCGGCGCGCGCTTCATATCGACGGCGTGGACGGCCGGCAGGCCGATTGCCTTCAATTCGCGCACGAAACCTTCCTCGGCGCGCACCGGCGAATAAACTGCCTCCACATGGTGCCCGCGCTCGTGCACGCCGCGGCAGAGGTCGAGGAAATGTCGGCCCGAGCCGCCGCCGCTCGGCTCCAGCACTTGGAGCAGGCGCAGGGGAAGGGCCGGGCGCCGGCCCGCAACGATATGTTCCATGATCAGGAGCTCCAGCCGGCGCGTGCCTGCCGGCGATGGCGGTATTCGAGGGCGGCACATCCCCAGATGATGCCGAGGAGCAGGTAGAAATGGCGCCAGTGGTCGGTATCGATGACATTGCCGACGCCGACATGGCCGAGAACGGCGACCCAGGCGATCATCAGGTAGGTTTGCCAGGGGCGGTTGAGCAGCAGGAAGCGGAAGCCGAGCGAAAGCGTCCAGATGATCAGCGTCACATAGCTGATGAAACCGAGCCAGCCGTAGGACGTCAGCGACTTCAGCCAGACATTGTGCTCGTCTTCCGGGAAGATCGTGCTGAAGACCATCGGCCCGATCCCGAGCGGCTTCTCCATCGACATCAGGAAGCCCAGGCGATGGCGGTCGAAACGGCCGAGATGCCCGCCGTCATAATCTTGCACGAGCTGCGACCGGCTGGAAAAGAGGGTTGCGACTCGCTCGGATTGAAGGGCGACGAGAAGAGCGCCGACGACCATAAGCCCGCCGACGAGCGCCAGCACGAGGATCCTGAGGCGGAAGAGGCCGCTGCGTTCCTTGAGCAGCATGACGAAGACGAAGGCGACGACGCAGAAGAGATTGAGCGCCCAGGCCGCACGCGAAAACGACAGGAAGACACCGAGCGCGAGGATCATCAATGCGGCGATCTTCGGTGGTGCCTTCTGGATCGGCTGCGTCAGGATGCCATGGATCAGATACATGGCCGGCACCGAGAGAAACGGCCCGAATACGTTGGGGTCCTGAAAGGCGCCCTTGGCGCGGCCATAGAGTGTGAAATTCTCCGCACCCGGAACGGCGCCGAAATAACCGAGAATGCCGAGCAACGCGGTAATGATGGCCGCTGCCACCCAAGCATTGAAGATCAGGCGCAGGCGCTCGTGGCGGTCTTCGATGATCGCGGCGTAGAACACCGACGATAGCGCAAGAAAGCCGGAGACCGCCATGTACATCGGCCCCTTGGTCAGGTCGACCATGACCGTCAAGGACAGGATGCCGCCCACCATGAACAGCGTCAGGAGCGCGAGCAAGGGAGCGACGCTGCGGGAAATCTTGAGACCGAAGAGCGCCCACAGGCCAATGAGCGCGACCAGGAACAATTCATAGGGCGCGGGCTCGAAGATGACGAAGCCGGAGAGAAATACGGCGAACGCCACGAGCCCGGAGCCAAGCAGCGAGAGCGCCGCAAGCTGGGGACGCGCGATCGGGAACCGGCCTGTCTCGACGGTGCTCAATAGGCGTTCTCGGTGTTGAGAAGCCGGAACGGTGTCAGGAACAGGATCTTGAGATCGAAGAGCAGCGACCAGTTTTCGATGTAGTGGAGATCGAAGGCCGTGCGCAGGCGGATCTTCTCGTCATTGTCGATCTCGCCGCGCCAGCCATTGATCTGCGCCCAGCCGGTAACGCCTGGCTTGACGCGATGGCGAGCGAAATAGCCTTCGACGACGTCGGAATAGGTCCGGTTCTGGGTCTGCGCCGCGACGGCGTGCGGACGCGGCCCAACGAGCGACAGTTCGCCTTTCAGCACGTTGAAAATCTGCGGCAGTTCATCGATCGACGACTTGCGGATGAAGCGGCCGACCGGCGTGACGCGAGGGTCGCCCTTGGTCACGGCGTTGCGTGCCGAAGGGTCGCTCATATGCGTATACATCGAGCGGAACTTGTAGACCTCGATCGTCTCGTTGTTGAAGCCGTGCCGCTTCTGCTTGAAGATGATCGGGCCGGGAGAGGTGGCTTTGACCGCGATGGCGGCGCCCAGCATGATCGGCCATAGGAGCACCAGGGCAACCAGGCTGAAGAAGATGTCGAAGCCGCGCTTGGCGACCGAGTCCCAATCGGCGATCGGCTTGTCGAAAATGTCGAGCATGGGCACATCGCCGACATGGGAATAACTGCGCGGACGGAAACGCAGATTGTTGGCGTGGGCGGCGAGCCGGATGTCGACCGGCAGGATCCAGAGCTTCTTGAGGAGCTCGAGAATGCGTTTTTCCGCCGTCAGCGGCAACGAGATGATCAGCATGTCGATGCGCGCCAGGCGCGCGAACTCCACGAGCTCGTTGACCGTTCCAAGTTTCGGATAGCCGGCGATGACGTTCGGCGAGCGGCGCTCGTCGCGGTCGTCGAAAATGCCGCAGATACGGATGTCGTTATCGGGCTGATCCTCAAGCGTGCGGATCAGGTCCTTCGCCGGCTGGCCGCCGCCGACGACAACAGCGCGGCGTTCCATCGTGCCGTTGCGGGCCCAGTGGCGAATGGAATAGGCGATGAAGGCACGTTCGGCGACGAGAAAGAGCGCGCCACCGACGAACCAGCCGCCGAACCAGACGCGGGAATATTGGTGGCCGGATTTCAGGAAGAAGAGGGCGATGGCAATCCCACCGAAGGCGACCGCCCAGGCCGCGAGAATGCGCGGCATCACGCGCAGACAGGCGCGCAATGCAGGGATCTGGTAGGTATCGGCGATCTGCATCGCGGCAACCGCCAGCGCCGAGCCTCCCATCAGTATCGCCAGATAGAGCGGCAATTGCTCGAAGCCCGGTTGAACGTAGAGCGCGTTGATCGCGTAGCCGATGGCGAAGAGCGCGCTGAACTCGAAGAGCCGCATCAGCCCCATAATCATGGCCGGCGAATAGGTGTCGGCCCGGAACTGTTCGGCGATTTGCCGCGCCAGCGGATTGAGTTCTGCAGACGGCTCGCCGCTCGGCGTCTCGCCCGGCGCACGGGCGCGGATTTCCGAAATCTTCTTGCGAAGCGCTTCGGGATCAAATGAATCCGGGCGGTCAAACTTGTTCATGGCTGTCTTCCGGCGCTGAAGTCCCTCAGTCCGGATAGCAGAAAGCCACTAAGAAACGCTTACGTTGTAGACGACACGCTATCCGTGGAGGGCTGGTAACGGCACAATTCCCGATAGAGCTCTAGCATATCGGACGACATTACCGAAGCGGCGAATCGCGATTTGAATGTGTTCGGCTCAGGCATGACCCGCACCGCCCAGTCCTTCTCGCTGATCGAGCGCGCCATGATGGCGGCCAGTGACTGAACGTCGGCCGGTTCGGCGAGCGCGGCGCTGGCGGCCCCCAGTATTTCCGGGATGCCGCCGACACGGCTGGCAATGACCGGCTTTCTCGCCGCAAGCGCCTCGAGGACGATGTAGGGCATGGACTCGGCCCGCGAGGGAACGACGACGTTGCGCGCCAGCGTAAACGCCTCACGGGTCTTCATCGCCGGTTGCATCCTGATACGGCGGCTCAGACCTTGCTGCAGCATCAGTTCGCTATATTCCTGCTGCTGTGGGCCGTCGCCAATCATCAACGCCGAAAGCGGTCGCCCGACGAGGCGCTCGGTCCGCGCGAACGCCTCCACAAACAAATCGGGACCCTTCAGGTCCCGCATCATGCCAATATAGAGAAAATCGACAGCATCCGGCCGGGGGGCGATCACCTCGAACTCCCCGTCGTCGATCCCGTTGTAGATCAGTTCGTGCCGTACACGCGGCGCACCGACCTTGGTGAAATAGGTCTGGCGCTCGAAGTCGCAGACAAAAACGAGCGCATCCGCGAGCCGCTCCTGAACCCGTTCCAGCGGGAAGACAAGCCGCCCGATCAGGGAGCGGCGGCGATAGTGGAGGCTCCCCCCATGTGGGGAATAGAGGCGGGCTACGCGATACCTGTTGACCCGCAAGGCTGAACCGATGAGGCGGGCAATGGCGCCACCCTTGGCGCCGTGCCCATGCAACACATCCGGTCGCAAACTTCTGATTTCCTTGTAGCCGCGCCATAGCGCGGCAAGATCCGACGGCCCGACTGAGCGGTGAATCGGCATGCGAACGAGGCCGAGCGCCAGATAGGGCCGGATCTCGTCGAACAGTGAATCCTCGTGACTACTCCCGGTGGTGCTGTCGCAGAGAATGCCGACCTCATGGCCGGCGCGGGCGTGCGCCTCGGCAAGATCGCGCACATGGCGGAAAATTCCGCCGACGGGCGATCTGAAACAATGGATGATGCGCAGGGGACGCTGTTGCTGCATCGAGATCAGAACAGGCGTTCGCGGACGTAGATCGTGTCGCCGGCGAGAACCGCGTCGGTGATCGGAACGCGGCCGGTGATGATGCGGCCGTTGATCTTGCGGGTAATGTCGGCGTTGGATTGGTTGGCACGCGGCGAGAAACCGCCGGCGACGGCAATCGCATTCTGCACGGTCATCCCGGGCACGTAGGCATATTGTCCGGCCTGGCCGACTTCACCCATGATGAAGATCGAGCGGTAGCGATCGACCTCGATCGTCACGTCGGGGTCGCGCAGATAGCCCTGGCGCAACTTGGCGGCGATCATGCCTTCGAGTTCCGGCAGGGTCTTGCCGCGTGAGGCGACCGTGCCGATCAACGGAAAGGCGACGTAACCGGCCTGGTCGACCGTATAGGTGCCGCTGAGGCCAGCCTGTTCGAAGACGTTGATGCGCAGGCGATCGCCGCTGTCGAGGCGGTAGGGCTGGATCGTGGCTTCGCTGAAAGCCTTCGGCGCCGGTTGGTAGCTTGTGCAACCGCTGAGCAACATCGACAGCACTGCCGCCGTGATCGCGAGACCTGTCTTGATAGCTGCGGTTGACATGCGGTTCATAGGCTCCGGAAACGACCCACCTTTTCAGACGTTATCGATCCGTTAGGGTTAATAGCCGGTAAACTCGCGGTAGAATTTTTGCGCCGTATCGCTGCAACGGAGAGGGGTTTATCACCCGGAAGTTGATTGCATTAACCCTTGCGTTACCATGTTCATTTACCCTCCGGCAAAATTTGAGGGTTCGGAGCCAGTAGCATGTCGGGAAGCGGCAGCGGTCAACAGGATGTGGATATCGACCTCGGCGGCCTGTTTCGCGCTGTCTGGGATCGGCGCGTCAAGGTGTTGCTCGCAACAGCCTGTGTGACAGCACTCGCCTTCGGTGCGGCGAAGATGATTGCGCCGGACTATCAAAGCGAAACCCGCGTGCTGATCGAATCGCGCGAACCGGAGTTTAGCGGCCCAAATCAGTCTTCGCAGGCCGGCGCCGATCGTGTCTTCGACGAATCCGGGATCCTCAGCCAGGTGCAGGTGTTGCGTTCGGCCGACCTCATCAAGCAGGTCGCGCGCAATATGAAGCTCTATGAGCTGAAGGAATTCGATCCATCGGCGGCGCCCTCGGCGCTTTCGGATCTTCTCGTCATGCTCGGCCTCAAGAAGAACCCCTTGGAGATGCCGCCTGAGGAGAGGGTGCTCAAGGAATTCAACGACAAGCTCCAAGTCTATCAGGTCGAGAAGTCCCGCGTGATCGCGATCGCCTTCACCTCGAAGAACCGCCAGCTCGCGGCCGCCATTCCGAACGAAATGGCGAAGGTCTTCCTTACGTTGCAAAGCGGCGCGAAGCTCGACACCAATTCCGAGGCGACCCGCTGGCTGGAACCGGAGATCGCCAATCTGCGTGAGAAGGTGCGGGATGCGGAAGCGAAGGTTGCCGCCTACCGCTCTTCGTCCGATCTGTTGCCGACCGGCGAGACCGAGAATTTCGCGACGCGGCAATTGACCGATATTTCGACCGAGCTGACCCGGGTGCGCGGCGAGCGCGCCAATGCGGAGGCACGCGCTGCCGGCGTGCGCTCGGCCCTTGCAAGCGGCCGGGCGGCGGACACGATCACCGACGTCGTCGGCTCGCAGATGATCCAGCGGCTGAAGGAGACCGAAGCGAATCTGCAGGGGCAGGTTGCCGACCTTTCGACGACATTGCTGGATGGCCACCCACGCCTGAAGGCACTGAAATCGCAACTCGAAGGCATACGCGGACAGATTCGCAGCGAGACGCGCAAGATCCTGGCGAGCCTGGAAAACGAGGCCAAGGTCGGCGAACTGCGCGAGCAGCAGCTCGTCCAGCAGCTGAACGCGCTGAAGGCTCAGTCCGCACAGGCCGGCGAGGAAGAGGTGGGACTGCGTGCGCTGGAGCGCGAAGCGACCGCGCAACGTCAGTTGCTCGAGACCTACCTCGCACGTTACCGCGAGGCGACGTCGCGCACGGTGGAAAATGCGACACCCGCCGATGCACGTGTGATTTCAAGCGCTGTGGTTCCGACGAGCGCGAGCTTCCCGAAAGTGCTGCCGATCACGATCGTTGCCGCCCTCGCGACGTTCCTGTTGAGCTGCGTCGTGATCATGCTTGGCGAACTGTTCAGCGGCCGGGCGCTGCGTCCGGTTTCGGCAACCGGCGAGCGGCTGGCACCGGTTCGCCCGCGGCCGGCCTTGGCCGCCACCGCCACCGATATCTCGATCGGGGCAGCGGACACGCAGCCTGAAGTGGCGCCTGTCACCGAGGATGATGATGCAGTCGAACTGCTGCCGGCGGCGCAAATACCGGCTGCAGATACGGACACCGTGGAGGCCGCCGCCGAACCGGACTTCTCGATCGAGGCGGTGGCGGAACATCTTCGCGCCACCGGCGTGCGTGTTGCGATTTCGGTATCGCCGGGCGGAGACGAAGGATCGACCGCAACCGTGATGCTGGCGCGCTTGCTGGCTGAGGACGATATCAAAGTGGTGCTGATCGACCTGACCGGTTCGGCTTGCCCGACGCGCCTGATGGCGCGCTCGCCGCAGCTTCCCGGAATAACCAACCTGCTGGCGGGTGAGGTGCCCTTCACCGATACGATCCACGCCGACCGCTTCTCCGATGCACACGTCATTCCTCAGGGCGATGCCGATCCGCGGCAGGCGATGCGGGGCATCGAACGGCTGAAGATGATCATCGACGCCCTGACCAACGCCTACGATCTCGTTCTGGTCGAGTGCGGCCCGGCGGACGAAATGGCTGTCGAGAAGATTGCCGGCCGCGATGGCGCAGAGATCATCCTCTCGGCGCCGTCGGTCAGTGATGAGCGGATCGTCGAGGTTCTGACCGGCTTCGGTGCGGCCGGCTATCGCGACATCGTTCTCATGACGGGGCAGGCAGCCGATCCGGAGTATCCTGACCGGGATGCCGCCTAACCGACGACGGCGTGCCGACTGCGAGAAGTCAACGCGGGCTGTTGCTGTCCAGCCCTTCAGTCCGCGGTGCTTTGTGAATCGACTTTGCCTTGTCTGAACCGCCTTGCTCGCTGCAGGCGAGCGTAAACGGCCTTGTTCGACTTCGCCGCTGCCTTTGCACGCACGACAAGGTGATGGCGCAGGGCCGCAAGGCGCCCCGGGAGAGTCACCGGTAATGTAATGTCACGCAACGGCGTCTCGATCGTGCACCAGGACCGCTTGTAGGGTTGGTCGCCGACACCGAAATCGAACAGGCGCACGCCTTGCGTCGAGAGGCGTTCGATCATCCGATAGAACAGCAATTCACCCGGACTTGCTTCGCCTGCCAGCGCCTCGTCGATCGAGCCGAATTGGCAGATGACATGGTCGCCCTTGAGCGAAATCCCGGCGACGGCAACGACCCGCCCCTCGTGTTCTCCCCTAAGCCGGATGGCGTTGAGCTGCATGAGCTGTGGGTTGCCGTGCTGATGGGAGGCAAGCGCATGGAAGAAGGCCTGTGTCTCGGCGTCCTGAAAGACGTCGGGAAGGCCGAGTGTTGCGAAGCGCGTCGCCTTCTGCCGGAAGAAGGTATCGAGCAACGCCTGCGCCTCGCTGGGGGTGCGGGCGATCACATAGTCGTAGCCACCCATCTCTGTCAGTCGTCGTTCGGAGATGCGCATCTTCTTGCGGCGGCGCTTGGCGTTGATCTGTGCCAGTGTGAGCTGAATGCTGCCGAGGAGGGGCAGCTGGAATGACGAATTGGGGTTTGCGATGCCTGGAAGTGCGGCAAAGGGGCTGACGCCACCACGCCACTCGCTCGGCATCCGGTCGAGCATGACGACATCCGCAAGGCCGCGGAGCGCCGTTCGAATATCCCGGGCCAAGGCGTGGGCCAGTGCCGGAGTCATGACTGCGGAGGCGCCGTCGACAAAGAGCCCCGTGTTGAGGTTGCTGTGTTCCGTTCCGATCAGGCGGGCTGTTCGAAACAGGCGCCCGTGCCTGAGTTCCAGCGGCAGAATGAGGAAAAGCTCGCCATCGAACGCAACGCGCAGCAGCAAGAGATCGCTTCCGTGCGTCTCTGCCCAGGCACGGCACCAGTCGTAGGCATGATGCAGCGAGTTGCCGGCAAGACCGTCGAGCGAACGCCATTCGGCCTCCAGCGGCTCCATGGCGCGGTGGATCGAAATATCGAAGCGGCGCGTGACATCGGACGGACCCACACGCATGGACGCGCGCGGGCGACGGTCGCCGGAGCCTTCCATGGTCAGATCGGAGTTCGTCATCGAAGGTGCCATCCGGTCCCTGTTGCCGAGCGATTGAACCTCAAGCCGGCTACGATCCGTTTAATGCGATAGCTCTTATGAACGGCATTTGAGAATAACCCGGGAACGCAGTTAGCAAAGCGTGAAGCGTTGCCGGGCCAGCGGCGCGGCCGTTCAGTCGAGAAAGCCCGTGGCCAGTGCCTTTGCCCATTCCAGCCGGTTGCGACTGGCTGCGAGCCGGGACATCGTCATCCAATCATAGGGAACGTTGCGGAACGTGACGCCCCATCCTGACGGCGTCTGCTCGACGACGGCGTAGCGTGCGTCCGGCGAACCCGCCTCGACCTTGTGCGGCACAGGTTGGTCGTCGTCATAACCTGGGCAGCCGACGCTGCCGGGATTGACGACGAGGCGGCCGTCAGAAAGGCGGACGGCGCGCTGGATATGCGTGTGCCCGCAAAGGATGACCGGATAATTGATGCCGGCGGCTTCAGCCTCGATTGCCGAACGCGGCGCCATGTGGACGGTGCCGTCGGTCGTCAAAGCCTCTAGCCAGTAGGTTTCATCGTTCGTCGGCGTCGCATGGCACAGGAAGAACGTTTCCCTGTGGACGTGCGCGACGGGCAGGGTGGCCAGCCATTCGCGGTGCTCCGGCTGCAATTCATCGTAGGCAGAGCGATCCGATAACCCCAGGTCCCGGGGGTCGACTGTCAACAGATAGCGATCGTGATTGCCTCGGATCGAGGGGATCGCGCGCTTCATGAGGATGTCGGCAGTGCGCGCTGCATTGAGCGGGCCGCTCACGTGATCGCCGAGGTTGACGATGTCGGTGATACCGAGCGCATCGATGTCGGCGAGAACGGCCTCGAGCGCGAGATCGTTGCCATGGATATCGGCGATGACTGCAAGTCTCACGGGCGTCTCCTCGAATGGCCGCTGCGCTTTGGCTCAGCGATCGCGAGCCGGCTTTTCCATCCATTTGATAATCAGCATGGCTGGCAATATCCAGAGCAGGCCGGTGAAGAAGAAGTAGGCCAGATGCACCCACCAGGGTGCGGCGCCGAGCAGCAGCGAGGCAAAGGTGACGGCAGCCAGTGCGTAAACGACGACGAGGATGATGATCAGGATCGTGCCGATCAGCTTTCTGAGGCGTACGGGCATTTCACTTCTTTCAGATGGCTTGCATGGGCGCGGGCCGACCGCGACGGCATGCCGCAAAGGTTTCGGTCTTGTTTTGCATGCCGCTCTGGTGCAAATCAACGGCTTTCCGAAAGGTGCGACCGTTGATCCGTCCGGTCGCGCCGCCAACAACCCTGCGATACCAGAGGCAAAATAATGGCCGGCGTCGAAATGGCGACAGAACAGATGCTTCGAAACGAGATCGGCAAGACCGAGCGCAACCGCCGGCAGATCCGCGGCTGGCTCGCCGTCGTTATTTTCACGCTCTTTGCGCTCGTGCTTGTCGGTGGTGCAACACGCCTCACGGAATCGGGGTTGTCGATCACCGAATGGAAGCCGATCCACGGTGTGATCCCTCCGCTTTCGGCCGCCGAGTGGGAAGAAGAGTTCCAGCTCTATCAGCGCATTCCGCAGTACCAGCAGATGAACAACGGCATGACGGTTGACGAGTTCAAGACGATCTTCTGGTGGGAATGGGCGCATCGCCTGCTGGCCCGCACCATCGGGATCATCTTCGCTCTGCCGCTCGCGTTCTTCTGGCTGACCGGCCGGGTCGAGCGCAAGCTCCGGATGCCGCTTCTCGGCATCCTCGCCCTTGGCGGCTTTCAGGGTTTCATCGGCTGGTGGATGGTTTCTTCCGGCCTCGTCGAGCGCACAGAGGTCAGCCAGTATCGGCTGGCGACGCACCTCGTCATTGCCTGTCTGATCTTCGCCTCTTGTATGTGGATCTTCCGTGGGCTCAGTCCGCATTCCAACGACACGGCGCCCACGGATCGTTCGCGCGAGATGGCAATGATCATCGCCATCTTCAGCCTGTTCCAGATCTATCTCGGCGCGCTCGTCGCCGGACTCGACGCCGGCTTCAGCTACAACACCTGGCCGCTGATGGATGGAGCGATCGTTCCGCAGGACCTGTTCCTGCAGCAGCCCTGGTGGATCAATCTGTTCGAGAATCCGAAGACGGTGCAGTTCGTTCACCGGATAGGCGCCTATGTGCTGTTTGCCTTCGCGCTGATGCACATGATTGCCTCTCTGAGGGCTGCTCCTGAGACGACCCATGCGCGGCGCTCTGTGCTTCTGTTTCTGCTCGTCTCAGCCCAGGCGGTCATCGGCATCACCACGCTGGTGCTGCAGGTGCCGATCGGCTGGGGCGTGCTACACCAGGGCGGTGCCCTTGTCGTGCTCGGTTTCACCATCGCCCACTGGCGTGGTTTCTACGGCGAATATCCGCGGCCGACGGCGATCGAGCAGCGCGACTGACGCTTCAACATATGTGATAAAAAAAGACCCCGACGAGCGGCTCGCCGGGGTCTTTTGTTTTTCCAGGCTGCCGCCGATCAGGCCGACAGCATCAGGTCCATGTTCTGGACGGCCGCGCCCGAAGCGCCCTTGCCGAGATTGTCGAGCAGGGCGACGAGGTTCACGTGATTGCCGCCGGCGGTGCCGAAGACGAAGAGCTTCATCGTGTCCTTGCCGGCAAGCTCGGTCGCGTCGATGCGCGCGAGCTTCTCGCTTTCCGCAAGCGGCACGACCTCGACGATCGACTGCCCGGCATAGTGCTCGACCAGCGCCGAGTGGATCGTCTCCAGCGTTGCGCCGGCGGCAAGATCCTCAAGATAGAGCGGGACTTGGACGATCATGCCCTGCGCGAATTTGCCGACCGAGGGAGCGAAAATCGGCGCACGGTCGAGCAGGCCGTGCATCTTCATTTCGGGCACGTGCTTGTGCTTGAGCGGCAAGCCATAGAGGAAGTGCGGCGCGCTGATGTGGTCCGCATTGGTTTCGTCTTCCATCTGCGCGATCATCTGCTTGCCGCCGCCGGTGTAGCCGGAAACAGCGTTGACCGTGACCGGGTAGCCGTCGGGCACGATGCCGGCCTGGCGTAGCGGCCGGATCACGCCGATCGCGCCGGTCGGATAGCAGCCGGGATTGGCGACGTGGCGTGCATCGCGGATCTTCTCCGGCTGCGCCTTGTCCATTTCGGCAAAGCCATAGGCCCAGTCCGGGGCGATGCGGTGTGCCGTCGACGTGTCGATGATGCGCACCTTGTTGTTGCCGGAAACCATTGAAACCGCTTCGCGCGACGCATCGTCCGGCAGGCACAGAATGGCGATGTCGGCGTCGTTCAGGAGATCTTCGCGCATCGTGGCGTTGCGTCGTTCCGCTTCCGGGATGGAAAGCAGTTCGAGGTCGCTGCGGCCGGCCATGCGCGTGCGGATCTGCAGGCCCGTGGTGCCGTGTTCGCCATCGATGAAGATCTTCGGTTTCATGATTTTCCCGTTCTGTCAGTGATTTACGGATAGTTCCGGAATCATTCTGGCATAGAATTGAATCAATTTCTCAACAGGCCGGCGGACCGCCGCCAGCCCTGTCAGTTCCTATACAAGCAGCCGCCCCTGGTCGCAACGGCGATACGGTTCTTCAGCGCAGCGGTGCGCGTTCCGCAAGTTTCTCCGCATGCAGTCCCAGCATGAACATGGCGACAGTGGCGCCCGCGATTGCGGTGACTTCGGCATGGTCGTAGGCGGGTGCCACTTCGACGACATCGCTGCCGACAATCGTCAGGGCGCCGAGCTTGCGCAGCACCGAGAGGATCTTGGCGCTTGACGGGCCGCCGGCAACCGGCGTGCCGGTGCCGGGCGCGTAGGCCGGGTCGAGGCAATCGATGTCGAAGGTGAGATAGGCCTTGCGTTCGCCGACCTGCCGGATGATCGTTTCGGCAATCTCGGCAGCACTCATTTCCTCGACGTCATAGCCATAGAGAATGCGAATACCGCACTCTTCGGGTGCGTGGGTGCGGATGCCGATCTGGATGGAGGCGTCGGTATCGATCAGGCCCTCGCGCGCGGCACGTCCGACGAAGGAGCCATGATCGATCCGCCCCCGTTCGTCCGGCCAGGTATCCTGGTGTGCGTCGAACTGCACGAGGGCGAGGGGGCCGTGGATGGCCGCCTGCGCCTTCAGGATCGGATAGGTAATGAAGTGGTCGCCGCCGAGCGTCTGCAGATAAGCGCCGCTTCTGATGATTTTCACCGCTTCGCGCTCGATCGTCGCCGGCGTCTTCGAATGGTTGCCATAGTCGAGCAGGCAGTCGCCGTAGTCGATCGTCGCCATCGCGGCAAAGAGGTCGCGCTCGAAGGGGTACTGCGGATCGTTGTCGAAGATGGCGGAGGCGCGACGGATCGCCTGTGGCCCGAAGCGGGCGCCAGGACGGTTGGACGTGGCGGCATCGAAGGGAATGCCCCAGACGACGGCGTCGATACCCTTCAACTGCTTCGAATATTTGCGGCGCATGAAGGAGAGAATGCCGGCATGCGTCGGATCGGATGCCGCCGATGTGAGTGAGCGCGCCGTCAGCGCATGATCGATTGTCCTGTTGGCCATGTCCCGTCTCTACTTCAGAGCGGGATGAAGAGAGCCGTGTGCTCGTATCCCGCTCTAACTTGTGGTGGCGAGACGTTGGACAATCGTCGCCGGCAAGGCAAGGCCCTGCCGGCCGATTCTTCCGCGATTACGAAGCCTTGGCTTCGTAGGTCGGGGCGAAGTCGCCAAGCGCCTTCGCTTCAGTGATGCGCGCGGCGATATCTTCCTCGATGATCGTTTCGAGCTGGGCGAAGCTGTCGATCACGTAATAGATAGGCTGCACGATATCGATGCGATAGGGCGTGCGCAGCACGGTCATCAGGTCGAACGGCCGGAACTCGACACCTGGTGTCTCCATGGCGTTGCGCGTCTCGTTCGGCGAAGAGACGATGCCTGCGCCGTAGCAGCGGCGGCCCTTTGGCGTGTTGATCAGGCCGAACTCGACGGTGAACCAGAAGATCCGGAACAGATGCCAGGAGTAACCTTTGCCGAGCGAAGCGGCCTTCTCGCCGAAGCGACGGACGAAGTGGGCGTAGCTCTGGTTGGTGAGCAGCGGGCAGTGCCCGAAGACTTCGTGAAAGATGTCGGGCTCTTCGATGTAGTCGATATGCTCACGCCGGCGGATGAAGGTCGCCAGCGGAAACTTGCCCTGGGACAGAAGCTCGTAGAAACGGGACGGCGGAATGAGCGCCGGCACGCCTTCGACGCCGAAGCCGGTGGTTTCCGCAAGACGGCGGTTCACGTCCTTCAGCTGCGGCACATGATACGGCCCCAGGTCGAGCGTCTTTGCTCCTTCCAGATATTCGTCGCAGGCCTTGTCAGCGAGAAGCTTCATCTGCCGCTGATAGAGCTCGCCCCAGATCGCATCTTCTTCCGGGGTGTAAAGATATGTGCCGTCAGGCTCCGGTAGCTTGGCGGTGTATGTGCTTTCCTTGGTCATGACGTCTCCTCATGTCGTCAGAACAACTCTTTCTGTTGCAATTGTATCGCTGATGGAGCGAGTATTTGTTTCAGAGTTGTCAGGTCGTCGCCTGTTGGCGAGAGGAAATTTCGGTATGCCGCCCGATGTGAAGGAAAATTTCCAGCCGTTGCGCAAATTGTTACGGCTGATTCAAGCCGATAGCGGTCAGTCGCTGTCGGAGCTGGCGGAAAAGGCGGGCATGTCGCAGAGCTCGGCTTGGCGGCGGCTGCAGGAACTGGAGACGGACGGGGTCATCCGTAAGCGTGTGGCGCTTCTCGACCCGGCAAAGCTGGATCTGAAACTCTGCATCATCGCTCACGTGACGCTGGAGGATCATCATGACGAGGCGATCGCAGCCTTCTCGGCGTTGGTGCGCGATCGGCCGGAGATCATGGAATGCTACGCTTTATCCGGCACCTTCGATTACATGCTGAAGATCCGGGCCACCGACGTCGAAAGCTACGATGCCTTCATGACGCGTTACCTGATGCGCAATCCGCACGTGCGCACGGTCGTTTCGAGCTTCGTGTTGCGTGAACTCAAGTCGACGACGGAACTACCGATCTGAAGCGGCCGGGAATGGCGACTGCCGGGGCCCTATGAGCGCTCGAACCCGTATTGCCGCTCGATCTTGCCGACGCGCACCTGGTAGTCCTCGTACCAGCGCTCGCGGCCGAGCCGCTGGGCGGTCAGATGCCGGACGTCACTTTTCCACGCCGCGATGCTCTCCTCGTCCGCCCAATAGGAATTGGTAATGCCGAAGCCATCAGCACCGCGCACGCTTTTGAGCCCGAGAAAACCTGGCTGTTCGCGCGCCAGCCTCTCCATCTCCGTGCCCATATTGTCGTAGCCGTGATCGCCGGCCGTCCGTCGCGAGGAGAATGTCACGATGTAGTAGGGCGGCTCTGGGGTCTTGGCGACGGGGGAACTTGCCATGCTGTGCCTCGGAGGATCGATGCTGCGGGATATGGTGGGGGCGATGATAACAAAAAAAGGCGGAGCAAAGCCCCGCCTTTCCAAGTGTCGCAGTTTGGAAGCGATTAACGCTTCGAGAACTGGAACGAACGACGTGCCTTCGCACGGCCGTACTTCTTACGCTCGACCACGCGGCTGTCGCGGGTGAGGAAGCCACCGCGCTTCAGAACGGAGCGCAGGCCCGGTTCGAAGTAGGTGAGGGCCTTGGAGATGCCGTGACGAACGGCACCGGCCTGGCCGGAGAGACCGCCACCGGCGACCGTCGCGTCGATGTCGAACTGGCCGTCACGGGCAGCTGCGACGATCGGCTGCTGCAGGATCATCTGCAGAACCGGACGAGCGAAGTAGTCGAGGTACGGCTTGCCGTTGATGGTGATCTTGCCCGAGCCGGGCTTGACCCATACGCGGGCAACAGCGTTCTTACGCTTGCCGGTCGCGTAGGAGCGACCCTGGGCGTCGACCTTCTTGACGTGAACCGGAGCAGCCGGTTCCGCGGTCGTGGCGATGTCCTTGAGAGCGGAAAGGTCGGCCATTATTAGGCGCTCCTTGTGTTCTTGCTGTTCAGCTTGGCGACGTCGAGGACGGCCGGCTGCTGTGCTTCATGCGGGTGGTTGGCGCCTGCGTAAACGCGCAGGTTCTTCATCTGGCGACGGCCGAGCGGACCACGCGGAACCATGCGCTCGACGGCCTTCTCGATGACGCGCTCCGGGAAGCGGCCTTCGATGATCTGGCGCGCGGTGCGCTCCTTGATGCCGCCGGGGTAGCCGGTGTGCCAGTAGTACTTCTTGTCGGTGTACTTCTTGCCCGTCAGAACTGCCTTCTCGGCGTTGATGACGATGACGTTGTCGCCGTCGTCAACATGCGGGGTGAAGGTAGCTTTGTGCTTGCCGCGCAGGCGGTTTGCGATGAGGGAAGCGAGGCGACCAACAACGAGGCCTTCGGCGTCGATGATGATCCACTTCTTCTCCACCTCTGCAGGCTTCTGAACGAAGGTTGCCATATCTGAACTCTTTCTTTGGACCCGGGCGGCGAACCGCCGGGCGTTTCTTGTTGCTTGGTTTTGCCCGGTTTCCCGGACAAAAGAAGAAAGCGGCCCCTGAGGACCGCGATCTGCGGCAGCTTATACGCAAGTGTGAAACAAGCGTCAAGAACGTGAAATCTGCGCGATGGAAATAAACTCTAGTAAAAACAACGAGTTACGTATGTGGTATTTCGATACCATACTTTAACGTGGTGGAATCGAATAGGTCGCCGTTGCATGGGCGACGAGATCGTCGTCACCGACCTTGACGATCGATGCGTCGAGAACAGCGAGGCGCTTGCCGAGTTTGAGGATGCGGCAGGTGCATTCGAGCGGTTCCGGCTCGGGCTTGCGCAGGAAGTTGATATTGAGGTTTGTGGTAACCGCAAGCGCGACCGGACCGATATGGGCGATCAGCGCGATATAGGCGGAAACGTCCGCAAGCGCGAAGAGGGTGGGGCCTGAGACGGTGCCGCCCGGACGGATGTGCCTTTCGTTCGGATCGAGCCGCATGGTGGCAAAGGCTGGGCCTGCCGCCGTGACGTGAAAAACCTTGCCATCAGTGTGGACCTGCGGAAAATCCGTGTCGAGAAACCGGTTGAGTTCGTCGACGGTCATGATCGGCTCGATGGTCATGCATTGCATCCTTCAACATATTCGCCCGCCACCTGAAACCGGCCGACGGCCGGACGCAAGGCGGAAAAAGGTCGTAGACGGAACGCGCCGCCTGGTTCTGCGCTCAGCTTGCACCGCGCGCGTGTCCGGCGTACCACCAAGCCCGAGTTCAAGTTTCAGGAGAAAGAGATGGCCGAAGTGGTATCGTTCAAGAAGGAAGAGCAGAACGGCCTGCTGCTGCGCGAACGCTCCGGGCCGGTGTTGCGGCTGACGCTGAACAACCCGCCGGCCAATGTATTGTCTATCGCCATGATGGAGGCGCTGCACGCCGAGTTCGATGCCGTCGCCGCCTCCAAGGAAATCAGGGTTGTTGTGCTTTCCGCGTCGGGCAAGCTGTTTTCGGCGGGGCACGACCTCAAGGAAATGACCGCGCATCGCGAAGACGACGACCGGGGCCGGGCCTTCTTTGAACAAACGATCCGCCTTTGCGCAGACTTAATGCTGAAGATCACCCGGTTGCCGCAAGCCGTCATCGCTGAAATCGACGGGCTCGCAACGGCCGCCGGCTGCCAGCTTGTCGCAAGCTGCGACCTCGCGATCTGTACCGACAGCTCCACCTTCTGCACGCCGGGCGTCAATATCGGCCTCTTCTGCTCGACGCCGATGGTCGCGCTCACGCGTGCCTCGCACCGCAAGCAGGCGATGGAGATGCTGCTGACCGGCGAGACCATCGATGCCTCGACCGCCAAGGATTTCGGCCTCGTCAACCGCATCGTGCCGCAGCAGTACCTGCGCCAGGTGGTCGACAAATATGCGGCCGTGATCGCCTCGAAGTCGCCGCAGGCGCTGAAGATCGGCAAGGAAGCCTTTTACCGCCAGGCGGAGATGGACCTGCCGCAGGCCTATGACTACGCCGTCGGCGTCATGGTCGAGAATATGCTGGCCCGTGACGCCGAGGACGGCATTGGCGCGTTCCTCGGCAAGCGCATGCCGGAGTGGAAGGAAGACTGATCTGCGGCGTCGTCAGGCCAGCTTCAGCAGCAGCGCGCCGAGCGCGATGACGCAGGCGGCGGCGATGCGCCAGACACTGACCGGTTCCTTGAGGAACACGACCGAGATCACCACCGCAAACAGGATCGACGTTTCGCGAAGGGCGGCGACGGTTGCGACCGGCGCCTTGGTCATCGCCCAGAGCGCCAGGCCATAGGCGCCGATCGATCCGGCGCCGCCGATGAGGCCCCGCCACCAGTTCTTGTAGACGTGGCGGGCGACCGGCTTGACGCCGCGGCGGGCAAAGGCCCAGGCGAAGAGCAGCACCGGCGGCAACAGCGCCATCCACAGCGTGTAGGAAATCGCATTGCCCGATACGCGGGCGCCGATGCCGTCGACAAAGGTGTAGCTGGCGATGACGCAGGCGTTGAGGAGGGCGAGCACGATCGCGTGTTTGCCGCCCTTTCTGGACTCGAAGGCGAGCGTCAGCACGCCGACAGAGATTGTCAGAATGCCGAGCATCGTACCGAAGGTAAGCTGTTCGCCAATCAGCGCGCCACTGGTGGCCGCGACGATCAAGGGCGCAGTACCGCGCATCAGCGGATAGACGAGGCCGATATCGCCTGCGCGATAGGAGGCGGCGACAAGCTGGAAATAGGCGAACTGGAACAGGGCCGAAACCAGGATGTAGGGCCACGCTTCCGGCTTCGGCAAGGGCAGGAATGGCAGGAAGGGGATGGCCACGGCGGCGGCCCCGAGCGCGATCATTGCTGCGTCGAGCGATTTTTCCGAGCCTGCCTTGACCAGGGCATTCCAGGTCGCGTGCAACAACGCCCCGAACAGGACGAGCGCAATGACTTCAAGCGGCAAGATGGAACCTCGGAAACGATTTGGCGGGCCTTGTGAAGCTTGTCGCGCCGCTCGCACGCAAATGCAACCGTAAAGTCTTGTATTGCGTCAGGGTCTGAGGCGCATTGCTGCACGCAGTTGACTTGGAAGGGAGCGGCCCCATTATACGGCCGTTTAATTAGATGGATCAAAAGCCCCACATGAATCACGACGCCTATCCGGACTACTATCTCGCCGACATCCTGCGCGAGACCAAGACGATCGCTCTCGTCGGTGCCTCGCCGAATGCCGAGCGGCCGAGCCATCGGGTCATGGCGTTCCTGTTGCGCAAGGGCTATCGGGTGATCCCGATCAACCCCGGCCATGTCGGCAAGGCCATTCAGGGCCAGACCGTCGTCGGCCGGCTCGCCGACGTGAAGGAACCGATCGACATGGTCGATGTCTTCCGCGCCGCCCATGCCTTGCCGGCGCTCGTTGACGAGATCCTGGCGCTGGACACGCTGCCGAAGGTGATCTGGGGACAGCTTTCGGTGCGCCACGACGGCGCAGCGGCGAAGGCGGAAGCGGCCGGGATCAAGGTGGTCATGGATCGCTGTCCGGCAATCGAATATCCGCGCCTGATCGGCTGATCTCGGCCCGCAGAACGGCTGCGGCTTGCGCAACCGTCAGTTTCGTAAAAATCCTCTTTGACCGCACACGTAGGCTCTGGAATAGTGCCGCCACCTCCGCGCTGGGCCACGGAGGTTCGATAGCGGATCACACGCAGATTCAAGGTGATAGAGCGTCCTCGGCGCGCCGGCTGGCGGCCGCGCTCTGGTCATGGGAGGGACGAAATGACGAAGGACAACCCTGGTTTCAACACGCTCGCAATTCATGCAGGGGCACAGCCCGATCCGACCACGGGCGCGCGGGCGACGCCGATCTACCAGACGACGAGCTTCGTCTTCAACGACACCGACCATGCCGCGGCACTCTTCGGCCTCCAGCAGTTCGGCAACATCTACACCCGTATCATGAACCCGACCCAGGCGGTGCTGGAGGAGCGCATCGCGGCGCTCGAAGGCGGCACGGCTGCGCTGGCCGTTGCCTCCGGCCATGCGGCTCAGCTGCTCGTCTTCCACACGATCATGAACCCGGGCGACAATTTCGTCGCAGCCAACCGGCTCTATGGCGGCTCGGTCAACCAGTTCGGCCACGCCTTCAAGTCCTTCGACTGGCAGGTACGCTGGGCCGATCCTGGTGATCCGGCCTCGTTCGAGGCGAAGATCGACCGGCGCACCAAGGCGATCTTCATCGAGAGCCTCGCCAATCCCGGCGGCACCTTCGTGGATATCGCGGCGATCGCCGAGGTCGCCCGCAAGCACGACCTGCCGCTGATCGTCGACAACACCATGGCGACACCCTATCTGCTGCGGCCGCTGGAGCACGGTGCCGATATCGTCGTGCATTCGCTGACCAAGTTCATCGGCGGCCATGGCAATTCGATGGGCGGCGTCATCGTCGACGGCGGCACCTTCGACTGGTCGAAGTCGGGCAAGTATCCGATGCTTTCGGAGCCCCGTCCGGAATATGCCGGTGTCGTGCTGCACCAAACCTTCGGCAATATCGCTTTCGCCATTGCCGCGCGTGTCCTGGGACTGCGCGATTTCGGCCCGGCAATCTCTCCGTTCAATGCCTTCATGCTAGTGACCGGTGCCGAGACCCTGCCGCTGCGCATGCAGCGCCATTGCGACAACGCGCTTGCGGTCGCCAAATGGCTGACGGCGCAGGACAAGATTTCGTGGGTCAACTATGCCGGGCTTGAGGATGACCCCAACCACGCGCTGCAGCAGCGCTATTCGCCGAAGGGTGCCGGCGCCGTCTTCACCTTCGGCCTCAAGGGAGGTTACGAGGCGGGCAAACGCTTCGTCGAGGGGCTGGAAATGTTCTCGCATCTGGCGAACATTGGCGACACACGCTCGCTCGTAATCCACCCGGCCTCGACCACCCATCGGCAACTGACGCCCGAGCAGCAGGTGGCGGCCGGCGCCGGCCCCGATGTCGTGCGTCTGTCGGTCGGCATCGAGGATGTCTCCGATATCATCGCCGACCTCGAACAGTCGCTGGCGAAACTCTGATGAGGTGCACACGTGATGGATGCGGCGGTCGGTCGCAACTTTCCGTGACCGGCTTCCAATGAACGTCGCGCCATACAAGCATAGCTACATGTTCGTTGTCGTTGCGCTCCGGCGCTTTCTCTGTGTGTTGGCGTTGCTCGGGATCGTAATCGGTCCCGTGAGCGTCAGCACGGCTGCGAGCGCCATGGCCCTTTCATCCGACATGCAGATGGATGCCATGACAGGCGTGGACGACATGTCCTGCTGCCCGGAGCAACAACCCGTTCAGAAGAACGATTGCGGCAATACGTGTCCTCTCGCGCTCGTCTGCTCTTCCATCATCCTGGCGCACGGCAGCAAGGCCAATAGCTGGCGCGTCGATCTGTCGGCACGCGAACTGTCGCATCCGATCCTGCAGGAAAACCGTCTGCCGTCTGCTCTCGTCGAACCGCCGGCACGGCCTCCCAAAGCCTGATCTCACCCTTTGATCCGCTGGATTTGCTCTGTCCGAGATGGCGGAAGCATCCGACTATGATGATTTTTCAGGGATGCGGCCGATGTGCCCGTCCTGGGTGAGATTCTTATGACTGCAATCAAATCTTCTGCGAGAACACTGCTCGCATCGCTCTCCATTGCGCTGGTCGCAACTACCCAATCCCACGCCGCTGCGACGGACTACGAGTTCCAGCTCGTTCAGTCGGAGGTCGCGCAAGGCCCCGAGGCGACCGTCGCAGTCCGTCTCGTCGACAAGAGGACCGAAAAACCCGTCTGCGACGCCATAATCTTCACCACCCGAATGGACATGGCTCCGGAAGGCATGGAAGCGATGACCACCCCGGTCGAGGCCCTGCCGCCGACGGAGCCCGGTGTCTACCGCTTCAAGACGAACCTCAGCATGGAGGGCGGCTGGCGCTTCAAGCTGGCGGCAAAGGTCCAGGGTGAGGCCGAAACCGTCCAGGGCGAATTCGATCTGCAGGCGACGCCGTGAAGACCTTCAAATTCCTGCCCCTCGTTAGCTCCCTCGCCGTTGCCGGCGGGGGAGGCTACGTGGCGGGCACGCAAAGCCTTGCCACCCACATCAACAGGATCTTCTCCGAGCAAGCGCTCGGGGAAACCATGCCCTCTGCAGTCATGCCGACCGGCAAGGTCATCTACTATCGTAGTCCAGACGGTTCGCCGGAATACTCGGCCACACCGAGAGAGACCGCAGACGGTCGTGCTTTCGTTGCCGTGCGCGAGAGCGAGGACATCTCCTTCGACACGGTGAAGAAGGCTGCTCCCCAAAAGGCTGAAGCCACGCCGACGGCGGGCGAGCGAAAAGTACTCTATTACCGCAACCCCATGGGCCTTCCAGACACCTCCAAGGTGCCGAAAAAGGACTCCATGGGCATGGACTATCTTCCCGTATACGAGGGAGAGGAGGCGGACAACTCCGTCGTGAAGGTCTCGCTCGGCAAGTTACAGCGGACCGGGGTGAAGACGGCGACGGCAGAGACGCCGTCGTCAGCCGCCAGGTGCGGGTGCCTGGAACGGTCACGTTCGACGAGCGCCTGGTGCGGATCGTCTCGATGCGCGCGAACGCCTTCATCGAGGGCGTCGCCGATGTGACGACTGGTGACCGGGTGCTGAAGGGCGACGAGCTCTTCCACTTCTTCTCGAAGGACATCGCCAAGGCCGGGGCCGAATACGCCACTGAACTGCGCGGTGGCGGCAAGCCGGATCTTGACGTCGGCGGCGCGCTGCAACTGCGCAATCTCGGCGTGCCGGAAGAGACGGTCAAAGCGATCGCCCGGAGCCGGACGGTGCCCAGAAGCATCGCCTATCTCTCCCCGAGCGATGGCGTCGTCCTCGAACGCAGCGCGACGACCGGCATGATGGCCGAGGCTGGCGATGTCCTCTTCCGGATTGCCGACATGTCGAAGGTGTGGGTGATCGCGGACGTACCCGAATTCGATGCCGCGACCATCCGGCAAGGCGCGCATGCGACGGTCCGGGTGCGGAACCTGCCTGGCAAGACCTTCGAGGGCGCAGTCGATCTGATTTATCCCGAGCTTCAGACGCAGACGCGCACCGCCAAGGTGAGGATCGAGCTTTCCAACGCCGAGGGCCTGCTGATCGCGAACATGTACGCCGAAGTCGAGATCGCCTCCGGTGCCACCGCCCCGGTCGTCGCGGTGCCCAACAGCGCCGTTATCGACACGGGCGACCGACAGGTGGTGTTCGTCGACAAGGGCGAAGGTGGCTTCGAACCGCGTGACGTCGCGCTCGGAGCGCGCGGCGACGAGCGGACGGAAATCAGGAAAGGCATTGAAGCCGGAGAGAAGATCGTTGTCTCCGCCAACTTCCTGCTCGACGCCGAGAGCAATCTCAATGCGGCGCTAAGCGCGCTCACTGCGGACGAGGTGAAACCATGATCTCGAACGTCATTGCCTGGTCCGCCCGCAATCTGGTGCTGATCATCGTTGGAGCCGCGCTTGCGATCGCCGCGGGCGTGTACTCCCTGCGCTCGCTTCCGCTCGATGCCATTCCCGACCTCTCGGACGTTCAGGTCATCGTCTTCACCGACTATCCCGGCCAGGCACCGCAGGTGGTCGAGGATCAGGTCACCTATCCGCTGATGACGTCGATGCTGACGGTGCCGCGGTCGAAGGTTGTGCGCGGCTTCTCCTTCTTCGGCATCTCCTTCGTCTACGTCATCTTCGAGGACGGGACCGATCCCTATTGGGCGCGAAGCCGCGTGCTCGAATACCTCAACGCCGCCGCAAGCCGGCTTCCCGAAGGCGTCTCGCCGAGCCTCGGCCCGGACGCGACGGGTGTTGGCTGGGTCTACCAGTACGCCCTTGTCGCCAAGGAACTGTCGCTCGCAGAACTGCGCTCTTTGCAGGACTGGGTCGTGCGCTTCGCCGCCTCGAAGTCCGAGGGCGTGGCCGAAGTCGCGAGCGTCGGTGGTTTCGTCAAGCAATACTCCGTCGTCGTCGATCCGGCGCGCCTGCGCGCCCAGAACGTGACGCTGAAGCAGATTGCCGACGCAGTGCGCGCCAGCAACCGCGACGTCGGCGGGCGGACGGTCGAGATTTCCGAGTTCGAATTCATGGTTCGCGGCCGCGGGTATCTGCAAGGCATCAAGGACATCGAGAACATCGTGCTGATGACCGAAGGCGGTGCGCCGCTGCGCCTCGGCGACGTGGCGCGGGTAGAGACGGCTCCCGACGAGCGGCGCGGCATCACCGAGCTGAATGGCGAAGGCGAGGTCGCAAGCGGCATCGTCCTGCAGCGGGTCGGCGAAAATGCCCTCAACGTCATCGACAGCGCCAAGAAGAGCCTGGCGGCGATCAAGGATAGCCTGCCGGCTGGCACCGAGATCGTGCCCGTCTATGACCGTTCGGAGCTGATCAAGGCGGCGATCGAGACGCTCAAGGGCACGCTGGTCGAGGAGTCGATCATCGTCGCACTGGTGACGATCGTCTTCCTCCTGCATGTGAGGAGTGCGCTCGTTGCCATCATCATGCTGCTGATCGGTATCCTGATTTCCTTCATCGCGATGCGGGCGCTGGGCATAGGGGCCAACATCATGAGCCTTGGCGGCATAGCGATTGCCATCGGTGCGATGATCGATGCGGCGATCGTCATGATCGAGAACGCCCACAAGCATCTTGAGCGCGCGCCGCCCGACAAGCCCAGAGCCGAAGTCCTGATAGAAGCGGCAAGCGAGGTCGGCCCGGCACTGTTCTTCAGCCTACTGATCATCACCGTGTCCTTCCTGCCGATATTCACGCTGGAATCGCAGGAGGGGCGGCTGTTCGGACCGCTTGCCTTCACGAAGACCTTCGCCATGGCGGCAGCTGCGCTGTTATCGGTGACACTCGTTCCGGCACTGATGGTCCTATTCGTGCGCGGCCGGATCGTGCCGGAGCACAAGAACCCGCTCAACCGCTTTCTGATCTGGACCTACCGCCCGATCATTCACGGCGTGCTTAAGGCGAAGACGCTGACGATCCTGCTCGCGGTCGCCGCGCTTGCCGCAACGGTGTGGCCGGCGCGCCAGATCGGCAGCGAGTTCATGCCGGCCCTCAACGAAGGCACGCTGATGTACATGCCGACGACCTTGCCCGGCCTGTCGGTGACCAAGGCGGCTGAGCTGATGCAGACCCAGGACCGCATCATCAAGTCCTTCCCGGAGGTGGAGACGGTCTTCGGCAAGGCGGGACGGGCGCTGACTGCCACCGATCCGGCCCCGACGGAGATGTTCGAGACAATCATCACTCTGAAGCCGAAGTCGCAATGGCGGCCAGACGTGACCATCGACAGCCTCAAGCGGGAGATGGACGCAGCTCTTCAGTTCCCCGGAGTCTCCAACGCCTGGACCATGCCGATCCGCGCCCGCATCGACATGTTGTCGACCGGCATCCGTACGCCCGTCGGCGTCAAGGTCTACGGAACTGACCTCAAGGAGATGGAGCGGGTGGCGCGCGACATCGAGACGGTACTGAAGGCCATCCCCGGCACGTCCAGCGCCTACGCCGAGCGTGTCATAGGCGGATACTTCCTCGACATCGTGCCGGACCGCACCGCGCTCGGGCGCTACGGCCTCAGCATCGGTGACGTGCAGGATGTCATCGCCACGGCGCTTGGGTCCGAGGTGGTCACCTTGACCGTCGAGGGAAGGGAGCGCTACGGCGTCGCCGTCCGTTATCCGCGGGCCTTCAGAAGCGATCCACAGTCGATCGCGCGCGACATCGAGGTCGCGCTTCCCGGCGGCGGAACGGTGCCCCTCGGTGCTGTCGCCGACGTCAAGCTCGAACGCGGTGCGACAACGATCCGGACCGAAAACGGCCAGCTCGCGGTCTACATCTTCGTCGACATCGCCGACCGCGATCTTGGCAGCTATGTCTCCGAAGCTCAGGAAGCCGTCGCGAAGAGCGTGTCGCTTCCATCAGGCTATTCGGTCGCCTGGAGCGGGCAGTACGAGTATCTGGAACGGGCAAAAGCGCGCCTCGCGATCGTCGTGCCACTGACCCTCGCGCTGATTTTCCTGCTGCTCTACCTGAACTTCAAAGCGCTGACCGAGACCCTCATCGTCATGCTGTCGCTGCCCTTCGCGCTCGTTGGCGGCATCTGGCTGATGTGGTGGCTGGGCTTTAACGCCTCGGTGGCGGTGGTCGTCGGCTTCATCGCGCTTGCTGGCGTGGCGGCAGAGACGGGTGTGATCATGCTGATCTATCTCGACCAGGCGCTTCGCGAACGCCGTGAGGAATGCGACCGCGAAAAGCGCCCCTTCACGCGGGACGACCTGCATCACGCGATCATGGTCGGAGCGGTGGAACGGGTGCGACCGAAGATGATGACGGTCGTGGCGATCATCGCAGGGCTGGTGCCGATCCTCTGGAGTACCGGGGCCGGATCGGAGATCATGCAGCGCATCGCCGTGCCGATGATCGGCGGCATGATCTCGTCGACGGTGCTGACGCTGGCGGTCATCCCGGCAATCTACGGCCTGGTGAAGGGCTGGCGGCTGCCAGCCCTAGCCGACACCCGGTCGCCGACGAGAGCGGCCAGCGCCGGGCTTCTGACGCCGATAGACGGCAGGATCCAGCGGTAGACGAGTGAAAGTTCAAGGTCGGATGGGGCGGGAGCCGAGTTGCTTCGAAATGCCGGTCCACGTCCGCCTCGATCGAGGAATGGCGGCACCAGCAGAACGGAGGCGGGAATATCCTCGAAAAAACAATGGACGTTGCCCCGGAGGTGTGTGACGAAACCAAATCTGAAACCCATGACGGGGGAGGTTGCAGTGCCTCCAGCAAAGGTGCCCAATGGCGAATATGCAGAAGTTCGATCTGTCTTCCGTCGAGCCGGAAACCGGCACGCCCGCTGCCGACCGGCTGATCTCCGGGGCGCCGCAATTCAGTACCTGGAACCTGGAGGAGGCCGATGGCGGCCTCTATGCCGGGGTCTGGGAATCGACGCCCGGCAAGTGGCGGATCGTCTATGAGGAGTGGGAATATTTCCACATCATCTCCGGCTATTCGATCGTTACGCAGGATGGTGGCGAGGCGGCGCATTTGCGCGCCGGCGACAGCATGATCCTGCGTCCGGGCTTCGAAGGGACCTGGGAGGTCGTGGAGACAACCCGCAAGGACTACGTCATCCGCTTGTGAGTGCCGAAGCGCCGGAGATTGGGCGGTCTTCGATGCAGCTACCAGACGAGGTCGAGACGCTCCAGGCCGTGGAAATGAAACGCGTCCTTCACCTCGGGCTCGTTCTTCAGCCGCATGTCCGGCAGCCGCCGAAACAGGATCGGCAGCGATAGATTGAGTTCAAGCCGGGCCAGCGGCGCCCCGATGCAGAAATGCAGGCCGGCCCCGAAGGAGACATTGGCGCCTTCATCGCGCGTCGGCCGGAACGCATTCGGGTCCGTGAACTTCTTCGGGTCGACATTTGCCGCCCCGAGCAAAAGGCCGATCTTGTCGCCCTTGCGAAGGGTGATGCCGTCTTCCAGCTCGACATCCGAGAGAGCGTAACGCTGGAAAATATGCAGCGGTGCCGCAAAACGCAGGCACTCCTCGATCGCCAGCCCCGTTGATGCCTCCGTGGCAAACAGGTCCTCGGCGGAAAGCCCCGATTGCAGAATGGTCCGAACGGCGTTGCCGATCTGATGCACCGTCGCTTCGTGACCGGCATTGAGGAGCAGGGCGGTGGTCGAGACCAGCTCTGCCTCTGAAAGTCGTTCGCCATCCTTTTCCGAGGTGATCATGTGCGTCAGCAGGTCATCGGCGGGATTGCGGTGTTTCTCGGCGATGATCTCTCGCAGATAGCCGGCAAATTCGGCGGACGCCTGGTTGGCGTCGAGTTCGGTCTCGTGGCTCGGGTTGAAGACATACATCCGGACCATGCGGTGCGACCAGTCGAGAAGATCGGGCGCGGCCTCGACGGGTATGCCGAGCATGCGGGCGATGATCGTCACGGGGATCGTTTCGGCGTACGTCTTGAGCAACTCGACTTCGCCGTCGCCTTCGAAACCATCGATAAGGACGTGCGACAGCTGCTCGATATCCGGTCTCAACTGTTCGATCTGCCTTGAGACGAAGGCCCGGCTGACGAGGGTGCGCAGCCGCGTGTGCGCCGGCGGCTCGAGCTCCAGCAGCGAATGTTCCTCCAGCGCGTCGAAATCCCTCAGATGTGGCTTCGGCGCCGACAGGCCGACTTCTTCGCGCGTCGCCACATGCAGGATCTGCCGTCCGAAACGGCGGTCGCGGAGCAGCGCGTTTACCTGGTCATAACCTGCGAAATACCATTGTTGCCGCTCCTCCCAGAAGAAGGCCGGGCATTGCGCGTGGATCTCGGCGTAGGCGGCGAGCGGCTCACGGTAGAAAGCGGGATTACGCGCATCGATGGAAATGCGCCTTTGGGCGCCGTCAATGGTTATGGCAGGCATGCAACGGGCTCTTTACAGAATTTGACCGACGTCTATTTCTACGGGCACCGGCGTTCAGTCGGCAAGTGCAGTTATCCCTGCGGGCGTCGGCAGGGCGTTGACAGTGTCGATAGTGGCGGTCAATCTTCTGACGCTGCGTAGGGCGTCATCGCCAAGGGGCTGAAAGGGCAACGCGCGCCTACGGAAGACACACCGTAGTTGCGCCCATGCCACACCTTGAAAACCTGAAGAAGCAGGCGAAGCAGTACCTCAAATGGCATCGCGAACGGTACCATCCGGTCGCAGCGGAGATCAGGGCGGCCTTGCCCCGTTACCGTGACCTTGATGACGACGCCATTCTCAAGGCGGAGTTCAAGCTCGCCGACGCGCAGGAGCTGATCGCGCGCCAATCGGGATTCGACAGTTGGCAGGCGCTCAAATCAGGAGCCCTGGCAATGACCCCGCACTCAAAACCCACCATATCGCAGCCGGTTCTGCAGTCGACCGCCGCTCAGCTGTTCGTTGCCGATATCGCGGCCTCGTGCGACTTCTACGCGGAGAAGCTCGGCTTTGCCGTCGATTTCGTCTACGGCGATCCGCCATTCTATGGGCAAGTGATCCGCGACAGCGCCAGGCTTGCTCTACGCCTTGTCTGCGAGCCGGTCTTCGTCGATGACTCCGCCAGCGCGAGGACCTGCTTTCGGCTGCCATCACGCTCGAAACCGTCAATGACATCAAACAATTGTTCCTGACCTATCAGGCTGCTGGCGTACACTTTCACCAGCCGCTGCGGACCGAACCCTGGGGCGCCCGCACCTTCATCGTGCTCGATCCGGACGGAAATCTGATCCTGTTCGCGGGACCGGCCGACTGATCGAGAGCGGCGAAAATGGACGCCGGCGATGCTCGTGCTGTCCCGGCATCCACCCGTTCGCTTCCGTATCGCAGTTGCGAAACAACTTCTGCTCTCCGCCCTTTTTCAGTGGCGCCCGGTGACCTATTTGCGCAATGATGCGGGCAGCAGGCAGGGAGCGGCATGGCAAAAAACCAGTCCAGTCTATCGGCGGGGATCGTGGCAGCGATCCGCAAGCGGCGTCCCACGGTCGTTCATCGCGAAGCTGCGGTGAACCGCGGCGACATTGTCATCGCCTCCTACAACATCCATAAATGTGTCGGTACCGACGGCCGTTTCGATCCCGGGCGGACTGCCAATGTGATCGGCGAACTGGGCGCCGATATCGTCGCGCTTCAGGAAGCGGACCAGCGGTTCGGCGAGCGTGCGGGTCTTCTCGATCTCGAACATCTCCGGCGCGAGGCCCATCTCGTTTCGGTGCCGATCTCCGGCTTTTCGGCGAAGGGGCATGGATGGCACGGCAACGTGCTGTTGCTACGCGAGGGCGCCGTTTCCGATGTCAGGCAGCTGAAACTCCCAGGTGTCGAGCCGCGTGGCGCACTCGTCGTCGATCTCGACCTGAAGGTCGGCCCCTTGCGCATCATCGCCGCCCATCTCGGTCTTCTCAGGCATTCCCGCGCCCAGCAGGCCGAGGCGATCCTTGAAGCGGCAGCCGGCGCGAACGGGCGGCCGACGCTGCTCATCGGCGATCTCAACGAGTGGCGCATGGGCCGGAGATCGTCACTGTCCTTCCTAAGTCCTGTTTTCGATCCGTCGCACGCCACGGTCGCGAGCTTTCCGTCGCGTTTTCCGCTGCTGCCGCTCGATCGTGTGCTTGGCAATCCGCACCACCTGGTAACGTCGGTCGCCGTGCATGACTCACCGCTTGCGCGGATCGCATCGGACCATCTGCCGGTGAAAGCCTCCATCGCCTTGAAGGCTGCCCAGCAGGATCACCGAGACGGAAATCGGGTTGGGGCCGGCCGTGCGGGGTCGGTCTGACGGCGAGGCGCGCTTTCGATGTTATCCTCCGTTCTGATCATCGTCGCCGCGATCGTCGGTGTGGTCGTGGCGGCCATCCTCTACATCTATGGCCGGTTCGGACGGCGCCCGCACGGGCTGCCGTCAACGGCACTTCCGGTGGCCGAGGCCGGTACGGAACTCGATCGGCTTATCATGCCCCTTCTTGCCGGCCGCCCGAACGCAAATGGCGTGGCGCTCGTGTCGGACAGTATCGAGGCCCTGGTAGTGCGCGCGCATGCGGCGCGGCGCGCCGGGCGCAGCCTCGATCTGCAGTATTATTACTGGAAGGATGATCTGACCGGTCTTCTGCTGGCCCGAGAGATTTTGGCGGCGGCCGACAGAGGCGTATGCGTCCGGTTGCTGCTCGATGACATCAACGCCGGCATTCATGATCGCATGTGCATCGCGCTTGACGCCCACCCCAATATCGAGGTGCGGCTCTTCAACCCCAGCCGGGCGCGGACCGACCGCTTTCGCCGCGGCTTCGAGATGGCGATCCGCGCCTTCAGCGCCACCCGCCGCATGCACAACAAGCTGTGGGTGGCGGATGGCCGGGTCGCAATCGCCGGCGGGCGCAACATCGGCGACGCCTATTTCGACGCCGCCGAGCTTTCCAACTTCCGCGACCTCGACGTCTGGATGGTGGGGCCGGTGCTGGACCAGGCGTCCGCCATGTTCGACCGGTACTGGAACAGCGACTCCGTCCTCCCGATCGCTGCACTGCGCACGCCACGCAAGCAATATTTGCCGGCGCTCCGTGAGGCCGTCGACGGGCTTGCCCGGACACCCGCGGGCCGGTTTTACATCGAGCGCGTCGACAAGGCTGCCCAGGAAACCGGCATCTATCACGGCACGCGGCGGCTTCACTGGAGTTCGCAGATCCGCCTGGCATCCGACCCGCCGGAAAAGGCGCTGATGCAGCGGCGCCAGAACTGGTTGCTGCGCGAACTCTTCCCGTTGATCGAAGCGGCGACGCGGGATTTGAGGATCATCTCTCCCTATTTCATCCCCGGCGTTGCCGGCACGCGAGAGCTTGCGGCCATCGTTTCGCGCGGAGCTCGGGTCGCGGTGCTGACCAACTCTCTCGCAGCGACCGATGTCGCAGCCGTTCACGGCGGTTACATCAAGTACCGCCGGAAGCTCATCCAGGCCGGCATCGCTCTCTTCGAATTGAAGGAGCAGGGCGACGTTGCCGAAGGGCACCGCATGACGTTGTTCGGGCGCCGCAATGCGAGCCTGCACAGCAAGGCTTTCGTGGTCGATGGCTTGAACGGGTTCGTCGGCTCGATGAACTTCGACCCCCGCTCCGCATCGCTCAATACGGAAATGGGTGTCGTCTTTGCCGATGCGGCTCTTGCCGGCGAGCTGGCCAGCATGTTCGAGGAGGAGACCTCGCCGTCGATCAGCTACCGGCTCGGGATGGACGGTTCACGGCTTGTCTGGCGTGATCGCGCCAACGGCTCCGAGCGGCTGTTGCGGCGCGAGCCGGATGCCAGCCTTGCCAGGCGGATGATTGCCAACCTGATCCGTATTCTGCCGATCGAGTCACAGCTCTAGGAAGGCGGCGCCGCCGATACACGATTTGCCGTTCGTTTACCGACGTCATCGAACCCTGTGTGAAATGCTCGGTCGCGGCGGCTTGCGGCGCGCATGTCGGCGAAAAAAGGTTCTATTGACAACCATGTGTGGAGGAGCGCCGAACTTCGCAGCAAAGGGGGCTTCGATTAAGCTTATCGAAGCTTCGCGACTTGAAGTGAAGGGTGTTGACACTCTATGTAGGGACAGAAGGCAAATCCCGTGATTCCCGGCTCGCAAAGGTTTTGCGAGCCCGATTGATGAAGGTTCGATATGAGAAATCCCGTTGATACCGCCCTGGCACTGGTGCCGATGGTTGTTGAACAGACCAACCGCGGTGAACGTTCCTACGATATCTTTTCGCGCCTTCTGAAGGAGCGCATCATCTTCGTCACCGGTCCGGTCGAAGATCAGATGGCGACGCTCGTCTGCGCCCAGCTCCTTTTCCTCGAGGCGGAAAACCCGAAGAAGGAAATTGCGCTCTACATCAATTCCCCGGGTGGCGTCGTCACCTCCGGTATGGCGATCTACGACACGATGCAGTTCATCAAGCCGGCGGTCTCGACGCTTTGCGTCGGCCAGGCGGCCTCGATGGGTTCGCTGCTCCTGGCGGCCGGCCACAAGGACATGCGCTTCGCCACGCCGAATGCGCGCATCATGGTTCATCAGCCCTCGGGCGGTTTCCAGGGCCAGGCCTCCGATATCGAGCGCCATGCCCGCGACATCCTGAAGATGAAGCGCCGCCTCAACGAGGTCTATGTCAAGCATTGCGGCCGCACCTACGAGGAAGTCGAGCAGACGCTCGATCGCGACCATTTCATGAGCGCGGACGAAGCTCTGGAGTGGGGTATCGTCGACAAGGTACTGACCTCGCGCGAAGAGATCGAAGGCACCGAGCAGGCCTGATAACGCGCTTTTGTGTCGCGATAGATGTAATTGTGACACAATTGTAATGGCTCAAGGGCTTTATCGTCAGGGTAAAGCCGGTAATATGTACCGTTAATGCTATGTTGCATTCTGAGGGCATAGTGTTCGGATGAGTTGGGAGAGTCGTTGCAGCCGCATCGGGCATGGTCGCCCAGGTGCGGTAAGTACTCCCGGAAGCCCTGCGTGAGGATAGGCTACAGGGCGAATTGAGTGGTCCGCGATACTTCGCTTGAAGTGTCCGGCGTGCTGGAAGGAAGTGGAAATGAGCAAGGTCAGCGGAAGCAACGGCGGTGACTCGAAGAATACGCTTTATTGTTCGTTCTGCGGCAAAAGCCAGCACGAAGTCCGTAAGCTGATTGCCGGACCGACCGTCTTCATCTGCGATGAATGCGTCGAACTGTGCATGGACATCATTCGCGAAGAGAACAAGACCTCGATGGTCAAGTCCCGCGACGGTGTGCCGACCCCTCAGGAAATCATAAAGGTCCTCGACGAATACGTCATCGGCCAGCAGCAGGCCAAGCGCATCCTCTCGGTGGCCGTGCACAACCACTACAAGCGCCTGGCGCATGCCGCCAAGGGCAGCGACGTCGAACTGGCGAAGTCCAACATCATGCTCGTCGGCCCGACCGGCTGCGGCAAGACCTATCTCGCCCAGACGCTCGCCCGCATCATCGACGTGCCGTTTACCATGGCCGACGCCACGACGCTGACCGAAGCCGGTTACGTCGGTGAAGACGTCGAAAACATCATCCTGAAGCTGCTCCAGGCCGCCGACTACAACGTCGAGCGCGCGCAGCGCGGCATCGTCTACATCGACGAAGTCGACAAGATTTCCCGCAAGTCCGACAACCCGTCGATCACCCGTGACGTTTCGGGCGAGGGCGTGCAGCAGGCGCTGCTCAAGATCATGGAAGGCACTGTTGCGTCGGTGCCGCCACAGGGTGGTCGCAAGCATCCGCAGCAGGAATTCCTGCAGGTGGATACCACCAACATCCTGTTCATCTGCGGCGGTGCGTTTGCCGGCCTCGACAAGATCATCTCCGCCCGTGGCGAGAAGACCTCGATCGGTTTCGGCGCGACGGTCCGCTCGCCGGAAGATCGCCGCGTCGGCGAGGTTCTGCGCGAACTCGAGCCGGAAGATCTGGTCAAGTTCGGTCTCATTCCGGAATTCATTGGCCGTCTGCCGGTTCTGGCGACGCTCGAAGATCTCGATGAAGATGCGCTGATCCAGATCCTGTCCGAGCCGAAGAACGCTCTGATCAAGCAGTATCAGCGCCTGTTCGAGATGGAAGACGTCGAGTTGACCTTCCACGAGGACGCGCTGCGCGAGATTGCCCGTCGGGCGATCGTGCGCAAGACCGGCGCCCGCGGCCTCCGTTCGATCATGGAGAAGATCCTGCTCGACACGATGTTCGAGCTGCCAACGCTCGAAGGCGTGCGCGAAGTGGTCATCTCCGACGAGGTGGTCAAGGGCGCGGCGCGGCCGCTCTACATCTACTCCGAGCGGTCGGACGAAAAGACCAACGTTTCGGCCTGATAACGCCGAATTATCGTTTGAGAAGCCCGCCTTGTGCGGGCTTTTTCATGTTCGCGCACTTAGCTGTTGAGACAAAGGCGCCCGAGCGCAGATTTCACAATTCGATTGTTGCTAAAGTGTCTCAAACAACGCAATGATGTGACGATTCAATGAAGGACCTTTATCGTTGCGCGTCCTTGAGCCTCGTTCTCCGTCGCAAGGCCCGCAACAGAAATGATGCGTAGTCAGAAGGACCCGGCCACGGTTGGTGGGTGTCGCGTCCAGCCTTGAAATGGACGCGGTGGCACTCCACTTTGATGTGGAAAATATGACAACCGGGAGTGCCTGCGGGGCTCCCGGGAACGGGCCCGAAATCGGGACGGAAAGGAAATGACATGACGAACAAAACGTCACCGGCGACTGAAAGCGCGACCTACCCGGTCCTGCCGCTCCGCGACATCGTGGTCTTCCCGCATATGATCGTGCCGCTCTTCGTCGGCCGTGAAAAGTCGATCCGTGCGCTTGAGGAAGTCATGGGCACCGACAAGCAGATCATGCTTGCCACCCAGATCAACGCCACCGACGACGATCCGGAACCGTCCGCGATCTATGAAGTCGGCACCATCGCCAATGTCCTGCAATTGCTGAAGCTACCCGACGGCACCGTCAAGGTGCTGGTCGAAGGCCGCGCGCGCGCCAAGATTGACGGCTACACGCCGCGCGACGAATTCTATGAGGCATCCGCGCATACGCTGAGCGAGCCGGAAGAAGATCCGGTCGAAATCGAAGCGCTGAGCCGCTCGGTCGTTTCCGAGTTCGAGAGCTATGTGAAGCTCAACAAGAAGATCTCCCCCGAGGTCGTCGGTGTCGCCAGCCAGATCGAAGACTATTCGAAGCTGGCCGATACGGTCGCCTCGCACCTGTCGATCAAGATCGTCGAGAAGCAGGAAATGCTGGAGACCACCAGCGTGAAGATGCGTCTGGAAAAGGCGCTCGGCTTCATGGAAGGTGAGATTTCCGTCCTGCAGGTCGAAAAGCGCATCCGCTCGCGCGTCAAGCGCCAGATGGAAAAGACCCAGCGCGAGTACTACCTCAACGAACAGATGAAAGCGATCCAGAAGGAACTCGGCGACGGCGAGGATGGCCGTGACGAGATGGCCGAGATCGAGGAGCGCATCGCCAAGACGAAGCTCTCCAAGGAAGCGCGCGAAAAGGCTGACGCTGAACTGAAGAAGCTGCGCCAGATGAGCCCGATGTCCGCGGAAGCGACCGTGGTTCGCAACTATCTGGATTGGCTGCTCGGTCTGCCCTGGGGCAAGAAGTCGAAGATCAAGACCGACCTGAACCATGCCGAAAACGTGCTCAACACGGATCATTTCGGTCTCGATAAGGTCAAGGAACGCATCGTCGAGTATCTCGCCGTGCAGGCGCGTTCGTCGAAGATCAAGGGTCCGATCCTGTGCCTCGTCGGCCCTCCCGGCGTCGGCAAGACCTCGCTCGCCAAGTCGATCGCCAAGGCGACCGGCCGCGAATATGTGCGCATGGCGCTCGGCGGCGTTCGTGACGAAGCCGAGATCCGCGGTCACCGCCGCACCTATATCGGCTCCATGCCGGGCAAGGTGGTGCAGTCGATGAAGAAGGCGAAGCGGTCCAACCCGCTGTTCCTGCTCGACGAAATCGACAAGATGGGCCAGGACTTCCGCGGCGATCCGTCGTCGGCTCTGCTCGAGGTGCTGGATCCGGAACAGAACTCGACCTTCATGGACCACTACCTTGAAGTCGAATACGACCTGTCCAACGTGATGTTCATCACCACGGCCAACACGCTGAACATTCCGGCGCCGTTGATGGACCGTATGGAAGTGATCCGCATCGCCGGCTACACCGAAGAGGAAAAGCTGGAGATCGCCAAGCGGCATCTGCTGCCGAAGGCGATCCGCGACCACGCGCTGCAGCCGAAGGAGTTCTCCGTGACTGACGGAGCCCTGATGGCGGTCATCCAGACCTACACGCGGGAAGCCGGTGTTCGTAACTTCGAGCGCGAATTGATGAAGCTCGCCCGCAAGGCGGTGACCGAGATCATCAAGGGCAAGACGAAGACGGTCGAAGTCACGGCGGACAACATCAACGACTACCTTGGTGTTCCGCGCTTCCGTCACGGCGAAGCCGAACGCGACGATCAGATCGGCGTGGTCACGGGTCTTGCCTGGACCGAGGTCGGCGGCGAATTGCTGACGATCGAAGGCGTCATGATGCCCGGCAAGGGCCGCATGACGGTCACCGGCAACCTGCGTGACGTGATGAAGGAATCGATTTCGGCGGCGGCGTCCTATGTCCGCTCGCGGGCGATCGATTTCGGCATCGAGCCTCCGATGTTCGACAAGAGCGACATCCACGTGCACGTGCCGGAAGGTGCGACGCCGAAGGATGGTCCGTCAGCCGGTGTCGCCATGGCAACCGCGATCGTGTCGATCATGACCGGCATCCCGATCTCCAAGGACGTCGCGATGACCGGCGAGATCACGCTGCGCGGCCGCGTGCTGCCGATCGGCGGTCTCAAGGAGAAGCTGCTGGCAGCGCTCCGGGGAGGCATCAAGAAGGTGCTGATCCCCGAAGAGAACGCCAAGGATCTCGCCGAGATCCCGGATAACGTGAAGAACGCGCTCGAAATCATCCCGGTTTCGCGGATGGGCGAGGTGCTTGTACACGCTCTGGCGCGCATGCCGGAACCGATCGAATGGGACCCGGCAAGGGAGCCGGCAACCGTCGCAGTGGTTGATTCGCAGGACGAAGCAGGCTCCTCGATCGCCCACTAAAAAGTGCCGGTGAATGGGCGCAGCGACCTCACGCGGCGCCCATTTTGCAGAAAAATTGGGAAGACCGGCCTCTGGCCGGTCTTTTTTGTTGTAAAAGCGCCCTGCAAGCCTTGCATTCCAAGGGATTAGGCGCAATTGGGAAAGGCAAGACGCGGGCGATGCGCAAGCCGCCGCGGCTTAAAACACAGTCGTTTCGAACCAATCTGAAAGGGGTGGAAACATGAACAAAAATGAGCTCGTGTCTGCCGTTGCTGAGAAGGCCGGACTTTCCAAGACCGACGCATCTTCTGCAGTTGATGCAGTTTTCGAGACCATCCAGGGCGAGCTGAAGAGCGGCGGCGACATTCGCCTGGTCGGCTTCGGCAACTTCTCGGTTTCGCGCCGCGAAGCCTCGAAGGGCCGCAACCCGTCCACGGGTGCGGAAGTTGACATCCCGGCCCGCAACGTGCCGAAGTTCACGGCCGGCAAGGGCCTGAAGGACGCCGTCAACGGCTGATCAGATTTGCTTGGCGGCCGGACACGAGGCCGGCAGTCCAGGTATTCGAGGGTTCGGCGAAAGCCGGACCCTTTCGCATTTCGGGGGCTGCCCTTGCGGCCTCCTGCCATTTGCTCTACGGCTTGCCCATTCTCAGGGCGGGGTGAAAATCCCCACCGGCGGTAAGGGCGCTGCAACATCATGCGGTGACCCAAGCCCGCGAGCGCCTTTCTCCTGAAGCGGGGAAGGGGTCAGCAGATCCGGTGCAATTCCGGAGCCGACGGTCATAGTCCGGATGAAAGAGAATGGTCGTCGGCACGAAGAGCAGGGCTCCCCGGCGTCGTGCCGTGCGCTCATGCGTCCTGATTTGTGTTTGTCCATTTCTCAGGATGCGTGACATGAATCAGACTTCCCTCGGTTTGTCCTCCTCGCGCGCCATGGCCGGTGCCGGCTTCATGGTGCTGGCCGGTATTGCCTTCGCCGGGCTCAATGTCGTTACCCAATGGCTGACGATGAAACTCGGCTTTCCCGCTGCCGCCACGGCCTTCTGGCAATATGCCTTCGCCTTTCTCTTTTCGCTGCCGTTCCTACGGCGGGTCGGACTTTCGGCGATGCGCACCGCTTACCCCTGGCGCCACGTGGTGCGCGTGGCGCTCGCGGCCTTCGGCGTCGGGGCCTGGGTCTCCGGCCTTGCGCACGTGCCGATCTGGCAGGCGATTGCCCTGGTCATGACCTCGCCGTTCTTCATCATCCTTGGCGCTCGCCTGTTTCTCGGCGAACGCGTCGGCCCGGCGCGCTGGACCGCGACTGCGGTCGGATTTGCCGGTGCGATGATCATTCTTGAACCCTGGTCGGACAGCTTCACCTGGGCAGCGCTGCTGCCGATCCTCTCCGCCTTGCTCTGGGGAGCCTCGTCGCTCATCACCAAGAGCCTGACGAGCAGCGAGCGTCCCGAAACCATCACCGTCTGGCTGCTTGTCCTTCTGACCCCGATCAATGGTGCCGTTGCGCTCACGGCCGGTTTCGCGATGCCGCAGGGCACGGCGCTCGGCCTTCTCGTGCTCGCCGGGGTCATGACCGTGTTCGCGCAATATCTGCTGACGCTCGCCTATACGGTTGCCGACGCTGCCTACGTGCAGCCCTTCGATGATTTGAAGCTGCCGCTCAATGTCTTCGCCGGCTGGCTGGTCTTCGGTTACGCACCGACAGGCTATCTCTGGTTCGGTGCGGTCCTGATCCTTGGCGCGTCGCTGTTCATCATGCGCAACGAGATTCGGCGCGAACGGGAGGCTGTTGCAACCTGAACGGTGTAAAACCCGGCCGATGTCATTCGGCTGTCATCGCAGTCGCGCAGAACCCCCATGTTTTCAGTATTCTCCATGGGGGATTTCAATGATCATTACTTCGCGCGTGACCGCGTTCGCGGCCGTCCTTCTTGCTTCGGTGGCATTTCCTGCGGCGGCTGAACCTGTATTCAATCGTATTGCGTCCTTTGCCGTTGCCGACAATCTGCCTGATGGTGACGCGCGCAAAGCGCCGACGTCCGCCGAGATCATCACGGCCAGCGAAGACGGCAATACGCTGATCTACTCCGACAGCCCGGGCAAGCGCGTCGGCCTGATCGACATCACCGATGCCAAGGCGCCGAAGGCAGCCGGCACAATCTCTTTCGACGGTGAGCCGACCTCCGTTACCGTTGCCGGCGCCAAGGCGCTCGTTGCGGTCAACACGCGCGAAAGCTTCGTCAAGCCTTCCGGACTTCTGGCAATCGTCGACCTGGCGTCGAAGAAGGTGGATGCGACCTGCGATCTCGGCGGTCAGCCGGATTCGGTGGCCGTCAACAAGGACCGCACGCTTGCGGCCATCGCCATTGAAAACGAGCGCGACGAGGAAGTGAACGACGGCAAGATCCCGCAGATGCCGGCCGGCGATCTGGTGATCCTGTCCTTGAAGGACGGCGTTGCCGATTGCGGCTCGCTGAAGCGCGTGACGCTGACGGGGCTTGCCGAAATCGCTGGCGAAGATCCGGAGCCGGAGTTCGTCTCCTTCAACGGCAAGGACGAGATTGCGCTGACGCTGCAGGAGAACAACCACATCGTCATCATCGACGGCAAGACTGCGACGGTGAAGACGCACTTCTCTGTTGGCACCGTCGACCTCAATGATATCGACATCAAGCGCAACGGCGCCATCGCCTTCAAGGACGAGCAGCCGGGCCGCAAGCGCGAGCCCGATGCCGTGAAGTGGCTCGACGATAACCGCATCCTCGTTGCCAACGAAGGTGACTACGAAGGCGGCTCGCGCGGCTTCACGATCTTCGACACCAGCGGCAAGGTGCTCTACGAATCAGGCGCCAGCTTCGAGCATGCCGTTGCCGCGACCGGCCACTACCCGGAAAAGCGCTCGTCGGCCAAGGGCGTGGAGCCCGAAGGTCTGGAAGCGGCCAAGTTTGGCGACGACAACCTGTTCTTCCTGCTCGCCGAACGGGCTTCCGTCGTCGGCGTCTACAAGGACACGGGTGCGGAGCCCGAACTGCTGCAGCTGCTGCCGTCGGGCATCTCGCCGGAAGGCGCCGTCGCGATCTCGTCGCGCAACCTGCTTGCGACCGCCAATGAAGTCGACCTAGGCGAGGACGGCGGGGCACGTTCGCATGTGATGATCTATGAGCGCGGCGAAGGCGAAGCTGCCTATCCGCAGATCCACTCCGCCGAGAAGGACGGGCTGCCGATCGGCTTCGGTGCACTCTCCGGTCTTGCTGCCGTCTCGGACAAGCCGGGCTTCCTGCGCGCCGTCAACGACTCGGTCTTCTCGTCGCAGCCGACGATCTTCACCATCGACGCCACCCAGAAGCCGGCGCTGATCACCGAGACGCTCGCCATCACCCGTGACGGCGCACCGGCTCAGAAGCTCGACATCGAAGGCATCGCCAATGACGGGGAAGGGGGCTTCTGGCTCGCATCGGAAGGCAATTCCGACAAGCTCTACAGCCACGCGCTCTTCCACGTGAACAAGAAGGGCGAGATCAAGAAGGAAATCGCTTTGCCTGAGGCGCTGCGCGCCGGCGAAACCCGCTTCGGCTTCGAAGGCATCACCGTTGTTAGCGAAGGCGACGACCAGACGCTGTGGATGGCTGTTCAGCGCGAATGGAAGGACGACGAGAAGGGCTTCGTCAAGCTCGTCTCCTACAAGCCGAAGAGCGAAGAGTGGGGTGCCGTGCGCTACCCCCTGGAAAAGGCCGGTGACGGCTGGGTCGGCCTGTCGGAAATCTCCGTTCATGGTGACTACGCCTACATCATCGAGCGCGACAACCTGATCGGCCAGGCAGCCAAGCTCAAGAAGATCTACCGCGTCGCGCTGACGGAACTGAAGCCGGCAGCACTTGGTGGCGAACTGCCTGTCGTCAAGAAGGAGGAGGTTCGTGACCTCATTCCCGACCTGAAGGCGCTTAACGGCTATGTCGTCGACAAGGTCGAGGGCTTCACAGTCGATGCAGCCGGCAATGGCTATGTCGTGACCGACAATGACGGTGTCGACGACTCCTCCGGCGAAACCCTGTTCTTCTCCATTGGCGCGATCAACGCGATGTAAGCGTTAACGCCCGGAGAAAACGGAAGAGGCCGGGACATGATGTCCCGGCCTCTTTCTGTTTCGGACTGGTAGGAAATAGCGACTAGCGGGCGACAGCTACCTGCGCCGCCGCTTCTTCGGCCTCATCCTTGCGCTTGCGGATCTCATCCGTCCTGTCGACCAGCTTGCCGACGATGTCGTAGAGGGCATCGAGTTCCTCGTCGTCGAGCGCCGAGAAAATTTCCTCGAGCAGTTGCTTGCGTGGATGCTCTGCGGCTTCAAGCACGACGCGACCCGTTTCGGTAATCGAGACGATCTTGGCGCGCCGGTCCTCGGGATCGGGCTTGCGCATCACCAGGCGGTCGCGTTCCAGACCGTCGATGGCCTCGGTGACCGTGCGCGGCGCGAAGTTCAGCGCACAGGCGATATCGGTCGAGCGACAGGGACCGAGCTTGCTCAGGAAGAAGAGGAACTTGCTGCGTGCCAGCGACACGCCTTCTTCGGTCATCGATTCGTTCACCAGCCGGTGAACCCGGTGGTAGAGCTCGAACAGTCTATCGGAAACTTCAAATGTCTTCTTCATGATCGTCGCTGGAATTTCATGAGGTGCCATGTGAAATGGCAGTAACATTAGTGATAGTTACAATTGCCACCTTTGTCGACAGAAACCTCTGAGACTTCACGGTAAGCACTTGGAGGCAAAGAAACGGCCGCCGTTTCCGGCGGCCGTTTCTGTCGGTTTGTCAAGAATTTCGTGTCTCGAACCCGCCCGCGAAAAACCAAGCACGGCGTGCGTCGTGGTTATGCCGCCCGGCGTGTCGAGCCGGCCGACGGCGCGTAGCCGTAGGCCTGAGCCTCTTCCAGCGTGAAGCGGGCGATCAGCTCGCGCAGGCGGCCGGCTTCCTGGGCAAGCGTGGCGCTTGCGGCATTGGCTTCCTCGACCATGCTGCGTTCTGCTGGGTCACCTGATCCATCTGGTTCACGGCGGTGTTGACCTCCGACAGTCCGGCGGACTGCTCCTGCGCCGAGATGGCGATCGCATCCATGTGCTGGTTGATCGTGACGATGAAGCCTTCGATGGTGCGGAGAGCCTCGCCGGTTTCGCGCACGAGCCGGACGCCGCTTTCGACTTCGACAGCGGAGTTGCGGATCAGGTCCTTGATCTCCTTGGCCGCATTGGCCGAGCGCTGGGCAAGCTCGCGGACTTCCTGAGCGACGACGGCGAAACCCTTGCCGGCATCGCCGGCGCGGGCTGCTTCGACGCCGGCGTTCAGCGCCAGAAGATTCGTCTGGAAGGCAATTTCGTCGATGACGCCGATGATGTTCGAGATCTGGCTCGACGAATGCTCGATCCGGCCCATGGCATCGACCGCGCCCGAGACGATGGCGCCGGACTTGCGGGCGCTTTCGTTTGCCTGGCCGGCGACGGCACGGGCCTCGTTGGTGCGCTTCGACGAATTGCCGACGTTGACGGTGATCTGGTCGAGCGCAGCGGCCGTCTCTTCCAGTGAGGCTGCCTGCTGCTCGGTCCGACGCGACAGGTCGTCCGCACTCTGGCTGACTTCGCGCGCACCGCTGTCGATGCTGCCGGAGCTGGCCGAAACGGCGGCAAGCGTATCGGCCAGTTGGGCGACGGCCTGGTTCAGGTCGTGGCGGAGCTGCTCGAAGTCCGGTGCAAAAGGTTCGTCGAGCTGGAAGGCGAGATCGCCGGAGGCAAGCCGGCGCAGGCCGCCAGCAAGACCGGCCGTCGCTTCCTGGAGGCGGCGCTGTGCCGCCGTTTCGGCTTCCTCGGTCAGACGCAGGCGATCGGCTTCAGCCTGGGCGCGCTGTGTCTGGGCATCCGCTTCGAGCTGCTGGTTGGTGATTGCCGCCTGACGGAAGACTTCGACGGCACGGGCCATCTCGCCGATTTCGTCCTTGCGGGCACCGTAGGGGATGCTGGTGTCCGTGTCGCCTTCCGCAAGGCGCGCCATCGAACGGGTGATGATCTGGATCGGGCGGGCGATACCGCGCACGGCATAGAGAATGGCGCCGAGCACGATGATCGCCGCGACGGCGATGACTGCCATTTCGATCATGCGGATCTGGTCGTGCGTTGCCGAGCTTGCTGCAACCGCGGCGTCGGCGCCGGCGACGTTGAGCGCGCGTACTTCCTTGATCGCCTCGTCGACCTTCTGCTCGGTCTCCCGCATCTCGACCTTGAAGACGCTCTGCGCCTTCATGTTCTCGAGGTTGTTGGAGAGCTTGACCATGCCATCGGCGATGGAAAGGTAGGCCTGATAGGCAGCGCGTACCTTTTCCAGCGCGGCCTTGTCGGCGTCCGTTACCATCAGCGCCGCATAGTCGTCGGCGAGCTTGTTGAAGCCTTCGACGGTCTGGCCGATGACTTTTTCCGCGGCCTTCTTTTCGAAGGGCGTCAGCGAGATCAGGTGGCGCGCAAAGGCCATGCGCGTATCGGAAAGCTGGGTTTCGAGCGCGCGGGAAAGCGAGACACGCGGCAGCCAGGTGGTGGCGATCTCGTTGTTGCGCTCGTTCATCATCTTGATGCCGCCGAGCGACGAGACGGCTAGCGCCGCGACGATGACGGCGACCACGAGGAAGAGGGCAATGAGCGTGTGTGAAATCTTGAGTCGTGACATAGGTTCCCCCCGGAAGGACGGCCGTCCATAAAAGCTGTACTTGATGAAGTCGTTCCGGCTCTTGATCGTCATGACGGAGCGGATACCGAAGCAGGAATCATTCCGGTGCCTGGATGCGCTGGGAGCGCAGCCGACGGAAACCTAGCGAACAAGATGTTACAAAAACCCTAATCGATTAAAGTGAGTATAATCTGATATTTGCAGGTACTCCGGCCGTGCTGTTGATCATTCGTTTCCGGCAGTCTCTGCGGAGATGTTCTGTATTAGTCTTGGCTTTACTTGGATGGTCTGAAGAATGCTCGTCTGCAGCCGACCAATCTCCCACGTGGATGAAGGGTCGCCACTGATTGACGGGCGCCGGCCTGCCGGGCCATGGTCGGCCATGCCCTTCCGCTTCGTCCATACCGCAGATCTTCATCTCGATTCGCCCCTCCGCAGCCTCGCCCTTAGAAACGCCGACCTCGCGGAGATCGTGCGCGGCGCGTCCAGGCGCGCCTTCGTCAAGATCGTCGATCTCTGCATTGCCGAAAAGGTCGATGCGCTGCTGATTGCAGGCGACCTCTATGATGGCAGCCAGACGTCGATGAACACGGCGCTGTTTCTCGGGAGGGAGTTGCGCCGGCTGGATGAGGCGGGGATCCGGGCGTTCATCATCCGTGGCAACCACGATGCCCAGTCGCAGGTCACCAACGAGCTCACTTTGCCGCCTTCGGCGCATGTGTTCAAAGGCAGAGCGAAGGCCGTTCTTGCCAAGACCTTGGCAAGCGGGCGCGACGTCTATGTGCACGGGGTGAGTTTCGCCAGCCCGCACGCGCCGGAAAGCCTGCTGCCGGCCTTTCAGCCGCCGATGTCGGGGGCGCTCAACATCGGCATGCTGCACACAAGCCTTGCCGGTGCGGCCGGCCATGATCTCTACGCGCCCTGCAGCGCCGCCGACCTCGTGGCACATGGTTTTGACTACTGGGCTCTCGGCCACATCCATCAACGCCAGATCTATCCAACGGCCCCCTTCGTCGTCATGCCCGGCATACCGCAGGGCCGCGATGTCAACGAAGCCGGTGTGAAGAGCGTGACGCTGGTGGCGATCGATGACGACGGCCGGATCGAGATTAACGAGCTGCCGATCGGCATCGCCAGTTTCGAGCGCCTGTCAGTCGATATTGCCGGCCTCTCCGAGTGGCGCGACGTGCTCGATGCGGTCAGGCAGGCGCTTGTGCGGACATCTGTGGATACGCCGGCGGAAAATGTGATCCTGCGCGTAACGCTGACGGGCGCAACACCGCTGGCCTGGTGCCTTCGCCGCGACACGGATTTGCTGCGCGCCGAGATCGACAACATCGCGGCCGGCATCGTCGGTTGCTGGATCGAGAAGCTGGAACTCGCCTGCGGCAATCCCCTGGTGGAAAAAGCGGGTGCAATGCTGGATCCGGTCGATGAGCTGGTGGCCCTCGTCGAGGCCGATGTTCTGCCGGCTCACGGATTTCGCCAGGAAGTCCGGGCAGCCGTGGAAGATCTGCTGCAACAACTGCCTCCTGAGCTGCGCCAGGCGTTGGCACCCGATGAAGACGCGATCGAGCGCCTCGCTTTCGAGGCCAGCGCGTCGGGAGGCACGGAAGTGCTTGCCCATCTTCATGGCAGCGGTTCCGGCGAGGGCATCCACTGATGCGGCTCAGCGCGCTCGATCTCGTCCGCTATGGCAAATTCACCGATCGCCGTCTCGACTTCGGTGAGAGCGTGGCCGGCGTGCCCGATCTGCATATCGTCTACGGGCCGAATGAGGCGGGCAAGTCGACGATGTTCTCGGGCTTCCTCGATCTGCTCTTCGGGATCGAGCACTCGAGCCCCTATGGGTTCCTGCATCCCTATCCGACAATGAGGGTCGGTGGCACCATCGAGGCGGCTGATCGGACGCACCGCGTGTTCCGGGTCAAACGCAAGTCGAACTCGCTGGTCGGCATCGACGACCAGCCTTTGCCCGACAATCTCTTCTCCGGTGTGCTGGGCGCGATCGATCGCGACACCTATCAGACAATGTTTTCGCTCGATGACGAGAGCATCGAGAAGGGCGGCGAGGCGATCCTGAAGAGCGAGGGAGAGCTTGGATCGCTGTTGTTTTCCGCAAGCTCGGGCCTGCCGGACAGTACGGCGATCCTTGCCGCCTTGCGCGGCCAGGCCGACGCCTTCTACCGGCCACATGCGCGCAAGCATCAGCTTGCAGAGCTGAAGGCGCAGCTTGACGCCCTGAGGACGGAGCGAAATGCCCTCGACATCAACGCACGCGAGTATGCGGCGCTGCGCAAGACGCTGGCGCAAGCGCGCGACCGTCATGAGGAAGCGATCACACGCCGCGTCGAGCTTCGGGTCGCGCAGTCTCGCCTGAAGGCCGAGATCGAGGCCCTGCCGCACTTTGGCCGGCTGCGTGCGCTTCGCATGGAACTGGCGAGCGCGCCGGTACTGCCGGTCCCGCCGGCCGAGTGGGCAGCAGAGCTGCCGGCGCTTCGCCGCCGGGAGGCGGAGATCGAGGTCAGGCTTCGGCAGAACCAAAGCGAGATGCAGCACCGCCGCAATGCGTTGGAAGAGCTTCCGCTCGACAAAAAAGGGCTGTGCCTGGCCGAACGGCTGACGGCGCTGCAGGAGACGGCCCTCGATGCGCGCTTTGTCACGGCAGCGCGCGATATGCCGTCGCGATTGGAAGAGTTGGCGAGGACATCGACGGAGATCGTCGGTTGCCTGCTGCGGCTCGGTGAACCGGCAGACCGCGACCCTGTCGATCTGCTGCTGCCGGCAGGGGTTGGTGCGCGACTTCAGGATCTGGCGCGCCGGCACTCTGCCTTGGCCGAGCGGTGCGCTTCGGCCCGCCACGAAGTGCAAACTGCCGCCGAGGAAAATCGGGCCGCTGAATGTGAACTGGTACGGATCGAGGGAGAGGGGGGAGCGGCGGATGCCTCCGGCCTTTCCGGGCGACTGACGCTGCTGCGTCGTAGTGACTGCCTGCTTCGGAAACAGGCCGCCGCGCAATCTCTGGATCGGCTGGAAGCGGAACTTGCCGACAAGCTACTGCAACTGAAGCCCTTCGCTGGAAGCGCCGACGATCTGCTGGCGCTTAGCGTTCCAGCGCCCGGAGCGCTTGAGGCGTGGCGCAAGGCGGCGGCCACATTGGAAGAGCGGCAGGCGCGCGTATCCGATCGCATCGCCGGCGAGCAGGAACTGCTTGCCGGCGAGGAAGCGCGGCTGGCCGCGCAGTCCGCCCTTGGCGGCACTCTGGACGATGTTTCGGCCGCGGCACTGCGTCGCCGTCGTGACGAGGCCTGGGAGCGGCACAAGGGCCGGCTCCTTCAGGAAACGGCTGTCGCTTTCGAAGAGGCGATGGGCAGGGATGACGAAATTACCACGCTGCGCCTCGCTGAAACGGCGCGGCTCGCGGATATGCGCGGCCTGTCTCTTTCGATCGCCGAGAGACGCGCCCGCCTTGCGGCGCTGCGCGAGCAGCAGCAGCGATGCAGCGAGGAGGTGGCGGTCCAGGCGCAGTCTCTGGAAGCCGTCGCTACATCCTGCGGCCTGCCCAGCGTCATGGGCTTGCCGCAACTGGAAGCCTGGCTCGTTATCGGGGGTTCGGCGCTCGAACTTCGCGCGCAATTGCGCTCTGTCCGTCTGGAGTTCGACCGGGCGCATGCCGAGGAGGCCGAAGCGATTCGCGGGCTCAGCGACGAACTCACCGGCATCGGCATGGAAGGAGGGCTGTCGGAGCGACTCGACGATCTCCTGCAGATCGCAGAGCGTGTCGTATCGCAGGCACAGACCTCAGCCGCCGCCCGCAACACGGCCCGCGAGGCGGCAAAGCGCAGCGCGATGGTTCTTGAAAGCCGACGCTCGACACTTGATCTTGCTGAAACCGAAATGGCCACCTGGCAGGAGCAGTGGAATACGCTTCTTGCCAAGAGCTGGCTTGCGGAACGCAGCGACCGGCTCGTGCCGGAGCAGATTGGCGCGATGCTTGCGGTCCTGCAGGACCTGGACAAGCTCGTACAGCGCAAGGCCGATCTCGAGTATCGTGTCGCCGGGATGCGCAAGGATCAGGCGGCATTCGAACGTGCCATCGCCGACCTCGCTGGCGGACCGCTGACAGACGATACGTTCGCAACGTTTACGGCGCTCAAGGCGCGTGCCGCCGAGGCCCAGCGGCTTTCCGACCGCCGGGCGACGTTCCTGTCGGAGCTGGCCCGCTTGGACGACGAGCGACGCGCAATCTGTGCCGAGCAAGAGCTCCACATGGCGCGCCGGCGCCTCGTCCTCGAGTTTTTCGACTGTGCGACGGTCGACGATGCCATGCAGCAGCTCGAAGCCGCGCGCGAGCAGGGGCGCCTGCGCCAGCGAATCGCCGAACTGGAAGCGGATATCGCCTCCCGATTGGGCGTTGCCACCTGCGAGCAGGCCGAGGCGTTGCTTGCGGAGCTCGATGAGGCCGCGGTCCTGTTGGAGTTGGCGCGGCTCGATGCGGCGCTCGAAGACGGAGACCGCGATGTCAGCGAGTTGCACACGGATATGCGCGGCAAGGAGAAGGCGCTTGCCGATGTCGAAGGCGGGGACACGGTTGCCGAGCTCGATCAGAAGCGGCGAACGCTGCTGCTCGACATCGAGAACAGGGCGCTTGCCTATCTTCGGCTCCGGGCCGGCGTCATCGCAGCGGAGACGGCGCTTCGGCTTTTCCGCGAGCGCCACCGCAGCGCGATGATGCGCCGCGCCTCCGAAACTTTCAGCCGGATCAGTGGCGGCGAATATTCCGGCCTGTCGGCGCAGTCCGACAAGGGGCAGGAGTTCCTGATCGCAAATGCCGCGGGTGGTGGATCGAAACTTGCCAAGGATCTCTCCAAGGGCACCCGATTCCAACTCTATCTGGCGCTCAGGATCGCCGGCTATCACGAAATCGCGGCAGCACGCGAATCGCTGCCCTTTATCGCCGACGACATCATGGAGACCTTCGACGACGGGCGTGCTGGCCGCGCTTTCGAGCAAATGGCCGAAATGGCGCGCGTGGGCCAGGTGATCTACCTGACGCATCACGAACATCTTTGCGAGATCGCCCGCAGTGCCTGCCCGACTGTGACAATCCACAGGTTATGATAGGCTCGCGGGCGAGGTAGTGCCTGTTGGCGTGACGCGCTTTCGCTGAAAAGAAGCGCCGCAAACGAAAAACCCGGAGGAACGAGAGATGGACATCATACCCGGTGGGTCGAGACCTTCGATGCGCGCGCCGGCTGAGTATTTCACCGGTACGGTGCGGCAGGATCCGGTCATCGAGACCGCAGATCCGGCGCGGATCCGCGCCGTAAGCGTTACCTTCGAGCCGGGCGCCCGCACGGCCTGGCACACCCATCCACTCGGTCAGACATTGATCGTGACTGCCGGCCGCGGCCTCGCGCAAAGCTGGGGCGGCCCGGTGCGCGAGATTCGCGTCGGCGACGTGGTCTGGTTCCCGCCGGGCGAAAAACACTGGCACGGTGCCGCGCCCGATACGGCAATGGTTCATCTTGCGATTCAGGAAGCGCTCGACGGCAAGGCTGTGGATTGGCTGGAGCAGGTCAGCGACGAACAGTACCGCGGGGCGTAGGCCACGCGACAGAATCAGCTGACCGACAGGAACGGCCGGTCACGTCGATGATGGGGAGTGCATGGCTGACGGCGGCTGTCAGGCACAGCCGCTTCTGTCCCCGACAGGCGCCGCTCAACATCAGCGCTATCGTGGCACAGATAGGCGCCGCCGGAGCGAACGCATTCTCGGCCTATCAACAGTCACGAACGCAACAAGGTTCTAACGCCGCGACGTCGCTGTCTTATGCTATGAATTGGGAGGAGAAGGAAAATGGTGGGCGATGAGAGACTCGAACTCCCGACATCCTCGGTGTAAACGAGGCGCTCTACCAACTGAGCTAATCGCCCTTCCGCGTTTGGACCGGATCAGTCCGCCGCGTCGGTGGCCGTGATCTAGGCGTAACCGAAAAAAACCGCAAGAGCATTTGTATCGTTTTTATGATTTTTTTTGTCTTGGATCGCGCGATGCCCTGAATTGCCGGGGTTCCTAGTTGTGGACAAGAAAGCGTGTCTTCGGCCGTCACCCGTGGCAGGGGAGGGCGAGAGATAAAGATTTGCCGTTCGGGATCATCGTAGAGGATGGAAGAGGCAATCGGAGTGGGCGTATGGCTGCGTCGTGCGCATGATCCGGCCTCCTGAACATTGTCGTCACCTTGCCCTGTGGATCATTTTTCGCTCCGTCACGGATTTGTCTTCAAACACGCTTGACACCCAAATGCGAACCGCTTAGTTAGCCGCTCATCGAACGGGCAAGCCCGCTCGGTGCCGGGGCGGAAACGCTCCAACCAAGTCAAGATGATGCGGGTGTAGCTCAGTCGGTTAGAGTGCCGGCCTGTCACGCCGGAGGTCGCGGGTTCGAGCCCCGTCACTCGCGCCACTCTTGATCTGGATTTGCCTAGGCATTCTCAGGAAGCGCCGATGGTGGTAATAATGATCGTTCGCGGTCATCATGCGCGGGTGTAGCTCAGTCGGTTAGAGTGCCGGCCTGTCACGCCGGAGGTCGCGGGTTCGAGCCCCGTCACTCGCGCCATTTCTTCTTCTTACACTCCTTCTGTTTTTGCGTGCGCTAGCGCTGATTTGTGCACTGCGGCAATCTGTCTCTCCTTGCCGCTGTTTACGGTAAAGTCGGTCACGGCTTGCGATTCCGAGCTTTGTCGTCTCCACCCATTCGATCCTGTGTCGCGAACCGGTTTAATTGACCCTTGAAGGCTTGCGCACGGGCGCGGGCTGCGCTAACCACTCTGGCGTTGCAACATATTTTTCGGCCTGCGAGATCTGTTGTTCTGGCGCTCTCCCATGCGCCCTCCCGCAGGCAGGGACGGATAACAATGACTGAACTTCTCGGTTCCTACGTTCCGATCGCGATTTTCATTGGAATCGCATTGGTGATCGGTGTGGCGCTTCTGATTGCTCCCTTCGCCGTCGCCTTCAAGGCTCCTGATTCGGAAAAACTGTCGGCCTACGAGTGCGGCTTCAATGCGTTCGATGACGCCCGCATGAAGTTCGACATCCGCTTCTATCTCGTGTCGATCCTCTTCATTATCTTCGACCTCGAAGTGGCCTTCCTCTTCCCCTGGGCGGTCTCGTTCCATGAGCTGGGCTGGTTCGGCTTCTGGTCGATGATGGTCTTCCTCGGCGTGCTGACGATCGGCTTTATCTATGAATGGAAGAAGGGAGCGCTGGAATGGAACTAGCAGCATCCGGCACTACGCTCGTTGCGCCCAAGCCGAAGGGGATCATCGATCCCTCCACCGGCAAGCCGATCGGCAGCAATGATGCATTCTTCGGCGAGATCAACAATGAACTCGCCGACAAGGGTTTTCTCGTCACCTCGACGGATGAGCTCATCAACTGGGCCCGTACCGGCTCGCTGATGTGGATGACCTTCGGTCTCGCCTGCTGCGCGGTCGAGATGATGCAGATGTCGATGCCGCGTTATGATGCCGAGCGTTTCGGTTTCGCGCCGCGCGCCTCACCGCGTCAGTCCGACGTCATGATCGTCGCCGGTACGCTGACCAACAAGATGGCGCCTGCGCTCCGCAAAGTCTACGACCAGATGCCGGAGCCGCGCTACGTCATCTCGATGGGCTCCTGCGCCAATGGCGGCGGCTACTACCATTATTCCTATTCGGTTGTTCGCGGCTGCGACCGCGTCGTTCCCGTCGACATCTATGTGCCAGGCTGTCCTCCCACGGCAGAAGCGCTGCTTTACGGCGTGCTTTTGCTGCAGAAGAAGATCCGCCGGACCGGCACGATCGAGCGCTAAGGCAGGGGGTCTTTGATATGAGTGAAGCCCTGAACGAGCTTGCGTCCTACCTGCGCGAAACACGCGGTGCGCTGATCTCCGACGCGTCGCTGAACTATGGCGAACTGACGCTGACGACGACGTCTGCGAACCTCATCGCGCTGCTCACCTTCCTGCGCGATGACGTGCACTGCGCTTTCATCAACTTCGTTGACGTCTGCGGCGTCGACTGGCCGCAGCGTCCCGACCGTTTCGATGTCGTCTATCACCTGCTGTCGCCGCGCCAGAACCTGCGCGTGCGCATCAAGGTCCAGACCGGCGAGAACGAGCCTGTGCCGTCGGCGACGCCGGTCTATCCCGGCGCCGACTGGTTCGAGCGTGAAGCCTACGACATGTACGGCATTCTGTTCACCGGCCATCCGGACCTGCGCCGCATCCTGACGGACTACGGTTTCGAAGGACATCCGCTGCGCAAGGACTTTCCGGTCACCGGTTTTGTCGAGGTCCGTTACGACGACGAAGCCAAGCGCGTCGTCTACGAACCCGTCGAGCTGAAGCAGGAATTCCGCAACTTCGACTTCCTCTCTCCCTGGGAAGGCACGGATTACGTCCTGCCCGGCGACGAGAAGGCGAAGGCACGGTGAGACTAAATGGCCCGCGGTAGCCGTTGAACGGCTGCCGTCCGGCCTGGAGCAATCGGTATGACCGAACATAACGTCCGCAATTTCAACATCAACTTTGGCCCGCAGCATCCGGCGGCGCACGGCGTTCTTCGTCTGGTGCTCGAGCTTGATGGCGAAATCGTCGAGCGCGTCGACCCGCATATCGGCCTGCTGCATCGCGGCACCGAGAAGCTGATCGAGACCAAGACCTATCTGCAGGCCGTGCCCTATTTCGACCGCCTCGACTACGTGGCGCCGATGAACCAGGAGCACGCCTTTGCGCTGGCGATCGAGAGGCTGACGGCCACGGAAGTGCCGATCCGCGGCCAGCTCATCCGCGTCCTCTACTCGGAAATCGGCCGCATCCTCTCGCACCTGCTGAACGTGACCACGCAGGCCATGGACGTCGGTGCGTTGACGCCGCCGCTCTGGGGTTTCGAAGAGCGCGAAAAGCTGATGGTGTTCTATGAGCGTGCCTGCGGCGCGCGCATGCACTCGGCCTATTTCCGTCCGGGCGGTGTCCATCAGGACCTGCCGCACGAACTGGTCGAAGACATCGGCAAATGGATCGATCCGTTCCTGAAGACCGTCGACGACATCGACGAGCTGTTGACCGGAAACCGCATCTTCAAGCAGCGCAACGTCGACATCGGCGTTGTCAAACTCGATGACGCCTGGGCCTGGGGATTCTCGGGCGTGATGGTGCGTGGCTCGGGTGCTGCCTGGGACCTTCGTCGCTCGCAGCCCTACGAATGCTATTCCGACATGGAATTCGACATTCCGATCGGCAAGAACGGCGACTGCTTCGACCGCTACCTGATCCGCATGATCGAAATGCGCCAGTCGGCGCGCATCATGCGCCAATGCGTCGATCGCCTGCTCGGCGATGCCAAGGTCGGTCCGGTTTCGTCGCTCGACGGCAAGATCGTTCCGCCGAAGCGCGGCGAGATGAAGCGCTCGATGGAAGCGCTGATCCACCACTTCAAGCTCTACACCGAAGGCTATCACGTGCCGGCCGGCGAAGTTTACGCCGCCGTCGAAGCGCCGAAGGGCGAGTTCGGCGTCTACCTCGTCTCCGACGGCACCAACAAGCCCTATCGCTGCAAGATCCGTGCGCCGGGTTACGCGCATCTCCAGGCGATGGATTTCCTCTGTCGGGGACACCAGCTTGCCGACGTTTCGGCCGTGCTGGGCTCCCTCGATATCGTGTTCGGTGAGGTGGACCGCTGATGCGTCTCGTGCCCCTGGCCACGCTTGCTCTTCTCGCGTTTGCATCGACCGCTTCCGCACAGGAATCGGTCGATAGCGGCGCGACGTCGGGCGGCATGCGCGGGGGCTCGATGGCCGACCTCGTGGCCAAGGGCTACGAGATCAAGGCCGCGGTCGCCAATGGCACGCGCTACATCGTATTTTTGCAGAAAGACCAGTCAGCCTATGCCTGCGAATTCGTCTCTGTGACGAAATCGCGGTGCGGTTCGATTAACTGATAAGGTGTCCACTAGAATGTCCGTTCGTCGACTAGCCGAAGACACCGTCCAGCCAGCGAGCTTTGCCTTCAGCAAGGAGAACGCCGCCTGGGCGAAGGAAACGATCAAGAAATACCCCAAGGGTCGTGAGCAGTCCGCCGTCATCCCGCTTTTGATGCGCGCTCAGGACCAGGACGGCTGGGTCACGAAGGCCGCCATTGAGTCGATCGCCGACATGCTCGGCATGGCCTATATCCGCGCGCTCGAAGTCGCGACCTTCTACACCCAGTTCCAGCTGAAGCCCGTCGGTACGCGTGCGCACGTTCAGGTTTGCGGCACGACGCCGTGCATGCTGCGCGGCGCCGAAGACCTGATCAAGGTCTGCAAGAGCAAGATCGCCCACGATCCCTTCACGCTCAACGAGAGCGGCACGCTCTCCTGGGAAGAAGTCGAATGTCAGGGCGCCTGCGTCAACGCGCCGATGGTCATGATCTTCAAGGATACCTTCGAAGACCTGACGCCCGAGCAACTCGAGCAGATCATCGACCGTTTCGAAGCAGGCAAGGGTGCCGAAGTCACCCCCGGTCCGCAGATCGACCGTATCTATTCCGCACCGGAAGGCGGTCTGACGTCGCTGATGTTGGCTGATCCGGCTCCGGCCAAGGCGGCGACCAGCGCCAAGAAGGTCAGCGACGCGCCCGCCGTCTCCGTGCCGCCGTCCAACGCCGGCCGTGTCAAGACGGCTGCCAGCGAGACCAATGCCTCCCTGAAGACGCCGGCTACGGCAAAGGCCGAGGCTGCCGCCAACGCCAAGGTCGAAGGCGACACCGTCGACAAGTCGAAGCCCGCCAAGGCGGCAACCGTTTCCGGCAAGCCGTCGCTTGAGGACAAGAACCGCCCGGCCGGCATCGAAAAGCCGGCGGCCGTCGACGACCTCAAGCTGATCTCGGGCGTCGGTCCGAAGATCGAGGGTACGCTGAACGAACTGGGCATCTACACCTACGCGCAAGTTGCTTCGTGGAAGAAGGCGGAGCGCGAGTGGGTCGACGGATACCTGAATTTCAAGGGCCGCATCGAACGCGACGACTGGGTCAAGCAGGCCAAGGCGCTCGCCAAGGGCGGCGAAGCCGAATACATCAAGGTCTTCGGCAAGAAGCCGCGGTAAAGAGGTGAATTATGCTCAGAGATGAAGACCGCATCTTTACCAACATCTACGGCCTCAAGGACAAGTCCCTGAAGGGCGCCATGGCGCGCGGCCACTGGGACGGCACCAAGCAGCTGCTCGAAAAGGGCCGTGACTGGATCGTGAACGAAGTGAAGGCCTCCGGCCTTCGCGGTCGTGGCGGCGCCGGCTTCCCCACCGGCCTCAAGTGGTCCTTCATGCCGAAGGAAAGCGACGGCCGTCCGCACTATCTCGTCGTCAACGCCGACGAGTCGGAGCCCGGCACCTGCAAGGACCGTGACATCATGCGTCACGATCCGCACACGCTCATCGAAGGCTGCGTCATCGCCAGCTTCGCCATGGGTGCGCATGTCGCCTATATCTACGTGCGCGGCGAGTTCATCCGCGAGCGCGAGGCGCTGCAGGCCGCTATCGACGAGTGCTACGCCTACGGCCTGCTTGGCAAGAACAACAAGCTCGGCTACGACATCGACATCTACGTGCACCATGGTGCCGGCGCCTACATCTGTGGCGAAGAGACGGCCCTGCTCGAAAGCCTCGAAGGCAAGAAGGGCCAGCCGCGCCTGAAGCCGCCGTTCCCGGCCAATATGGGCCTCTACGGCTGCCCGACGACGGTCAACAACGTCGAGTCGATCGCCGTCACCCCGACCATCCTGCGCCGCGGCGCCGGCTGGTACACGAGCTTCGGCCGGCCGAACAACCACGGCACCAAGCTCTATTCGGTTTCCGGCCACGTCAATCGTCCGTGCACGGTCGAAGACGCGATGTCGATCCCGTTCCATGAGCTGATCGAAAAGCACTGTGGCGGCATTCGCGGCGGCTGGGACAACCTGCTCGCCGTCATCCCCGGCGGTTCGTCCGTTCCTTGCGTGCCTGGCGCGCAGATGAAGGACGCGATCATGGATTTCGACGGCCTGCGCGAGGTCGGTTCCAGTCTTGGAACCGCCGCCGTCATCGTGATGGACCGGTCGACAGACATCATCAAGGCGATCTGGCGCCTCTCTGCCTTCTACAAGCACGAGAGCTGCGGTCAGTGCACGCCGTGCCGCGAAGGCACCGGCTGGATGATGCGCGTGATGGAACGCATGGTTCAGGGCCGCGCCCAGAAGCGCGAGATCGACATGCTGTTCGACGTCACCAAGCAGGTGGAAGGCCACACGATCTGCGCGCTTGGCGACGCAGCCGCCTGGCCGATCCAGGGTCTGATCAAGCATTTCCGTCCGGAAATGGAAAAGCGCATCGACGAATACACGCGCAATGCCTCGTCGCATGGCGCGGTTCTGGAAGCGGCGGAGTAACAGGCGATGGCCGGTGCACGCGAGGAGGGACAGATGAAAGGGCAGGCCGAAACAGGCATTCCATTCGCACGTCCGCTCGGCGGTGACCCGGCCGATCCGTTCGGCATCGCCGAATGGATGAAGGGCCTGCCGCAAGTGCCGCTGCATCCGCTGATGGTTCATCCAGCTGCGGCAGTTGCCGCAGCTACCGTAATCGGCTTCGGCCTTACGAGCCATTTTGCTGGCGCGATGTTCGGCGCGATGCAGGGTGCGGTCGAGGCAGCGCAGAAGCGGGTGGAGCCGGCAGAGCAGGACGTAACCACCGTTGTCGCCGAGACGGCGCTCCCGGCAGAAGCAGAAGCGAAAACGGTCGTGAAGCCCGCCGCTTCGCCAAATCGTGTTGCGGCAAAACCGGCCGTTGAGAAGGTCGCGGTCGAGAAGCCGGTCAAGGTTCGCGCGGCGCGCGCCAAGGCGCAAGCTGCTGACGACCTCAAGCGGATTTCCGGTATCGGCCCGAAGCTGGAGCAGGTGCTCAACGCGAAGGGCATTCGCGGTTTTGCCGATATCGCCGGCTGGAGCGAGGCGGACGTTGTTCGCTTTGACGACGAGCTCGGTTTCGGTGGCCGCATCAAGCGGGACGATTGGGTTGGACAAGCCAAGGCGCTGAAGGGCGCGTGAGACAATAGGGGTGGGAACCTGAGACGGTCATCGCCCGCAAGCAGCAAGGCTGTGTTGGAATTGTCCGTCGCCGGAAGGCCGATGGACGGAAGACAGGATTGAATACGAAGATGGCAAAGCTGAAAGTCGACGGAAAAGAGATCGAGGTACCGGATCATTTCACGCTGCTTCAGGCGTGCGAAGAGGCCGGAGCCGAGGTTCCGCGCTTCTGTTTCCATGAGCGGCTGTCGGTCGCCGGCAACTGCCGCATGTGTCTGATCGAGGTGAAGGGAGGGCCGCCAAAGCCCGCCGCTTCCTGCGCCATGGGCGTGCGCGACCTGCGTCCGGGCCCGAACGGCGAAACGCCGGAAGTCTTCACGACCACGCCGATGGTCAAGAAGGCGCGCGAAGGCGTGATGGAATTCCTGCTGATCAACCACCCGCTCGACTGCCCGATCTGCGACCAGGGTGGCGAATGCGACCTGCAGGACCAGGCGATGGCCTTCGGCATCGACAGCTCGCGCTATCAGGAAAACAAGCGCGCCGTCGAAGACAAGTATATCGGCCCGCTGGTCAAGACCGTGATGAACCGCTGCATCCACTGCACGCGTTGCGTCCGCTTCACGACCGAAGTTGCCGGCATTGCCGAGCTTGGCCTGATTGGCCGCGGCGAAGACGCCGAGATCACCACCTATCTCGAGCAGGCAATGACCTCCGAACTGCAGGGCAACGTTGTCGACCTCTGCCCGGTCGGCGCGCTGACCTCGAAGCCATTCGCCTTCACCGCCCGTCCGTGGGAGCTGAACAAGACCGAATCCATCGACGTGATGGATGCGCTCGGTTCCGCGATCCGCGTCGACACCCGCGGTCGCGAAGTCATGCGCATCATGCCGCGCGTCAATGAGGACATCAACGAAGAGTGGATCTCCGACAAGAGCCGCTTCATCTGGGACGGCCTGAAGACGCAGCGCCTCGATCGTCCTTACGTCAAGAAGGACGGCCGACTGCAGCCGGCGACCTGGGGCGAAGCCTTCCAGGCGGTCAAGGCTGCCGTTGCCAAGACTTCCGGCGACAAGATCGGCGCCATTGCCGGCGACCTCGCTTCGGTCGAAGAAATGTACGCGCTGAAGCAGCTGATTGCAGCGCTCGGGTCCGAGAGCGTCGATTGCCGCCAGGATGGCGCAGCACTCGACCCGTCGCTTGGCCGCGCCAGCTACCTTTTCAACCCGACCATCGCCGGCATCGAAAGCGCTGATGCGCTGCTGATCATCGGCTCCAACCCGCGCTTCGAGGCTTCGGTCCTCAACGCCCGTATCCGCAAGCGCTACCGCATGGGCAACTTCCCGATCGCCGTGATCGGGGAGCCCGGCGAACTGCGCTACGAGTACGAATATCTCGGCGCCGGCACCGAAACGCTCGCCGAGCTCGTCTCCGGCAAGGGCAAGTTTGCCGCGACGCTCAAGAAGGCGCAGCGCCCGATGATCCTCATCGGGCAGGGCGCGATTGCAGGGGAGGGCGGTGCTGCCGTTCTTGCTGCCGCCGCCAAGCTCGCGGGCGCCGTCGGTGCGGTCACTGCCGAGTGGAACGGCTTTGCCGTTCTGCACACGGCCTCTTCCCGCGTCGGTGGTCTCGACCTCGGCTTCGTACCGGGTGCGAACGGCAAGACGGCGGCCGAAATGGTTACCGCTTCCGACGTTCTCTTCCTGCTCGGCGCCGATGAGATCGACCTTGCCGGTCGCAAGTCCGGCTTCACCGTCTATATCGGTTCGCACGGCGACAACGGCGCGCATGCCGCCGACGTCATCCTGCCGGGTGCGACCTACACCGAAAAGTCCGGCACCTGGGTCAACACGGAAGGTCGCGTTCAGGTCGGCAACCGCGCCGGCTTCGCACCGGGTGATGCGCGTGAGGACTGGGCGATCATTCGCGCACTCTCCGACGTTCTCGGCAAGAAGCTGCCCTTTGATTCGCTTGGCGAATTGCGCTCGAAGCTCTATGCGGCTCACCCGCATTTCGCGGATGTCGACGCGATCGCGACCGGCAACGGCGACGAAATTGCCGCACTCGGCCAAAAAGCCGGTGAGATGGGCAAATCCGTGTTTGCGTCTCCGGTCAAAGACTTCTATTTGACGAACCCGATAGCGCGCGCATCCGCCGTCATGGCCGAATGCTCGGCTTTGGCACGCAACAACTTCAAAGCTGCGGCGGAATGAGCGCGAGGGAATAGAGTATCATGGACGCTTTCGTTTCGACCTATGTCTGGCCCACGATCATCATGGTCGCCCAGTCGCTGCTGCTCCTGGTCGCGCTGCTGCTTTTTATCGCCTACATTCTGCTTGCCGACCGTAAGATCTGGGCTGCAGTTCAGCTCCGCCGTGGTCCGAATGTGGTAGGCCCCTGGGGACTTTTCCAGTCCTTCGCCGACCTTTTGAAGTTCGTCTTCAAGGAGCCGGTAATTCCGGCTGGCGCCAACAAGGCGATCTTCCTGCTCGCCCCGCTCGTCTCCGTCACGCTGGCGCTTGCCGCCTGGGCGGTGATCCCGCTCAACGCCGGCTGGGTGATCGCGAACGTCAACGTCGGCATCCTCTTCGTGTTCGCCATATCTTCTCTTGAAGTTTATGGCATCATCATGGGCGGCTGGGCGTCGAATTCCAAATATCCCTTCCTCGGCGCGCTCCGCTCCGCGGCACAGATGGTCTCCTACGAAGTCTCTATCGGCTTCGTCATCGTTACCGTCCTGCTCTGCGTCGGCTCGCTGAACCTGACGGACATCGTCAACGCGCAGTCGACAGGCATCGGCACGAACCTCGGCTTGCCGGCGTCGTTCCTCGACTGGCACTGGCTGGCGCTGTTCCCGATGTTCATCGTGTTCTTCATTTCGGCGCTGGCCGAAACGAACCGCCCGCCCTTCGACCTGCCGGAAGCCGAATCCGAACTCGTTGCCGGCTTCATGGTCGAATACGGCTCGACCCCGTACATGATGTTCATGCTCGGCGAATATGCCGCCATCTGCCTGATGTGCGCGCTGACGACGATCCTGTTCCTCGGCGGCTGGCTGCCCCCGGTTGACGTCTGGTTCTTGAACTGGGTTCCCGGCATCATCTGGTTCGTTCTGAAGGCATCCTTCGTGTTCTTCATGTTCGCAATGGTGAAGGCTTTCGTTCCGCGTTACCGCTACGACCAACTGATGCGTCTCGGCTGGAAGGTCTTCCTGCCGATCTCTCTTGCAATGGTCGTGATCACTGCATTCGTTCTCAAGCTGACGGGAGCCGCATGACGATGGCTCACGCTTGGCAGCATACCGCCGGTCGCTCCCAGGCCGGCAATTCTGGAGGTAAATGATGGCCGGTCTTTCGCAAGCCGTCAGCTCGCTGTTCCTGAAGGAATTCGTCGGCGCGTTCTTTCTGTCGATGCGCTATTTCTTCAAGCCGAAGGCGACGTTGAACTACCCCTTTGAAAAAGGGCCGGTCAGCCCGCGCTTCCGTGGCGAGCATGCGCTGCGCCGTTACCCGAATGGTGAAGAGCGTTGCATCGCCTGCAAGCTCTGCGAGGCGATCTGTCCTGCACAGGCTATCACCATCGAAGCCGGTCCGCGCCGCAACGACGGCACTCGCCGTACGGTGCGCTACGACATCGACATGGTGAAGTGCATCTATTGCGGTTTCTGCCAGGAAGCCTGTCCGGTTGATGCCATCGTCGAGGGCCCGAACTTCGAGTTCGCCACCGAGACGCGCGAAGAGCTTTACTACGACAAGGACAAGCTCCTCGCCAACGGCGACCGTTGGGAGCGCGAAATCGCCCGCAACATCGCAATGGACTCGCCCTATCGCTGAGGCCAGAGCGTAGCGCCGCCCCGGGGAGGGCGGTGCATGTGACATAGGTTTGGGCAACGGCCGGACGCGTGTCCGGCTTTGCCTGTGGAGTGGGGCCTGAAGCGCCTCACGCCGTGCAAGACGAAGAAGGCACCGATCATGGGTCTGCAGGTTCTTTTTTTCTATCTCTTTGCCTTCATCGCGGTGGCGTCGGCATTTATGGTCATTGCGGCCAGGAACCCGGTTTATTCGGTTCTGTTCCTGATCCTGACCTTCTTTAACTCGGCAGGCCTGTTCCTGCTGACCGGCGCCGAATTCCTCGCGATGATCCTGCTGGTCGTCTATGTCGGTGCGGTCGCGGTGCTGTTCCTGTTCGTCGTCATGATGCTCGACATCGACTTCGCGGAATTGCGGGCGGGCGTGCTCGAATACGCGCCGATCGGCGCGCTGATCGGCCTGATCCTGGCTGCCGAGCTTATCATCGTGGTCGGCGGCGCAACGTTCTCGCCTGAGATCGCCAAGGCGATTTCGATGCCGATCCCGGCCGTCACCGAGCGGACGAACACGGCAGCCCTCGGCGACGTGCTCTATACCCACTACGTCTACTTCTTCCAGATCGCCGGCCTTGTGCTGCTCGTCGCCATGATCGGCGCCATCGTGCTGACCCTGCGCCACCGCGAAAACATCAAGCGCCAGAATATCCCGCAGCAGGTTGCCCGTACGCCCGAGACCGCCGTCGAAGTGGTCACGGTCAAGCCGGGCCAGGGCATCTAAGTCGGACGCGAGATCGAGGAACATAAAATGGAAATCGGAATTTCCCACTATCTCACCGTCAGCGCCATCCTGTTCACGCTGGGCGTCTTCGGCATCTTCCTGAACCGGAAGAACGTCATCGTTATCCTGATGTCGGTCGAACTCATTCTTCTCGCGGTCAACATCAACATGGTCGCCTTCTCGGCGTTCCTGAATGACATCACTGGCCAGGTCTTTGCCCTGTTCATCCTGACCGTCGCGGCTGCGGAAGCGGCTATCGGACTTGCAATTCTCGTCGTCTTCTACCGCAACCGCGGCTCGATCGCTGTTGAAGACGTCAACATGATGAAGGGCTGATTGGGCTATGGATACCATCATCAAGGCTATCGTCTTCCTGCCTTTGATCGGCTTTCTGATCGCCGGCCTCTTCGGTACTTCGATCGGCGCCAAGGCATCGGAATACGTCACCAGCGGTCTGATGATCATCGCCGCTGCGCTGTCCTGGTACGTCTTCTTCGACGTCGCCCTGGGCCACCAGGAGATGATCAAGGTTTCGGTGCTGCGCTGGATCCAGTCCGGCAGCTTCGATGTCGAATGGGCGTTCCGCGTCGATACGCTGACATCGGTCATGTTCGTCGTCGTCAACACGGTGTCGACGCTCGTGCATGTCTATTCGATCGGATACATGCACCACGATCCGCATCGTCCGCGCTTCTTTGCCTATCTGTCGCTCTTCACCTTCGCGATGCTGATGCTCATCACGTCGGACAACCTGGTGCAGATGTTCTTCGGCTGGGAAGGCGTGGGTCTCGCGTCCTACCTGCTCATCGGCTTCTGGTACAAGAAGCCGTCGGCGAATGCTGCCGCGATGAAGGCGTTCATCGTCAACCGCGTCGGCGACTTCGGCTTCTCGCTCGGCATCTTCCTCGTCTTCGTGCTGTTCGGCTCGGTCAACTTCGAGACGATCTTCGCCGCCGCCCAGACCTATCTGCCGGCCGAAGGCGCTGCAGCAGGGGAGGCGGTTGTCACCCTGTTCGGTATGCACCTCGACAAGGCTGACGCGATCACCGCGGCCTGCTTGCTGCTCTTCATGGGCGCGATGGGTAAATCGGCGCAGTTCCTGCTGCACACCTGGCTTCCGGATGCGATGGAGGGCCCGACCCCGGTTTCGGCTCTTATCCATGCCGCAACCATGGTTACCGCCGGCGTCTTCCTCGTCGCCCGCATGTCGCCGCTCTTCGAACTGTCGCCGGATGCACTGACCGTCGTGACGATCATCGGTGCCATCACCGCCTTCTTCGCCGCGACCGTCGGTCTCGTGCAGAACGACATCAAGCGCGTGATCGCCTATTCGACCTGCTCGCAGCTCGGCTACATGTTCGTGGCGCTCGGCGTCGGCGCCTATGGCGCAGCGATCTTCCACCTGTTCACACACGCCTTCTTCAAGGCTCTCCTGTTCTTGGGTGCCGGTTCGGTCATTCACGCCGTCGATGGCGAGCAGGACATGCGCTACATGGGTGGCCTCAGGAAGCACATCCAGGTCACCTACTGGATGATGTTCATCGGTACGATCGCGCTGACCGGTGTCGGTATTCCCGGTACGCTCTTCGGTACGGCTGGCTTCTTCTCGAAGGACGCGATCATCGAGTCGACCTTTGCCGCGCACAGCTCGGTATCCGGTTTCGCCTTCGCCCTGCTGGTGGTCGCCGCGCTCTTCACGAGCTTCTATTCGTGGCGCCTGGCGTTCATGACGTTCCATGGCAAGCCCCGTGCGTCGTCGGATGTCATGCATCACGTGCACGAGTCGCCGCAGGTCATGCTGGTGCCGCTCTACATTCTCGCCGCCGGCGCACTGGTCGCAGGTTTCCTCTTCCACGACCACTTCTTCGGCGAAGGCTATGCCGAGTTCTGGAAGGGTGCGCTGTTCACGTCGGCTGAAAACGAAGTCCTGCATGAGTATCACCACGTACCGCTGTGGGTTAAGTGGAGCCCGTTCTGCGCCATGGCGCTCGGCCTCTTCACCGCCTGGTACATGTATATCCGCCGGCCGGAACTGCCGAAGTATCTGGCAGACCAGCACCGTGGCCTCTACCAGTTCCTGCTCAACAAGTGGTACTTCGACGAGCTCTACGACCTGCTCTTCGTGCGCTCGGCCAAGTGGCTCGGCACCTTCCTCTGGAAGGAAGGCGACGGTCGCGTGATCGATGGCTACGGCCCGAACGGCATTGCCGCACGTGTGCTCAACGTTACTGACCGCGTTGTCCGCCTGCAGACTGGTTACCTCTATCACTACGCGTTCGCGATGCTGATCGGCATTGCCGCGCTCGTTACTTGGATGATGTTCAGGAGTTCCTTCTGATGACCGATTGGCCCGTACTTTCCGCGGTCACCTTCATGCCGCTCGTCGGCGTACTGCTTCTCTTGCTTGTCAGGGAAGACAGCGCCTACGGCCGCCGGAACATCCTGAACGTTTCGCTGCTGACGACGATCTTCACCTTCGCGGTGTCGGTCTACATCTGGTACCAGTTCGACGCGTCGAACCCCGGCTTCCAGATGCTCGAAAAGCACGAGTGGCTCGGCACCGGCATTTCCTACCATCTCGGAGTCGATGGCATCTCGGTGCTCTTCGTCGTGCTCTCGGCCTTCCTCATGCCGTTCTGCGTGCTCGCAAGCTGGCTGTCGATCGAGAAGCGTCTCAAGGCATACATGATCGCGTTTCTGGTCTTGGAAACGTTCATGATCGGCGTCTTCGTGTCGCTCGATATCGTGCTGTTCTACGTGTTCTTCGAAGCTGGCCTGATCCCGATGTTCCTTATCATCGGCGTCTGGGGTGGCAAGGACCGCGTTTACGCCAGCTACAAGTTCTTCCTCTACACGCTGCTCGGCTCGGTGCTGATGCTGCTCGCGATCATGGCGATGTACTGGCAGGCCGGTACCACCGACATCACGCAGCTGCTCGCCTACAACTTCCCGCGCCAGATGCAGACCTGGTTGTGGCTGGCCTTCTTCGCCTCCTTCGCGGTGAAGATGCCGATGTGGCCAGTCCATACCTGGCTTCCGGATGCGCACGTTCAGGCGCCGACGGCGGGCTCGGTCATCCTGGCCGGTATCCTCCTGAAGCTCGGCGGTTACGGCTTCCTGCGCTTCTCGCTGCCGATGTTCCCGTTGGCATCCGATTACTTCGCGCCGTTCGTCTTCACGCTCTCGGTCGTTGCCATCATCTACACCTCGCTGGTGGCGATGATGCAGACCGACATCAAGAAGCTGATCGCCTATTCGTCGGTCGCGCATATGGGCTATGTGACGATGGGCATCTTCGCCGCCAATGTTCAGGGCGTTCAGGGCGCGATCTTCCAGATGCTGTCGCACGGCATCGTCTCCGGCGCACTCTTCCTTTGCGTCGGCGTCGTCTATGACCGTTTGCACACCCGCGAGATCGCGGCCTATGGCGGTCTCGTCAACAATATGCCGAAATACGCCGTCGCCTTCATGGTGTTCACCATGGCCAACGTTGGCTTGCCGGGCACGTCTAGCTTCGTCGGTGAAGTGCTGACCTTGGTCGGCGCCTTCCGCGCCAACACCTGGGTGGCGCTCTTCGCCACGTCCGGTGTGATCCTTTCGGCCGCCTATGCGCTCTGGCTCTACCGACGAGTGATCTTCGGTGCGCTGGAGAAGGAAAGCCTGAAGTCTCTGCTCGATCTTTCCGGTCGTGAAAAGGCGATCCTCTATCCGCTGGTGATCCTGACGATCTTTTTCGGCGTCTATCCGGCACCGATCTTCGATGCGACCGCGGCTTCCGTGGATCTGCTCGTCAACAACTACTCCGCAGCCCTGCAGGCAGCGCAAAACGTTGCGCTTTCGGTGCAATGACCACAGGACGTGATTGGACATGACTGCTGAAACCCTCCTTGCAAGCCTGCAACTCTCGATCCCCGAGTTGATCCTCGCGGTCGGCGCGATGGCATTGCTGATGATCGGCGTGTTTGCCGGCGAAAAATCGGCGTCGACGGTCACCGGCCTTGCGGTTGCCGTTCTGATCATCGCCGGTCTCTGGCTCGTGCTAAAGACCGGCGAAGGCTCGGCCTATGGCGGCGCCTTCCTGTCGGATCCCTTCGCCAAGTTCATGAAGGTGCTGGCGTTGATCGGTTCGATCACGGCGCTGGTGATGACAGTCGGTCACGCGCGTTCCGCCCAGATTGATCGCTTCGAGTTCCCGGTGCTTCTGGTGCTGGCAACGCTCGGCATGCTGTTGATGATCTCGGCCAACGACCTGATGTCGCTCTACCTGTCGCTGGAACTGCAGTCGCTGGCGCTCTACGTCGTCGCTGCGATCAACCGCGACAGCATCCGCTCGACCGAGGCCGGCCTCAAGTACTTCGTGCTCGGTGCGCTTTCCTCGGGCATGCTGCTCTATGGCATGTCGCTGATCTACGGCTTCACCGGTCACACCGGCTTTACCCAGATCGCCGCTGCACTGACGGCGGAGGGACGTTCGCTCGGCCTGATCTTCGGTCTCGTCTTCGTGCTCGCCGGTCTCGCCTTCAAGATCTCGGCCGTGCCGTTCCACATGTGGACGCCGGATGTTTACGAAGGCGCGCCGACGCCGGTCACCGCCTTCTTCGCGGCCGCGCCGAAGGTTGCGGCCATGGCGATCCTGGTGCGTATCGTCATCAATGCCTTTGAACCCGTTGTTGCCGACTGGCAGCAGATCATCGTCTTCATCTCGATCGCTTCGATGCTGCTCGGTTCCTTCGCGGCGATCGGCCAGAAGAACATCAAGCGTCTGATGGCCTATTCCTCGATCGGCCACATGGGCTATGCGCTTGTCGGCCTTGCCGCCGGCTCGATGGCGGGCGTTCGCGGCGTGCTGCTCTACATGCTCATTTACATGGTCATGACGCTCGGCACCTTCGCCTGCATCCTGGCGATGCGGCGCAAGGAAGGCGAAAACGTTGAAAACGTCGACGACCTCGCTGGTCTTTCGCAGACGAACCCCTTCATGGCGACCGTACTGACAGTCCTGATGTTCTCGCTCGCCGGCATTCCGCCGATGGCAGGCTTCTTCGGGAAGTACTTCGTGTTCATGGCGGCAATCGAAGCGCAGCTCTATGCACTCGCCATCATCGGCGTCCTCGCATCCGTTGTCGGCGCCTATTACTACCTGCGCGTCATCAAGGTGATGTGGTTCGATGATGCCAAGGGCGAGTTCGCCCGTACGGCTGGCGAACTGAAACTGGTGTTCGGTCTCTCGGGTCTGTTCGTCCTTGGATACGTCCTGATCGGCGGTCCGCTTGGAAGCGCTGCCGAGGCCGCGGCGCGGACCTTCTTTTGATCGCCCTTGAAAGCGGCGGCCGGATATCGCCCGACGATTTCCGGCACGTCGCTCTCGATGCGGTCGGATCGACAAACAGCGAATGCCTGGCGCGTGCGCGCCAGGGCGACCCGGGCAATCTCTGGGTCACGGCTGTCAGGCAGACCGGTGGCCGGGGACGCCGCGGCCGCGCCTGGTTTTCAGAACCCGGCAATCTCTACGCATCGCTTCTCCTGATTGATCCGGCGCCGATCGAGCATTTGCATTCCCTGCCGCTCGCGGTTGCTGTTGCCGTGCACCGGGCAATCCGCCAGGTGATGCCGCCGGGCGCTGCACCGGTCGAGATCAAATGGCCGAACGATATTCTCATCGACGGCAAAAAGACCTGCGGCATCCTGCTCGAGGGTGAGGCGCTTGCAGATGGGCGCCAGGCACTGGTCATTGGCTGTGGCATCAACATTGCCGTCCAGCCGGACGAGGCCCTCTATCCCGTGACCTCGTTGAGGAGTGAAGGTGCGTCGGTTTCTCCGGACGAACTTTTCGCGCGGCTGTTCATGACGATGGCGGAGACGTTGTCGGTGTGGGAGCGCGGCGCGGGTATTGCAAAGACCATCGAGCAGTGGCGGTCGGCCGCCCGCGGCATCGGTGAGACGATAACTGTGAACCTGCCGGACCGGTCGCTTTCGGGCCGCTTTGCCGGTATTGATGAGACCGGGCGGTTGATGCTCGATACCGGGTCAGGCACGATGCACGCGATTGCCGCCGGCGACGTATTTTTCGGATAATTCCTAGAACAAGGGCGCGTTACAATATGGCGCAAGACGAAGAACTGGTGTTCTTGCCGCTTGGCGGCGTCGGCGAAATCGGCATGAATCTTGGCCTATACGGCTACGGGCGGCCCGGAAGCCGCCAGTGGATCATGGTCGATTGCGGCGTCACCTTTCCGGGGCCGGACCTTCCGGGCGTGGATCTGGTTCTCGCAGATATCAGCTTCCTGGCGGAAGAGCGCCGCAATCTCAAGGGCATCATCATTACCCACGCCCACGAGGACCATTATGGCGGCCTGAACGATCTCTGGCCGGGCCTCAACGTTCCGGTCTATGCCTCGCCGTTCACGGCAGGCATGCTGGAAGCCAAGCGCGATTTCGAGAGAAGCCGCAGTGAGATCCCGGTGACGATCTTCAAACAGGGCGACCGCATCAATGTCGGCCCGTTCGAGATCGAGGCGGTCGGCGTCAACCATTCGATCCCTGAGCCGATGTCGCTGATCATCCGCACGCCGGTCGGCACTGTCGTTCACACCGGCGACTGGAAGATCGACCTGCATCCGTCGCTTGGGCCCCTGACCGACGAGACGCGCTTCCGCCAGATTGGTGACGAAGGCGTCTTGGCGCTTATCTGCGATTCCACCAATGCTATGCGTGATGGTGTTTCGCCGTCGGAACAGGAAGTCTCCGAGAGCCTGACGAAGATCATCGCCAACGCCGAGGGCCGGGTCGCGATAACGACTTTCTCCTCGAATGTCGGGCGCATTCGCTCGATCGCCGAGGCGGCGGAAGAGGCGGGCAGGGATGTGCTGCTGCTCGGCAGTTCGATGAAGCGGGTCGTCGCCGTGGCCGCGGATCTCGGCCTGATGGAAGGGATCAAGCCTTTCCTTGCCGAAGACGAGTTCGGCTACGTGCCGCGCGACAAGGTCGTGGTCATCCTGACCGGTAGCCAGGGTGAGCCTCGGGCAGCACTCGCCAAGATTGCCCGCGACGAGATGCGCAACGTGGCTTTTTCCGCCGGCGATACGGTCGTTTTCTCCTCGCGCACCATCCCCGGCAACGAGAAGGCGATCAACGACATCAAGAATGGCCTGGTCGAGCAAGGCATACACATCATCACCGACAGTGAGGCGCTGGTGCATGTGTCCGGTCACCCGCGCCGCACCGAGCTGCAGCAGATGTATCAATGGCTGCGCCCGCAGATTCTCGTTCCGGTTCATGGCGAAGCCGCGCATCTGACGGCCCATGCCGAACTTGGTCAGCAGTCGGGAATCGCCAGCGTTCCGCGCCTTCGGAACGGTCAAATGCTGCGTCTTGCACCAGGCCCGGCCGAGGTCATCGACGAAGCGCCGCATGGCCGCATCTACAAGGACGGCAACCTCATCGGCGACTTCGAAGAGATGGGCATCGGCGAACGCCGCAAGCTCTCCTTCGCAGGGCACGTCGCCGTTAACGTCGTTCTTGACGGCCGCTACGATTTCCTTGGTGACCCGGACATCGTGGCGATCGGCCTGCCGGAATTCGACGACGAGGGCGAAGACATGGAGGATACGCTCTATGACGCGATCCTCGGTGCGGTCGAGAGCATTCCGCGGGCAAAGCGCAAGGATCTGGCCATGCTGCAGGAGGCGGTGCGCCGCGCCGTTCGCAGCACAGCGAACCAGACGTGGGGCAAGAAGCCGATTGTAACGGTGTTCGTAACCAAAGTCTGATTGGTGGTCGCCTCGCGGCAGTGTAAGCGGGGCCGGTACAGGACGCGGGAGGATCGCAATGCTCGGAAGAGTGAACCATATCGCCATCGCCGTGCCGGATCTTGCCTCCGCCGCCGAAAGCTACCGCTCGACGCTTGGTGCATCCGTCACCGAGCCGCAGACGTTGCCGGAACACGGCGTAACCGTTGTGTTCGTCACGCTGGCCAACACCAAGGTCGAGCTATTGGAGCCGATCGGCGAGACCTCGCCGATCGCCGCTTTCCTGGCGAAGAACCCTTCGGGCGGGATGCATCACATCTGCTACGAGGTGGACAATATCCTTGCCGCACGCGACGCGCTGCGTGCGGCCGGAGCTCGCGTTCTGGGGGACGGCGAGCCGAAAATCGGTGCGCATGGCAAGCCGGTGCTTTTCCTGCATCCCAAGGATTTCCAGGGTACGCTGATAGAACTCGAAGAGGTGTGACAGTTGACCGCGCGATGCGCGTTTGTCTGATCAGGCAGGCGGCGCTATAAGGCGGACAGAATGTCGCGGAAGTCGCGGCGAAACGGCCTGAGGTCGTGACGTCGATCGCCTTCACCGGGAGCCGGAAATGCCACTGTTTTCAACTTTTGCTATTTACTTCATCATCTGGTGGATCACGCTGTTTGCCGTCCTTCCCTTGGGAGTGCGCACGCAAGCGGAGGAAAACAGCGTCGTCCCCGGAAGCGTCGAAAGCGCGCCGGCCAAGTTCAATGCGAAACGGGTCGTGCTTTTGACTACAGCCATCGCGGCTGTCATCCAGCTCGCCTGGTATATCGTCTCCGTCAAACTTGGCTACGGGATCGATTCCATTCCGCGGTTTTACCCGAAATTCTATTGAAAGTTTCGGCAAGGCGGATGGGCTGAGCCGAACCGCAAGGCGATCGAAGCGTTTTCAGGATGCCGAGTGCTGGATTTCGGCGTCATGATGACGCCGCGCGCGATGCTGTGGGTGGAACCAGCGCAATTGCAGGGTTGACCGCCGCCGAATTGACATAGTTCAATTTCTACACCTGCTTCGTGCTTGCGACGGAGTCGAGAAAAGCAAAAAAAAACAAGGCTAAAAGCCTTGTTTTTCAAGTTTCGCGTGATCCTAATCCGTTTCCGGCGGCAGCGACGAAGCGCGCCTAAGATCTTATCCTCCCAAGACTTGACCGCGAAAGTCGGCAAGAATTTAGTCTTCATGCCTGTTTTGTGAGCCGAAATTAGCCCAAACATTAAGCTGTGTCATCCTGTTTTTTTGCATTTTTGCTACAGTTGGGTAAAATATTCCCGTTGACAACTCCTGTCGTAATCTTGTTACTAGCGTGCTCTTTTGACGCAGGCTTTTCCGTCTTTTCCCCTCAAAATCAGTGGCTCCGATCTTTCCGGCGATGGCCTGAGAGTAGGGTTTTCTTCCGCCTGCGAAGCAGCTATGAACGCAAGGCTCATAAAGGTTCACGTTGGCTTTGCCGGCGATGGATAATGGAGAGCTCGACCCCGAGAAGCAACGGTCGCCCTTGCCAGTCTACCGGCGAAGAAGGCACCCGAGCTCAACGTCATTTCGCCCGAATCCGCCGATAGTGCGACGTTCATCAAGTTCTGGAACCCGTCATGCGCCTGTCCCGCTTTTTCATGCCCATCCTGAAGGAAAATCCTAAGGAAGCGGAAATCGTTTCCCACCGCCTCATGCTCCGTACCGGCATGATCCGGCAGCAGTCCTCGGGCATCTATACCTGGCTGCCACTGGGCAAGCGGGTTCTCGACAAGGTCAATGCGATCATCCGCGAAGAGCAGAGCCGCTCGGGCGCGATCGAACTCTTGATGCCGACGCTGCAGTCCGCAGAGCTCTGGCAGGAAAGTGGCCGCTACGACGCCTATGGCAAGGAGATGCTGCGCATCAAGGATCGCCAGGACCGGCCGATGCTTTACGGCCCGACGAACGAGGAAATGATCACGGACGTCTTCCGGTCCTACGTGAAGTCCTATCGTGACCTGCCGCTCAACCTCTACCATATCCAGCTGAAGTTCCGCGACGAGATCCGTCCGCGTTTCGGCACCATGCGTTCGCGCGAGTTCCTGATGAAGGACGCCTATTCCTTCGATCTCGATCGCGAAGGGGCAGAACACGCCTATAACCGCATGTTCGCGGCTTACCTGCGCACGTTTGCGCGCATGGGTCTTCGCGCCATTCCGATGCGTGCCGACACCGGCCCGATCGGCGGCAACCTCAGCCACGAATTCATCATCCTCGCCGACACCGGTGAATCTGAAGTCTACTGCCACAAGGACTTTCTCGGCTTCGATATTCCGGGCGAAGAAACCAACTTCGAGGACGTCGCCGGCCTGAAGGCGATCTTCGACAAGTGGACCTCGCGTTACGCCGCGACATCGGAGATGCACGACGAGGCCGCCTTCAAGGCGGTTGCCGAAGGCGACCGCCTGTCGGCCCGCGGCATCGAGGTCGGCCACATCTTCTACTTCGGCACCAAGTATTCCGAAGCCATGGGCGCCAAGGTTCTCGGCCCCGACGGCAAGGAGCATGCCGTGCACATGGGCTCCTACGGCATCGGCCCGACCCGCCTCGTGCCGGCGATCATCGAAGCGTCGCATGACGACAACGGCATCATCTGGCCGAAGTCGCTCTCGCCGTTCGATGGCGTCATCATCAACATGAAAGCGGGCGATGCCGCTTGCGACGGCGCCTGCGAGACGCTCTACTCCGAACTCGGCAAGGCGGGATTCGACGCACTGCTCGACGACACGGACGACCGCGCCGGTGCAAAGTTCGCGACTGCGGACCTGATCGGTGTCCCGGTCCAGATCATCGTCGGCCCGCGTTCGATCGCCAACGGCGAAGTCGAGGTCAAGGATCGCAAGACCGGCGAGCGCGAGACCATGACCGTCGAAGCTGCGATCAACAAGCTGATCGCAACGAAGTGAAGAGGCGAGGGAAGGCAGGATGACCGCCGTGACTGAAGATCAGGTGCAGGCCGCAACGCAGCCTGAAAAGTCCTCCAGCCGTCCCTTTTCCGCCTTTGAGCGCATGGTGGCGTGGCGCTACCTGCGTTCCAGGCGCAAGGAAGCCTTCATTTCGGTTATCGCCGGCTTCTCCTTCATCGGCATCATGCTCGGCGTTGCGACGCTAATCATCGTCATGGCCGTGATGAACGGGTTCCGCACCGAGCTCATTTCCCGCATTCTCGGCATCAACGGTCACATGATCGTGCAGCCGATCGACGGGCCACTCAACAACTATGCGGAGCTGGCGACCAAGTTCTCGGGCGTCAAGGGCGTCACCATGGCAATCCCGTTAGTCGAGGGCCAGGTTCTGGCGCAAGGCATCGGCGACAGTTCTACTGGTGCTCTGGTGCGCGGCATCCGCGCCGACGATCTCGGCAAGATGAAGTCGGTTTCCGACCATATCCAGTCCGGCGACATGGTCGGCTTTGCCTCCGGCTCCGGTGTCGCGATCGGTTCGCGCATGGCCGAGCAACTCGGCATCCGCGTCGGCGGAACGATCACGCTGACCTCGCCCAATGGCGACGTAACGCCTCTTGGCATGAATCCGCGCGTCAAAGCCTACACCGTCTCGGCGATCTACGAGATCGGCATGTCGGAATACGACTCGACGATCATCTTCATGCCGCTTGAAGAGGCGCAGCTTTTCTTCAACGCGGAGGGGCTTGCGCAGTCGATCGAGATCTTCGTCGAGCATCCTGATGTCGTCGACGAACTGCGCCAGCCGATCGAGGATGCCGCGGGACGACAGATCTTCATTACCGACTGGCGCGACCGCAACAAGACCTTCTTCTCGGCGCTCGAAGTCGAGCGCAACGTCATGTTCATGATCCTGACGCTGATCGTGCTGGTCGCCGCGCTGAACATCATTTCCGGCCTGATCATGCTGGTGAAGGACAAGGGCAGCGACATCGCGATTCTCAGAACGATGGGCGCGACCTCCGGCTCGGTGATGCGCATCTTCTTCATGACGGGTGCCGCGATCGGCGCGGCGGGAACGGTCGCGGGCGTGGCGCTCGGCGTCGTCGTCTGCCTCAACATCGAATCCATTCGGCAGTTCTTCTCCTGGATCTCTGGAACCACACTTTTCAGCCCAGAGCTCTATTTCCTGAGCCAGCTTCCGGCCGACATGAATGCCGATGAGACCGCGCTCGTCATCGTCATGGCACTCACCCTTTCCTTCCTCGCCACAATCTTCCCGGCCTGGCGTGCTTCGCGCCTCGATCCGGTGCAGGCCCTGCGTTACGAATGACAAGGACATCAACTGAATGAATGCGCGCGTGGCACTGCAGCTTTCCGGCGTCGAGCGACACTACGGGGAAGGCGAAACGTTCCTGTCCATCCTCAAGGGTGCGGATTTTACCCTGAGAAGTGGCGAGACGGTTGCGCTGGTCGCGCCTTCGGGAACCGGCAAGTCGACGCTCCTGCATGTCGCCGGCCTGCTGGAGCGCCCGGATGGCGGCGAAGTGCTGGTCAACGGCGTCTCCTGTGGTGGCCTCAACGACGATCGGCGCACGGCGATCCGCCGCAACGAGATCGGCTTCGTCTACCAGTTTCACCATCTGCTTCCCGAGTTCTCGGCACTTGAGAACATCATGATGCCACAGCTGATCGCCGGCTTGCCCAAGGCTGAGGCCGCCGATAGGGCAAGGGCGCTGCTCGACTACATGCGCATCGGTCACCGTGCCGATCATCGCCCGACGGAGCTCTCCGGCGGCGAGCAGCAGCGCGTCGCGATCGCGCGCGCCGTCGCCAACGCGCCGCTCGTGCTTCTTGCGGACGAGCCGACAGGCAATCTCGATCCGGAAACCGCCGGCTATGTCTTTGAAGCGCTTGAGGCGCTCGCGCGCCAGTCGGGTCTCGCGGCCCTGATCGCCACGCACAATCATGAACTCGCTGGGCTGATGGATCGGCGCGTGACGATCGAGGACGGCAAAGTCGTCGAGATGAACTGATGGCACCGGCCGAGCGGGCGCATTGATCGCCCAGCGCCGTTGCCGCTCACTGTCTTTGGCCAGCGCGGAAGAAACGTCTCACAGTTCACGTCCCACGCCGCCCTGGGCGCGGCGTACGCGTCTTCTGGCGCCGCTTTTAACGCCGGATCAGCCCGCCACGATAGTCGAGTTCGTAAGCTTCCTCGCCATCGACGAAGATGACCTCGCGGCCGGAAAAATGTTCGGTGTCGCCGCGGCTGCTATCGATGTAGTAGCCATGTGCATGCCGAAACTCCATACCGCCGAGGAAGTGCCGCTTCTCACGATACATCGCCTGAAGCGCAGCCTTGATGACCAGACCTGCCTTCTCTCCAGTTATGAGCTCGGGGCGCATAATCCGGCCGAAGTAGTTCATCGCCCAGCACGGTTCGCCATCCTGCCAGACTGTTTCATGTCCTGCAAAATCGGTTCCGCCGAAATAGCTGTCGAGATAGCGCCAACTGCCCGTTTCGTAGCCGATGTCATGGGAGCCTTGGCGAGAGGAAGGCCGCGGCTCGCCGCCGCCAACATAGGTTTTCGATTTGGCTTCGACGATAAAGTCCTTCAGTTGTTCGAGCGCGGCCATGTGGGTTCCTCATATGTTCTGGCCGAGGATGCCGTGGTCCGTGTTGGTTGTAAAGAACAAATAGAGAACAATCACCTGATTACTGAACGCCGCAAGCCTTCTGGCCGCGATCGTCGTTCCAGTCCTTGAGCAGGACGAGTTCGCCCTTGGTGGCTATGGCCTTGTCGTTGGATTTGCCCTTGCCTGTCAGAACGTTGAGGTCGCACTTCAATGTGTTGTCTAGATCGAGTGTATCGTAGGATGAGTAGGTATAGCCGGCGACCACGAACTCGAAATTGCGGTAGGCGACCGTCAGTTTCTGTTCCCAGCGGTCACGTCCGATGGAATCGTTGTGGCTGGAGATGAGCAAAGAACCGCTCGGCAGCGCCTCGACCCACGGCGCCTGTCCCGCAAAGTCAAAGTCGCCCCAAATCTTGTTCGGGATCGCCGCCTTCAGCTCAAGAGCGCCATTCTCACCGGTCAGATAGAGATAGACACCGTTGTCATCGTCGCTTCCATCTGCGGGGCGCACGATCAGGGCGAGGTCCGCGTCACCGTCCTTGTTCCAGTCGCCGGTCGCCGCGGAGACGATGCGGGTAGGGTCGATCGTTTCGGCCGCGGAGGCGACGGCCGGAACCAGAAACAGCAATGGCAGAATCAGGCGTGCATGCATGTCGGAACGCTCCGCTTGGTTGTTCCTCTTGATATGCGGGCGCGGCGCCTTCCTCAAGCGGCTTCCTGGCAGTTAACCTGCATTCGACTGCCGTGTTAACCATCGTCAACAGAACGTCTGTGCTCGGCTTGACGCGTGAACAAAAATAGAACAAAGTAAAAACATAACGGAAAAGGAGCCATGTTATGACTGATTTTGTTCGTGACCTCGCCGCCTTCGCTTCGATGAGCCTGTTCATCGCAAGCATCTCTTTCATCGCGCTCGGCCTCTGAGGAGCGTCGATATTTCCTCTCAAGCACCTCCCGAAATGCGCCCCCTGGATTGAATAAGGGGGACGACGTGTCAGGTGAAACTGGACATGTCGGGTGATAAACGGGATATCCTGCGGACCAGACAGGAATCAGGGTGCGAATAATGGCAGACGACGGCAAAGCAGCATCGAGCGAGGCGCTTGGTTCGGACCCGCAGTTTGTGCATCTGCGCGTCCACTCGGCCTTCTCCCTGCTCGAAGGCGCGCTGCCGCTGAAGAAGGTCATCGGCAAGGCGGTTGCCGATAATCAGCCGGCGATCGGGATCGCCGACACCAACAATCTCTTTGCCGCGCTCGAGTTTTCGCAGAAAGCAGCCGACGACGGACTGCAACCGATTACCGGCTGCCAGCTTTCCATCGACATGGAAGACGAGGCGGATGGCGAACGGCGCGGCCACGCGCAACATCTCGCGAAGCTGCCCGCGATCGTCCTGATCGCCGCGACCGATGATGGTTACACCCGGCTCGTGGATCTGGTGAGCCGTGCCTATCTCAGCGGCGAGGGCAGCCAGGCGACTCGGATCACGCGCTCCTGGCTTGCCGAAAACGGTACGGACGGATTGATCGCGCTGACCGGTGCGTCGGGCGGCCCGGTGGACCTGGCCCTGAAGGCGGGTTCGACGGCACTGGCCGAAGCGCGTCTCGAGGCGCTGCATGATCTCTTCGGCGACCGGCTCTATATCGAGCTGCAGCGGCACGGCGGATTTGACCGCCGCCATGAGAGCCGGATTATCGACCTTGCATACAAGTTCGACATTCCGCTGGTTGCCACCAACGAAGCCTTCTTTCCGTCACCGTCCGACTATGACGCCCATGACGCCCTGATGGCGGTCGCGCACAACGCGATGGTTTCGGACGACAGCCGCTTCCGCCTGACGCCGGACCACTACCTCAAGAGCCGCAAGGAGATGGCTGCGCTTTTTGCCGATCTGCCGGAGGCGCTGGAAAACACTGTCGAGATCGCACGGCGCTGCTCTTTCATGCTGAAGACCCGCGGACCGATCCTGCCGCGCTTTACCGGCGCCACCGCAGATCCGGAAGAGGCGGAGCGCGCCGAGGCGGACGAACTGCGCCGCCAGGCGGAGGAGGGGCTCGAAGAGCGTCTCGCCAGGCTCGGCATGGCGCCCGGCTATAGCGAAGAGGAGTATCGCGAGCGCCTGGCCTTCGAACTCGGCGTTATCGAGCGCATGAAGTTCCCCGGCTACTTCCTGATCGTTGCCGACTTCATCAAATGGGCGAAGCAGCACGATATTCCCGTTGGGCCGGGCCGTGGTTCGGGTGCAGGGTCGCTCGTTGCCTATGCGCTGACGATCACCGACGTCGATCCGATGCGCTTCTCGCTGCTGTTCGAGCGCTTCCTCAATCCCGAGCGCGTCTCGATGCCCGACTTCGACATCGACTTCTGCCAGGACCGGCGCGAAGAGGTGATCCGCTACGTGCAGCGCAAGTATGGTCGCGAGCAGGTGGCGCAGATCATCACCTTCGGTTCGCTGCAGGCGCGTGCCGCACTGCGCGACGTCGGCCGCGTGCTCGAAATGCCCTACGGCCAGGTCGACAAGATCTGCAAGCTAGTGCCGAACAACCCGGCCAATCCGACGCCGCTCTCCAAGGCGATCGAGGAAGAGCCACGCCTCCAGGAGGAAGCCGAGAAGGAACCGGTGGTCGCGCGACTTCTCGACATCGCCCAGAAGATCGAAGGCCTCTATCGCCACGCCTCGACCCACGCCGCCGGTATCGTGATCGGCGACCGTCCGCTGTCTCAGCTCGTGCCGATGTATCGCGATCCGCGCTCCGATATGCCGGTCACCCAGTTCAACATGAAATGGGTGGAGCAGGCGGGCCTCGTCAAGTTCGACTTCCTCGGCCTGAAGACGCTGACCGTTTTGAAGGTCGCGGTCGATTTCGTGAAGCAGCGCGGCATCGAAGTTGATCTTGCGAGCATCCCGCTCGACGACCCGAAGACCTATGAGATGCTGTCGCGCGGCGAAACGGTTGGCGTGTTCCAGGTGGAAAGCGCCGGCATGCGCAAGGCGCTGATCGGCATGCGGCCCGACTGCATCGAGGACATCATCGCGCTGGTGGCGCTCTATCGCCCAGGCCCGATGGAGAACATTCCGGTCTACAATGCCCGCAAGCATGGCGAGGAAGAGGTCGAATCGATCCATCCGAAGATCGATCATCTGCTCAAGGAAACGCAGGGCGTTATCGTCTACCAGGAGCAGGTGATGCAGATCGCCCAGGTGCTCTCGGGCTACTCGCTCGGCGAGGCCGATCTTCTGCGCCGCGCCATGGGTAAGAAGATCAAGGAGGAGATGGACAAGCAGCGCGCCCGCTTCGTCGACGGCGCCGTGAAGAACGAGGTGTCGAAGCCGCAGGCGGACCTGATTTTCGACTTGCTCGCCAAGTTCGCCAACTACGGCTTCAACAAGTCGCACGCAGCGGCCTACGCCATCGTCTCCTACCAGACCGCCTATATGAAAGCGCACTATCCGGTGGAGTTCCTGGCGGCGTCGATGACGCTCGACATGTCCAATACGGAAAAGGTCAACGACTTCCGCCAGGACGCGAAGCGCCTGGGCATCGAGGTGATTGCACCGTCGGTGCAGTCCTCATTCCGACATTTCCAGACGGGCGAAAACCGCATCTATTATTCGCTTGCCGCAATCAAGGGCGTGGGCGAATCCGCGGTTGAGCATATCGTCGAAGTGCGCGGCGACCGGACCTTCGCGAGCCTTGAGGATTTCTGCCTCAGGATCGACCCCAAGCTTCTCAACCGTCGCGTCTTCGAAAGCCTGATCGCTGCCGGCGCGTTCGAATGCTTCGGCTATGACCGTGCGGAACTGGTCGGCGGGCTCGACCGCATCCTCGGCTTCGCCCAGCGTGCACAGGAGAACAAGACGAGCGGCCAGAGCGACATGTTCGGGGCGGGGGCGGCAACCGGGCCGGAGCGTATTGCGCTCCCGACCTACACGCCTTGGCTCGCTTCGGAAAAGCTGCACCGCGAATTCCAGGTGCTGGGTTTCTACCTTTCCGCCCATCCGCTCGACACCTACAATGCGCTGCTCGCCAAGATGCGCGTGCAGACCTTCGGCGATTTCGCCGGCGCGGTGAAGAAGGGGGCAACCGCCGGCCGGCTTGCCGGCACGGTGACCTCGAAGCAGGAGCGCAAGACGCGCACCGGCAACAAGATGGGAATCGTCGCCTTCTCGGACTCCTCGGGCCAATTCGAGGCCGTGCTGTTCTCCGAAATGCTGCACCAGTATCGCGACCTCTTGGAGCCGGGCAAATCGCTGGTCATGACCGTTGCCGCCGAGGAGCGGCCGGAAGGCATCGGGCTGCGCATCCAGACCCTGCGCTCGCTCGAGGAAGAATCGCTGCAACTGCAGAAGGCGCTGCGCGTCTATGTGCGCGATTCCGGCCCACTGAAATCGATCGCCTCGCACCTCAACACCAGGGGCGACGGTCTCGTCTCCTTCGTCGTCATCAAGGACAACGGTCAGCGCGAGATCGAGGTGGAACTGAGCGAGAAGTTCCGGATCTCGCCCGAGATCGCTGCGGCGCTGCGCTCGGCGCCGGGCGTGGTCGACGTCGAGTTGGTTTGATCGGCAGGTTTCTCCGTTTCGTTCGAAGCGAAGAAATCACACCGATCACCTTCAGGGTGGGCAGCTGGGACAGAAAGCGCACATGGTGCTTTCCTGCGGTTCCCCGGGATCAGTCACCCGGACGCGATCGGGTGACGGTGATGAAATCGGTTCCCTGGCCGGTCTCCAGCCCGCTTTCCGTGTCGGCGATCGAGAGCGAAGAGCCCTCGGCCAGCAGTCCTTCAACCCGCTTGCGAACGTCGTCGGATATCGTCATTCGCGCCAGCGTGCGCTGTATGCCGTTATAAGCGAAGGGGTCCGCCTCAATGGAAATGCCGAGCCGCTTCTTCATCGAGGCGGGCAGGTGGTTTTCAAGCGAAACGCCGAACCATTTGCCTTCGGCGCCTTCTTCTTCATTGTGCCGGAACTGGAGGAAATGCGTCCCAAGGGCCTCTTCCGATTTGTCGATGGTGAGGCCGGCTTCGAAAAGCGGCTTGAAACCTTGCCGCACGAGGATCTTGCCGTTCTGCGGCGGCGTTCGGCCGGCCTTACGCAGGAGCTTGTCGGTCAGTTCCGGCGTCAGCTTGCCATCGCTCTCGAGACCTTCGCCCGTCTGGAAGGCGCGGAGCGCCGCAGTGGTTGCCGTGCCCGCATGGCCGTCGATCGAGCCGGGCGCGTATCCGAGGAATTCCAACGAGGTTTGAACCTCGCGCATGGTGTCGCGCGCGTCGCTGCGCGTGATCAGGATGCGGATCGGTTCTTCCATGGATCTGGAGGTGCCGGCACCGCCGGTCGGCTCTCTCATCGCCACTACCACCGGCGTATCTCCGGCCTGGCTGATCGCCGGTCTGAGCGGAACATCGGAAAGCGGCGGCTGGATATTTACCGGAACCGGACGGAAGAGGAGGGCGCTTTTAACCTCTGCGGGCGATATCTGCCGGTCCGAGATCAGCACATGCACGCCGCGCTCGGTCATCTTGTAGAGCGACGCGGCGAAAGCGCTTGGCAGGCGCACACATCCGTGTGAGGCGGGGTAGTCGGGCACGTGGTTGGAGCCGTGCAGCGCAATACCCGACCAGGTGAGCCGCTGCATGAACGGCATCGGCGCATTCGAATAGATGTTCGACTTATGATGGCGCCGCTTTTCGAGGATAGAGAAGATTCCGGTCGGCGTCGCATGGCCGGCCTTGCCGGTCGACACCGGTGACGTCGCAATCACGGCATCGCCGTCATAGACCACGAGCGATTGCTGGTCTTTCGAGACAATGATTTGCAGCGGCCCGCGACTGCCTGCAAAGCCGGTGGCCGGCGACAAAAGCAGAGCGACGAAGCTGGCGGTGAGAGCGAAACGCGATACCATACACTCAACCCAACACGTGACTTGGCGAACGAGCCTAGCCGGCAATCTTTAAGGAATTCATCCAGTCCGTGTGTCGGCCACATCAAGGTTGCGTGATCGCCGCACGTTTACGTTCAGTGATCGCGTTTCCGGGTACCGAAGGTATAGCCGGTCTCGACGCTCTCCTTGCCGAACTTGTCGCGCAGCTTGTTCATGGCGTCTTCGGCCGCTGCCCGGCGGGTTGCCGCCGGATCGACAAGGTCCGGAGGGTCGGCCAGATCTGGGGCGGATAGATCGCCGACGCCAATCCCGATCAGGCGATACTTCGTGCCATCCGCCTCTTTCTCCAAAAGCTGAAGCCCGGTGCGGAAAATGCGGTCGGCAAGCCGGGTGGGGCTGTCGAGCCGCCGGTTGCGGGTGCGAAGCTTGAAGTCGGTGGTTTTGAGCTTCAGAACGACGGTCTGACCCGCGAGTTCGGACTTTCGCAGCCGGTGGGCCACCTGCTCGCTCAGGCGCCTAAGGTGCGTGACCAGGTCGTCGTAGCGTGCGATGTCGTCATTGAACGTCGTCTCCGCGGAAACGCTCTTCGCCTCGCCGTCGATTTCGACCGCCCTCTCGTCGAGCCCGCGCGACAGCCGATAGAGCCGCTGCCCCATGGTGCCATAACGGCGCATGAGGTCGGCTTCCTCCATGGTCTGCAATTGCCCGATCGTGCGCACGCCATCGCGTTCCAGGATGGCGGCGAAGGCCTTGCCGACGCCCCAGATCAGAGTGACCGGCTTTTCCCTCAGGAACTCCAGCGCCTCGGCCTGACCGATGACGGAAAAGCCGCGCGGCTTTTGCAGATCGGAAGCCACCTTGGCGAGGAACTTGCAGTAGGAGAGGCCAACCGAAACGGTGATGCCGACCTCCTGCTCGACACGGCGGGCGAAGCGCGCGAGGGTGCGGGCCGGCGGATCGTGATGCAGTCGCTCGGTGCCTCTGAGCTCAAGAAATGCTTCGTCGATCGACAGTGGCTGCACCAGCGGCGTCAACTCCTGCATCAGCGTCCGCACCTCGCGGCCGACGCGCGCATATTTCTCCATGTTGGGTTTGATGACCACGGCCTGCGGGCAGGCCTCCAGCGCCTTGAACATCGGCATTGCCGAGCGCACGCCGTGAATGCGGGCGATGTAGCAAGCCGTGGACACCACGCCGCGCTTGCCGCCGCCAATGATCACCGGCTTGTCGGCAAGCTCCGGATCGTCGCGTTTCTCGATCGACGCGTAGAACGCGTCGCAATCGATATGCGCCAAGGTGAGATCGTAGAGCTCGCTATGGCGCAGCAGGCGCGGACTGCCGCAGGCCGTGCAGCGCCGCGCGCTAGCGGCCTGTTCCTTGAGGCAGTCGCGGCAGAAGCCTGGAGATTGAGCAGCGCTGTCGGGCATATCAGGAACAAATATTGAACATCGCGACCTTACGCTCTACGCTAGTGAGTCTCAAGGGAGGCTCTGTTGGAAATCACACTCCAGTTCTCACCTGTCACGGCGGATAGTTGGGCGGATTTCGAGCAGCTTTTTGGGCCGAACGGTGCCTATGGCGGTTGCTGGTGCACCGCGTTGCGCCTGCCGCATTCCGTTCGAACGGCGATGCCGGCAAGGGAGCGCAGGGCCTTTATCAAGGCTCGTATCGATACCGCGCCGTCGCCCGGTATCCTCGGCTATTTCGAGGGAACGCCGGTGGCCTGGGTTCAGATTGGTCCGCGCCAGGATGTTCCGCAGTTCAATTCGCCGCGCACGGTCGCGCGACCGCTGGAGGACCGCGAGGCGACCGATCCGACGATCTGGGCGCTGAGCTGTCTGTTCATGCAGTCGAAGCTACGCGGCAGGGGCTTGAGCCATCAACTCGTGCGCGCCGCGATCGACCACGCCAGGGCGGGCGGCGCACGTTATCTCGATGCTTGTCCGATCGATCGTGCCAAACAGTCCAAGTCAGTCGCCCTTTGGGTCGGCGCGACGACGGTCTTCGAGGCTGCGGGATTCGATGTCGTGGCGCGCCGCAAGGATGGTAGACCGCTGATGCGCTTGGATTTGCACTGATGGGAACCGGCGCTGAACTAACCCTCGAAATGCGCGCGGATGGTGGCCGCCGCTTCCGGCCAGTCGGCCACAGCGCGGATGCCGGCGTCCGGCTTTGGGGCAAGGGCGCGAAACTCCGCGTTAACCATCAGGTTGATCAGCAGGCAGGACGGCGTGTGATGCTGGACCGACTGCAGGTTGCGAAGAATATCATCCACGAAGACCAGCGGAACCGGGCGTCCGCCGTGCAAATTTTGGACGATCGGTCCCTTCGGTTCCTCGGAGGCAAGCAGCGGATAGGGAAGGCCAAGCCGGTCGAGCAAGGCACGGCGGACCGCCGCGTGATGCGGCGGCATCGCCGTCAGGAAAACGATGTCCGCTTCCTTCGACAGAGCAGCCAAAGTCTCGACGACCTGTGCAGCCGGCGTCTGCCAGCGATCCTGCGTCCCGTAGAAGGAATCAAGCAGGGCTTTGACCTCCGCCTCCGCCAGCGGTTGTTCGTTCGCGCGATCGATGATGTTGCCGGTCAGGCGGAACGATCGGGGCAGCAGCACATGGCCGCAGCTATCGAGAAAGGCTTTGAAGGGATTGATGAATTCGAGCACGACTTCATCGACGTCACTGACGATCAGCGGGCGCTCTCGAAGCTGTATGCGGTCGTCTATAGACCTGCCTGGCACGCTCAATCCTCAAAACCCGAATGGCCCGAAAGCGCCGCATGGGCGCGCACGACATCTTCCGGTGCCGTGCCGGTTGCCTGGCAGAATGCCATCAGCGTCGGCTCGTGGTCCATGAGAAAGGCGATGAGACCGCCCATGAAGCCGGGTTCGGCAATGGCATTGCGCAACGCCGTTGGATCGGTGCCCGTCAGTGCCAGGAAACGGGACAGAAGCTCAGGCTCGCCGGCGAGCCAGGCAAGGATGTCGATGGCGATTTCGTCAGCGCTCTTCAATGCTTCGTCCCCGTATGGTTTTTACGTGCGGAGTTACCTATTTTTCAACCAAATAGGCCTATCTCTGAAGTTGAGGAAATGGGTCGAGTCGTCGGTTCTGCAAGTTAAATGTCCTGAGGAGACTTGCAAGACGATGATGGACAGCAAGGGATCGACATGCCCAAACAGGTAATGATTGTTGAAGACAACGAGCTGAACATGAAACTGTTCCGCGACCTGATTGAGGCTTCCGGCTACGCGACGATCCAGACGCGCAACGGCATGGAGGCGCTCGAGCTCGCGCGCAAGCACCGGCCCGATCTCATTCTCATGGACATCCAGTTGCCGGAAGTATCCGGTCTGGAAGTGACGAAATGGCTGAAGGAAGACGATGAATTGCACGTCATTCCGGTCATTGCGGTCACCGCATTTGCGATGAAGGGCGACGAGGAACGGATCCGCCAGGGTGGATGCGAAGCCTATGTTTCCAAGCCGATTTCCGTACCGAAGTTCATAGAAACGATCAAAACCTACCTGGGCGATGCCTGAGCGGCGGGAAAATTGATATGACTGCGCGTATTCTTGTCGTTGATGATGTTCCGGCCAATGTGAAGTTGCTCGAAGCCCGGCTGCTCGCCGAGTATTTCGATGTGCTGACGGCCAATGACGGCTATTCGGCGCTGGCGCTTTGCGAGAAGACGCCCATCGATCTCGTGCTTCTCGACATCATGATGCCCGGCCTCGACGGCTTCGAGGTCTGCGAACGGCTGAAGGCCAATCCGCGCACGGCGCATATTCCGGTCGTCATGGTGACGGCGCTCGACCAGCCGTCGGATCGCGTGCGCGGCCTGAAGGCCGGCGCCGACGACTTCCTGACCAAACCCGTCAACGATCTCCAGCTAATGTCGCGCGTGAAGAGCCTGGTACGGTTGAAGAATGTCAGCGACGAATTGCGCCTGCGCGCCCAGACTGCGCAGACCATCGGCCTCGAAGACCCCGGCCGTGCGGACCGTCCGGACGAGCCGGGCAATGTTCTGCTCGTCGATGGCCGTGGCTCGTCACAGGAGCGGCTGCAGCGCGCGCTCAAGCCGATCGCCGATGTCTCGGTGATTTCCGATCCGCAGGCGGCGCTCTTCGAAGCGGCCGAGAACAATTTCGACCTGGTCATCGTCAACGCGAATTTCGACGACTACGATCCGCTGCGGCTGTGTTCGCAGTTGCGCTCGCTGGAGCGGACGCGCTTCATCCCGATCCTCTTGATCGCGGAGCAGGGCAGCGATGAGATGGTGGTGCGTGCACTCGATCTCGGCGTGACGGACTATCTGATGCGGCCGGTTGATCCCAATGAACTGATTGCCCGCTCCATGACCCAGATCCGGCGCAAGCATTGCAATGACAGGCTGCGCTCGAGCGTGCAGCAGACCATCGAACTTGCCGTCACCGATGGCCTGACAGGCTTGCACAACCGCCGCTATTTCGACACCCACCTGAAACTGTTGATGGACCGGGCTGCGGCGCGCGGCCGGCCGCTCTCCATCTGCATGACCGACATTGACCGTTTCAAACAGGTCAATGATACCTACGGCCATGATGCCGGCGACGAAGTGCTTCGGGAGTTCGCCAACCGCATTCGCACCACCGTGCGCGGTGCCGATCTTGCCTGCCGTTTCGGCGGAGAGGAATTCGTCGTCGTGATGCCGGATACGTCGGCTGAAATGGCGGCGGGCGTCGCCGAGCGCTTGCGCATGATTATCGAAAGCCTGCCGTTCCCGGTTCCGCAGGCGGATGGCGTTTTGAAGGTAACGGCGTCGATGGGAATAGCGACGCTCAGGCCGGGTGCTGACACGGCCGAGGCTCTGCTGAAGCGCGCGGATACGGCGCTCTACCAGGCCAAGCACGAGGGCCGCAACCGCGTGGTGGCGGCGGCCGCCTGAGCGTTTGTCCGTCCAATCCGGGCGCTCCGCGACCCAGTGATTTTCTTGGGTCACCTCTTGCGGGTTGCATTTAAAGTTGTATTCTCGCCACAGCCGATGCTACCGGGGAGATTGCGTAGCCGCGGCGCCCATGCGTGTGCCTGTCTCAGTCTGATACAAAATTAACCATGCGCTTAGCGGCACCGCTTCGCGCATTAAGAATTCGTTGATTTTTTTCCATTTTCAGGTGATGCTGATGAACAAGTAGGCATCGCCTACCAACATTTTACTTACCCCATGATGCTCAGGTCCGCCGCATCTCCTGGGTCGTGGGGTCGGTCGGTTGGCTTTTGACTTCTGCGGAATCCTCGTGCCGCAGTCAGACGCCAGCCGACCCCCTTTCCGAAGCGCCGTCCCATCTTGGGGCGGCGTTTTTGCTTTCTCGGCACCGGGCGAGGGGGCGCCGTGTCGGCATGTCTTTCAAGCATCCTTTCACCGAAGCCAGCGGTGCCTTGCGCGCCGTTTCCCGGACGTCCAAAAGGAAAGGGCGCCTGACCTTGCGGTCGGCGCCCTAAATTCCCGAGAAACGGTCGATCTTACTTGATCTTGGTTTCCTTGAACTCAACGTGCTTCTTGACGACCGGGTCGTACTTGGTCTTGGTCATCTTTTCCGTCATCGTACGGCTGTTCTTGGTCGTGACGTAGAAGAAACCCGTGTCGGCTGTCGAAAGCAGCTTGATCTTGATGGTGGTGGCTTTTGCCATGGTCGTCCTGCCTTTGTAACAATGAAAGCCGTGGACAACCGGTTGCGGGCCACGGGCAAGGTTGGCGCGAAACTACAAATCGCGGCCGAAAAGTCAAGGCCGTTTTGGCTTCAAAACGATCCTGACCACCGAAAGCGCGACATAGAGGCCGAAAAAGCCGGCGATCGCCCAGGCAAAGCCATTGTTGCCGGTGGCATCCATTGAAGCACCGATGGCCTGCGGCCCCGCAACCGTGCCGACGGCATAGGAGAACACGAAAGCGGCGTTGGCGGCGGCAAGATCGGCGCCCTGCAGCCGCGAGCCAAGGTGGCTGAGACCGACCGTGTAGAGCCCGGAGACGCAGCCGCCCCAGAACAGCAATACGATCGCCATCAGGAACCAGCTTTCGACCAGAAGCGGCAGGAACAGCGCGCCAACAAGGCCGATAACAGTCATGGCCGAGAGCAGGGTTCGCCGGTCTTTGACGCGGTCGGACAACATGCCGACTGGGATCTGGAAGATGAAATTTCCGACCCCCATGACAGTCAGCAGGAGGGCCGCCTGCGATTCGCTGAAACCGGCTCTCGTGCCGAAGATGAGGAACAGCGAAAGACCGCCTGATTCGACCGCGCCGAAGATGAACACGGCGGCGGTTGCGGTGGGCACGAGGAAGACGTAGCGCAGGAAATGCCGCTCCGGCTTCTCGTCTATGACGGGGCTTTCGTCGCGTGCGAGGAAGATCGGCACCGAGGCAAGCAGGATGACGCCGGCGCCAACCATGAAAGGCAGGATGCCTTCACTGCCGAGGATTGAAAACAACAGCGGCCCGGTCAGGAAGCCCAGCGACAGGAACGTGCCATAGATGCCGAGCACGAAGCCGCGCTTTGCCGGCGGCGCCGTGGCGTTGATCCAGAACTCGGAGAGAATGAAGAGGACGGTGATCGCCCCATGGAAAACGATCCGCAGCGGGAACCAGAGCCAGAAGTTGGTAATGTAGTAAAAGCCGAACGAACTCGTTGCTGCGATCAGGACGGCCCACAGCATTGTCGGCGCGACGCCGTGTCTATGAGCGAACTTGGTCGTGAACGGGGCGGCAACCATCGATGCCACGCCAGCCATGGCGGAGTTCAAGCCGATCAGCGTCGAGGAGATTCCGCGCTTCTCCATGATGATCGACAGGAGCGGCAGACCGAGACCAATTGCAATGCCGACCGCACTGATCGCTGCAACGGCGGCGATCAGCGACCGCCAGTGAATTTCCTCAACCGGTGCAACTGTACCGGGCGACGGCTGTGACATGCGACGAGGGTCCTTAGAGCAACGTGCGGACGAGGCGCCCACGGCGCGCGGCATAAAGTGGCACCTCTCGTTCACAGGGGAGCGACGGATCGGTGTCGAGACTGCTTCTGAGGTCAGCAAGTATGATGGCGGTGATGTCGGGTATCCGTAGAGACGGAGAATCGTTCACATCGATCCACTGCAAATCCTGAAGCTCCCGGCTGTCCAGGAAGCGTGTCGGATCGATTTTGGCCTCGTCCGCAAACAACGCGAAGAAGCGCGTATCGAACCGCCGCGCGTGGCCCGGAGGGGTAATGGCCCGAGCCATATAGCGCAACTTTGCAAGATCAGGAAGAAATGGAACCGGCGCTGTGGCAGAGGGAGCCGGTTGCCCGACGGCGATGCCGGCCTCTTCGTAAAGTTCGCGCAGTGCGGCAAGGGCGAGCGCGCGTGCGCGTGCATCCGTCAGCTCGCGCGTGCCGGCCGCCTTCAGCGCATGCAGGACGGAAGGGTGCAGGTCGGAGCCGAAGCCGATGCGGTGATCGCCGGCATCGCGTCGCCCACCGGGGAAGACATAGAGATCCGGCATGAAGACATGGGCGCTGTGCCGTTTGCCCATCAGGACGCGCACGCGTCCCCCTTGGCGGTCGAGCAGCATGACGGAGGCCGCATCGCGTGGCCTGACGGCTGCGGAACGTTGGCGTTCGACCTCGCCGCCCAGGCCCCGCGCAGACGTCATGCCCTGTCGTCTCGCGGCGGCAGGACATCTTCCGGTGCGTCTTCGTGGCCGCCGAAACCGTGCATCCTGAGCGCCCATTGCAGGCCGATGACGGCACCCTTGATCGGCTGCAGCAGCGCCAGCGAACTGATCACGGTGATCGGTGCCCAGATCGCCAGATGCTGCCACGTTGTCAGCGGCAGGATGAGATCGGTCATCATGTAGCCCGCGAGCACGACGTGGCCGACGATCGTCACGACGATATAGGGCGGGAAGTCATCGGCGCGGTGATGGTCCATGCGTTCGCCGCAGGCGGCGCAGGCATCGACGGACTTGACGTAGCTGCGAAACAGCTTGCCGCTGCCACAGGCCGGGCAACGGCCGAGAAAGCCGCGCTTCATCGAAAGGCCAACGGAGCGCTTGTCGCTTTCGCTACCGCCCAGTTGAAGTGTTTCGCCTGCCGCTGCTTTCATGCCCATTCCTCTGCCTTACGGGAGTTCTAACGCCTGCCTCGCGGCGGCCGCGTTCCCGGCGTCTTACGTGCTCCGGTGCGATCGCGCCGGCCGGACTTGTGGAAGGAGCGTGTTGCCGTCGGCATCTTGCGCCCCTCGCTTTGCATCTCGAACCTGAGCGCACCCGCAAGCGGCACAGCTTCGACGAGCTTGACGCGCACGGGATCGCCGAGGCGATAGCCGAGCCCGGTCTTTTCGCCGGAAAGCGCCTGATGCGCCTCATCATAGATGAAGTAGTCGCGCCCGAGCGTAGATATCGGAACGAAGCCATCGGCGCCATAGGCGGGCAGGGTGACAAAGAGTCCCGCCTTGGTGACGCCGGAGACGCGGCCTTCGAATTCCTCGCCGACACGGCCATTCAGATGGTGTGCGATCAGCCGGTCGACGGTGTCGCGCTCCGCCGCCATGGCGCGACGCTCGAAGGTCGAGATCTCGGCGGCGATGTCGTCGAGCACGCCCTCTTCCTGCGGCGTCAGTCCGCCTTCGCCCAGACCGAGTGAGGCAACCAGCGCCCGATGCACGATCAGGTCGGCATAGCGTCGGATCGGCGAGGTGAAATGCGCGTACTTCAAAAGGTTCAGGCCGAAGTGCCCGATATTCTCGGGGCTGTAGATCGCCTGGCTCTGCGACCGCAGCACCATCTCGTTGACCATCGTCTCGAAAGGTTTCCCCTCGGCCTTGGCGAGAATGCCGTTGAAATGGTTCGAGCGCATGTTGCCGCCCTTGACGAGCGAGATGTCGAGCGTCGCCAGGAACTCGCGCAGGCTTTCCTGCTTGGCGAGCGAAGGCTGGTCGTGCACGCGATAGATCAGCACCTGGCGCTTCTGCTCCAGCGTCTCGGCGGCCGCGACGTTCGCCTGGATCATCATCTCTTCGATCAGCTTGTGGGCGTCCAGGCGTTCCGGCACGAAAACGCGATCGACCGTGCCGTCGGGCTTCAGGATGATCTTGCGCTCGGGCATGTTGAGTTCGAGCGGCTGGCGCCGGTCGCGCCCGCGCGTGAGGATCCGATAGGCCTCCCAGAGCGGCTTCAGGATCGCGTCGAGGATCGGCCCGGTCTTGTCATCCGGGTTGCCGTCGATCGCCGCCTGTGCCTGCTGGTAGGAGAGCTTGGCAGCACTCTTCATCATGATGCGGTGGAAGGTGTGGCCGGCCTTGCGGCCTTCCTTGGAGAAGCGCATGCGCACGGCAAGCGCCGGACGATCGACGCCTTCCTTCAGCGAGCAGAGGTCGTTCGAAATCCGTTCGGGCAGCATCGGTACCACCCGGTCGGGGAAATAGACCGAGTTGCCGCGCTTCAGCGCTTCCAGGTCCAGCGCCGATTTCGGACGGACGTAATAGGAGACGTCGGCGATTGCGACCGTGACGATGACGCCGCCGGGATTGTCCTCGGACGGGTCGGGTTCGGCATAAACCGCATCGTCGTGATCCTTGGCATCGGCCGGGTCGATGGTGATCAGCGGCAGCGTGCGCCAATCCTCGCGATGCGCCATCGTGGCGGGACCGGCGGCGTTCGCCTCTTCGATCACACGCTCCGGGAAGATGTGGGGGATGCCATGCGCGTGGATGGCAATCGTCGAGATTGCCTTCTCCGAGGCCACGGAGCCGATGACGTTTTGGACCTGGGCCCGTGGCAGACCGTAGCGACCGAGGCGCGAGAGCTGCACTTCGACCAGATCGCCATCCTGCGCGTTGCCGGTGAACTCCGGATCGACGAGCACTTCTTCGCCGCGCTTTTCGATCGGCATCAGCCGGCCGCCGCCGCCTGGTGTGGCGCGGAAGACGCCGAGCACGGCGTCCTTGCGCTTGTCGAGAACCTTGATGATGCGCGCCGTATAGGCCGGACCGCCACGCTCCTTTGCGGGGAAGATCTTGGCGAGCACCCGATCGCCGAGGCCGCCGACCGGGACCTTGCCCTTGGCCTTGCCGACAGCAGACTGTTTGATCAGCACCGCCGGCGCAACGCCGTCGTCGTCCAGCCACTCGGCCGGCCGGCCGATCAGCTCGCCGTCGACATCGCGGATGGTAATGTCGAGCACGGTCACCGGGGGCAGGGCGCCGGGACGCACCAGCGACTTGCGCTTCTTTTCGACAAAGCCGTCCACTTCCAGCGACTTCAGCAGCGCCTTGAGCTCGACACGGGTATCGCCCTTGAGCCCGAAGGCCTTGGCGATCTCGCGCTTGGAGGCGCGGTCCGGGTTTTCGGCAATGAAACGCATCAGCACGTCACGCGGCGGAACCGCACCGTGGATGATGGGCTCGCTTGCCGGAGCCGGTGCTCCCTTGGCCGCGCGAGCAGGCTTCTTGCCCAGGCTTCTCTTGCCGGACTGCTCGGTCGGGTCGCGCGGTATTCTGGTCAAGGTCAGCCCTTCTTGGCCTTGGCGGCCGTCTTCGTTTTGCTCTTGGCAGGTGCCTTGGCCTTGGTCGGCTTGGCTGCGCCGTCCTCGGATTTTGCCGCCGCCTTGGTCGTCTTGGCCTTCACGGGCTTGCCCTTGGTCGTTCCACCCTTGGCGGCACGCTCCGAAATCAGCACGAGTGCCTCCTCGACCGTTACCGACTGCGGATCCTTGCCCTTGGGCAGGGTAGCGTTGACCTTGCCCCAGTTGACATAGGGGCCATAGCGCCCGTCACGAACGGTGATGGAGCCGCCGTCCGGGTGGTCGCCAAGTTCCTTGAGCGAGGCGGCCGCGGTGCGGCCTCGCCCGGCACCCGCCTTCGACTGCTTGTCGGCGAGAACCGACACGGCGCGATTGAGGCCGATCGAGAAGACGTCTTCGATCGATTCGAGATTGGCATAGGTTCCGTCGTGCAGCACAAACGGTCCGTAGCGGCCAAGGCCGGTCGAGATCATCTTGCCGCTCTCGGGGTGCGCGCCGATATCGCGTGGCAACGACAGAAGGGCCACGGCCTTCTCGTGGTCGATTGTCGACGGCGTCCAGCCCTTCGGCAGGCTCGAGCGCTTCGCTTCCTTGCCGTCGCCGCGCTGGACATAGGGACCGAAACGGCCGCTGCGCAGCGTGATTTCCTCGCCGGTGTGCGGGTCCTTGCCAAGTGCCTGCGGTTCGTTCGAGACCGCCGCTTCCTGGTCGCCGTTGCTGTCGGAGGAAAGCTGGCGGGTGAAGTTGCACTCCGGATAGTTCGAGCAGCCGACGAAGGCGCCATATTTGCCGAGCTTCAGCGACAGCTTGCCGGTGCCGCAGACCTGGCAGATGCGTGGATCACCGCCGTCTTCGCGCTTCGGGAAGACCAGCGGCGCCAGTTCTTCGTTCAGCGCATCGAGCACGTTGGTAACGCGCAGCTCCTTTGTTTCCTCGATCTGTGCGAAGAAATCCTTCCAGAAGTCGCGAAGAACATCCTTCCAGTTGACCTCGCCGGCCGAGACCTGGTCGAGCTTTTCTTCGAGCGACGCCGTGAAGTCGTAGCCGACATAGCGGGTGAAGAAGCTTTCTAGGAACGCCGTCACCAGACGGCCCTTGGCCTGGGGTATGAGCTTGCGCTTGTCGTTGGTGATGTAGTCGCGGTCGAGCAGGGTCGTGACCGTCGCAGCGTAGGTGGACGGCCGGCCGATGCCGAGCTCTTCCATCTTCTTGATCAGGCTCGCTTCCGAGTAGCGCGGGGGCGGCTCGGTGAAGTGCTGCGAGGCGTTGATCTTCTGCTTGGCGAGGTTTTCGCGCGCGTTGATTTCCGGCAGGCGGCCATCCTCCTCGCTATCATCCGTCTGTTCGCCGTCTTCCTTGGCATCCGTATAGGCGGCGATGAAGCCGTCGAAGCGGATGACCGAGCCGGTGGCGCGCAAACCGGCCTTCTGTCCGCCGTTGTCGGCGGTGATTTCTGCCGTGGTGCGCTCGATCTCGGCCGATGCCATCTGGCTCGCGATGCCACGTTTCCAGACGAGATCGTAGAGGCGCAGCATATCACCGTCGAGGAAGCGGCGGACCTGGTCCGGCGTCCGGTTGAAATCGGTCGGGCGGATGGCTTCGTGCGCTTCCTGGGCGTTCTTCGCCTTGGTCGAATAGAAACGCGGCTTTTCCGGCAGGTAGCGGTCGCCGAACTGGCTGGCGATCGCCTTGCGCGAGGCCTCGACTGCTTCCGGCGCCATCTGCACGCCGTCGGTACGCATATAGGTGATCAGACCGACTGTCTCGCCGCCGATGTCGACGCCTTCATAGAGCTTCTGCGCGACCTGCATGGTGCGCGATGCGGAGAAGCCGAGTTTGGAGGAGGCGGCCTGCTGCAGTGTTGAGGTGGTGAAAGGCGGCGACGGGTTACGCTTGACCGGCTTTGCCTCGATGCTGTCGACGACATAGGCGGCGCCATCGAGCAGGGTCTTCAGCCGGTTGGCATCTTCGCCGTTGCCGACAGCCCTTGGCGCGAGGCGCTTGCCATCGGCCGAGACGAGGCGGGCCTCGAACTCGTCGCCGCGCGGGGTCTTCAAGAGCGCCGAGATGTTCCAGTATTCCTCGGAGACGAAGCGCTCGATCTCGGATTCGCGGTCGCAGACAAGGCGCAGCGTAACGGACTGCACGCGGCCGGCCGAGCGGGCGCCCGGCAGCTTGCGCCAGAGGACCGGCGACAGGTTGAAGCCGACGAGATAGTCGAGTGCGCGGCGCGCCAGATAGGCGTCGACCAGCGAGATGTCGATGTCGCGCGGGTGGGCGATTGCTTCGAGAACCGCCTTCTTGGTGATGGCGTTGAAGGCGACGCGCTTCACCGGCTTGTCGCCGAGCACCTTCTTCTTTTTCAGAAGGTCGAGAACGTGCCAGGAAATGGCTTCGCCTTCGCGATCCGGGTCGGTTGCGAGAATGAGGCCGTCAGCGGATTTGACCGCGTCGGCAATGTCCTTCATGCGCTTGGCCGAGGCGCCATCGACCTCCCAGGACATTTCGAAGTCTTCATCCGGACGGACCGAACCGTCCTTCGCCGGCAGATCGCGCACATGGCCAAACGAAGCCAGCACCTTGTAGTTAGGCCCGAGGTACTTGTTGATCGTCTTTGCCTTGGAAGGCGACTCCACCACTACAACATTCATCGTCATTTTCTGAGACAACCGGTTCTGGTTCGGGCGTCAGCGCTGTCAGCGCCGTGTGTCGCCTGGTATCGATGCCCCGAAATGGACAGGGATTCGTGCGGGGTCAAGAGGGTTCACCCAAAATAACGATGAGAGGTGGCGATGCAACTCATGCAAGATTGTATCGCATCTGCAATCTGCAATGGGTGTCTGCTCGCCTTCACGGCCGCGGGTCGCCATCGCCGGCGCTCATTCGCTTGTCGTAAGAGACACGAGTCCTCCGGCGTGGCGATCGAGCCGCCCGGCGAGATCGAGCTCCAGGAGAAGAAGGTAGACCTGCGCTGGCGAAAGCCCGGTGTGTCTGACGATGTCGTCGGTTTCGACCGGCGTCGGACCAAGCGCATTGATGATGGCCGCACGGTCGTTGTCGCTGGTCGCGGTGGGGGCGTTCGGTTGCGCATGCCCCTCCGGCTCCCTGACGCTTGGCAAGCGTAGTTCGAACTGGCTGAGCGGCGCCAATGCTTCGAGGACATCGTCCGGCGAGGTCGTGACGATCGCGCCCTGCTTCAAAAGGTCGTTCGTGCCATGACACCGGGGATCGAGTGGGGATCCCGGAACGGCAAAGACCAGCCGGCCGAAATCGGCGGCATAACGCGCGGTGATCAACGAGCCGGAGCGATTGGCCGCCTCGACGACGGTCACGCCGAGGCTGACGCCGGCAATCAGCCGGTTGCGCCGGGGGAAATCGCGTGCACGTGGCTCCCAGCCAAAGGGCATTTCGCTGATCGCCAGACCCCGGCCCGATGTGATCTCGTCAAGCAAGCCGATGTTTTCGGGCGGGTAGGGCCGATCCAAGCCGCCGGCAAGCGCGGCGATCGTGCCGGTTTCGAGGCTTGCGCGATGGGCGGCGGTATCGATGCCGCGCGCGAGACCCGAGGTGACGACATAGCCGGCGCGACCGGCATCGCGGGCAATCATCGCCGCGAACTTGGCGCCGCTGGCCGACGCGTTGCGCGAGCCGACAATGCCGAGCGACGGGCGGATTGCAGCTTTGAGATCGCCCTTCATCGCGAGGAGAGGGGGAGCGCCGTCGATCTGCCGAAGCGCCGAGGGATAACCTGGCTCGCCGATGCCGACAAAGACTACGCCGCAGCGTCGCGCCGCTTCCAGCTCCCGTTCGGCCTCGCTTACCGTTGCCACACGATAGGCCTGTTTGGTCCCTCCGCGCCGGGATAGTTCTGGAAGCGCGTCGAGCGCGTTTTCCGCCGTGCCGAAGTGGTTGATCAGGTCCCTGAAGGCGATGGGGCCGACATTGTCGCTGCGGATCAGCCGCAGCCAGGATAATTTCTGTCGTTGGGTCAGCGCCACTCCGGTTCGTCCTGCGCTGCCTTCAGACATTATCCCTTGTCCCCGATCTTGCTTTCCGTGCCGGCGAGCAACCGCTGGATATTGGCGCGATGCTTCACCCAGCTAATGATGGTCATTGCCGCGAAGAGGAGAGCGACCTTTTCGTTCCCTACCGCGTAAAGTAGAACCGGGATGATAGCCGTTGCAACCAGTGCGGACAATGAGGAGTAACGGCTGATTTTCGCCATGGCGAGCCAGATCACCGCAAAGGCGAGCACCATCGGTGGGGCGAGGCCAAGGAGGACGCCGATATAGGTGGCGACACCCTTGCCGCCCTTGAAGCCGAGCCAGACGGGATAGAGATGGCCGATGAAGGCGGCGAAGCCTGCGGCGATCCCCGCTTCGACGCCCCAATGAGATGCAATGGCGGCTGCCGCGGTGCCCTTGAGCGCGTCGAGCAGCAGGGTCGCTGCGGCAAGCTTCTTGTTGCCGGTGCGCAGCACATTGGTCGCGCCGATATTGCCCGAGCCGATCTTTCTGACGTCGCCCAGCCCGGCCATGCGGGTCAGGATCAGTCCGAATGGGATCGAGCCGAGCAGATAGCCGAAGCCCAGGCTCAACAACGTCAAGGGCAGCCCAAGCTGCCAGGAAAATAGATCCACCGGTTCCCCTCCCGCGCGACCGCTTTGGGCTTATGCGGAATGCACAAGCTTGCCGGCAACATAGGTTTGCACAACCCGGCCGGTAAAGCGTGCATTTTCAAACGGCGTGTTCTTGGAGCGCGAGACGATCGCTTCCTTGTAGAGCACCCACGGCTCGTCGAGGTCGAGGACCGCGATATCGGCCTTGGCGCCCGGCTTCAGCGTGCCTGCGTCGAGACCGAAGATCGCCGCCGGGCGGGTCGACATGGCATCGATCAGGCGCATCAGTGGAACCTGGCCGCTGTGGTACAGCCGAAGAGCGGCCGCTGCCAGCGTTTCAAGGCCGATCGCACCGTCGGCAGCGTCGGCAAACGGCAGGCGTTTGGTGTCGACGTCCTGCGGGTCATGCGAGGAGACGATGATGTCGATCGTGCCGTCGGCCAGCGCCTCGGCCATGGCCACCCGGTCGTCTTCGCTGCGAAGGGGCGGCGAAAGCTTGAAGAAGGTGCGGTACTCGCCGATGTCGTTTTCGTTGAGCGCCAGATTGTTGATCGAGATGCCGCAGGTGACGTTAGCGCCGCGCTGGCGTGCTGCAAGAATGGCCTCAGCCGATTCGGGAACCGAGATTTGGGCGGCGTGGTAGGCGGCCTTCGTCAGGCCGGCGATGCGCAGGTCGCGCTCGAGCGGGATGATCTCCGATTCGCGCGGGATCCCAGCAAGGCCGAGCCAGCTTGCGAGCAGGCCTTCGTGCATGACGCCGTTGGCGCCGAGATACTTGTCGCGGGTCTCAAGAGAGATGACGGCGCCGAATTCGCGCGCGTAGGTCATGGCCCGGCGCAGAACCAGCGTGTCGTGGATCGACCGTCGGCCATTGGTGAAGCAGACGGCGCCGGCTTCGCGCAGCAGGCCGAATTCGGTCATCTCTTCCCCGGCCAGTCCCTTGGTCAGGGCCGCGGCAGGATGGACATTGACGAGGGCCTTGTCGCGCGCCGTCTTCTTTACGTACTCGACCAGCGCGATATCGTCGATCACAGGATCCGTGTCGGGCATCGCAATGAAGGTGGTGACGCCACCGACCGCTGCTGCGCGCGACGCGGATTCGAAGGTTTCGCGATGTTCGCTGCCCGGTTCGCCGACGAACACGCGGGCATCGACGAGGCCGGGAACGGCGGTCAGGCCATCGCAGTCCTTGACGAAGGCGCCATCGGGCGCGCCCTGGTTCTGTGCATCCGCGCCGGCGGCCAGGATGCGGCCGTCGTTTCCGACGATGACAGTGCCGACCTCGTCAAGGCTGCGCGAGGGATCGACGATGCGGAGGTTCTTCAGAACGAGTGGTCTGGTCATAGGCGCGGCCCCTGGTTCTGCGAGAGAAGCAGCGTTTCCATCACCGCCATGCGTACGGCAACGCCCATCTCGACCTGCTGTTCGATCACGCTCTGCGGGCCGTCGGCGATTTCCGAGGCGATCTCGACGCCGCGGTTCATCGGCCCGGGGTGCATGACGAGCGCATCGTCCTTGGCCGCCTTCAGCTTCTGCGCATCGAGCCCGTAGTAGTGGAAGTATTCGCGCACCGAAGGCACGAAAGAGCCGGCCATGCGCTCGCGCTGGAGGCGCAGCATCATGACGACATCCGCATCCTTCAGGCCCTCGGCCATCGAGTGATAGACCTCGACGCCCATTTCGGCGATCCCCGAGGGAAGCAACGTCGCCGGAGCGACGACGCGCACGCGGGCGCCCATCTGGTTCAGGAGCAGGATGTTGGAGCGCGCCACGCGCGAGTGCAGCACGTCGCCGCAGATCGCCACGATGATGCGCGAGAGCTTACCCTTGGCGCGGCGGATCGTCAGCGCGTCGAGCAGGGCCTGGGTTGGGTGCTCGTGCTGACCGTCGCCGGCATTGACGACGGAGCAGGAGACCTTCTGCGCCAGGAGTGCGGCAGCACCCGCCGAGGAATGGCGCACCACCAGCACGTCCGGGTGCATGGCGTTCAGCGTCATCGCCGTATCGATCAGCGTTTCGCCCTTTTTCACCGAGGAGTTGCCGACCGACATGTTCATGACGTCGGCGCCAAGCCGCTTTCCGGCGAGCTCGAAGGACGATTGCGTGCGGGTCGAAGCCTCGAAGAAGAGGTTGATCTGCGTCAGCCCCCGCAGCGTGGAGGTCTTTTTCTCTCTTTGACGGGAGATTTGGACGGCTTCATCGGCGCGATCGAGCAGATAGGTTATATCCTGCTCCGTGAGCCCCTTGATGCCGAGCAGGTGGCGATGCGGGAAAGTGATCATGGGCCGCCCTTGCGCTCTGGAAATGTGGTCGCTCTATAAGACTTGGCCCCCGGTACGGCAAGGCTTGGGCGTCATCGTCCGCAGAAAACTTGCAACGGCCATCCTATCTTTTTCGCGCCCCGTTCCGTGGTCGAGAAACTTGCGCTAGAACCGGCCCATGAATCAGATGAACCGGACTGAACAGAAACTCGCCGAGCTGAACCAGCCCAAGCCCTGGTCCGGTGTCAACGCCTATCGCTCCGATCCGCTCGTGGTGGACATCACCTCGTCGATGAGCAAGACGCTGCGCGACGAATTCGATGTGCTCGGCCGTTACGTCACCTCGCCCGAAGCGCAGGAACTGGCGCGCATGGCGAATGAAGGTCCGCCGAAGCTGAAGACGCATGGTCCGCGCGGCGAGCGTCTCGATGTCGTCGAGTTCCACCCGGCCTGGCATGCGCTGATGCGCCGCTCAATGTCGTCGGGCCTGCATGCGTCGGCCTGGGAAAACCTGGCCGACGAGCGCAACCAGTCGCACAAGACACGCGCCATCCGTTTCTATCTGACGGCCCAGCTGGAATGCGGCCATCTCTGCCCGCTGACGATGACGAGCGCTTCGCTTGCCGCGATCACCGCGTCGCCGGCGGTGCAGAAGGAATGGGCGCCGAAGATCCTGTCGCGCAAATACGATTCGACGAACCGTCCCTGGATGCAGAAGTCGGCCGTCACCGTCGGCATGGGCATGACCGAGAAGCAGGGCGGCACCGACGTGCGCGCCAACACCTCCACCGCCGAGCGCGTCGGCGAGGGAATCTATCGGTTGAATGGCCACAAGTGGTTCATGTCGGCGCCGATGAGCGATGCCTTCGTCATGCTGGCGCAGACCCGCGAGGGTCTTGCCTGTTTCCTCGTGCCGCGTCTTCTGGAGGATGGCAGCGCCAACGGCCTGCGCTTCCAGCGGCTGAAGGACAAGCTCGGCAACCGCTCCAACGCCTCGTCGGAGGTCGAGTTCTCCGACACGTTCGGCTTCATCCTTGGCGCGCCGGATGCCGGCATCCGGACGATCCTCGACATGGTGACGCTGACGCGCCTCGACTGCGCGTTGGCATCCGCAGGCATGATGCGTGCCTCGCTTGCCGAAGCCGTGCACCACACCCGCGGCCGCAAGGTCTTCGGCAAGCCGCTCGTGAGCCAGCCGATGATGACGCGCGTGCTTGCCGACATGGCGCTCGATGTCGCTGCGGCAAGCGCCCTTTCGTTCCGTCTGGCCGAGGCCTTCGACAAGGCCCGCAACAGCGCGGAAGACGCGACCTATGCGCGGATCATGACGCCGGTTGCCAAGTACTGGGCCTGCAAGATCGCCCCGGCACTGATTTACGAGGCGATGGAGTGCCTTGGCGGCAACGGCTATGTGGAGGAGCGCGCGCTGGCGCGCCATTACCGCGAAGCACCTGTCAACGCCATCTGGGAAGGGTCCGGCAACGTCATGGCGCTGGACGTGCTGCGCGTACTCGCCAAGGGCAAGGATCTCTTCGAGCAGCTCTTCGTCGTTTTGGCTCGCGATCTCGGACCAGCCGGCCGCAAGACAATCGACGTGCTGCGCGCCGCCATGTCGCTCTGCGAACGGGACGAGGGTGCTGCGCGCATGCTGGTCGAGCAATTGGCGCTCGCCGCCGCCGCCGCCGAACTCTATCGTCTCGGTGCCGGCCGCATCGCCGACGCTTTCCTCGAATCGCGACTGGCTGCCGGATGGCGCTCGACCTACGGCATGCTCGATTCGCGCTTCGATTCCGCCTACATCCTCGATCTTCTCTATCCCCCTGCGGCGTAGGCCGTCGGCCCCCTGCGACGTACGTCGTCAGGTCCCGGCGGCGTATGCCGTCAGCCGCTGCGACGTACGTCGTCAGTCCGCTGCCATGTACGTCGTCAGATCCCTGCGACGTAAGTCGTCAGGTAGAGGACGAGTGGTATCGTGAAGAACGAGACGACCGTCTGGACGGTTGCGACCGCCGCATAGAGTTCGGCGTCGCCATCCATCTGCTTGGCCAGCAGATAGCCGTTCATCGCCGTCGGCACGGCCGCGCCAAGCGCGATGACCAGCAGGGCGTCCCCCCGAATGCCGAGCAGATAGCTCGCGCTCACCATGAAGACCGGCATGACGATCAACTTGAGGAAGACCGCGAGCAGCGCCGTCGCGCTCGGCTTCAGCGCATCGGAAGCGCGCAAACCTGCCCCGACCATCACCAGCCCGAGGCTGAGCGAGGCGCTTGCCAGCATCTCGATCGTGGTCATCACGGGGCCGTAGATCTTAAGTCCGACCAGGTTGACGAGAATGCCGAGCACCGAGGCGACGATCAGCGGATTGGTGGCGATCTTTGCGAAGAAGCGCCTGAAGTCACGATTGCCCCCGCCGAACCAGACCAGCACGCCAATATTGTAGAGATTGATGGGGATGATCACGAGCGTCATCACCAGCGCGGTCAGCGTCAGGCCGATCGGTCCATAGAGTTTTTGCGCGATCGCCAGCGCCATGAAGCCGTTCCAGCGCGTTGCGGTCTGGAAGACCGAGGTGAACGAGGCGCCGGACACGTGCCGGTCTCGCAGCACTGGCCAGAGGAGCAGCACGAAGGCCGACATCAGGCTGACGCTGCCGATTGTCGCGATGGCCGTCGCGTCGGCTTTCAACCCGGCAAAGTCTGCCTGGGCAAGCGTCGAGAACAGCAGGGCAGGGAACAGGATGAAGTAGCCGAACTGCTCGAGCCCGAGCCAAAGGCTCTGGTCGACGAATGTCGAGCGTTTGAGCCAGACGCCGAGCAGAACCAGCAGGAAGATCGGAAGGATGCTTTCAAAGACGACGGTCATGGAGGAGGACCTGCGAGGGGGAGGGATACCGCTACCCGAATTTTGCAGAGACCGGAATGGGCTTGCAGCTTTGTGGTGAATGATCGGGCGCAACCGCAAGCGTGAGTGCAAGAAAACCTAGCCTGTGAAAATTAACCTTAACAAATGGTTTACGTTGCACGCCTTGCCTGTAGGCGCGAAATTGACCAGGAATTTCAACAGATCCGGAGTGGAGCGGTTCGGTGAGAACTGGTCTTTTGATCATCATGATGATGTTTTTCGCCGGACTGGCGCTGGATATTGCGGTCCCAACGATGGTCCTGCTTGCCTTGTTGCTGGCAGACCGCGCCATATATCCGCTAGTCTACCGCCGCATCTCGGAAAGGGGAGCCGCATGAAGTGGTTTCTGATCCTTTGGGCCTGCCCGGTCATGTTCCTCACGTCGTGGTATGGTCTCTCCTACTACGACATGAGCTTCGGCTTCTTCATGCTGACGCGGCAGACCCATGATCTCGTGTTCCAGGTCTACGGCCATGTCCTCGGCATTCCGCCAGAGACGATCCCGCCGCTCGTCGCGCGTGCGATCGTCTTCGATAGTTTTGTGGTTTTTGCCATTATCGGCTTTCGCAAGCGCCGTGAGATCGCAGCCTGGTATCGCCGTCGTTTCGGTGCCGGCGTAGCTCAGTCCGAAAGGCCGTCCCTCGCGAGCGAAGCCAGCCTGTCGAGCGCGCCCTGAAGAATGAAGGAGGCGGCGGCCGAATCGATGCGTTCGGCCCGCTTCCGTCGCGACACATCCATTTCGATCAGCACACGCTCGGCCGCAACGGTCGAAAGCCTTTCATCCCAGAAGATGAAAGGCAGCGGCGTCTTTTGCTCCATGTTGCGCACGAAGGCGCGGGTCGCCTGACAACGCGGTCCCTCGCTGCCGTCCATGTTGACGGGCAGGCCGATGACGAAGGCTGCGATCTTTTCTTTTCCTGCCACTGACAGCAGCGCTTCCGCGTCCACCCCGAACTTGATCCGGCGGATCACCTCTCGGGGTGTTGCGAACCTGCGGCCGAGATCGGAGACCGAAAGGCCGATCGTCTTGGTGCCGAGGTCGAGCCCGGCGATCGCCTGGTTCTGTTGAAGCTGGGATGCCAGCTCTTCGATGGTGAGAATTGCCATGTCGGTGTCGATTCGATCTTTGCGCGGAGGGCTGTCTGTTCCATATGCTGTTCCGACACGCAAATCATCAGGGAGATCGTCATGAAGATCAAATGGCTCGGTCATGCCGCCTTTCACATCGAAACGGCAAAGTCCAAAATCCTCATCGACCCCTTCTTCACCGGCAATCCCGCCTTCAGGGACGAGGATCGCAGGGACGCGACCGCCGGGCTCACCCACATCCTCCTGACCCATGGTCATGGCGACCATGTCGGCGATACGATTGCGATCGCCAAGGAGACCGGTGCGACCGTGGTCGCCAATGCCGATCTCGCCGCCTGGCTCGGGCGGCATGGCGTCAAGGCGCTCGAAATGGGAAATACCGGCGGCACCATCAACCTCGGCGCGTTTTCAACGACCTTCGTCAACGCGCTCCATTCCTCGGCGCAGCTCACCGAGGACGGCGTTTCCCATTCGCTCGGCAATGCCAATGGCCTGGTGCTGCATTTCGAGGACGAGCCGACGCTCTACCACATGGGTGACACGGACATCTTTTCCGACATGGCGCTGATCAACGAATTGCACCAGCCGGAAATCGGCATCGTGCCGATCGGCGACCGTTTCACCATGGGCGGTGCGGTGGCGGCACTCGCCTGCCAGCGCTTTTTCAAGTTCTCGACGGCGATCCCCTGCCATTACGGCTCGTTCCCGATCATCGACCAGACCCCCGCGACCTTCGTTGCCGGCATGGAAAGTGCATCCACCAAGGTGGAGACACCTTACGTCGGCGTCGTCGTCGAGGTCTGATGTTGCGCCGGGCCTTTTGACGAGAGGTCCGGTACTCCGGCAATTCCCCCGTTGCGTGGCTCGCCGTGCGCCATTATAGCGGGGGAAGTTCCAGTTACCGGAGACGATCATGTCCGTAGACCTTGCCACCGTGAAGCGCGTTGCGCGCCTTGCCCGTATCGCCGTCAGCGAAGAGGAAGCCGAGCGGATGATGGGCGAGCTCAATGGCATCCTCGGTTTTGTCGAACAGCTCTCCGAAGTTAATGTCGATGGCGTCGAGCCGATGACCTCGGTCACGCCGATGGATATGAAGAAGCGGACGGACATCGTGTCGGACGGCAACAAGGCCGACGATATCGTTGCCAATGCGCCGAATTCCGATCGCAATTTCTTCCTCGTTCCGAAGGTGGTCGAGTAACCAGACCCCCTGCCGCCCCGACGTTCCCGATTGCGAAAGCCCGATTTCATCATGACCGACCTTATCAGCCTCACGATTGCCGAAGCCCGCGCGAAACTCGCCGCTAAGGAAATCACCGCCGTCGAACTGACGGATGCCTATATCGGCGCGATCGATGCCGCCAATGAGGCGATCAATGCCTATATCACTGTCACGCCGGACAAGGCGCGCGAGATGGCGAAGGCCTCTGACGCGCGCATCGCCGCCGGCAAGGCCGGTGCGCTCGAAGGCATCCCGCTCGGCATCAAGGATCTCTTCGGCACCGAGGGCGTGCACACGCAGGCCTGCAGCCATATCCTCGACGGTTTCGCGCCGCGTTACGAATCGACCGTGACCCAGAACCTCTGGAACGACGGCGCCGTCATGCTCGGCAAGCTGAACATGGACGAATTCGCCATGGGCTCGTCGAACGAAACGTCCTACTACGGTGCCGTGAAGAACCCCTGGCGCGCCAAGGGCTCCAATCTCGACCTCGTTCCGGGCGGCTCGTCCGGCGGTTCGGCTGCAGCCGTCGCTGCGCATCTCTGCGCCGGTGCCACGGCGACCGATACTGGCGGTTCCATCCGCCAGCCGGCCGCCTTTACCGGCACCGTCGGCATCAAGCCGACCTATGGCCGCTGCTCGCGCTGGGGCGTCGTCGCCTTCGCCTCGTCGCTCGATCAGGCCGGCCCGATCGCCCGTGACGTGCGCGATGCCGCGATCCTCTTGAAGTCGATGGCAAGCGTCGACACCAAGGATACGACCTCGGTCGATCTGCCGGTGCCGGATTACGAAGCTTCCATCGGCAAGTCGGTCAAGGGCATGAAGATCGGCATTCCCCGGGAATACCGCGTCGACGGCATGCCCGAGGAGATCGAGGCGCTCTGGCAGCAGGGCATCGCCTGGCTGAAGGACGCCGGCGCCGAGATCGTCGACATCACCCTGCCGCACACGAAGTATGCGCTGCCGGCCTATTACATCGTCGCTCCGGCGGAGGCTTCCTCGAACCTCGCCCGCTATGACGGCGTGCGCTACGGCCTGCGCGTCGACGGCAAGGACATCGTCGACATGTACGAGAAGACCCGCGCCGCCGGTTTCGGCCAGGAGGTCAAGCGCCGCATCATGATCGGCACCTACGTGCTTTCGGCCGGCTATTACGACGCCTATTATCTGCAGGCGCAGAAGGTCCGCACGCTGATCAAGCGCGACTTCGAACTGGCTTTCCATGCCGGCGTCGATGCGATCCTGACGCCCGCAACACCGTCCTCCGCCTTCGGCATTGCCGACGAGGACCTGGCGTCCGATCCGGTCAAGATGTACCTGAACGACATCTTCACGGTAACGGTCAACATGGCTGGTCTTCCCGGCATTGCCGTTCCCGGCGGCCTCGACCACAAGGGTCTGCCGCTTGGCCTCCAACTGATCGGCAAGCCGTTTGAGGAAGAGACGCTGTTCAAGACGGCGCATATCATCGAACAGGCCGCCGGTCGCTTCACGCCCACCAAGTGGTGGTAAGGCTTTGATGGCGGTGCCGGACAGGCGCCGCCACTGTTTCTGAAGGCGATCAGTCACTCTTGTCGCGGAAGGAGCCCGCGTCATGCCCGCCATCCGTCATGCCCGCGCCGGCGATGTCGACCGGCTGACGGCGATCGGTCTCGCCGCTTGGCAATCCGCCATTGCCGGTCTTGCCGATGGTGAGAGAATGCGGCGTGTGGCAGAAGCCTCGTTTTTCCGTTTTCTTTCCGATCACTGGTTGTCTGTTTTGCTGATCGAAGCCGAAGGCGGCATTCGCGGTTGGGTGGCGCGAGAGGACTTCGACAACGTGATATCCGACCTGTGGATCGAGCCGGCGGTCCAGGGCAGGGGCCTTGGCGCTTTGCTGCTCGGCGAGATCGAGCGTCGCATCGTTGCGGACGGGTTCGATGTCGCCACCACCAAGACCCATGCGCGCAACGACCGAGCCGTGACCTTCTTCCGCAACCGCGGCTACGGCGTGAGTTGGCTTTCCACCGCCTACGCCCCGCAACTCGACGGCGATGTCGAGTTCATCGGCCTGAGCAAAGTCCTCACCGAGCAAGACTAGGGCCGCCGACCCTGCGCATATCCGTGCATGGCTGCCACCCGGAAATGCGCAGCTTCCGGTATTGACGCAAGGTGAGGCTCCTCATCGCTTCACCTTGCGTGAAGTGCCAGCGATACCGGACATCATTCGATGCCCGGTATCGTCGGTTTCCGCCGCTCAGCGGTTGTTGAGTTCGGAGCGCACTAGCTGCAAACCGCGTTCCGTGATGCGATAGGGATTTCCGCCGGAAGACGATATCGCCTTCTTGCGCTTCAGCTTGCGGAAAAGGTCCAGGTCGAAGCCGGGGTAGACCCAGCCGTCACGGGTGAAGCAGCGGATCTCGGCGATCGCTTTGCTTTCGCGAATGATTTCGATGCGGCCGCCCTGGGCCAAATGATGAAGGATGCGCTGTTCAGCGCGCGAGATGTCCATTGTCTGAATGTTCCGGAAAAGCGTTCGGAAGAACGCAGGAAAACGTTCCGCAAATCACTGGGAAAGCGGGGTGACGTTTCCGGCCCGTGCGCGCAATCAAAGGAAGATTGCGAGGACGGGCCCTTACCGGGACTCAGGCGACGAAGTGAACATCAAAACTCCAGAAAGACGATGCTTTCCTAGAAGACGTTCGCGAGCGCGTCAAGGTGCCCCTGCAACGCCAGGGTGCTGATCACCGCGGCCGCCACCTGAAAAACGATGATGAGCGCCAGCCGAGTTCGGAATGGTTCCTTGCGCGTCTTGTGGCGAAATATGTGCCGGGCAGCCATCGCCCCTGGACTTCCGCCGAGAAAAGCAATCGTCAGCAGCGTCTGTTCGCTGACGCGCCAACGGCCCGCGCGCGCCGCCCGTTTGTCAAACCAGAACAGCCCGAAACTTAAGGTGTTGATGAGGGCTGCGAACGATATCAGTGCGGTGGTGGTCGACATCGGCAAATCTTGGCGCAAGGGTGCTAAACGATGGTTAAGCGGCGCTCCTAACGCGCGGCTGTCCGGAGATGGTGGCTCCATGCTGCCGAACAACTTGCACCGGCGGACCAATTGTTCTACCGAGAAACCAAGAATTCAGGCTTCAAAGAAGAGCATGATATGAGCATTGTCGACGTCCGCACCCCCGATCCGAAACGCTTCATCCCCGGCGCCACCGGCGACTGGGAAGTCATCATCGGCATGGAAGTCCATGCCCAGGTGCTTTCCAATTCGAAGCTGTTCTCGGGTGCCTCGACGGAGTTCGGCAATGCGCCGAATGCCAACGTTTCGCTGGTCGACGCCGCCATGCCCGGCATGCTGCCCGTCATCAACGAGGAATGCGTGAAGCAGGCGGTGCGCACCGGTCTCGGCCTCAAGGCCGCAATCAACAAGCGCTCGATCTTCGACCGCAAGAACTATTTCTATCCGGACCTGCCGCAGGGCTATCAGATCTCCCAGTTCAAGGATCCGATCGTCGGCGAGGGCAAGATCATGATTTCCGTTGGCCCTGATCGCCAGGGCCAGTTCGAGGACGTCGAGATCGGCATCGAGCGGCTGCATCTCGAGCAGGATGCCGGCAAGTCGATGCACGACCAGCATCCGTCCATGTCCTATGTCGACCTCAACCGTTCGGGCGTGGCGCTGATGGAGATCGTCTCCAAGCCGGACATGCGTTCGTCGGACGAGGCCAAGGCCTATATGACGAAGCTGCGTTCGATCGTGCGCTACCTCGGCACCTGCGACGGCAATATGGACGAAGGTTCCATGCGCGCCGACGTCAACGTTTCCGTGCGCCGTCCGGGCGAGGGCTTCGGCACCCGTTGCGAGATCAAGAACGTCAACTCAATCCGCTTCATCGGCCAGGCAATCGAGTACGAGGCGCGCCGCCAGATCGGCATCCTCGAAGATGGTGGCTCCATCGATCAGGAAACCCGCCTGTTCGATCCGAACAAAGGCGAGACCCGTTCGATGCGCTCCAAGGAAGACGCGCACGACTACCGTTACTTCCCGGACCCGGACCTGTTGCCGCTGGAGTTCGACGATGCTTTCGTTGAAGCTTTGAAGGCCGATCTGCCGGAATTGCCCGACGACAAGAAGGACCGGTTCGTTCGCGACCTCGGCCTTTCGGTCTACGATGCCTCGGTGCTCGTTTCCGAAAAGTCGATCGCCGACTACTTCGAGGCTGTAGCCGAAGGACGCGATGGCAAGATCGCCGCGAACTGGGTCATCAACGACCTGCTCGGCGCCTTGAACAAAGCCGGCAAAGCCATTGAAGAGACTCCCGTTTCGCCGGCTCAACTCGGCGGCATCATCGATCTCATCAGGGCCGAGACCATCTCGGGCAAGATCGCCAAGGACCTCTTCGAGATCATCTGGAACGAAGGGGGCGACCCGGCCGAGATCGTCGAAGCCCGCGGCATGAAGCAGGTGACGGACACCGGCGCCATCGAAAAGGCAGTGGACGAGATCATCGCTGCCAACCCGGACCAGGTCGCCAAGGTCCAGGCCAAGCCCTCGCTTGCCGGCTGGTTCGTCGGTCAGGTGATGAAGGCGACTGGCGGCAAGGCCAACCCGCAGGCCGTGCAGGCCCTCGTGAAGGCCAAGCTCGGCATCGAGGAATAAGCGATGTTCTTCGTGCGGACGGCCAGCGAGCGTGATCTCGAAAAGGTTCGCGCCCTGCTGGTCGAAACGTGGCATGCGACCTACGACACCTTCTACGGTGTCGAGAAGGTCAACGAACTGACGGAGCGCTGGCATTCGCTGCCGGCGCTGAAAACGCGGGTCGCGCGCAAGAACGCCGAGTTCCTGGTCGCAGATGACGGTCGCCAGATCGGCGGCATCGGGTTTGCGGCCATGTCCGACACGCAAGCCAAGACCGCCGTGCTGCATCAACTCTATGTGCTGCCGAAGTTCCAGCGGCAGGGCATCGGCCGCGACATCTTCGCCGAGCTCGAAACCTGTTTCCCGGATGCCGAGCGCATGCGCGTCGAAGTGGAGCCGCAGAACCTGCACGCGCTTGCCTTCTATCGGACGCATGGCTTCGCCGAGGTTGGCGAGACGGCCAACCATGGTGACGAGCAATCCGGTCTGCCGGCGATCATCCTGGAAAAGCGGCTTCTCGGCTAAGTGCCAGTCCTGGCAGATCCCTGTGGATAACTTCATCGGGGACGGCTCTGTCATGAAACCTTTGCACTGCAGTGCTTGGTCCGCCGTCGATGAACGAAGCGAGCCGAGGGAACCATGGACGCGATAGCCGAACTCTTGATCCGCAAGGCCGAGCGCGAAGATCTGTCCGCCATCGTGGCACTCTTTGCCGATGATCAGCTCGGTGGTCATGGCGATACGACCGCTCCGGAAGCCTTCGGAGACTACGTCGCCGCCTTCGAACAAATCGAAGCCTCGTCGCTGCAGACACTCTTTGTCGCGGTTCTTGCCCGGGAGATCGTCGGTACCTTTCAGACGGCGCTGCATACGTCGCTTTCCGGTCGCGGCAGCTCGAGCCTGATCGTCGAAGCGGTTCAGACGCGCGAGGATATGCGTGGCCGTGGGATCGGCGAACGCATGATGCGCCACGCGATCGCCGAGGCTCGCGACCGAGGAGCGAAGAAGGTCCGGCTGACGTCCAATGCTGTGCGCACCGACGCGCACCGTTTCTACGAGCGGCTCGGCTTCACGCGCAGTCACTTCGGCTTCCTCATGCCGTTGAAATGACGGCCTTTGCCTCGGAATCACTGGACAAGCCATGAGCGGCGGGGCATAAGCGGGAACATAGTTTTGGTATCTGGCCGCCTTCCCAACGGCCGGTCAAGGACGGCATCCATGAAGCTCCTGCTGCAGATTTTCACCTGGTGGAACGAACAGACGATCGGAACGCGCTTTCACACCTGGCGCCATGGTCAACGGGTCGGTCAAGACGAACTCGGCAATGTCTACTATCAGGGCGGCAAGGACTCAGAAGGCCGCACCCGCCGCTGGGTGATCTACAATGGCTATGCCGAAGCCTCCGCCATTCCGGCCGGCTGGCACGGCTGGATGCATCACCGAACCGACGTCTCGCCGGCCGATGAGAAATACACGCCGCGCGAATGGCAGAAGCCGCATCGCGCGAACCCGACCGGTACGGCCAGCGCCTACCGCCCGCAGGGCTCGATTGCAGCCACCGGCAAGCGTCCGCGCGTGACCGGCGACTACGACGCCTGGACGCCTGGCTCCTGAATAATCTGTTCTCAGAGACGACGACGGGCCGCGGAATAGGTTCCTCGATCACGGCGCGGCCACAATTGATGGTTAGCGCCTGAAATCCATCGACGATGAACAGGGCACGCGGGAGACAGGCGACAATGGCAGGTTCTGATCTGCGCAAAGCAATCGGCCAAGGAGCACGGCGGTTGGGCTTGTCCCTGCTTGCCGGTTTGCCGCTGATCGCCTCGGCGGGAGCCGTTGACGCGGCGCGCCTCTCCAATGCCGTCGCTGTCTTCTCCGGCATCGACAAGATCACCGGCCGCATCACCACCTTCGACGTCTATATTGGCGAGACGGTCCAGTTCGGCGCCCTCCAGGTGACGCCGCGCGTCTGCTACAGCCGCGATGATACCGAAGCGCAAAAGATCACGACCTTTGTCGAGGTCGAGGAGATCACGCTCGACCGCAAGATCCGCCGCATCTTTACAGGCTGGATGTTTGCCGATAGCCCGGGCCTGAACGCTGTGGAGCATCCGGTCTATGACGTCTGGCTGCAGTCCTGCAAGGCGACGTCCGATCTGCCGCCACCGGATACCGCGGCGAAGCAGTAATTCGCTGAGGCTGCCGGACATAAGAGCGGCAGCCTAACCCGTAATCGATCTACCTCATCACCTTGGCGCTATGCGCTTGGCGGTTCCTTGCGGCCCAACAGGCCCTTGAAGAAACGCATAGCCGCAGCACCTGCAATCACGACCAGCACGCCGCCCTTTTTCAGAAAGGCCAGCGCGACGGCAAGCAAGCCGGCCTTGGCAGCGACCTTGGCGCCGGCGCCGGCGGCAATAAGGCCCGCCATGCCATAGGCCGCGACGGCATCGCCCTCCTTAAAGTCTGCGTAAGCCTGCCCGGCGTCGAACTGCACCATGCCTGTAACACCCGGCAGTCCCGACTTGATTTCGTCGAGCTGCTCCAGCCCCGAAACGAAGTTCATCTGCAGCACGCCTTCTCTGCTGAGGATGCGAACAGAGTAGTTCAGGGTGTGGGGCGCGTTCGGATCCTTGCCGAAGATCAGGTCGCGTGCCCAATACATCGTGTGCGTTGCCAGATCGTAATGGGGAGGGGAGGCCCAGCCGACCAGCGTTATTGGATCGTAGCCCTGCTTCTCGCGCTCGATGTTGTTTTCGGCAGACGCTTCCTTCAGCTGTGCCAGCAGTTCGGTAAAATCGGTGGTCAGCGCATCCGCATCCGAGACGTACCCGTCCTTCAGGTAATCGATGACCGATCCCCAGGCTTTGTCGGCGTCAGGCGCATACTTGGCGGGAAACACCATGCCGAGATGACCCTCGGCAGAGCCCGGAGGATTGCCCCACAGGTCGACAAGGACCTTCTTTGTGTCGGCAGGATCCAGGAAATAGAACTCCGCTGGAATATCGAGCTGCGCCTGGGCTGCGGGCAGCGAGACCTTGCCCTGCTTGAAATCAAGCGACCCGACGATGGCCGAGTACTCAGGCGACAGGTTCGGTTCGCTGCCGAACATCTCGCGATATGTCTTTGCTTCCGCAATCGCGCTGGAAGCCATGAAAACCGACAATGCCAATATAAACTTGTTCATCCATGTGCCCTCGAAAACGGTTGAACTGTGGATGAACATGTGAGCGAAGTACATCTCCAGGTGGAGATATCCAACGAAGAGTATCCCGCTCTCAAGTGGAATCACTGGAAGCGGGAAGACGCTCTAGAAGGAAAGGTCTGGCGAGTTCATCGCGTTGCCGAGCATGATCTCGTACTCGGCCTTCGGCACATCGACCGCACCGAAAGATTTCAGATGCTCGGTCGTGAATTGGGTGTCCAGCAGCTCAAAGCCTCGGGCACGCAGGCGCTGCACCAGATGCACAAGGCAGATCTTTGAAGCGTCGGTGCGCCTTGAAAACATGCTTTCGCCGAAAAATGCCGAGCCGAGCGAGACACCGTAGAGGCCGCCGACCAACAGGTCGTCCTCCCAGGCCTCGACGCTGTGGGCGTAACCCATCGTGTGCAGCGTTGCGTAGAGGGTGCGGATCTTGTTGTTGATCCAGGTCGTCGGGCGGTCAGGGGCCGGGGCGGCGCAGCCTTCCATCACTGCTTCGAAGGCGGTGTTGAAGCGGATGTCGAAGGGTTTTCGGCGGATCGTCTTGGCGAGGCTGCGGGAGACGTGAAAGTCCGTGAGCGGGATAACGCCGCGAATTTCGGGCTCGACCCAGAAAAGCTCGGGGTCATCGGCCGAATCGGCCATAGGGAACAGGCCGATCGAATAGGCGCGCAGCAGCATGTCCGGTGTAATGTCGGGCTGCTTGCTGCGCGTCCCTTTCAATGTACGGTCCTTACTCGGACGTGGCGGCCAGATGCTTTTCCAGCCAATGGATATCGTAGTCGCCGTTGGCAATATCCTGATTATTGATCAGGTCCTGGAACAACGGAAGCGTGGTCTTGATGCCATCGATGACAAATTCATCAAGCACACGGCGCAGACGCATCATGCATTCGACGCGGGTACGCCCGTGCACGATCAGCTTGCCGATCAGGCTGTCGTAGTACGGCGGGATGCGGTAGCCCTGATAGGCGCCCGAATCGACACGTACGCCAAGACCGCCCGGAGCATGGAAATGCGTGATCGTGCCCGGGGAGGGGACGAAGGTGCGCGGGTCCTCGGCGTTGATGCGGCACTCGATGGCGTGTCCGGAGAACACGATGTCTTCCTGCTTGACCGAGAGGCCGCCGCCGGAGGCGACGCGGATCTGCTCGTGCACGAGGTCGATGCCGGTGATCGCTTCGGTGATCGGATGCTCGACCTGAAGACGGGTGTTCATTTCGATGAAATAGAACTCGCCGTTTTCGTAGAGGAATTCGATCGTGCCGGCGCCGCGGTACTTCAGCTTCTTCATCGCGTCGGCGCAGACCTGGCCGATCTTCATGCGCTGGTCGACGTTGAGGGCTGGGGAGTTTGCTTCTTCCCAAACCTTCTGGTGACGACGCTGCAGCGAGCAATCGCGTTCGCCGAGGTGCACCGCGTTGCCGGCACCATCGCCAACGATCTGGATCTCGATGTGGCGCGGCTTGCCGAGGTACTTTTCCATGTAGACGGCGTCGTTGCCGAAGGCAGCAAGCGCCTCGGCGCGGGCAGTCGAGACGGCTTCTTCGAGATCAGCCTCGGAGCGAGCGACCTTCATGCCGCGGCCACCGCCGCCGGCTGTTGCCTTGATCAGCACCGGGAAGCCGATCTTGCGGGCGACTTCAAGCGCGTTTTCCGGCTTCACTTCGCCATCGGAACCCGGAACGACCGGGATGCCAAGCTCCTGCGCCGTCTTCTTGGCGGTGATCTTGTCGCCCATGATGCGGATGTGCTCCGCCGTCGGGCCGATGAAGGTGATGTCGTGCGCTTCCAGGATTTCGGCGAACTTGGCGTTTTCCGACAGGAAGCCGTAGCCCGGGTGCACGGCATCGGCGCCGGTGATTTCGCAGGCAGCGACGATCTGGTGAATGTTCAGATAGCTATCGCGCGAAGGCGGCGGGCCGATGCAGACGCTCTCGTCGGCGAGGCGCACATGCATGGCGTCAGCGTCGGCCGTGGAATGAACGGCAACCGTAGCAATGCCGAGCTCCTTGCAGGCTCTGAGCACGCGAAGGGCGATTTCGCCGCGATTGGCAATGAGAATTTTCGAGATCATCGCCACGCCGCCTTATTCGATTACGATCAGCGGTTCGCCATATTCGACGGGGGCTGCGTCCTGGACGAAGATCTCGGTGACCTTGCCCGAGCGCGGAGCCGGGATCTGGTTCATCGTCTTCATGGCTTCGATGATCAGGATCGTCTGGCCTTCCTTGACGGTGGCGCCGACTTCAACGAAGGGGCGGGCGCCCGGTGCCGGAGACAGATAGGCGGTGCCGACCATCGGTGCGGTCACGGCGTTCTTCGATGCGCGGGCGCTCTCGGCGGCGGGAGCGGCGACAGCGTTTGCAGGGGCAACCGCTGGGGCTGCGGCAGGGAACTGGTAGGCCGGCATCTGCGGCATGGCCATCGGCATTGCAACCGGCGTGCCGTTGCGCGAGACGCGAATGCGCAAGTCGTCCTGCTCGACTTCGATCTCGGTCAGATCGGTGTCCTTGAGAATATTGGCGAGATCGCGGATCAGCGCCTGGTCGATACCTGGTTTCTTGTCAGCCATGGAATATGAGCCTCTTGTGTTCTTTTTATTTCGACGGATGTGTCAGGTTCTTTAGCGCATGCAGCGCAAGAATGTAACTCTGGGCACCGAAGCCGCAGATGACGCCTTTGACAGCCGGCGCGATCATCGACTTGTGACGGAATTCCTCGCGCGCATGGATGTTCGAGAGGTGGAGTTCGACGACTGGAATGCCGATGGCGCGGATGGCGTCGTGAAGTGCGATCGACGTATGGCCGTATGCCGCCGGATTGATCGCCACGCCGGCGGCGACGCTGCCGGCTTCATGCAGCCAGTCGACCAGCGTGCCCTCATGGTTCGATTGGCGGAAATCGACCTCGAAACCGAGCGTCTTGCCCTCCGCCTTGCACATGGCCTCGATATCGGCGAGCGTCTGGCCGCCATAAATACCCGGTTCGCGCTTGCCCAGCGCATTCAGGTTGGGTCCGTTCAGCACGAAAATGGTCGATGGCATAAGGGATTCCGGTCCGGTGATGGAGGGTTACCTATAGACTGATGGTCCCGCGAGGAAAAGCCCTTTGGGCCCCCGCGGGATTTGTCCACAGTCATGGGAAGGTTTGTCAGCAGGCCGTCTTGCCGCATTCGCGCATATTGGAGACCTTGCCCTCGATCTCTTCGGCGCCGACGGCACCAAAGACCGCTTCGTTACCGATGACATAGGACGGTGTGCCGGTGATGCCGAGGTCGTTGGCAAGCCCATAGGCCTCGCGCACGGCCGCATCATGCGGCTCCTTTTCCATCTTGGCGCGCAGGTCCTTCTCCGAGACGCCAAGCTTTGCGGCAACTGCAATTGCGGTCTCTTCCGTGGCACGATCTTCGCCGCCGAGCAGCGCACGATGGAAGTCGCCGTACTTTTCCGGAGCGACCAGGCGGAACGCGGCGCTCACCTTGTGGGCGGCAAGCGAATCCGGACCGAGGATCGGCAGTTCCTTCAGCACGAAACGGACGTTCTTGTCCTTGGCGAGGATGTCATCCATGTCGGAGAGGGCGCGTTTGCAATAGCCGCAATTGTAGTCATAGAACTCGACGATGGTGACGTCGCCCTTGGGATTGCCAAGGACCATGTCATAGTCGGAGTTGAAGATCGCCTTCTTGTTCTCGGTGATCGCGCTCTCGGCAGCTTCCTGCTGTTTGGCGCGCTGTTTCGTCGTCAGCGCCTCCTGGACTTCAAGCATGATCTCCGGATTGGCGATCAGGTACTCCTTGATGAAGGCGCCGATCTCTTCCTTCTGCTTCGCGTCGAGCGCAAACGCGCTTTGCGGCAGGCTGACCCCGGCCACGAGCGCTGCGAGCGTCCCGGCGGCAATCATCTTGGTGCTGAAATTCATTTCTACCTCGTTGTCCTTGCGTGTCCTGTGTGTCGTTCATCCCCCGTCGTCACGTCAACCGGCAGTTCTGAAAGACAACAGGATTCCTCGTATCCGCAATATGCTGGCAGCATAGGGTGGGTGCCGCGGAAACGAAACGGCAAAATCGGCGGAAATACGGCACTCGCGGACTTGTGAAGGTCAATTTCATCGGGCAAAGGGGCTGGAGAACAGCCGCTTATCGAGGATTTTCCGTTGGTAGACTTGTCAAAACGCAGCGCCGTCGAACCTTTTCACGCGATGGATGTGCTGGCGGAGGCGACCCGCCGCCGTGATGCCGGCCACCCGGTGATCTCGATGGCCGTCGGGCAGCCTGCCCACCCGGCGCCGCAGGCGGCTCTCGAAGCTGCGCGCAACGCACTCCAACATGGGCGCCTTGGCTATACCGACGCACTCGGCACTCTGTCGCTGCGAACCGCGATCGCCCGCCACTACGAGAAGCGCCACGGTATCGCGCTCGATCCGCAGCGGGTGGCAGTCACCACGGGATCGTCCGCCGGCTTCAATCTCGCCTTCCTTGCGCTCTTTGATCCTGGCGATTGCGTCGCCATCGCGCGGCCCGGCTATCCGGCCTACCGCAACATCCTCGCCGCTCTCGGCCTGACAGTGGTCGAGGTCGAGGCCAATGCCGAGACCGGCTTCACGCTGACGCCGGAAAGCCTGAAGCGGGCCGCTGCAAAGGTCGGCCGGCCGCTGAAGGGCGTATTGCTGGCAAGCCCAGCGAACCCGACCGGCACCGTGACGGGGAGGGCCGGCCTCAAAGCGCTGGCCGACTATTGCCGCGCGGAGAAGATCGCGTTCATTTCGGACGAGATCTATCACGGGCTGACCTTTGCCGGCGAAGAGGCGAGCACGCTGGAGGTTGCCGACGAAGTGATCGTCATCAACTCCTTCTCGAAATATTACTGCATGACCGGCTGGCGCATCGGCTGGATGGTGTTGCCGGCCGATAAGGTGCGGGGCTTCGAGCGCATCGCCCAGAGCCTTTACATTTCGCCGCCGGAACTGTCGCAGATCGCCGCTGAAGCGGCGCTTGACGCGCATGAGGAACTCGACCGCTACAAGGCTGCCTATGCGGTCAATCGGGACATGCTGCTGAAGCGCCTACCGGAGATCGGCTTCTCGATCGCTTCGCCGATGGACGGTGCCTTCTATGCCTATGCGGATGTCAGCCGCTTTACCAATGACAGCATGGCCTTTGCCCGGCGGATGCTCGCCGAGATCAATGTCGCGGCAACGCCGGGATTCGACTTCGATCCGTTGGAAGGGCATCGCACCATGCGCTTTTCCTATGCCGGCGCGGAGGCTGACATGGTCGAGGCAATGGAGCGGATAGCGCGCTGGCTTGCCTGATTGCCCGGCGGAATGGGCAGGGGAGCGAAGACGCCCCGTCTGCTGTGACTATCACCCGTAAAAGAAAAGGCCCGGAGCGATCCGGGCCTTTCTATTTATGATCTTTCGCGTCCAACGCTTCGGCGTCAGGATCCCGGTTCGGCTTCGAGCCAGGACCAGAAGCTTCTTCTTAGAAGAAGCCGCGGCGCTGCCACCAGCCGCCCTTCTTGGGCTTGGTCGGGTCTTCTTCTTCGCCTTCGGCCTTCGGAGAGCTCGAGGTCACGACAGGCTCCGAGGCGATCTTCGAAAGGTCGCGGTTCGCGCGTGCCGGCTTGGTTTCCGCGAGGTCGGCCGCAGCCTCTTCCACCGCCTCGGCGGCGACATCGACGCCTGCCGGCTGGTCTTCGATAACCGCCTGAGCGACTTCATCGACGGTTGCGACCGGTTCTTCGGCCTTTACCGCCTTCTTGCGGGTCCGCTTCGGCTTGGCCGGCTTGGCCTCGACAGCCTCGGCTTCCGCGACGACTGCCGCGGTTTCCTCGACGGCGACGGCTACTTCGATCTCTGCGGCAACGGCCGGCGCGTCTACGGCTTCGGGCTCGTCGGCGTCGTCACCTTCGGCATCGGCCTCGATCTGGCCTTCGCCTTCACCTTCGCCCTCCGGACGATTGCGGCGGCCACCGCGCTTGCCGCGGCGGCGACGCTTGCGCTTCTGCTCGCCGTCAGCGGTTGTGGCTTCGGCATCGACACCCTCGTCGTCCGCATCACCTTCGTCGGCGTCGTCATCGACATCGCCTGCCGCTTCGGACGCCTGGCCGACGGCACCTTCGGCCTGCTGGCCACCCTTGCCGCGACGGCGGCGACGGCGCTTGCGCTTGCGTCCACTCTGGTCGTCGGAGGATTGGGCAGCCTTCGGCTGCTCCTGGCGCGGCTCGCTGACGACTACTTCGGCTTCTTCTTCGTCGAGATCCTCTTCGATCACGACGTCTTCTTCTTCTTCCGGCTCCGGCTGGAAGTGCAGGAGCTGCTCGATCTTGACCGGGTTTTCGACCGGTTCGCCGCGATCGATCGCGAAGTGCTGCGCGCCGACATGGGCGTCAGCCTCGATGATGATCGAGACGCCGAAGCGGGCTTCGTAGTCCATGATCGTGCCGCGCTTCTGGTTGAGCAGGTAGAGCGCGATATCCGGGATGGTGCGCACGGTAATGTCGTGCGTGGTGTTCTTCAGCAGATGTTCCTCGACGCCGCGCAGCACGTGCAGGGCGACGGAGGACTGCGAGCGAACATGACCAGTGCCGTTGCAGTGCGGGCACGTCTGCATCGTCGATTCGAGCACCGAGGCGCGAATGCGCTGACGCGACATTTCGAGCAGGCCGAAATGCGAGATGCGGCCGACCTGGATGCGGGCGCGATCGTTCTTCAGGCAGTCCTTCAGCTTCTTCTCGACGGCGCGGTTGTTGCGCTTTTCTTCCATGTCGATGAAGTCGATGACGACGAGGCCGGCAAGGTCGCGCAGGCGCAGCTGGCGCGCCACTTCTTCGGCAGCCTCCAGGTTCGTCTGCAGCGCCGTGTCTTCGATCGAGTGCTCGCGCGTCGAACGGCCGGAGTTGACGTCGATCGAAACCAGCGCTTCGGTCTGATTGATGATGATGTAGCCACCGGACTTCAACGTCACCTGCGGCTGCAGCATGCGGTCGAGCTGCGCTTCGATACCGGAGCGCGAGAAGATCGGATGCACGTCGCGATAGGGCTGAACCACCTTGGCGTGGCTCGGCATCAGCATCTTCATGAAGCCCTTGGCTTCCTTGTAACCTTCCTCGCCGGAAACGATGATCTCGCCGATATCCTTGTTGTAGAGATCGCGGATCGAGCGCTTGATCAGGCTGCCTTCCTCATAGACGAGGCAGGGGGCCGTGGAGTTCAGCGTCAGCGTGCGGACGTTTTCCCACAGGCGCATCAGGTATTCGAAGTCGCGCTTGATCTCGACCTTGGTGCGATTCGCACCCGCGGTACGCAGGATGACGCCCATGCCCTGCGGCACTTCGAGGCCGCGCGCGATTTCCTTCAGGCGCTTGCGGTCCTGCAGGTTGGTGATCTTGCGGGAGATGCCGCCGCCGCGTGCCGTGTTCGGCATCAGGACAGAGTAGCGGCCGGCCAGCGACAGGTAGGTCGTCAGCGCCGCGCCCTTATTGCCGCGCTCTTCCTTGGCAACCTGGACGAGCAGGATCTGGCGACGCTTGATGACTTCCTGAATGCGGTACTGCTTGCGCGGCTTGCGGACCTGGCGATCCGGAACCTCTTCCATGGCGTCTTCGGCGCCGACGGATTCGATGATTTCCTTTTCGCCATCGTGGCTGTCGTCATCATCGTCGTCGTCGTCATGGCGACGGCGGCTGTCGACGTCTTCGGAGATCGCGTCGGTATCGACCATCGCGGCCATTTCGCCGCCGTTGCTTTCGTCGCCATCGACGGAAGCGGCAGCCGCTTCTTCCGCAGCCTTGGCCTTGGTCTTGCGGGTGCGCTTCGGCTTTGCCTTGGGCTTTTCGGCCGGCACTTCCTCTTCGACCACCGGTTCGGCGGCGACGGCTTCTGCCGGCTGCGCCTCGACTTCGGTCTCCGCTACGACCTCGAGGTCGACGGGAACGGAAAGTTCGCTCGCCGGCGCCGGGGCGGTTTCGACATGTTCGATGTCGTCGTCGCGTCGCGCTTCTTCGGCTTCGGCCTTCAGCAGTGCCTGACGGTCGGCAAGCGGAATCTGGTAGTAGTCGGGGTGAATTTCGGCAAAGGCCAGAAATCCGTGGCGGTTACCGCCGTAGTCGACGAAGGCGGCCTGCAGCGAAGGCTCCACTCTGGTGACCTTCGCCAGATAGATATTGCCGCGGATTTGCTTCTTATGTTCCGACTCGAAGTCGAACTCTTCTATGCGGTTCCCGCGTACGACAACGACGCGCGTCTCCTCGGAGTGAGACGCATCGATAAGCATTTTCTCTGCCATCTAAGCTGTGCTCCTCGGCGCACCAGCGGAACGGGAGACAGACCTGCTTCCTTGGGAAGACTGCCAAACACGTCGGAAGGTGCGCCGGATATGAAAGTTCCTGTTTGGTGCAGGCGATGGTGCAGCAGCCAGACGACAGCCGGAACACCTGTGTCCCGGGGACGCTCTACTTCTGACCGATACTGCTGAGTCAACATCAATGACCAAACAAGAATGCCAATGTCCAAGGTCTCATGAAGACCCAATGAATTCGCCCGCTTGCGGGCGTTGGTGAAAAATCACCATCAAGAACTCCGGCCACCGCCGGAAATTTGCGATCCAGTGTACGAGGAGGAAATGCAGCGACGGCGGATGAACACCTTGCGACCGCGGAAGTGCGATGCGTTTAACCGGTTGATCCGGTTCGACCACTCCCTGGCGCCAAGCTTTGGAGAAGCTCCGGCTGCCCGGTCGACTGTTCTATCCCGTCAACACTTTCTCCTTGTGACGCTTTTATGTTTTCTATGTCACATTGGCAAGGGAAAAGCCCGTGCCGCCACAATAATGATCGATTCGCTTGTCCACGTGGAGTAGGCCGGCAAATGATGAATCGATGGCGCCGGTGCGAGGTGGAAGATGGCCTTTGTCAAGCTTTGATTAACCATAAGGGTTCATTGATCAAGGTATGCGTTTGGTGGCCGCATCGGCCGCCGTCTGGTTTTGAGAAAGTGGCGGGGAGCCCAAGGTGAAGCCTTTGGCGGTTTGTATGCGCGGTTCGCTGTTGTCGTTGATGTCGCGGATGGGTTGGCGTTTGTTCGGTGCTTCGGTGCTCGTCGGCGGTCTCCTCCTGAGCGTGCCGGCCGCTCGTGCTGCCGAGCCGGGCCCGTTGCTCGCCTTTGGCGCGCGGATCGCCGGCGACGACGCGCGCACCCGGGTCGTCGTCGAGTTCGACCGCAAGCCGGATTTTTCCGTTCATTACGTGGCCGACCCCGTTCGCGTAGTCGTCGACCTGCCGGAAACAGCCTTCGGCCTGAAGGCGGATAGTCTCCAACCGCGCGGCCTGTTCGACGCGATCCGCTACGGCGGCATGGGCGCGGGCAATTCCCGTATCGTTCTTTCCGCGAAGGGGCCTGTTGCGGTAACCCATGCGGAGGTGATCGCGGAGGAGGGGGGCAAGGGCTACCGCCTGGTTATCGACGCCGAACGGGTCGACCAGACGCGCTTCGATGCACTTCTCGGCGAACAGCAATGGACCGGTTCCGTCGCTGCGACGAAAACCGACAGACCTGTGGCCGTTGCGCCCACGAAAGACGGCGGCCCCTTCATCATCGCGATCGATGCCGGCCACGGCGGCATCGACACCGGTGCGCTTGCCGCCGAGACGAAAACGGAAGAGAAACACGTCACGCTGGCCTTTGCCCAGGATCTCGTCGAGGCCCTGAACAAGAGTGCCGGGATCGAGGCTTTTCTCACCCGCGACAAGGATGTTTTTCTCTCGCTGCCGCAGCGCGTACAGATTGCCAGGAACAAGGGCGCCAATCTTTTCATCTCGCTCCATGCCGATGCGCTCCGCCAGAAGGACATCCGCGGCGCTACGGTCTATACGATCTCCGACAAGGCGTCGGACCATCTGGCGGCAAGCCTTGCCGCTCGCGAAAACCTTTCGGACGAAATCGCCGGTGTACCGCTTCAGAGCGAGCCCGCGGAGGTCGCCGATATCCTGATCGATTTGACCCGCCGCGAGACGCAGGCCTTTTCGGTCAACATGGCGCGCGCAGTCGTTTCCTCTTTCGAAGGTCAGATCAATCTCATCAACAACCCGCACCGCTTCGCCGGGTTCCGCGTGTTGCAGGCACCCGACGTGCCGTCGATCCTGCTGGAACTGGGCTTCCTGTCGAACAAGGAGGATGAGAAATTGCTGCTGGATCCGGAATGGCGCAAGAAGGTTTCGGAGCGTCTTGCCGTCGCGGTTCAGCGTTATCGCGAGCAGGCGGTTGCCAGCGGCGGCTGACGTTTGAAGGCATGCCCAGGAACGAAGTGATTTGTGTCGCCTTGGTAACAGCGTTATGCTTTTCAACTGGATGCGCACGCGATAATCGAAAACAGCCCTATTTTACGCACATTCCGGGACCTAACCGGAATTGCGCCCGGATTTGTTGAGAAACGAGTTGAAGCCCGGGGTTCCTCGCCATATGAGGAGCCGGGCTTAGCGGGTTGCTGCGATGCCAGACGATTTCTGACGGAAGAGTTTGGTCGGACCGACGCAATTAAGCCGGCGGGACAGCGCATGGACTGTCGCTCGGCGGTCCGGCAATTGAACGATAATTAAGGTACCGGTATCTGACTGATGATCAGGCTGATTGGATATTTCTTCGGGATTGGTGCGTTTCTGCTGCTTGGCGTGGCTGGAGCCGTGGCGCTTTATCTGGGCGTCGTCACCAAGGATCTACCGGACTACGAGGTGCTGGCGAAATACTCGCCGCCTGTAACGACGCGCTTTCATGCCGGCAATGGCGCGCTGATGGCGGAATATGCCCGCGAGCGGCGTCTCTATCTGCCGATCCAGGCGATTCCTGATCGCGTCAAGGCAGCCTTCATCTCGGCCGAAGACAAGAATTTCTATCAGCATCCGGGTGTCGATATCACCGGTCTCGCCCGCGCCATCGCGGTGAACCTGCAGAACTTCGGCTCCGGCCGCCGCCCGGTTGGGGCGTCGACGATCACGCAGCAGGTGGCAAAGAACTTCCTGCTGAGCTCGGACCAGACGATCGACCGCAAGGTCAAGGAAGCAATCCTTTCGTTCCGCATCGAGCAGGCCTACAGCAAGGACCGAATCCTTGAGCTCTATCTCAATGAGATCTTCTTCGGCCTGAATTCCTACGGTATTGCCGGTGCGGCGCTGACCTATTTCGACAAGTCGGTGACCGAGCTTACCATTGCCGAGACCGCCTATCTCGCAGCACTGCCGAAGGGACCGGCCAACTATCATCCGTTCCGCAAGACCGAAGCCGCCATCGAACGCCGCAACTGGGTGATCGACCGCATGGTCGAGAACGGCTATGTCACCAAGGCCGACGGCGAAGAAGCCAAGAAGCAGCCGCTCGGTGTCAACCCGCGCCGCGGCGGCGCGCATCTCTTCGCGTCAGATTTCTTCGCCGAGGAAGTCCGCCGGCAGATCATTCAGAAATATGGCGACAACGCGCTCTATGAGGGCGGCCTGTCGGTTCGCACCTCGCTCGATCCGCGTCTGCAGATCGCGGCGCGTAAGGCGCTGCAGGCGGGTCTGCTGACCTACGACGAGCGCCGAGGCTTCCATGGTCCGGTCAAGTCGATCGAGATCGGTGGCGATTGGGGTGAGCCGCTCGGCGCGGTCGTTGCCTTCAGCGATGTGCCGGAGTGGAAGCTCGCGGTTGTTCTCTCTGTCGACGCACAGGGCGCCGAGATCGGCATCCAGCCGGAGAAGGAAGCTTCGGGCAAGATCGTGGCCGAGCGCGTCACGGGACACATCTCCGCGAAGAACATGCAGTGGGCCTATCGTTCGGCGACTGGCGACCGCAAGTCGGCGAAGTCTCCTGAGGGCGTCTTTGGCGCCGGCGACGTTGTCTACGTCGAGCCGCTCGCCGAAAAGGGCGAATATCGCCTGCGCCAGCCGCCGAAGGTGCAGGGCGGCCTGGTCGCCATGGACCCGCAGACCGGCCGTGTTCTGGCGATGGTCGGCGGCTTCTCCTATGGCCAGTCGGAATTCAACCGCGCGACGCAGGCGATGCGTCAGCCGGGTTCGTCCTTCAAGCCCTTCGTCTACGCCGCAGCACTCGACAACGGCTACACGCCGGCATCGGTCATCCTCGATGCCCCGATCGAAATCGTCGCGGGCGGTCAGGTCTGGCGTCCGGAAAACTATGGCGGCGGCTCGGCCGGTCCGTCGACGCTGCGCCTCGGCATCGAGAAGTCGCGCAACCTGATGACGGTTCGCCTCGCCAACGACATGGGCATGAACCTGGTTGCCGAATATGCCGAGCGTTTCGGCATTTACGACAAGATGCCGCCGCTGCTCGCGATGTCGCTGGGCTCCGGCGAAACGACGGTTCTGCGCATGGCCTCGGCCTATTCAGTGCTCGCCAACGGCGGCAAGCAGATCAAGCCGTCGCTGATCGACCGTATTCAGGACCGCTACGGCAAGACGATTTTCCGGCATGAGGACCGTACCTGCGACAACTGCAATGCGGGTGATTGGCAGAGCCAGGAAGAACCTGTCCTGACCGACAATCGCGAGCAGGTGCTCGACCCCATGACCTCCTACCAGATCACGTCGATGATGGAGGGCGTGGTGCTGCGCGGCACGGCCGCCGGCAAGATCAAACTCGATCGTCCGGTTGCCGGCAAGACCGGCACGACCAATGACGAAAAGGACGCCTGGTTCGTCGGCTACACGCCCGACATGGTTGCCGGCCTCTACCTCGGCTTCGACAATCCGGCCCCGCTCGGCCGCGGTGCCACCGGCGGCAGCCTCGCAGTGCCGATCTTCAACGACTTCATGCAGGAAGCCGTCAAGGACACCCGCCCGAGCAAGTTCGTTGTTCCCGAGGGCATGAGCATGGTCGCCGTCAACCGCAAGACCGGCATGGCCGCCCAAGAGGGTGAGCCGGACACGATCATCGAGGCCTTCAAGCCCGGCACCGGCCCGGCTGACACCTTCTCGGTCATCGGCGGGCTCGATCAATACGTGCCGCCAGAGGAAATCCTGAAGAACTCGCCGCAGGCGAACCAGGCGGTGACCTCGGGCTCCAACGGTCTGTTCTAAGCCTTTCCCCTCTCGCGATGCCCGCCGCCTTTACATCAGCGGCGGGCATCGCTATTTGACGCTCAATTTCATATCGGGTTCACAAGAAGCAGGATTATGCGCAGCGAAATCGAGAACATTGTCGACGAAATCAAGCAGGCCATAAGCCTGCTGAGGAGGCATCTTTGACTGGGATCAGGCGGTAAGACGACTGGACTGGTTGAACAACAAGGCGGAAGATCCGACCTTGTGGAACGATGCTTCGGAAGCACAGAAGCTGATGCGCGAGCGCCAGCAACTCGACGACGGCATCAATGGCCTGCGCCGCTTCGAGCAGCAGCTCAACGACAACATCGAACTCATCGAGCTCGGCGAGGAAGAGGGCGACGCGGCGATCATCGCGGATGCCGAACAGGCGCTGCGTGAACTGCGCAACGAAGCGGCCAAGAAGCAGGTCGAGGCCATGCTTTCTGGCGAGGCCGATCAGAACGACACCTATCTCGAAGTGCATTCCGGCGCCGGCGGCACCGAAAGCCAGGACTGGGCCAACATGCTTCTGCGCATGTACACCCGTTGGTCCGAGCGCCAGGGATATAAGGTCGAGCTTCTTGAAATCCAGGACGGTGAAGAAGCCGGCATCAAGTCTGCGACGCTGCTCGTCAAGGGCCACAATGCCTATGGTTGGCTGAAGACCGAATCGGGCGTGCATCGCCTCGTTCGCATTTCGCCCTATGACAGCAATGCGCGCCGCCACACCTCGTTCTCGTCGATCTGGGTCTACCCGGTGGTCGACGATTCGATCCAGATCGACATCAACGAGAGTGACTGCCGCATCGACACCTACCGGTCGTCTGGTGCCGGTGGCCAGCACGTCAACACGACCGACTCGGCTGTGCGTATTACGCATATGCCGTCCGGTATCGTTGTGCAGTGCCAGCAGGAGCGCTCACAGCACAAGAACCGGGCCAAGGCCTGGGACATGCTGCGTGCGCGTCTCTACGAGTCGGAGTTGAAGAAGCGCGAAGAGGCGGCAAACGCCGAGGCTGCGTCAAAGACGGATATCGGCTGGGGCCACCAGATCCGCTCCTACGTTCTGCAGCCTTACCAGCTGGTCAAGGACATGCGCACCGGGGTCGAGAGCACCGCACCGGGCGATGTGCTCGACGGCGAGCTCAACGAGTTCATGGAGGCGGCGCTTGCGCACCGTGTCAGCGGTGGCGCGGATGCAGTCGTCGACGATTTGAACTAAGCGTCGCTGCGAGAGTTCTTGAATTGAAGAAGGCCGGGTGGTTCGCACCCGGCCTTTTCTTTTGCTCAGTTCGAAGCGCGCTCGACCTTGATGTCGCCGAGATCATCGATGAGCACGGTCCAGGTCTCCGGTTCGCGGGCGGTCGGATCTGTCTTCAGATAGACGGTCGCGAACATGCCCGGCTGCGCGGTGACGCCGGTTGAGGTCTCCGGGCGAATGTCGGTGACATAGGCTTGAGCGCCGAGAACTCTTCGAGCTCCGCCGAGGAAACCACCACCGGTCCGGCTGGCGTCGCTTCGATCTGCTGCAGATGGACCTGTGCGGTGCCATCCGTCTGGCGAAGCGCGATCAGCTTGTAGTAACCGCGGCGGGCGTCGCTTTGCTTCTCGGCGGCGGCATTGGGGTCGAGTGATGAAAGCGGCGCTCCGCTTTCCTCCCAGTAGCCGGTGCTCGTGACAAAGGTAGCCTGCGGCGGCACGACGTTGGCGTCCTCGGCCTTGGCGCCGGCGGTGCTCACGAACAGGAGGAGCGCGAGGAGGGCGGATCTTTGCATTGGGGATTGTCGTCCTTTCAAACCGCAGCTCCGCTGCCGCCTCGCTCCTACAGCGCCGCGCGTCTTTTCAGACGCGCAAAGGTCGCTGTAGCACTTTGAATTGCTGCATGTTTTTGTCCTTTAATCGGGTACGATTAAAGGAAACATGCATTAGCCGTCGGAAAACGAGCCATGGAGGATCATAACATACCGCGCGGAGAACGTGCGTTCAGTTCGAAAATTGCTCGGCTAGGATGCGGTCCGACCAGGAATGATCGGGATCCGAGAGGATGCGCGCCGTCATGTTCTCCGATTCGGCGATCCGCACCTTGACCACCGACTTTACTTCCTGATGGTCCGCCACGGCGTTCACCGGCCGCTTGTCGGCTTCCAGGATTTCGATCTCGACCGTGACATGGTTCGGCAAGAGCGCGCCGCGCCAGCGGCGTGGACGGAAGGCGCTGACCGGCGTCATGGCCAGAAGCGGTGCTTCGAGTGGCAGGATCGGGCCGTGAGCGGAGAGGTTGTAGGCGGTGGAACCTGCTGGTGTCGCCACCAGCAGGCCGTCGCAGGTCAGCTCCTCGAGCCTTGTCTTCCCGTCGATGAGGACGCGAAGCTTTGCAGCCTGGTACGATTGGCGGAAGAGGTAGACTTCGTTGATCGCAAGCGCCATGAAGCTCTCGCCGTAGACGTCGGTCGTCTGCATCTCCAGCGGATGGAACGCGTTCTCGACTGCCTGGCAGATGCGGTCCGTCAGGTTCTCGGTGCTGTAGCGGTTCATCAGGAAGCCGACGGAGCCGCGGTTCATGCCGTAGACCAGTTTGCCGCTGTTCATGGTCTGGTGCAGCGTCTGCAGCATGAAGCCGTCACCGCCGAGCGCCACGATCACGTCGGCCTTCGCCGGATCGTTGTCACCATAGATCGCCTTGAGATCAGCCGCAGCCTTTTGCGCCTCCTCCGCAGAAGAGGCGAGGAAGGCGAAGGAATTGAACGTTCGGGCCATCAACTCTAGTCCGTTCGATGCGTTGCATGCCGCTTGCGGCGATCTCTGTCCATCGTTTCTGGCATGGCCCGAAGCCGAACGCATCTGAAAATTGGGAGAATTCGCAATTTTGCTTTACACCGGATGAGATTATGGTAACTCCCACCGCAGCAAGTGCCCTTATAGCTCAGTTGGTAGAGCGGCTGATTTGTAATCAGTAGGTCGGGAGTTCGAGTCTCTCTGGGGGCACCACATCTGCCTTTTTCTGCTGAAATCGCGCATTTTTTGAAGCTTTAACCGCATTCGGATTTGAGACGCGGGGCGAAGCTGCGAATTGAGCAGTCAATCACGTTCAGCAAGGATCGCCATAAAAACGGGCCAGCCGATCCAGGTCGTCGAACCGGAAACCGTGCACGGCCACCTCGCGGTCTTTCCAAAGGGTAGCGGCGCACGATTGATTCTCGATGCGAGAATATTCGCTCTCGGGAGGCCGCAGGATGCGCCGCTCTTTCATTTCGATACCGAAGATGTGGCTGCAGCACATCATCACGCGGTCGCCCTCGGTGTCGAGATCGTCACGCCGGTGCAATTCGAGCAATGGTTCACGATCCGCGACCCCGACGGCAATGTCTTGATGATTTGCCGGTGCTGAGCGGGACTGCCTCGCGATGTCAGATGTCGAACGAGGGGGCCATGCGCATCGGAACCTCCCGGCATTTCTGCAGGGCGTTGAGAAGGTTTTCGGCGAGATAGTCGATCAGCGCCCGGGTCGCCGGCAGCATGCCCTGGCGAGACGGGAAGACGAGGTGCACCACGACGTCGTTCGAGGTCCATTCCGGCAGCACCGGCACGAGCACGCCGGCGCGGAAGGCGCGCTCGCAGATATGGTCCGGCAACAGCGCCACGCCCATGCCTTCGATCGCGGCCCGTTCGAGGATCAGGAAGTCGCTGCAGCCGATGATCGGACGATGGGAGATTTCCGTCGTGTTTCCGTCGGATGAGACGAGCCGCCAGACGTCGGTCGGGTGTTGTTCGTTCATCGACAGCGTCGCCTGCTGGCTGAGGTTGTCGATGGTGATGTCGCCCGAGCGGGCAAGGAACGTCGGGCTAGCGGCGAGCCGCTCGCGAACCTCGCCGAATTTGCGGATGATCAGCTGATTGTCGGTATCGAGCTGGCCGCGGGCGCGGAGCGCCACATCGATCCGTTCTTCGATCAGGTCGATGCGCCGGTTGGTGGCGGTGATCAGGAGCCGCACGCCGGGATAACGCCGGTGAAACGCCGGCAGGATATCCGCGAGCATCGGGGTGAAGCCGAGTGGGCAGGCGAGCCTGACGGTGCCCGAAGGTTCAGCCCGCACCGCCGCAATTTCGGCTTCGGCGGCCGCGACGCCGTCGAGCAGCCCCTGGCAATGTTCATAGAAAACCCGGCCGATGTCGGTGACACGCAGCTTGCGGGTCGAACGTTCAAGCAACCGCACGCCGAGCTGTTCCTCGAGGCGGGCCACATGTTTGCTGAGTTTGGATTTGGGTATATTGAGATCGCGTGCGGCAGCGCTGAAGCCGTTGTTGCGCACGACGGCGGCAAAGAGCCCGAGATCGTTCAGATCCTGCATTGTCCTGTCTCCGAGGTCCGGATGCTTTGCCCGATTGTTTCCGTCTGGAAACAGTATGTCAAATATCCGCTGGCTTATCGGTCGATTGTTTTCCGCTCATATGTGGAGCACCGCAACGCAAACACAAAGGTGTTCCCATGAACGTTCTTCATATCGACTCTGGTATCCTCGGCGATCACTCGGTTTCCCGTCGCCTGACGGCCGCACTCGCCGCTCAGATCAAGGCTGACCGCCCGGATGCCACCGTGACCTATCGTGACCTCGCCGCCAGCTCGCTCCCGCATTTGACCGGCGCCCAGATCATGGCTCCCGCCGATCTCGCGGGCGTGGATGCCGACCTTGCCGCCGACGTCAAGCTTGGCCGCGACATGCTCGAAGAATTCCTGGCGGCCGACACGGTCGTCATCGGCGCCCCGATGTACAACTTTGGCATCCCGAGCCAGCTGAAAGCCTGGATCGACCGCATCGCCGTCTCCGGCAAGACGTTCCGCTACACCGAAAATGGTCCGGAAGGCCTCGCCAAGGGCAAGAAGATCATCGTCGCCTCGACCCGTGGCGGTCACTACTCCGCCGGTCCGGCTGCCGTCATGGACCACCAGGAATCCTACCTGAAGACGGTCTTCGGCTTCTTGGGCGTCACAGATGTGGAATTTGTCCGTGCCGAAGGCCTCAACCTCAGCGCCGACTCCAAGCAGTTTGCGATCGCTGAGGCTGAAAAGACCATCGCGGAAGGCAACGTCCTTCGCCTGGCGAGCTAACATATAGATTCAGCGGGTCACTGACGTGATCCGGTGGAGGGGCCCAGGCCCTGCGTGCGGACGGTGCCGGTTGCAAACGCAGCCGGCATTGTCCGTTTTGGGATTTCACAATCTGCTTTATAATGCATCGATGGTGGACCGGCGGACAATTCTGTTGGGCATGACCGCTGCGGTGGCTGCACTGTTCGCCGCCGACGCGGCGCGCGCACACAATTGCACGTGCCGCAACCGCGACGGTTCGAAATATGAGCTCGGACAGATCGCCTGCCTAAAGGTCGACGGCAACGTCTATATGGCGCGCTGCGAAATGAACCTCAACGTCTCCACCTGGAAGAAGCTGCGCGACGGCTGCCCGACGGCGGCCGGCATGAGCACGCCGCTGAGCCCTACGGGGCAATTGGTCAGTTTCTGACGAGGAGCAGCGGCTTGCCGCCCTCATTACGGTCTTTCTCGAAGCCGGAAGGTGTGGCGGTGAAAGCGAGCGAGCTGCCGTCTTCGCCGAGCAGGGTTATGCCAAGGCCGTTCGCCGTCCAGCTCTTCAGTTTCAATTTTCTGACGGCGCTATCGCATGGCTCTTCGACGGACAGTGCGAGATTGCCGTCACTGTCGGCAGCCTCCGCAAAGCGCACATGGCAGATGGCGGTTCCGCCGGGCCGTTTCATCTGCCACGCGCCTTTCATGTTTGCCGGCGCCGGCAGGTGCGAGATGCCGTCCACCGCGGTTACAAGGGCCAGTCGAGGCCCGTCCTCGCCGTTCGTCAGGAGCGGGGATCCCTCCCTCTCTTCAAAGCGGGCATGGACTTTTCGCAGGACGTCGATCAGCAGCAGGCCGCCGTTCCCGTCGAAATTCCAGGCGGCGACGTCGGCAAGGCTTGGCAGGCTCTTGGCGCAACCCTCGGCTCCGGTAACTGCGTAGCCGCCGATCGCCTCATCGGCGGTGAGGGTGAGCTTGCATCCATCGGCGCCATCGAGCGGCGCGACCAGATAGGCGCCCGCCTGCGCCGCGATGATCCCGGGATCGATGTCGCCGGCGGCGAAGGCGGTGTGTGAAGCGAGGCAGACTGCACCCAAAACCAGCAGCCGAAACATAGGAACGCGTGACGCAACTGCGACGACCATGGAGCTCTCCGATCCCAACGCGCGGAGATTTCCACAGGCACATTTTCGCGTCAATGCGCCGGCCCTTGCAGCCACCTCAGTGTGGGGTGATGCCGCCGCCCGCTTGGTCGTCGCCATGGGCGGCCGGCTGCGCGTCGATGTCAGCGGTTCAGGAACTGGCGCGCAGCATACATGGCGATTGCTGCCGCGTTCGATACGTTCAGCGACTTGATCGCGCCCGGCATGTCGAGGCGGGCAAGGTCCGTCACGATCGAACGGGTCTTCTGCCGCAGTCCCTTGCCCTCGGAGCCGAGAACGAGCGCGATCTTCTCACCGCTGAATGTTCCTTCAAGCGGCTGCGGCCCTTCCGAATCGAGGCCGATCGTCTGGAAGCCCAGCCGGTGAAGTTCTTCGATGGCATCCGCAAGGTTGGTGATCTGGATATAGGGAATCATTTCCAGCGCGCCCGAGGCGGATTTGGCGAGAACGCCCGATTCGGTCGGGCTGTGGCGCATGGTGGTGATCAGCGCGCCGGCGTCGAAGGCGACGGCGGAACGCATGATGGCGCCGACATTGTGCGGATCGGTCACCTGGTCGAGCACCAGAATCAGCGGGCAGTCGCGAAGCGCTTCGAGCTTGCGATGCGGCAAGGGGCGCGTCTCGAGCATCACGCCCTGGTGGATCGCGTCGGGGCCGAGGATCTTGTCGAGATCCTGCGGCGTCACGGTTTCGACCGGGAAGGGTAGGGCCGAAAGCTCGTCGAGCTCCAATCTTGCAGCGGCGTTCGGCGTCACGCTGAGGCGAACGAACTGGCGCGCCGGATTGTCGAGGGCGGCGCGAACCGTATGCAGGCCGTAGAGCAGAACCTGCTCGGGCGCGAGCTGCGGTGGCTTCCAGTCGGCCGGCGCCTTGCGGCGCTTCTCCTGTTTTGGCGTTGGGATTTCGCCGCGTTCCCGCTTGGCGTCGCGGTGGGCGCGCCTGAGGTTGGCGTAATGGGTGTCCTTGGCGCTCTTGTCGCCGGTGTGATCTTTGCTCATGGGCGTCTTATAGAGGGGTTGCAGGCGTGGCGAAATGGTTTTCGATGAGCGGTCCGGAATTGTCGCTGTGGAGAAATTCGGAAATTTTCCACTGACCCGTGTTGACAGGAGGAAAGAGGGCGGTCATATACCCGGCCACAGATCGAGAGGCGGCAACGACGCGTCGCTGGTTGTCTCACGATCTCAAATGCTTGGTCGAAAGATCCCGACAGAATAATGGAGGGATGCCCGAGTGGTTAAAGGGGACGGACTGTAAATCCGTTGGCTCAGCCTACGTTGGTTCAAATCCAACTCCCTCCACCATTCTGCTTCTGGATCGAAGGCCCGCGGGTATAGCTCAATGGTAGAGCAGCAGCCTTCCAAGCTGAATACGCGGGTTCGATTCCCGCTACCCGCTCCAGCAGCGAACAGCCTCCTTATCCGAATTAATCCGATGCTCCAACGCTTCGCGGTAAGTCATTGTTTGTCTTGCTTGCGGAGCGATCCGTGAATCGCGCATGCCTGCCCTTGTGTCGGCGCTTCAGCGTTCTTACATATCGGCAGGAAAAGGCCGTCGGCGACCGGTCCGGGCGTACGCAATTAAGTCTTGCGCAAATCCCCTGAAACCCTTAAACGGCTCCACAAACCGGCCCTGCCGGCTGATCATTCATACTTGACCACAGGAAACGTACCCATGGCAAAGAGCAAATTTGAGCGCAACAAGCCGCACGTTAACATTGGCACGATTGGCCACGTTGACCATGGCAAGACGTCGCTGACCGCAGCGATCACGAAGTACTTCGGCGAGTTCAAGGCGTATGACCAGATCGACGCTGCGCCGGAAGAAAAGGCCCGTGGTATCACCATTTCGACGGCCCACGTTGAGTACGAGACGCCGAACCGTCACTACGCTCACGTTGACTGCCCCGGCCACGCCGACTACGTCAAGAACATGATCACCGGTGCGGCTCAGATGGACGGCGCGATCCTGGTTTGCTCGGCTGCTGACGGCCCGATGCCGCAGACCCGCGAGCACATCCTGCTCGCCCGCCAGGTTGGCGTTCCGGCAATCGTCGTGTTCCTCAACAAGGTCGACCAGGTTGACGACGCCGAGCTTCTCGAGCTCGTCGAACTCGAAGTTCGCGAACTTCTGTCGTCCTACGAATTCCCGGGCGACGACATTCCGATCATCAAGGGCTCGGCTCTTGCAGCTCTGGAAGATTCGGACAAGAAGATCGGCGAAGACGCGATCCGCGAGCTGATGGCCGCTGTTGACGCCTACATCCCGACGCCGGAGCGTCCGATCGACCAGCCGTTCCTGATGCCGATCGAAGACGTGTTCTCGATCTCGGGCCGTGGTACGGTTGTGACCGGTCGCGTTGAGCGCGGTATCGTCAAGGTCGGCGAAGAAGTTGAAATCGTCGGCATCCGCGACACGTCGAAGACGACGGTTACGGGCGTTGAAATGTTCCGCAAGCTGCTCGACCAGGGCCAGGCCGGCGACAACATCGGCGCGCTGATCCGTGGTGTTAACCGTGACGGTGTCGAACGTGGCCAGATCCTGTGCAAGCCGGGTTCGGTCAAGCCGCACAAGAAGTTCATGGCCGAAGCCTACATCCTGACGAAGGAAGAAGGCGGCCGTCATACGCCGTTCTTCACGAACTACCGTCCGCAGTTCTACTTCCGCACGACGGACGTGACGGGCATCGTGACGCTGCCGGAAGGTACGGAAATGGTCATGCCGGGCGACAACGTCACCGTTGCCGTCGAGCTGATCGTTCCGATCGCGATGGAAGAAAAGCTGCGCTTCGCGATCCGCGAAGGTGGCCGTACCGTCGGCGCAGGCATCGTTGCCTCGATCGTCGAGTAATC